>NZ_JBFUJW010000013.1:0-247972 GCF_056555145.1 Mycolicibacterium sp. P4_G11
CTTTCCCTGACGCGTCAGGGAAAGTTGACGCTTCCAGATCGTATGTCTCACAAGGCAGGACGACACGCCCGACGACGACACGCCGGCGACAGGCGTCCTAGATCATGTCCTTCTCGGTCAGCCAGCGCATGACGGGCCAGCCGATGAACACCGGCAGCCAGCACGTCAGCACCCGGTAGAGCAGCACCGACGGCACCGCGACGGCCGCGGGTAGCCCGAACGCGGCCAGGCCACCGATCAGTGCGGCCTCCACGGCGCCCACACCGCCGGGTGTCGGCGCCGCGGACGCGAGCGTCCCACCGATCATCGTCACGACGCACACCGTCACGAACGACGTCGAGCCGCCGAAGGCCTCGACGCTCGCCCACAGGGCCAGCGCCGCACCCAGAGTCGTTGCGGCACAACCCAATATGATCAACCCAAGGCGCCGGGGTTGGCGGGCCAGTGCGACCAGGTCGGCCCACACCTCGGTCAGGCGGGGGCGCACCGACGTACCGAGCCAATGCCGCGCTCGCGGCACGAGCATGAACGTGCCCACCACACCGAGCGCCGCACCGGCGAGCAGATAGAGGACCGTCGACGACGGGACGAAATGCGACAGATCGGCCGACGCGCCCGCGGCCGCGCTGAAGAAGATCAGCAGCGCCACGTGGGTGAGCACCTGCACCGACTGCTGTAGCGCCACCGCCGCCGTCGCCCGCAACGCGCCGAGCCCGGCCTTCGTCAGGAACCGGGTGCTCAACGCCAGGCCGCCGACGCCGGCGGGCGTCGTCGTCGCCGCAAAGGTGTTGGCCACCTGCATGATGGTCAAATTCTTGAAGCTCACGGCTTCCGACGCGCTGGCCCACAACGCCGCCGCCGCCCCGACGTACGTCAGCGCCGACACCGCCAGCCCGAGCAGCGCCCACCACCAGTTGGCGGACCGCAGCTCGGAGAAGAACGTCGGCACCGTGCTGATGAACGGGTAGGCCACGTAGACCAGGGCGATCATCAACACCAGCTGGATGACCTGGTTGCGGGTGAAGCGGGTGATGGTTTCGGTCTGGATGCGGTCGGCGCCGGTCTGGTGCTTCACCTCGTCGCGCGCCGCGGTGATCACGGCGCGCGAATCGGGCAGCGACTCCCGTAGCCGCAGCGGCATCGCCGACTTCGTCAGCCGGCGCGACGCGGTCAGCACGGTGTCCTCGCCGAACTGCTCGATGGCCGCCGCCACCGCGGGCTCGGCGCCGTACATGGCGGTCGTCGTCACCAGCAGTTGCGCCATGTCGGATTGCAGCTGCACATCCGAGGCCCCGTACTCGGCGTTGCCCAACCCGCCGAACACCACCGTGCGGTCGTCGACGGTGATCTCGGAGGCTCGTAGGTCGCCGTGCGAGATCTGGTGGTGGTGCAGCGCGTTGAGCGCCTGCCACACGTCGGCGACGGGCGTCTCGTTGGTCAGCGGCACCCCGCACGCCGGGGTGTGCGCGAACATCGTCCAGCCGCGGTCGAGCGCCGCGAGCGCCACGGTCCGGGTGTTCGCGAGCTCGAGGTCGCCGACCGCGATGGTCATCAGCGCGCGGTGTTCGACGGCGCGGCGCATCGAGGTCTGCAGGGGAGCGGTCTCGTCGTTGCGCAGCGTGATCTTGCGCCAGAGCTGGCTCATGGCACCACCCACGCGTTGGTTCGGCCCGTACAGCTCGACGACGGCGCGGGTGCCGTCGGCCGAATCGGCGCTGAGGACCAGCGGCCCGGTGCCGGCCGGCCGGATGACCGTCAGCGCCGACACCTCGAACTGGCGGCGGGCCAGCGCCTGGACCCCGCCGGCCAGTGGAACTTCCAGCGCCGGGGTGCCGCTGACCAGAACCACCAGCGCGCCGACGAACCACCCGACGGCCAGGCCGAGCAGCGACCGGGCTGGCACGATGGCGCTGACCACCAGGTGGATCGGCACGAACGCCAGCAGCAGCGTCCACCACCAGCGGCGCAGCCGGGCCGGCTGCCAGGGACCCGACACCGTCAGCACCGCGGCCAGCAGTGCAATCCAGCGCGGGTCGTCGAGGAACTGGGAGAAGACGGTGTTGAGGCGGTCGGAGAGGTCGAAGTGCCAGTTCGGCGCGGCGATGCCGTTGGAGTTGATGGACAGTGACAGCACCGCGATCAGCCCGGCGGCGGCATAGGGGCCCAGCAGTTTCCACTGTTTTGTCACCAGCAGGCTCAGCAGGATGACGAAGGGCAGCGCCAGGATCGCGATGGCGTAGGCGATGTAGACCAGGTTCGACTGGGTCGGCGTCAGGACGCCGACGATCCGCGACACCGACCGTTCCAGCCGGACCCAGTCGTTGCGGGTGATCAGCGAGCTGGTGACGACGGTGACCAGGAAGGCCGACGCCGCCACCAGTCGCAGGATGTCGTTGGTCCGGCGGGTGATCGGTTGCAGCAGGCTGCCCGAGACCGCGACCTCGCGTCCGTCAACCCGCATCAGCCCAGAATCCCAAGTACCGGGCCGGTTGGTGAAATTGGCACGCCGTTATCCGGCCAGCGCGGCACGCAGAAAGTCCCCGCTGACGGCCACCGCGGGCGCTGACGAATCTCCGCCGACCACCAGCGTCGCGAATGCGAGGTCCCCGTCGATCCCCGCGAACCAGCCGTGCGAGTGGGTGTTGTCGCCGAATTCGGCGGTCCCGGTCTTGCCGCCCAGGCCGTCGATGTCCTTGAGGGCGGTCGCGGTGCCCTCGGTGACGGTCAGCCGCATCATGGCGCGCAGGGCGTCGGCGGTCGGCTTGTCGACCGGTGCCGACGGAGTGCTGGCCGTGGTCTGCTCGCCGGGCAGCAGCGTGGGCGTGATGGTCGAGCCGTGCGCCAGGCTGGCCTCAGCGACCGCCAACCCGAACGGGCTGACGGTGACGGTGCCCTGGCCGATGCCGTTCTCGACGCGCTGGGCGGGCGTGTCGGCATTGGGCACCTTGCCGGTCACCGTGGTGATGCCGGGGACGACGAAGTCGACGCCGATACCGAGGGTCTTGGCGGTGTTGGGCAGCGCGTCGGCAGGGAGTTTGTCAGCGAGCGCGCCCATGGTGGTGTTGCACGAGTGCGCGAACGCCTGCGCCAGCGGGACGGTGCCGAGGTCGAACTTGTCCTCGTTGGGGATGGTCCGGTTCTCGATGGTCACGGTGCCCGGGCAGGGCTCGGGGGTGTCGGCGGTCGCGAGCCCTTTCTCCAGGGCGGCCGCGGTGGTGACGGTCTTGAACGTCGACCCCGGCGGGTACAGGCCGGTGAAGGCGATGGGCCCCTGCGCGTTGGCGGCGTCGTTCTGGGCCGCGGCGAGGATCGCGCCGGTGCTGGGTGCGATGGCGACGAGGACCGTCGGGCGGGGATCGATGGCCACCGCATGCTGCGCGAGGAGCTGCAGGCGCGGGTCCAGGGTGGTGCGGACGGGTTTGGTGTCGGCGGGGCCGTTGTTCGCGAGTTCGTCGGTGGGCTGGCCCTGATCGTCGACCAGGTCGACCGACCAGCCGGCGGTCGCGTCGATGGTCTTCTGCCAGACCTCGGGCAGTCCGCTGATGGCGGGCGAGTGCAGGTTCGGGTCGGCGGTCAGCAGCGCGCCCTGCTTGGTGACGGTGACGCCGGGGATCTGGGTGAGCTCGTCGGCGACCTGGGCGAGGTCGGCCTCGCGGAGTTTGACGACGGTGACGCGGTCGTCCTGATTCCCGTTGAACTCGCCTGCGATCGACTCGGCGGTGATGGTGCCGTCGAACCGGGCAACCACCGGAGCCAGTGCCGCGGCGGAGTCGAGGTGGTCGCGGCTGAGGGTGATGACGCCGACGGTCTGCCAGTTGAGCAGCGGCTGGCCGTTGCGGTCGACGACGGGCGTCAGCAGCGCTTTGTCTTCGCTGAACTGGAATGTGCCGCCCTGCCGGAGTTTGGCGTGCAAAAGTGCCGGGGCCCAGCGGATTTTCCAGTCCTCGCCGACCTTCGTGGCGATTGCCGTTGTGTCGTAACGGAATTCGCGACCAGGTCCGAAGGACCAGGTGTAGGCGAGTTTGGCGGTCGACTTGTTGTCGCCCTCGCCGGCAGTGGCCTTGACGTCGAGCGTGGCGTTTTTGCCCATGCCATCGAACATCGACTTGATGGCGGGTTCGGATGCGGCGGCGTCGGTGGTGTCCTTGGCTGCAGCGCTGGAGTCCTTGCGGTGCAACGCATCAGCAAACGCGTTGAAGGCGTCCTCGGGCTCGGGGCTGTCGAACATCGAGCATCCGGTGGTGCCGAGGAACAGCGTGCAGGTCAGTAGCAGCGCAATACGTTTCGTCATGACCCTTCGAGCCAACCATGAGTGGCTATGAATTCGGGATTTGAAACGCTGGCGCGGGGCGGTATCGCGTAGTGTCCGGGACGGCGGTTATTCCGCTACGCAGTGGAGCGTATTGAGTGAATGAGGTCTGACATGAGTGGTGTGGTGGTTACCGGTGGTGCATCGGGTATCGGCCTGGCGTCGGCCAAGGCGTTGATCGCCGACGGACGCGCGGTATCGCTGTTCGACATTTCGCCGCGGGTGGTGGCGGTGGCTGAATCTCTTGGGGCACACGGCGTCGTCGTCGACGTGAGTGACACCGGCTCCATGGCCGCCGCTGTCGAGCAGGCCGCCGCGGCGATGGACGGCATCGACGGCCTGGTCCACGCCGCCGGCCGCGTGCTGCCGGAACCGGTTGGGATGTTCACCGTGGAGTCCTGGGACGCCGTCGTCGACGTGAATCTGCGCGCACAGGCGCTGTTGTCTCAGTTGCTGCTGCCGCATTTCGAGAAGGCACTGGCCGCCGGTGCTTCGCCGGCGATCGTGGGGATTTCGAGCATCGAGGGACTGGTCGGCAATCCGTTCATTCCGGCGTACTGCGCGTCCAAGGCCGGGCTGTTGGGGCTGACCCGGTCGATGGCAGGCCAGTTGGGGCCGTTGGGAATTCGCGTCAACGCCGTGTGCCCGGGCTTCATCGAAACCCCGATGCTGGCCGACGCGCTGGCGGTTCCCGAGGTCAAAACCGCATTCGTGTCGGCGGCGCCGCTGGGCAGGCTGGGGCAGCCCGAGGAGATCGGGGCGGCCGTCGCATTCCTCATGTCGCCCAAGGCGTCGTTCATCACCGGAACACAGATCGTGGTCGACGGGGGAGTGACCTCGCGGCACGCCTAGCGGCGTTTGGCTACCTCCCCGCGACGACACAGCTTCATCGCGACTGCAGGTCGATGTGTCCGCCGTCAGCGGTATACCCCTCGACCGCCCGCAGCACGTAGCCGTCGCCGATGGTGTCGGTCCGGTAGAACCTCTCGAACATCTCGGCTGCTTCCCGTGCGGTGAAGACCTCATGGCGGGTGACGGTTTCGACACTGCGCGGGAGCACGATGTCAACATCGAGTGCTGCGGGGTCGGAATGTGGGTGACCGACCACCGAACGCACTGATACTGCACCGATCTCGGCGCCGCCAGGCTGGCAATATTCGATCTTCATCGCGTCAGCGGTGCCTGCGGCCTGCACGTACCGAGACGTCGAGAAGTCCGCCGGCACGCCGGTGGGCGGCCGTGCGCTGAGGACCACCGCCCATGGATCGGAGCCATTCATGCTCGACAAGTGGTGACTGATTCTGCCCCGATGATGCCCGCGGATCAGATCGCTGGAGATGGTGCGCTGCGACTCGCACACGACCTGGTAGTCGTGGGTAGGTGTGAGGCTGTCGGTGAACGCCGCATATGGCTCCGGGCCTTTCGCGTAGGCAGCCAGGTATTTGAGGACATCGACCGTCGAGGACATTCCGCCACTTTCGCCGCGGGCGATCGCCTCCTCGGCGATCTGTGCCGCATCGTCGCTGCGGCCGGCCGCGATCAGTGCGGTCACCGTACGGGTGAGGGCTCGGTTCGGGGCGATACCGTCGCCCTGGGCCAATGCCGATGCGTAGTCCGCCGGCGAAGGATGCGCGGCAATGAACTCGGAGCGGAGGCGGCCGAACTCATCGAGCACCGGATCCCAATCCGGCTGTTGGTCGGCTGGGACGTCACGCGAGCCCTGACCAATGCGTAGCGGCTGCACCTTGAAGGCCCCATTGATGCGACGGTTGATCCGCATCCGCGGGCCCATCGGGACGTCGGGAAGGAATGCTGCCCAGAGGATTTCGTCGACCGCCAGCGGCTTGATCTCGACCGTCCAGGTAATCCGCACCATGTTGAGGTCTTTGTCGGGATGGAAGACCTGCGGGTAGAACAATTCGGTGATGTAGACGTCGTCGACGACGAATCCTGCTGCGCTGACGAAACGCATCCCGCGAGCGCGGCACGCCGGCGCCAGTGCGTCGTCCCACGCTTTCTTGACCGCTGATCGTTTTGCCACTGTTCCCTCGTGCTTGCGTCAGTTCAGTGTTGGTGGTGGCTTGGTCCCGGAAGTTGCATCCCAGGCGCGTTTCAGGCGCGGCCGGGGCCGATGTACTGGTACCACCACTGGGCGTATGCCTGCGCTTGCTGCGCGTCGGAGTTGAGCTTCTTGCGGGCGATCAAATTACTGCTGATCGCAATCCAATTCATCATCAGGATCGACAGGAGGCTCCACCAGCCGAAGGCCACGTTGTGGATCTGCGCGCTGCGCAAGGCCGCCTGGCATTGGGCGTACGTGCCGGTGATCACGTAGCGCTGGTTGAACCAGAAGACCAACGCCCCGGTGTGCCGCATGGTGGTCACCTGGAAGATCGGGACCTGCTGCGGAGGTGGATACGTGTGTTGCGGCTGTGGCTGCTGCTGATAGTGGCTCGGCCCGGCGCTTGCTGGCTGCGCCTGGCCGTGCGACGACCCGAAAGGACCTGCCACGAAATTCCCCCGTTGCGATGAAGTAGTGCCCCCGCAGCAGAGTTTATCGGGGATATGGGCGGGTTTCCGACAGCAAATCTCGGCAGGTCTACGGGGCTTCCGGGGTGGTCAGGGCGTCGGAGACCGTCACCCATATTGACGGTATTGGGTCGGGGTGATTCCCACCCGGTCTTTGAACGTGGTGGCGAAGTGGCTCGGTGTCGAGAATCCAAGGGCTGCACTGATTTCGGTGACTGTCAGGGTACTGGTGGTGAGTAGTTTCTTGGCTCGCGAAATGCGTTGAGTGATGAGGTATTGGTGTGGGGTGGTGTGGAAGGCGTCGCTGAAAGCTGCGGTGAACCGGTTGATCGGCATATTGACGAGCTGCGCCAGCGCCTGAAGGCTGAGCGTGGAGTCGAGGCTGTCATTGAGGTATTCGCGCAGCGCGGTGACTGCTGCCTGGTCTAGTTCCCTGGGAGAGTCGGTGATCTGGACCGCAGGGGACGCCGTGTATTGATCCCGAAGGTGTAACCGCACTGTCTCAGTTAATGATTCGTGCAACAACCGGGCAGCCACGTCGGTCCGACCACTCACCTCATGGATGCGCTGAACGAGCGCGTAGAGGAGAGGATCGGGCCCGACGGTCGGCTGCAAAGGACTGGGTCCCAAGGCGGACGTCGGAACGGTCAACTGGCAATAGTGTGCTTCGGAGTTGCCGCGGGCCATTGCGGCGCCGCGTCGTTCGGCAGGCAATACCCATGTGCTGCCGGCGGTCGGCGTCTCGACGCGGCGCCCGCCCATGTCCTCGACCTCGTACTCCTTGGCGAGGACGTGTCCATGGCGGTAGACCATGACCACGTGGTGCGGTTGATGAAATTCGCAGTCAGCTGATCCACTCAGATGCTGACTGACAAACGCGAATTCAACACTCGCCATGGATCAAGCCTCCCAGACCCACGTGTATTGCGATAGCTGGAACTTCGCGATCGCGGGTGTCCATCGATCTAGGACACCGTCCCAAACGCAGCCAACCTAGCGATGGGTCGGCAACCAGGTCAAAACCACGTCATGGAGGGCATCACGCGTCGTCCGATGGTGACACGTCCGGCCGATCTGTCGGCCGTGTGCATTTCGCAACCCAGTGAGAATTCGAAGGCGATGCATGCGGTTGGCCGCATAGCTTTCAGCGCTGTGGTTGTCGGGGTGCGGTGGGTTGCCTGCAGTGAGGATTGCCGGTACTACCTGCGCTGACCAGCGGTGACTCGTTCGTTCAGTTTGGATTCGCAACGTAAGGAGCATGCATTGAAGGCTGTCGTGATGACCGGTGAGAACCAGCCGTGGGTGGTTCGAGACGTTCCGACACCCGAAGCGGAACCCGGCCAGATCCTGGTGCGGGTGCACGCATCAGGGATGTGCTTCACCGATGCGTGGGCCACGCAGGGTTTCGGCGGCGATATCTACCCTCAAACGCCCGGGCACGAAATTGTCGGCGAGGTCGTTGCGGTTGGCGCTGGCGTGCGAACACGGCAGATCGGCGACCGCGTCGGTGCCACCTGGGTTCAGTCAGCGTGCGGCCGCTGCGAGTATTGCCTCGAATGCCGGCCGCTGACCGGACAGACGGCAATGAACTGTGTAGCCCCGCGTACGTCGGGCTTCTCCGCCCAGGGCGGTCACGCCGAATACGTGGCGCTATCTGCTGAGGGAACCGTGCTACTGCCTGACGGGCTGTCGTACGAAGCTGCGGCGCCCATGATGTGTGCTGGGTACACAACATGGAGCGGGCTGCGCGACGCCGCGCCGCAACCGCACGAGCGCATCGCCGTGGTCGGCATCGGGGGCCTGGGACATGTTGCGCTGCAACTGGCCAAAGCCAGCGGGTTCGAAACTATCGCTGTCACACACTCTGCCGACAAACACGATCTGGCCGTGCAGCTGGGTGCCGACGACGTCGTGGCGAACGGAACAGAACTGCGTGCCCGCGGCGGTGCGGACGTCTTGTTGGTCACGACCAATTCCTTTGCTGCCGCCCAAGATGCGATGACGGGCCTGCGTGTGGATGGGCGGGTCGTGCTGAGTGGGTTGGATTTCAACCACCCGTTCAGCATCTCCTCGCAGGGGGTGCCCTTCCACATGATGCGACAGCGAGTCATCGGGTCCACTCACGGTGGTTTGCACATGCTCAGTGAAGTCCTGAAACTCGCTGCGACCGGCAAAGTCAAACCCATCGTGGAGACCTTCGCTCTCGATGAAGCGACCCACGCATACGACCGCCTCGTCTCTGGGGACATGCGCTTCCGTGGCGTATTCACACCCTCACGGAGCTGACTCGGCCTGATCCGATGGTGTCGGTTGCAGCAATCCGGGCGTGTCGGCTCTACCTAAGGTGTGTGCGATCCGGAGCTGTCATCATGCGTTGACAGTGTCAGCGCATGATGACAGCTCCCAGCGCGAAGTGGTGGGGAGAGCGCGGCAGGGTGAGTCAACGGGCCTTCTTGGCAACCTTCTTCGCAGCTTTCTTGGCAGGACTGCCGGGCGGCGGGGGCGGATTCTTCGGAGCGTCGGATCCCGGCAGATCGTCCTGCCCCAGATATTTGAGGTGCAGGGACCGCAGGAAGTTCTTGTCTTCATAGACCGGCATCAAGTCCTTGGTGCCGTCGTAAACCTTTGTCAGCCAAGGCGAGTCCTTGGGCGCGCCGGATAGCTTCCATGCGGCGGACCAGAGTGCGCCAAGCGTCACCGCGCCCGCCGCGATGACTTCGATGGTCCGGTCTCCACACTTCGCCCAGAGTGCGTTCAACACCGCCGGGTTGCTGGTGTCGTGGGTAGCTCCTGGATGCACGTGGTTGTAGGTCTGGCAGATCGTCTGAGGCGGCAGTGTGGTCTGCGCGAAGATCATCAAATCCATGGTGGCCTTGGCTGCGTCGCGCGGACTGTGGATCGCGCGTGGAGTGAACTTCAGGTTCTTGATGACGTTGCCGATCTCATTCGCGATGTCGTCGGCATGAGCGTCCACCATGTTGTCCTCGTAGGTGGCATGCACGCCGGTCGAAGCCCCGTTCAATCCGTCGGAATGCTGCGAGGAATGCAAGGGCTGGCACGCGTCGCCCACATAGTGCGCCAGGCAGCCGGCCGCAGCGAGAAAACTGGCGCCGGCATCGTTCTTCGCGAATTTCACCATCTGAGCGACGATCTGCCAGACCCGGAACGGCAGCGCCCCTTGGTTATTGGAATGCGCCGTCGATGCGCTGGGCACCGGCGCGTCTTGGTAGAAGCTCAGCCAGTTGCTGTAGTTCAGCGAGTCCTCGTCGGCCGCATAGCTCGCCATCAACGAGTTGCCGTCGGCTCCGGGGAGGTCGACATCGGCATAGTGGTTCCAATTCTCCATCGCCCGTGCGACTTCTGGCTTGGCCCGGTTGATGTTCGTCTTCCACACCACGTCCGGCACATCGCTGAGCGGGACGAACTTCGTGGCCTGCAGATGCGTCGCGAGTTTGAGTTGGTCGTCGCTACGGAAACTGAGGTTGTTGATGTTGGCCGTGAAGAACTTCCGCAACGCCGGGTTTCCGACCAGGAAGCAGGCCTGTTGGCCAATCTTGAAGTGCCCCACCGGCCCCCAGTACTGGATGCGTTGCGTGGTGGGTCCGGCGACCAGATCGAGATTGAGCTCCCGCAGGATCACCGCCATGGACGTCGCCAGCGAGAACTGGAGGAAGTCGCCGGCGGCGGGATCCGCGCCGATCCGCTGACCACCCCACTCCAGCCCGAACGGCGAGCGCACGCCAGGCTCCACGACTCCGTCGAGGCACCAAAGTGACCCCGAATCACCGGGCTGTGTGACCAGCGGGCCCGAGTCGTCGGATCGCGCACCGATGACGAAGTCGGCGATGTAGTCGCGCCCGCCGATCGACTTGTATCGATAGAAGAGGGCCTTGATCTCTCCGCGCATTTCGCCGCTGGCAGCACCCTGGCCGACCACCGGTCGCCCGATCCAGGAGAGCGCGGCGGTGCTCGCGCTGAAGTCCGTCACGTCGCCGATCGGCTGAGTGAGGGCGTCTGTCTCCCAGATTCCGGCATCGTCGAGCCGGACGATCGCGGCATCGATGTTCACGACAGCGTCCCGGCCCGGCAGGCTCGGGTAGATGTCCGAGAAGGTGCGCTCCGCCAGATGGGGCGCACCCAGGGTGCTTCCGACGGTGACGGGAGCACCTCGCAACAAAGCTCTCACGGGCCGCCCCACCACCCCGGCGAGGTGCGTGTTGGTGAGGACGTAGACGTCGCTGCCATCCGAAACCAGGCAGGCGGCGGTGCCCAAGCGCCGCATGCCCTGTGCATCGACGTAGATGGGTGAGCCGACGCCGAGCGATTCAGCCGCGAGTCGACTCGGGTCGAGCTCGGGGGATGGAAGAGCGGTGGATTCGGCGAGGACCACACACACCGGAACAATGCGCCCATCTGGCAGGTAAATGAACGGGGGCACCACATCCTCGGGATGATCGATCAGATCGTCGAGGGTCTGCCACCGCTTCACGAACACCAGGACGCATGGCCACGACCAATCCCGAGTTGTGGAGTTGAGGAGGGTGCGCTCTGGCGCTTTGCGCGCGCGAGCGTCGAGCGGACCGCAGCTCGTTTCATGTACGTCAGGGTCGGTGTCACGAATCAGGTAGCGCCCGATCGCGGTGGAGAAGACGTTCGGTTTGTGCGCGAGGTGTACGTGAAACTGGTCGCGGGCATCCAGCAGATCGCGGATACCGAGCGACTGAAAGTCACTGGCGGTCAGCCGCTCGCGGTCTGATGACGCTGCATGTGTGGCGTGACTCATGGGCTTGTCTCCCGCGACGCTCGGCGCTGATCAGATGGTGGCCGTAATCAGGATGCGCCTTCCGGGGTGATCAGGACTGAGTAGATCGCTACCTGTTTTCTATCCTGACACCGCGGCGTAATGGGATGTCTCCGCGCGCCGATGAGGCAGCGCCACCGGGCCGGCTGGGGCAACCCGACGAGATCGGGGCGGCCGTCGCGTTCCTCGTGTCGCCCAAGGCGTCATTCGCCGGGACGCAGATCGTGGTCGACGGGGGAGTGACGTCGCGGCAGGCTCAGGGGCCGCGCGGCAATCACCGGACCGTTGATTCAACTATTTACCTGCAAATTGTGGCTCAGATACTCCGTCGGCATCATTTATCGATTGCACATGAGATCAACGTACGCAGTCTTATAGCGAATGAGATTGCCGACGTTCCCGGTCGGGCCGCGCTGTATCCAGGAGTGCTTGACAGCAGTGCCCTCCCGCACCGCGATGACCGTACATTGCTCGATGGGTGCGTTACCGACCTTGTTGAGTATCGGCCGCAGTCCTCGTGCTTCCAGATCGCTGATCGTGGCCTGGGCCGATGCCTGCACCTCGGGCGCAGCCAGTGCCGGCGCCCCCGAGCCCACACTCAACGCGATCGCTACGGACACAACCACGACGCTCTTGGCAATACTGCCGCCCAACACTTCAATTTCCTCTCGAGCATTTAAAACCGTTTATCTGCCTTTATCTCAAATTCAATTCTAGCCAGGATCGAACGCGCGTCGAGATACTCATACGCGACGCATAATGTTCGCCATGTCAATTTCATAATTGATTCATAGCCTTTTCAGACATTGCCAGGTGCGGTTGGCCGTCTCGATTTGGGTCAGTGCGCTGGTGCGCCAATGAGTGCGCGGAGGAATGCGACGGTCTCGAGTTCGCGGTTGGTGGACTCGTCGTCGCTCGTGCCGTACCTGCGGTTCGCGGACAGCTTGACGATGACGGTCTTCTTGATCGGGTCGACGTAGACGAATTGGTTGTACACGCCGATTGCGCTGAACTCGCCGGAATCCCCGGCAGGCAGCCACCATTGGTAGCCGTAACCCAAGTTGAGCGGATGGCTGCCGATGATCGGACGTCCCGGCTGAAGATGTGCGGCATCGGCCGTCAGTGACGCCGCCACCCATGACGCGGGAACTACCTGCTGACCTCGCCATCGGCCGCCATTGCGATACAGCTCACCGAATTTCGCGTAGTCTCGCGCGGTCATGACGAGGCCCGCGAATGCCACCTCCATGCCCGTCGAGTCGACCAACCAGTATGTGGGCGAACTGATTCCGAGCGGCTCGACGAGCTTCTCCTGCATGTAGTCGGTGATCGAACGGCCGGTCGCACTGACTACCAGTGCTCCGAGCGCCTGGGTATCGCCGGAGTTGTAGCGACAGATGTTCCCGGGTTCGTTGTCGCGCACCATGGTTGCGACGAATTCCTCGAGTGTTCCGCCTTCGCTCATCGCGGCGGCCAACCGGAAGATGTCAGACTCTGCATCGTTGTAGTCTTCGTTCCACCTTGCGCCCGAAGACATCTGAAGCACGTCCTTGATCGAGACGCCGTCGTACGCAGAGCCGGGCGTCACGCGGATGTAGTCACCGATGGGTCGATCGATACTCGAGATGTGGCCGTCCTCAACCGCAATCCCGACGAGGGCCGAGATGACGCTCTTGGCCACAGACATCGAAATCCACGGGACGTTTGGTCCACCGGTCAGTCCGTACCACTCATGTGCGATGGCGCCGTCGTGAAGAATCAACAGCGCAGCGGTGTCCGTTTGGGTGAGGAAGTCCTGTACCGACCTACGTTCTCCGTTGAGCACGTACCACTCTGGAAGCTCGATCGGATCCGTTGCCGGCCAATCGTATGGAGCCGATGACGGCGACATCTTGCTGGTGGGAAGTAGTTCGGGCACCCGTGAAAAGTTGTCGTGCTGCGGAATTCCGGTGAACAAGCCCAGCTCGATGAGCGAGGACGGAGTGTGGTCGGCCATGTCAACCTCTCATTTGGCGTCGGTGGGACTAACATAGCCGTACCAACTGGTTAGGACAACCATTTGGTACGGCTATCTGAAAGCGAGGCCCTGGCATGGAGGCGGACGAAGGTCGAGTGGACGGACGCACGCTCCGCTATCAGCACCGACGGCCTGAACTACTGGCTGCCGCTACCGAGTACGTACTCGACAACGGAATCGGTGACTTGTCGCTGCGCGACATGGCCCGCGCACTGGGGGTCACGCACGCCACGTTGCTGCGACACTTCGCGTCGAAGGAGGATCTGCTGTTGCAGGTCATCGCCAAGATCAGGTCGGACTTCGCCGATCAGCTTTCACGCGATGACCAGCTGCGTCCCGGCCGTCCGGCCTCGCAGCTATTGCGCACGACGTGGAAACGGCTATGCGACCCGGCCGAGCAGCGGCAGTTCGCCCTGCTCTTCGAGGTCGTAGGTCGCGCAAGTCGAGATGGCGGTCGCCTTGCCGAATTGGCGCAGGCGAGCATCCACGATTGGCTCAACGTCATTTCGGCACAGCTGCTGCGAATCGGCTATTCGCCCAAAGATGCCGACACCCTCGCGACCGTGTTGTTGGCGCAGGTGCGTGGCCTGCAGATCGATCTGCTGCTGACCGGCGACCGGCGTCGTGCGAATCGGGCGATCGAGACGCTGATCGAAATGATTGACCGGCGTGCAGCAGAAGATCAGCCGCAATGAACGCTGACGAACTCCTGCCGCCCGGGCGTTGGGCGCGTGTGAGAATCGGGGCATGGGGAGTACAGGGGGACGTAGCCCGATCGGCAGAGTGATCGGGACGCTGTTCGGGTTCGGGATGTTGGCACTGGCGGTGATGGTCTTTCTGGGCTCCAAGAGCGAGCCGGGGGTATCGATCAGATCAGGTGGCGTGGTGACGCCCACCGACAGCAGCTACGTCGTGTATCTCGAAAAATCGCAATCGAACATTCGTTGTACGGCAACGACATCTGATGGGAAGACGCAGTCGTTGGCGCCCTTCGCCGGCGCGCATCCCGAGAAGAAATTCGGTGGCAAGCGGCGCCTTTTCTTCTCCAGGGGCAAGACTTACCGCGTGGTGGGAGAGCTGCCGCGCGACCGCGGGCCGGTGACCGTTCGATGCCCCGGCGTGAACAACATCCGGGTGAGTGCGCCGCCCAATGGCTGGTCGTGGCCCATCGTCGTCTTCGTCGTGCTCGGGGTGGCGTGCCTCGTGGTGTTCATCGTTGTGACGTTGCGCCGCCGCCGAGGCAGTAAGAACGGCCGCGGTCAGAGCGCCGGGCCAGGGCCGTCGTATCCCATGCCGCCGCAACAGGGTTACCCCGGCTACCCACAGCAGGGTTATCCGGGTTACCCGGCGCCCGGGTACCCGGGCTACCCACCGCCTGGATATCCCAACCAGGGCTACCCGCCGCACCCCAACTACCCGAACTATCCGGGCTAGTTGTCGTACAGAGGCGTCGGGATCAGGACTCGCGTGAACCGGCGAACGACGTTGCGCGGCTCGGCAATTCGACGGTGAAGGTCGCGCCGGTGCCGACGCCGGTACTGGTCGCCGTGATGCGGCCATGGTGGGCGTCGACCAGCGCCTTGGCGATCGCCAGCCCGATGCCAGAGCCGCCATGTGCCCGGTCGCGCGCCGAGTCGGCCCGGTAGAACCGCTCGAACAGCCGCGGCAGATGCTCGGCGGCGATGCCGTCGCCGTCGTCGCAGACCTTGATCTGCACCGATCCGCCAACCGATGTTGCCGTCACCCGCACCGTGCCGCCGGCTTGAGTGTGTCGCAACGCGTTGGTCAGCAGATTGGCCAGCACCTGGTCGAGCCGCTGCGGGTCGGCCCAGAGGTCCGGCAAGCGCGGAGCGATATCCGACGTCAGTGCAACGCCTTTGGCGCGATACGGAGCTGCGAACGCGTCGACGGCAGCAGCGATCACCGTCGCCGGGGCGACGGACTCGGTGTCGACGAGCGCCATGTCGCGCTCGGCATCGGACAGTGCCCGCACGTCTGAGCTGAGTCGGGTGAGCCGTCGGGTCTGGTCGCGCAGCACGCCGATGGTGGTCGCATCCAGAGGATGGATGCCGTCTTCGATCGACTCGAGATAGGCGTCGATGACGGAGACAGGCGTGCGGAGCTCGTGGGCGAGATCGGCCAACAGCTGGCGACGGGTCGTCTCGACGGAGCCCAGCTGCTCGGCCATCGTGTTGAAAGCGTCTGCGATGGCGTCGAATTCAGTGCCCAGATGCGGCGGGGAGACTCGGATGTCGTAGTTCCCGTCGGCCACGGCGGTCGCCGCGGCGGCGAGCTCGGCAGTCGACCGGTGCATCCGTCGGCTCAAATACCAGCTCAGCGCCAGCGCGGTGGTCGCGGCCACGGCGAGCGACATGCCCACCGAGACGGCGGTCGCCTGCCGGAACACATGCTCGTAGGGGTGCGGGCCGGTGCGGCCGGGAACCAGCACGTCCTGCATCACCTGCCGGAACATCGGCGGGCCGATGATCAGGGCGACGGTGGTCGTGGTGGCGATCGCCGCGACAACCACCACCGCATTGGTGACGAGCAGGCGGCTCCGGATTCCGTGCTTGCTGCGCGGATGATTCTGGGCCATCAGCCTTCTCCCATTCGATAACCGACACCGCGCACCGTGGTGACATACCGCGGCTCGGCCGAGTTGTCGCCGAGCTTGCGCCGCAGATGCCCGACGTGGACGTCGACGACGTTGTCGTTGCCGAACCACGACTCGCCCCACACGGCTTCCAACAGTTGGTGCCGCGTCCACACTTGACGTGGACGTGACGACAGGGCCGCCAGCACATCGAACTCGGTGCGGGTCAGCATGATTGGCGCGCCACCGAGCAAGGTCTGGCGGCTGTCGGTGTCGATGTGCAGATCCCCGAAGACGCGGGGCGGTGTTCCTGTCGCCGGCACGGAATCGGGATTGCGCCGGGGGCGTCGCAACATGGCGCGGATCCGTGCCACCAGCTCGCGGGGACTGAACGGTTTGGTGACGTAGTCGTCCGCGCCGACCGACAGTCCGACGATGGTGTCGATCTCGGTATCGCGGGCGGTGAGCATGACCACGTACGCGTCGGAGAACACCCGCAGCTGGCGGCATACCTCGATGCCGTCGAGCCCGGGCAGACCGATGTCGAGGATCACCACGTCGGGGTCGAGTTCGCGGGCCGCGACCAGGGCCGACGGGCCGTCGGCGGCGACGCGCACCTCGAACTGCTCGCGCTTGAGATAGCTGGCCACGACGTCGGCCAGCGCCGTCTCGTCGTCGACGACCAGCGCGCGCAGGCTCGGCGTGGGTTCGGTGCCGTTCACCTGCTCATGGTGCACCCGCGTGGCGGCCTGGTCGACCGGTTGGCCTGGTCGGCGGCGGGTTCTTTAACGAATCTTCATCGTTCCTCCGGGGAACCCTTGTCGGCCGATTCGAGGCTGGAAGCCGTCAGAACCTCAACTTGAAGGGAACCGAGATGACCAGGAAGATCGCACTGATCTCCACCACCGCCGCAGCTCTGGCAGTCGCCGCCCTGACGGCCGCCGGCCCGGCGCAGGCCTCCAGCGTGTCCGGGAACAACGGCGCCGACGTCGTGTCCACACTGCGCAGCGAGGGTTACAACGTGCAGGTCGATGGCGCGCCGAGCGCACCGCTGTCGGCGTGCACGGTGACCGACGTGCATGGCCTGCCGAATGCGGCGGACCCGACCCAGCGCGCTGACACCCGCATGATCAACAACGTCTACGTCGATGTGACCTGTGCGTCGGACTCCTGAGTGGGCGGCCCGCAGCGCGCCGGCCGGCGGCGGCATGGTTATGTGAGGGTGTGACCGAAGCGTCGTCGCTGCCGCTGGCCGGGATCACCGTCGTCGCGATGGAGCAGGCGGTGTCCGCGCCGATGTGCACGCGCGTGCTGGCCGACTTCGGCGCCCGGGTGATCAAGGTCGAGAATCCCCAGGGCGGCGACTTCGCCCGCGACTACGACGACGTGGTGCTGGGCCAGGCCGCACATTTCGTCTGGGCCAACCGGGGCAAGCAGTCGATCACCCTGAACCTCAAGTCCGACAGAGGCATTGCGGTCCTGCACCAACTGATCGAGGGCGCTGACGCGTTCGTCTCCAACCTGGCGCCCGGCGCCACCGCGCGATTGGGTTTGTCCCCCGAGGAACTCGGCAAGCGGCACCCGCAGGTGATCCCCGTCGAAATCGACGGCTACGGCCCGGGTGGTCCCCTTTCCCAGAAACGCGCGTACGACCTTCTGGTGCAAGCGGAGTCGGGATCGTGCGCCGCCACCGGCTTTCCGGAGATGCCCGCCAAACCCGGTCCACCCGTCGCCGACATCAGCACGGGCCTCTACTCGGCGCTGTCGATCATGGCGCTGCTGTTGGGCCGCGCCCGCGGCGTGTCGGTCGGCCCGGCACCGTCGGTCGCCGTGAGCCTGTTCGACACGATGACCGACATCATGGGTTACCCGCTGACCTACACCCAGCATTCCGGCGTGAACCAGCAGCCGCTCGGCATGGCGTCGCCGGCCGTTGCGCCATATGGCGCCTTCGGAACCCGGGATGGTCAGACCGTGGTGCTCGGCACCACGAATGACAGGGAATGGCAGCGGCTGGCACTGGAGATCATCGGCCGGCCCGACCTCGCCGCGGATCCCCGCTTCGCAAGCAACTCGGATCGCTGCGCGCACCGCGACGAGCTCCATTCAGCCATCGGATCCTGGTGCGCAGAGCGCGATCTCGAGGATATTCAGCGGATCGCCGACCAGGCCGGGATCGGCAACTCGCGGTACAACCGGCCCAGTGAAGTGATCGCGCATCCGCACCTGCAGGCCCGTGATCGGTGGCGTCAGGTCAGCACGCCCAACGGCCCCATCGAGGCCTTGTTGCCGCCACCGGTGATCAGCGGACTCGAACTGAGCATGGGTGCAATTCCAGGCCTCGGCGAGCACACAGATGTGATACTCGGCGAATTGGGTTACAGCGCTGAAGATATTGCCGGCCTACGAGCCGACGGTGCCATCGGAGATGTCTACGGAGCAGGGAGCGACCATGCGTGAAGTCGTCATTGTGGAGGCCGTGCGGACCGCCGTCGGCAAGCGCAACGGAGGATTGGCCGGCCAGCATGCCGCCGACCTGTCCGCGGTGGTGCTCAATGAACTGATGGAACGATCCGGGGTGGCACCGGATCTCGTCGACGACGTCGTCTGGGGCTGCGTCTCGCAGGTCGGCGACCAGTCCAGCAATATCGCCCGCTGGTCGGTGCTGGCGGCCGGCTGGCCCGAGTCGATTCCGGGGACGACGGTCAACCGGGCCTGCGGATCATCCCAGCAGGCACTGGATTTCGCGGTACAGGCGGTGATGTCGGGGCAGCAGGACATCGTGGTGGCCGGTGGCGTCGAGGTGATGAGCCGGGTGCCGCTCGGCGCGGCCCGCCAGACGGGGGAGCCGTACGGGCCGAAAGCGCTGGCCCGGTATGACGGTTTCAATTTCAATCAGGGCATCTCGGCCGAGATGATTGCGAGGAAATGGGGACTGTCACGGGCGCGGCTGGACGAATACTCCGCGCGGTCGCATGAACTCGCCGCGGCCGCACAGGATTCGGGCGCGTTCGTCACGCAGATCGTTCCGGTGTTCACCGACGACGGTGGTGTGGTGCACGAGGACGAGGGCATTCGGCGAGGGACGACCGTCGAGAAGCTCGGCGGTCTCAAGCCGGCGTTCCAGGACGACGGCGTGATCCACGCCGGCAACTCCTCGCAGATTTCCGACGGTGCGGCAGCACTTTTGGTGATGACTCTGGAGAATGCGCTGCAGCTCGACCTCACCCCGCTGGTGCGGTACGTCGGCGGCGCGGTGACGGGCGCCGATCCGGTGCTGATGCTGACCGGCCCGATCCCGGCGACGCAGAAGGTGCTGCGCAAGACGGGCGTACGCATCGACGAGATCGGGGCGTTCGAGGTGAACGAGGCGTTCGCCCCGGTACCGCTGGCCTGGCTGGCGGAGACCGGCGCATCGGAAGCGGCGCTGAATCCGCTAGGTGGCGCGATTGCGCTGGGGCACCCGCTCGGCGCGTCCGGCGCGGTGCTGATGACGCGCATGATCAATCACATGCGGGACAACGGGATTCGCTACGGTCTGCAGACCATGTGCGAGGGTGGCGGTACCGCCAACGCGACGCTGGTCGAGCTGGTCGCCTAGGCGATTTCGGCGCGCGTGAGGTCCAGCGCGATGTCCACCAACATGTCCTCTTGCCCACCGACGAGTCCGCGTCGCCCTGCTTCTTCCAGCAGGGTTCGTGCGTCGACGTCGAAGCGCTCGGCGGTGATCTCCGCGTGCCGCAGGAAACTCGAGTACACGCCCGCGTAGCCGAGCGTCAGGGTTTCCCGGTCGACGCGGACCGGCCGCTCTTGCAGCGGTCGCACCAGATCGTCAGCGGCGTCCTGCAGCGCATGCAGATCGCAGCCGTGCTCCCAGCCCAGCTTGGTGGCCGCCGCGATGAAGACTTCCAGCGGCGCGTTCCCGGCGCCGGCACCCATCCCGGCCAGTGACGCGTCGACGCGGGTCGCACCGTGTTCGACGGCGGTCAACGAGTTGGCGACACCCAGCGACAGGTTGTGGTGCGCGTGGATGCCGATTTCTGTTGCCGGGTTGATGGTTTGGCGTAGCGCGTCGACACGGTCGGCGACGTCCCGCATCGTCATCGCACCACCGGAGTCGACGACGTAGACGCAGGTGGCTCCGTAGCCTTCCATGAGTTTGGCTTGATCTGCGAGCGATTGCGGGTCGGTCATGTGACTCATCATCAGAAAGCCGACGGTGTCCATGCCGAGTTCGCGGGCGGCCGCGATGTGGTGGGCGGAGATATCGGCCTCGGTGCAGTGGGTGGCAACTCGCACTACCGTGGCGCCGGCTCGATTCGCCTCCTTGAGCTGGCGCACCGTGCCGATGCCGGGCAACACGAGGGTTGCCACCCGGGCGTGACGCACCACCGCGGCCACGGCCTCGATCCATTCGATGTCGGTGTGGGCGCCGAAGCCGTAAATGCAGCTGGAGCCCGAAAGCCCGTCGCCGTGGGCAACCTCGATGGAATCGACGCCCGCCTCATCGAGGGCGCCGGCGATGGCGACGGCCTGCGCGATGCTGTACTGGTGGCGGACGGCGTGCATGCCGTCCCGCAGGGTGACGTCGCTGATGTACAGGTCGTGACTCATGTTGTGGCTCCCGCAGTTTCGCAAATGTGATGGGCGATCGTCTCTGCCGTGGCCTTCGCGGCAGAGGTCATGATGTCGAGATTTCCGGCGTAGGCGGGCAGATAATGGGCGGCGCCTGCGACTTCGAGCATGGCGGTGACGCGGACGCCGGAGAACTTGCCGGTTTCCGGGATGTAGAGCGGGTTTTCGCTCGTGAAGGACTCGAACTGGACGCGCTGTTTGAGGCGGTAGCCCGGGACGTAGGCGTTGACGCGTGCCACCATGGCCTCGATGTGTTGCTCGACGGCGGCCCGGTCAACGTCGCCTTCGACCAGGCAGTACACCGTGTTGCGCATCAGTAGCGGCGGGTCGGCGGGGTTGAGGATCATCACGGCCTTGCTGCGCTGCGCGCCACCGACCGATTGGATTGCCGCGCAGGTTGTTTCGATGAACTCATCGATGTTGGCCCGGGTGCCCGGCCCGGCCGATTTCGCCGAGATGGAGGAGACGATTTCGGCGTAGGACACGATGCCGCATTCTGAGACCGCCGCGACGATCGGCACGGTGGCCTGTCCGCCGCAGGTGACCATGTTCAGGTTCTGCTCGTGGAGATGCTCGTCGAGGTTGACCACCGGCACGCAGTACGGCCCGATCGCCGCAGGGGTGAGGTCGAGCATGCGCACGCCCATTGGCTGCAGTCGCGCCCAGTTGGCGCGGTGGGCGCCGGCGGACGTCGCGTCGAAGACGAGCTTGATGTCCCTGAAGTTCGGCATCTTCAGGAGGCCATCGACGCCCTCCGCGGTGGTAGGCACTCCCATCCGCGCGGCGCGGGCCAAGCCGTCGGAGTCGGGATCGATACCGACCATCGCCGCGAGTCGCAGTGGGCCGTCGCTGCGCAGGATCTTGATCATCAGGTCGGTGCCGATGTTGCCGGATCCGATGATGGCAACCGGCCAGGTTGGGTTGTGCTGCATGGGTTTTCCGGTCCTCTAGTCGATGTGGAGGGACACGGTGCCGAGGCCCGTGATGGTGGCATCGGCCCGATCGCCGGGGCGAATGAATGCCGCCGAGGTGAACGAACCCGACATGACGAACTGGCCGGCGGCGATTTCGATGTCGTAGGGCGCAAGGGCATTGGCGAGCCATGCCACCGCGGTGGCCGGATCGCCGAGCACCGCGGACCCGAGGCCGGTGTCGATCTCGGTGTCGTTGAGCCGCAACGACGCCCGGGCATTCGGCAGATCGAGCTCGGCGGAGAAGGGCACCCATTCGCCGAGCACCACAGCTCCCGAACTGGCGTTGTCTGCGACGGTGTCGGGCAGGGTGATCTGCCAATCGGCGACGCGGCTGTCGACGATCTCCAGAGCCACCGCCACCGCTTCGGTGGCCGCGCGTACATCGTCGGCGGTGACAGCGGGTCCGCGCAGTGCCGTGTGCAACAGGAAAGCGATCTCGGGTTCGACGCGTGGTGCGCAGAACCGATCGACCGTGATCCTGCCTCCATCCGGAGCGACCATGTCATCGAGGACGTAACCGAAGTCTGGCTCATCGACGCCGAGCAGCGTTTGCATCGGTTCGGACGTCAGGCCGATCTTGTGTCCGACCACGGTGTGGCCGACGCGCAGCCGTCGGTCGAGGTTGATCTTCTGGATGGCATAGGCGTTGTCGACGCTCAGCGCGGGATACCGCGCGGTCAGCGGCGCGATCGGGACCCGGTTGAGGCGTGCGGTGTCGAGCAGGTCTGCTGCGGCGCGCAGGTCATCGGCCGTGAGCGACATCAGCTTGCGTTCTCGGCGAGCATCCGGATCGCCGTGTCGTACATGGCGTTGGCGTGCATCTCGAACAACTCGAGCAGGTCCACCGAATCACCCCCCAGTTCCTTGGCGATGAACAGGCCGTCAGCGCCGGCGATCGAGTAGTTCACCAGCAGCCGGACCTGGGCGTCGGTGAGGCCGGGGGCCAGCTCGCCGAGTGCTTCGGTGAGCGACGCGGAGGCCTGCGATCGCGCCTGAAGGAACTGTGCACGGGCTCGCGGTTCCACCGGCCGGCGCTCCAGTGCGAGCATCAACCCGAGGCGCAGGAAGTCCGGATGGTCGAGCAGACCTTTCGCGAGCTGCTTGGCCAGGCCGATGACGCGTTCGCGCGGCTCGCCGTCGGAGGGGAGTTCCCAGACGCGCAGCCAGGTCTCGAAGCTGCGGTCGATGACTGCGGCCAGCAGGTCGTCCTTGTCCTTGAAGTGCCAGTAGATGGAGCTGGCGGGGAGCCCGCACTTCTTGCTGACCAGGGCGATGCTTGTGCCCTCGTAACCGCGTTCGGAGGCAATCTCGTTGGCGGCGTCCAGGATTCGCTCACGGGACTGTTCGCCGTCGGCTCGTTTCCGGCGCGCCTTGGGTGCTTCGGTCATTTTCGCTCCCGACTCTTGACTCTGTAGCGATCACTACATTACCGTAACGATCACTACAGAACAAGCCCTGGAGGCCTCTAATGAGCAGTGAAGACACCTACGACGTCGCCGTCATCGGGTATGGCCCCACCGGCGCCACCGCCGCCAACCTGCTGGGGCAGCTCGGCCTGAAGGTCCTGGTGCTCGAGCGTGATCCGGACATCTACAGCCGGGCGCGGGCGATCTCCACCGACGAAGAGGTGCTGCGGGTGTGGCAGTCGGTCGGGCTGGCGGAGCGACTCCAGCGCGACATGCTGCCGGGCCGCCCCGTTGCCTTTGTCGATGCCGACGGCCGCCCGTTCATCGAAACGGTCATCTACGGCCGCGGGTGCGGCCACCCGTCGCAGCAGTTCCTGTACCAACCGGCGGTCGACTCGGTACTTCGCGAAGGGGTAGCGCGTTTCGCCAACGTCGAGGTCCTCCTGGAACACGAATGCCTGCGGGTGGCCAACCGGACCGACGATGTTGAACTGCTGCTCGCCGACCTGCGTACCGACACGTTCAAGCGGGTGACCGCCCGCTATGTCATCGCCTCGGACGGTGGCTCGTCGGCGACGCGCGGGGTGCTCGGCATCGGGTACAGCGGACGCACCTACGGCGAGCGCTGGGTCGTCATCGACACCAAGGTGATCAAGGAATGGGATGCCCACGACCGTTTGCGGTTTCACTGCAATCCCGCGCGGCCGACCGTCGACTGCCCGACCCCGCTGGGGCATCACCGGTGGGAGTACCCCGCCAGGGGCGGGGAGGACGAGAAGTACCTCACCAGCGACGAAACCGTCTGGAAGGTGTTGCGGGAGCAGGGCGTCACGCCCGACCATGTCGAGATCTTGCGCGCTGTCGTCTACAGCCATCACGTGCGCGTGGCGGATCGCTGGCGGGTCGGCCGCGTGTTCCTGGCCGGTGATGCCGCGCACGCCATGCCGCCGTGGATCGGCCAGGGCATGTCCGCGGGCGTACGCGATGCCGCCAACCTGTGCTGGAAACTAGCGGCCGTCCTACGTGGCCAGGCGCCGGACTCGTTGCTGGATTCCTATGCCGCAGAACGCAAGCCGCACGTCACAGAGGTCACCCGGCGCGCGGTTCTGGTCGGCCGGGTCATTACCGAGCGGCGGCCCTGGCTGGCTGCCATCCGCAACCACGTCGTGCGGGCGCTGACCAGGATTCCCGGCGCCAACGCCGCGGGTCAGAAGTTCTGGTGGATTCCGGACGCCCACTACGACGACGGCTTCTTGGCGGGCGGGCATCCGGCGGTGGGCTGGCAGATCCCGCAACCCACCGTGGACGGTGTGCCCCTGGACGATCTGCTGGGCGGCCGCTGGACGCTGCTGCACACCGGCGCCGTGCCGGTCGGGGCGGCGGCCTGGACGGCGGCCGGCGCGTCGGCTCTGCAGATGACCGAACCTGGCCTCGTGCGGTGGCTGGCTGACCACAAAGCCGACGCCGTCGTACTCCGGCCGGACGGATTCATCTACGCCGCAACCTCTTCCGGACAACGACTCCCGGCTCCGCCGGCCGGACTGAACCTCACCACCTTGACAGGAGCGCACGCATGACCACCACCCTCACCGAACACACCGTCACCGTCGGCAATCGGAAGATCTTTGTCGCCGAGGCCGGTTCGGGCCCGGCGGTGATGCTGCTGCACGGCGGCGGCCCCGGCGCCTCCGGCGTGAGCAACTACTCCCGCAACATCGACGCGCTCGCCAAGCGTCACCGCGTCCTCGTCCCCGACATGCCCGGCTACGGGCGCTCATCGAAGGGCATCGACAAGTCCGATCCCTTCGGCTGCCTGGCGGACACGATGCGGGGACTGCTCGACGAATTGAGCATCAGCACAGCACATCTGATCGGCAACTCCTACGGCGGAGCCGCGGCACTGCGGTTGGCGCTGGACACCCCGGGCCGCGTCGGCAAGCTCGTGCTGATGGGACCCGGTGGTATCGGCACCACGCGCGGCCTACCGACCGCCGGACTGAACAGCCTGCTGGCGTACTACGGCGGCACCGGCCCCAGCCGGGAGAAGCTGGCCGAGTTCATCCGCAATTACCTCGTCTACGAGGGTGATTCGGTGCCCGCCGAGCTGATCGATCTGCGCTACGCCGCGTCGATCGATCCCGAGGTGGTGGCCGATCCGCCGCTGAGCCGGCCGTCCGGACCGTTTGCCCTGCGAACACTGTGGCGCATGGACCTGACCCGCGACTCGCGGCTGGCATCGCTGCAGACGCCGACGCTGATCTTGTGGGGCCGCGACGACAAGGTGAACCGGCCCTCGGGCGGACCCATGCTGCAGAACATCATGCCCAACGCCGAACTGGTCATGACCAGCCGCACCGGACACTGGATGCAGTGGGAACGCGCCGACCTGTTCAATCAACTGGTCGACGAATTCCTCTCGGACAACACGGTATTCCAGCCATGAGCGTGTTCGGTCATGTGTCGCTCGGTTACCTGGCGGTCGAGACGGAGCGGTTCGCCGACTGGCGGCGGTTCGGCCGCGACGCGATCGGCATGCACCTCGATGACCTCGACACCGGCGCCATCCGATTCCGGCTCGACGAACAACAATGCCGGTTCCTGCTGCGGCGCGGACCGGCCGAGGACGTCACCGCGCTCGGCTGGCAGGTCGACGATCACGAGACCTTCGACGAGATTCTCGGGCGCGTGCACCGCTGCGGCGTGCCGGTCACTGTCGGGAGCGACGAGGAAGCCGCGCTGCGCGGCGCCGAGCGCCTGGTGCGGATACCCGGCCCAAACGGGCTGGCGCAGGAGCTGTACACGCGGGCGCACGTCGGCGACCACCTGTCCGTCGCCGGAAAAGGTTTCGTCACCGGCGAATTCGGACTGGGTCACGTGGCCGTGACGAGCACCAGGCCGCACGAGGTGCGCGGCTACTACAACACCTTGCTCGATGCGCGGCTCAGTGACTTCATCGATGAGACGATGAGCGGGGTGAAGGTCAAAATCCGGTTTCTCCGGGTCAACCGGCGCCACCACTCCGTGGCCATCGCAGCGGTGAATCGGCTGCCCATCAACCCGATTCGGACCCGTGTGCAACACCTCAACATTCAGGTCGCCGAGCTCGACGATCTGACGGACAGCTACCAGCGCGTGCGGGCCCTGGGATTCGACATGGCGCTGGGCATCGGTCAGCACACCAACGACCGCGAGCTGTCGTTCTATGCCGTCACGCCATCGGGTTTCGAATGGGAGGTCGGCTGGAATCCGCTGATCGTCGACGAATCGACGTGGAAGCCGACGACTCACCAGGGCATCAGCATCTGGGGCCACGAGATGCAGGCCAGCGTCGACAAGCTCGGGCAGCTCGCGGCCGCGGCCCGGTCGTTGCTGCACCGCGAAGACACCGTTCCCGCGCTCGCCGGGGTGGGAATCCCCGACTAGTCCCGCGATTTGTGCACGATTTTCCGCGGTGCGCGCGGAATATCGTGCACAAATCACCGGAGGAGGAAACATCATGAACCGTATTGATACCCACCACCACATGGTCCCGCCGGAATACCGAAAGGTGTTGGATCGCGCCGGTATCGGCGATGCCGGCGGCCGGGCGATGCCGGGCTGGACTCCGGAAGCGTCGCTTGACGCAATGGCGAAACTCGGTGTCGCGACCGCCATCCTGTCGGTCTCCGCGCCGGGCACGACGATGTTGCCGGCCGCGGCCGACGCGGCGGCATTGGCTCGCGACCTCAACGACTACAGCGCAGAACTGGCTGCCGCCCAGCCGGATCGGTTCGGGTTCTTCGCCACGCTGCCGATGCCGCACCTGGATGCCTCCGTCGCTGAGTCGGTGCGTGCGCTCGACGAATTGGGTGCCGACGGGGTGTTCCTGCTCGCCAACAGCGTCGGGACCTATGTAGGTGCGACGGGCCAGGACGCGTTGTTCGCGGAGCTCGACGCGCGGTCGGCCGTGGTGTTCATCCACCCCGCCGAGCTTCCGGGCCCCACGATCGACGGAGTGCTGCCGTTCGCTGCCGACTTCCTGCTGGACACCAGCCGGGCGGCGTACCTGCTGGTGCGCAACGGTATTCGCCGCCGCTACCCGAACATCCGGTTCATCCTCAGCCATGCCGGCGGGTTCGTCCCGTATGCGTCCTACCGCATGGCCATGGGCATCACGAGTGATGTCGGCGGCAGCCCGGCCGATCACCTCGACGACTTCGCGGGCTTCTACTTCGACACCGCACTGTCGTCCACGGCGGCCGCGCTGCCGTCGCTGTTGGCTTTCGCGAAGCCGGGCCACGTCACCTTCGGTTCGGATTTCCCATTCGCGCCTGTAGAGGTCAGTCAGCTGTTCGCGGCCGGGCTGGAGTCATACGGGGGATTGGACGACGCCGGGCGGCGTGAGATCGACCGCACCAACGCGCTGGCGCTCTTCCCGCGGCTGGGTGCGGCCGCGCCGCCGCCGCCGGCGCCGTCGTTGGTTGACCAGGCCCGGCATGCGGCGAGTAGGGCGGTGATGCGGGGTGTGACCCGGTTGCTGGCGCGGTAGAGGCGAGAACTCCGCCTACAGATTGCCCACTTCCAGTTCCAGGTACTCGGCATACTTCGCTTGTGCCGCTTCACGTTTGCCCGGCAGCCACTCGGTCGGCCACAGCTCGTCGGTGCCGGTGTAGTCGCGCAGCACCTGCTTGGCGACCGTGACCTTGTGCACCTCGGTCGGTCCGTCGGCCAACCCCATCACCGCGGCGCCGGCAACCATGCCCAGGAACGGCACCTCATTGGTGACCCCGAGCGCGCCGTGCACTTGCATTGCGCGCCAGGCGATGTCGTGCAGCACCGTCGGCATGACGACCTTGACCGCGGCGATGTCCTTACGGACCAACTTGTAGTCGTTGTACTTGTCGATCTTCCACGCGGTGTGCAGCACGAACAGCCGGAACTGCTGCAGCTGCGCCCAGGAGTCGGCGATGAAGCCCTGCACGGCCTGTTTGTCGGCCAGCAGGCTGCCCGCGGTGTGCCGCGACAACGCCCGCTCGCACATCATGTCGAGCGCCTTCTGCGAGAGCCCGATGGTGCGCATCGCGTGGTGGATGCGGCCGCCGCCGAGGCGCGTCTGCGCGATGACGAAAGCCTGGCCCTCACCGCCGAGCACAGCCGAATTCGGCACGCGCACATTGTCGTAATGGATCAGGGCGTGCGAGCCGTGGCCGTCGGATTCCCCGTAGATCGCCGAGTTGCGGATGATGTTGACGCCCGGCGTGTCAGTGGGGACGAGGAACATCGACATGCCCTGGTATGGGCTGACGTCCGGGTTGGTCACCACCATGACGATCAGGAACGTCGAGGTGGACGCGTTGGAGGAGAAGAACTTGTAGCCGTTGATAACCCAGTCGTCGCCGTCGCGCACGGCGGAGGTGGTGAACTGCGTCGGGTCGGCGCCGCCCTGTGGCTCGGTCATCGAATAACACGAGAAGACCTCGCCGTTGAGCAGCGGCCGTAGGTACTGCTCCTTCTGCTCCGGGGTGCCGTAGTGCGCGATGATCTCCGCGTTGCCGGTGTCCGGGGCCTGACAGCCGAAGATGATCGGCGCCCACTGGCTGCGCCCCAGAATCTCGTTGAGCAGCGCCAGTTTCAGTTGGCCGAAACCCTGGCCGCCGAGTTCGGGGCCAAGGTGGGTGGCCCACAAGCCTTTTCGGCGCACCTGTTCCTTGAGCGGGTCGACGACCCGGCGCCGGGTCTCGTCGAGCGCGGTGTACTGCAGGTGCGGCCAGATCAGGTCGAGCGGCTCGACTTCGTCGCGCACGAAGGCGTCGGCCCAGTCCAGGAGTTCCTGGAACTCCGGATCGGTTTCGAAATCCCAAGCCATACGGCCTCCTTCAGTTCAGCCCACCGCGTCAGGAACAACCCCGCCTCTGTTTGTAACGCACCCGAACGGGTTTGGGAACGCCCAGCAGAATCAGGCCGGCGCCAACGAGTAGGTGTTGCCGAGGTTGTCCTGGGTGACATGGGCGTCGTCGATGGTGGTGTCGATACTCAGCGGGCTGGTCAGGGTCGACGTCCGATAGCTCCAGCCGTCGGGCAGCTGCAGTCGGGCACCGAGCTCCGGCAGGTCCGACAGCGCCAGCGTCGGGTCGACGGTCTGGCTCCAGGACTGCATGACCCAGCGCTGCCCCTGCGGATCGAGCAGTTCGAAGACCGGCCGCCCGGCCCCGAACACGAACACCGTGCGGCGGCTGACCTTGTTCACGCTGTAGGGCGCCGGGTTCATCGACGACAGTTGCACCGTCGCCTGCTGCAGCATCTCGATGCCGCCGAACGTCTTCTGTTCGCCGACGTCCGCACGGGTCTTCACGATCTCGCTCATCAGCCAGTACCGGGGTCCGTTGAGCAAAGCGGCGGCGACCCCGTTCTCACCGGCGAGGCCCTGGGGGTTGAGCGCCGACCAGGCGTCCTGTGGGCAGTCATTGAGCGGGAAGGTGTTGAACACCGCGACCTGGGGCCCGGTCGGTGTCTGGGAGACCAGCAGAACTTCGCCGTAGCGCTTGCCGAACGTATCGGCCGGAGAATTGTCCATCCCGTCAACGCTACGGCCGAAATCGCGGCAGAAGACCCCGATTTGTCCCATTTCGTGGGAGGTAGAGGGGCATTTTGTGTGGTTGCTATGGATAAAAGTTTGGTGAGCTAGGTATATTTCGCGCGACAGTGATTGTGTAACGCCGCCGAGCTCCATTTCCATGGACCTGTCGGGCCTGATGGAAGGGTGCCCCGCGTGAGTGCCACCAACACCGAACGATCCAAGATCGGCCACCTGATCTGGGTGCTGGCGATACCGATCGTGATCGGCTGGTTCGCGCTCAACGTCGCCACCAACACGCTGGTCCCGCCGCTGGAGAAGGTCGGTGAGGCACACACCGTCGGGCTGAGCGCCAAGGACGGCCCGGCGATGATCGCGATGAAGCAGATCGGCGCCAACTTCCAGGAGTTCGATTCCGACAGCAACGCGATGATCGTGCTGGAGGGGGACCAGCCGCTCGGCGCCGAGGCACACCACTACTACGACGGTCTCGTCGCGAAGCTGACTGCCAACACCGAGCATGTCGAGCACGTCGCGGACTTCTGGAGTGACCCGCTGACCGCGGTCGGCTCGCAGAGCGCCGACGGCAAGGCCGCGTACGTCCAGGTCTACCTGCGTGGCAACCAGGGCGAGACGAAGGCCAACGACTCCGTCGCCTCGGTTCGGCAGGTCGTCGCCGACTCCAAGCCGCCGGCCGGGCTCCACGTGTTCGTCACCGGCGGCGCGCCGCTGGTGTCCGACCAGCACCACGCCGGCGACAAGAGCGTCGCCAAGGTCACCGCCATCACCTTGCTGGTGATCGCCGTGATGCTGCTGGTCGTCTACCGGTCGATCATGACGATGATCCTGATCCTGCTGATGGTGTTCCTCGAACTCGGCGCCGCCCGCGGTGTCGTCGCGTTCCTGGCCAACGCGAACGTCATCGGCCTGTCGACGTTCGCGGTCAACCTGCTGACGCTGATGGTGATCGCGGCGGGCACCGACTACGCCATCTTCGCCATCGGGCGCTACCAGGAAGCGCGCGGAGACAAAGAAGACCGCGTGCAGGCCTACGACACCATGTTCCGCGGGACGGCGCACGTGGTCCTGGGATCCGGGTTGACGATCGCCGGCGCCATGCTGTGCCTGAGCTTCACCCGGCTGCCCTACTTCCAGACCATGGGCGTGCCCTGTGCGATCGGCACCCTCGTGGCCGTCGTCGCGGCCCTGACGCTCGGCCCCGCCGTCATCAAGATCGGTAGCCGGTTCGGCCGCTTCGAACCGAAGCGCCCGATCCAGTCCCGCGGCTGGCGTCGCGTCGGCGTCCTGGTGGTGCGCTGGCCGGGCCCGGTGCTCGTCGCCACGCTGGCGCTCGCCCTTGTCGGACTCGTGACGCTGCCCGGGTACAAGACCAACTACGACGCCCGCCGCTACGTGCCGGCCGAGCTGACGGCCAACGTCGGATACGCCGCGGCCGAACGGCATTTCAGCGCGTCCCGGATGAATCCCGAACTGCTGATGGTGCAGAGCGATCACGATCTGCGGAACTCGGCCGACTTCCTGGTGATCAACAAGATCGCCAAGGCCATCGTGCACACCCAGGGTGTCGCGCGGGTGCAGACGATCACCCGCCCCGACGGAAAACCCATCAAGCACACGACGATTCCGTTCATCATGGGCATGCAGGCCGTCACCTCGAAGATGACGGAGAAGTACCAGCTGGATTCGATGGCCAACATGCTGCAACAGGCCAACGACATGCAGGTCAGCATCGACACGATGACCAAGATGCAGTCCATCACCACGCAGATGGCCGCCACCACGCACGACATGTCGATGAAGACGGCCAACATGGCGCTCGACGTCGCCGACCTGCGCGACCACATCTCCGATTTCGACGATTTCCTGCGGCCGATCCGTAACTACCTGTACTGGGAACCGCATTGCTACGACATTCCGATGTGCTGGTCGACGCGGGCGCTGTTCGACACCCTCGACGGCATCGACGTCATGACCGACGACATTCAGTCGCTGGTGCCGGATCTGATGAAGATGGACAAGCTGACGGCCGAGATGGTCACGGTGATGCCGCCGCAGATCGAGGTCATGAAGAACATGAAGCAGTACATGCTGAGCATGTACCAGACCCAGAAGGGTCAGGTGGATCAGCGTGCGGCGTCGTCGGACAACGCGGCGGCGATGGGCGAGGCGTTCGACGTCTCGCTGAACGACGATTCCTTCTACCTGCCACCGGAAGCCTTCGACAACAAGGACTTCAAGCGCGGCATGAAGAACTTCATCTCGCCGGACGGCAAGTCGGTGCGCTTCATCATTCAGCACGAAGGCGACCCGGCGACGCCCGACGGCATCGCCCACGTCGACCCGATCAAGCAGGCTGCCAAGGAAGCCATCAAGGGCACGCCACTGGAGGGCTCCAAGATCTATCTGGCCGGCACCGCGGCCACCTACAAGGACATGCACGACGGCGCGCAGTACGACCTGATGATCGCCGGAATCGCCGCGGTGTCACTGATTTTCATCATCATGCTGCTCATCACCCGAAGCATGGTCGCGGCGGGCGTGATCGTCGGCACCGTGCTGCTGTCGCTGGGTGCGTCGTTCGGTATGTCAGTTCTGTTGTGGCAGCACCTGATCGGCCTCGAGCTGCACTGGATGGTGCTGCCCATGTCGGTCATCCTGCTGCTGGCGGTGGGCTCCGACTACAACCTGCTCCTGGTGTCGCGATTCAAGGAAGAGCTGTCGGGCGGTCTGAAGACCGGCATCATCCGCTCGATGGCCGGCACCGGATCGGTGGTCACCTCAGCTGGTCTGGTGTTCGCCGCCACCATGGCGTCGTTCGCCTTCAGCGACCTGAAGGTCATGGCGCAGGTCGGTACGACCATCGCGCTGGGTCTGCTGTTCGACACCCTGATCGTCCGGTCCTTCATGACACCGGCCATCGCGGCGATGCTGGGGCGGTGGTTCTGGTGGCCGAAGTTCGTTCGCCCGGAGGCATCCGAGCGGCGGTTGGCGGCCATCGGGATTCAGCCGGCCGCAGCCGGCAAGTAACTGGCTGTCACGTCTGCTCGCGGAGGGACGCGACCAGCTCGGCGGTCATCTGGCGGGCCAGGGTGATCGGGGCGGTCGACCGGTCGAGCTTGGACGCGGTGAGGGCGCCGTCGTAGATGAGCTGAATGCGCTGAGCGGTCGTGGCGGCATTCGGCACTGCGGCGTCCCGTAGGAGGGCGCTCAGCTGCTCGCGCATCCATAGCCGGTGCGCCCGTACCGGGTCGAGGGTGTCGCCCGGGAACTCGGTGGCCGCATTGGCGTAGAGGCAGCCGCGGAACTGGCGTTTGCGTGCCGCGGCGGCCGCGAGGTCGAAGAACGTCAGCAGCTTGTCCACCGGGTCCTCGAGCCCGGATGTCTTCGTATTCCAGCGCTTGCGATCAGCCTGATCCAATTCATTCAGGTACGCGATGACCAACGCGTCCTTCGACCCGTACGAGCTGTACAGGCTGGCCTTGGCCACCCCCGCCTCGCGCAGGATCGTATCGATGCCGACGGCGCGAATGCCCTGTGCGGCAAAGAGATTCGACGCCGTGGTGAGGAGTCGCTGAGCCGGCCCGGCGGGGTCGGTGCGGGGCGCCGGCCGGTCCGGGCGGTGGGTGCGAGTCGCGCTCATATCTGCACCATAGCCGAGGAACGTAGATAGACAGACCGGTCTGTTCATGCGAGCGTCGTGATGTCATCGCCACCGACGAACAGGAAGACACCGTGACTCTGTACCTCTACGAAATCGCCGGACTGACCGGCCGGGCCGACGTCGATCAGGCGATCAAGACGCTCGACGCCGAAGTGCACCGGGCCGGCGGCGAACTCATCGAGGCTCAGGTGACCGGACAGCACCGGCTGTTCGTGGTGGCTGAACTCACTGATGGCCCGCTGGCGATCGACGCGCCGTCGGTTGGGGCCGCAGAACTCACCGGTCCACACGAAGTGCGACTGGTCGGTGCCGAACTGGACCAGCTGAAAGCCGTCCGCCCGACAGCCGGATACCTGGTCGAGTGGGACCTGCCCGCCGACCTGGACATGGAGAGCTACCTGAGCCGCAAGAAGGCCAATGCGCCGAAATACGCGGAGGTGCCCGAGGTCAGCTTCCTGCGCACCTACGTGCGGGTCGACATGGACAAGTGCCTGTGTTTCTACGACGCGCCGGACGAGGACGCGGTGCGGCGGGCGCGCGTGGCCGTGCAGACCCCGATCGATCGGTTGTACGGACTGGAAAGTGGTGGGCAATGACGACTCTGGTGTCCGACGACGTCGCGACCAGGTTGGCGCATGTCACGACCGGGGTGGACGCCCGGGCCGGTGACCTGGACGCGGGGCGCACCGACGTCCGTGACGATCTGCGTGCCCTCGGCGCTGCCGGATTGTTCGGGCTTCGGGACCTGCCCGACTCCGTGCGGGTGATCGAGCAGGTGTCGGCGGTGAGCCTCGCCGCCGGGTTCTCGGCTTGGGCGCATCAGATGGCGATTCACTACCTCGCCGACCGGCCGGACCTGTCGGAGGCGTTGCTCACCGCACGCCGCCCCGGCGTGACCGCCATGGCAGCCGGGCTCAAGCACGTGGCGGGCCTCGGGCAGCTTCCGATCTTCGCCGGGGAGACGCGTCGTGGACTGCGGCTCAGTGGACCAATCCGCTGGGCGTCCAACGTCTTTGACGACGCATTGATCGTCCTGCCGGCACGGACGGTCACGGGCCGCCTGTACGTCGTCGCGGTCGACGTGAGCGCGGTCGGCGTGGTGGTCGATCCGGCGCCCGCGCTGATGGCCTTGGGTAGCACCGGGTCGACGTCGCTGCGCCTGGAAGAGGTCGAGGTGAACGCGGACCGCATCATCAGCGCCGACCTCACCGGGTTCGTCCGCGGGATCAAGCCGACGTTCTTGCTGCTGCAGACCGCATTCTGCGTCGGGGTCACCGGTGCGGCACTGACCGCGGCCGGTAGTGCGACCGACGCGCTGGCCGCCCAGTTCGACGGTGACCTCGCCGATCTGCAGGCGCAAGCCCAACGCAACCGTCGCCGCCTCTACGAATTCGCTTCGGCGCCAGGAGAAGCCGAACTGTCCGACGTGATCCGGCTCCGGCTGGACGCCGCCAACGTTGCGGTGGCGGCGACCCGTCTGGAATCGGCCCTGGCTGGTGGACGGGGCTATCGCGCCGGGACGGCGGCCAATCGCCGGTTCCGCGAAGCAGCTTTTCTGCCCGTGCAATCACCATCGGAAGGACAACTGAGGTGGGAACTGAAGCAGTACGAATAACAGCGGGCAGCAAGAGATTTGGCGACAGCGTGGTGCTCGACGGCATCGATCTGGCCGTCGAAGCGGGGGAGTTCGTCGCCGTGCTCGGGCGCAGCGGCAGCGGGAAATCGACGCTGCTGCGGGTGCTGGCCGGCCTGGAATCGCTGAGCTCGGGAACCGTCAGTTGGCCCGCCAGCGGCGAGCAGCCGCACATCGGGGTGGTTTTCCAGGACGCGCTGCTGATGCCATGGCTGACGGTGCTGGGCAACGTCTCCTATGCGCGACGATTCGCACGCCGGCGCAGTGGATTCGACGCGGACTATGCCGCCGAACTGATGCGACGCTTCGGCGTCGATGAGCTCGCCGACCGCTATCCCGACCAGCTCTCCGGCGGGCAGGCCCAACGCGTGGCCATCCTGCGCGCGGTGGCGACCCGGCCTCAGTTGCTCCTGCTCGATGAACCGTTCAGCGCGCTGGACCCCGCGACACGTGCTGACCTGCAACAGTGGTTGACCACGCTCACAACCGAATTGGGTGTCACGGTGCTGCTGGTCACCCATGACGTCGAGGAGGCGCTGGCCCTCGCGCAGCGCGTCGTCCTGCTGGCGGACGGCGGCCGCATCCGTCGCCAATGGCACCTGGGTGAAGCGGACCGATCGGGGCTGCGTGACGAAATCCTCAGCCATTACCGGGTTTCCGAACTGTGGGTGGCATGAGCCTGCTGATCTCGCGGCGGCGGGCCCTGATAGCCGCGGCAGCGGCTGCCGGCGGGGCGTTCGGCCTGGCCGACCTGGCGCACAGTGCCACAACGGATTCCGCGGCGGCCGGGCCGCTGCGGGTGGGCTATCTACCGATCACCGACGCGGCACCGTTGTTGATGGCGCACTCCGCGGGTCTGTATCCGGCCGGTGTGGGCAAGCCCGTGCTGTTCCGGAGTTGGGCGGCCCTGGGCGAGGCGTTCCTGAACCGGCAGCTCGACGTCGTGCATCTGCTGATGCCGATGGCGGTGCAGTTGCGGTACGCGCTCGGTGGTGGGGTCCGGGTACTCGGCTGGAACCACACCAACGGCTCGGCACTCACCGTCGCCCCACACATCCGCGAATTGTCGGACCTGGCGGGAGCGCAGGTAGCGATTCCGTTCTGGTGGTCCATCCACAACATCGTCCTGCAGAAGATGTTGCGGGCCAACGGATTGCAACCAGTGATCCGCCGTTCGGCGTCGCGGTCCGAGCGCACCGTGGAGCTCGTCGTCATGAGTCCGTCGGACATGGTGCCGGCATTGGCCACCGGCACCATCGGCGGCTACGTGGTCGCCGACCCGTTCAACGCGATGGCGCAGACCAAGAAGATCGGGCGCATCCACACCTTCCTCGGTGACGTGTGGCGCGACCATGCGTGCTGCGCCCTGGTGACCCGGGACGACGTGATCAGCAGCCGTCCGGCCGCTGTTCAGCAGCTCACGGACGCGGTGGTGGCAGCACAACTCGTACTGTCGAACGACCGGAAGTCAGCGGCCGCGAAACTCGGCGGTGGTCGCTATCTGCCCCAGCCGGTGCCGGCGGTCGCGCTGGCGATGACCTATCCCACGGCGCCCTACCCGCTGCATCACCCGGGGTGGCAGCCGCAGCGGCTCGGCTTTCAGCCGTTCCCGTTCCCGAGCTTCACCACGGCACTTGTCGCGGCCATGCACAGCACCGTCGTCGATGGCGACCGGAGCTTCCTGGAGCGGCTGGACCTCGCCACCGTGCACGACGACCTTGTCGATGACACCTTCGTCCGTAATTCCATTCAGGCTCATGGCGGTCCGGCCGCATTCGGCCTCAGCGATTACACCCGAGCCGAGCAATTGGAGCTGTTATGACCACAACACCCGTCCGCGTGGTGATCGATCCACCGGCGGCGGTACGCCGTTGGACTCCGCCGGTGGCTGCCGTCGCCCTCGCGATCGGTCTCTGGTGGCTGGCGACCACCGTGTTGAGCGCCCCGCACTCGCTGCTGCGCCAGGCCGCGCCACAGCGCGTCGCGCCCGCGATCGTTGACCTGTTCTCCCGAGGTGTCCTGCTGCCGGACATCGGGATCAGCCTGTGGCGGTTGGTGATCGGGCTGGCGGTGGCGGTGGTCATCGGGATTCCGGCCGGATTGCTGCTCGGACTCAGCGCCACGGCCGAGCGAGCCACGGCGCCGATCGTCCAGTTCGTCCGCATGATCTCGCCGCTGTCATGGGCCCCGATCGCCGTGGCGGTGTTCGGCATCGGCAACGAGCCGGTGATCTTCCTCATCGCGGTGGCGGCCGTGTGGCCGGTGCTGATCAACACCGTGGCCGGCGTGCGCGCCGTCGAGCCGGGCTATCTGGATGTGGCGCGGTCGTTCCATGCCACGCGGTGGGAACTGGTGACGGCCGTGGTGCTGCCGGCGATCCGGGGGCAGTTGCAGACGGGCATCCGCGTCGCGCTGGGCATTGCCTGGGTGGTGTTGGTCCCGGCGGAAATGCTGGGTGTGCGTTCGGGTCTGGGCTATCAGGTGCTCAACGCCCGCGACCAGCTGGCCTACGACCAGGTGGTGGCGGTGATCGTGGTGATCGGCGCGCTGGGCTTCGTACTGGACTTGATCGCGCGCCGGCTCACTTCGTCGGACAGGCGAGGGCTGCCGCCCAACCGGAGTTAGGGTGTGGCGGTGAGTGTGTCGGCGATCGTCATCGTGCCGGCCGGCTTGGCGCCGGCCGACTTCACCGCGCCGATCGCCGGTGAACCGGCCCTGGTCCGGGCAGTCCGGGCGGTGCGCGACGTGGCGCCGGTGAGGGTGGTGGCCGCTGACGAGTTGGCGGACGCCGCCACCGAATGCCTTGCGGCGCACGACCTCAGCGACGTGCGTGTCATCGCGGCGCCGAATGGCCAGTTATGGCACGAAATTGGCGAAAGAGCGTGCGACAGGTGGCCGCTCGGCGTCGGGGACGGGGTTCTGCTGCACGACGTGCGGTATCCGCTCGCTCCCGCTGATCTGGCGGTCCGCGTAGCGGCGGGGCTGGCGGACCACGACGTCGTACTGCCGGTCCTGCCGATGACCGACAGCGTGAAAAGCATTGCGGCGCACGACATTGTGCTCGGCAACGTGGACCGGTCGGAGCTCGTCGCCGCGCAGTACCCGCGGGCGTTCTCGGCAACGGCCCTGGCCCGACTCCCGCGGACCGATGACCTCGCCGTGCTGACCTCCGCCGGACTGCGGGTCGGCACCGTTGACGGGGACCCGAACGCATTCGCCGTCGACCTCGCGCAGGATCGGCGACTGCTGGAGGCGATCGTCACCGCCGGCTGAGCAGGCGTTCGCCGCGGTTCAGCGGGACGACCTTTGAGTAGTGAGGTGTGGTGCCGGTTCCTACGTCGAATGTGCGGCTTACCGCGGAGCCGCTCGGTGTGTTGTCACCGTTAGCCGTCACGTTCGGCATAGGAGCCCGTGGCAATGTGGGTACCTGAGACGGTTCGAGAGCCGCCCTCGGTGTCACCGCCGGCTGAGCAGCCGCTCGGCGACTTGCACGTCGTGCGCGAACGTCACCTTGAAATTCTGGGCCGACCCGGCGATCGCGTGGACCTCGATGTCGGTGAAGCGCTCCACGCATGACGACGTGTCCGTGCCTTCGAAGCCGGCGGCGGCCGCGTCCTGGTAGGCCCGCCACAGCGGCGTGGCCAGGAACGCCTGCGGCGTCTGCACCCGGACCAGGGATTGGTCGATGGCACTGAGGCCGTCGGCCGTCATCCGCAGCACGTCACCCGACGGCAGCACCGGAATGGCGCCGCCCTGCGCCCGCGCGGTGGTGACGGCGGTGTCCATCAAGTCGGCACCGGCGAGTGGGCGGGCGGCGTCGTGGATCAGCACCACGTCGACCGTCCCGGCATCGATGTCCGCGGCCAGGTAGCTCAGCACGTTGTGTTCCGAGCCGTGCCGGGAATCACCGCCCTCGACGAATTCGACTGTGGTGCCGGGGAGTTCGTCGGCCATGAGTTGCACGACCTGGTCGCGTTCGCCGCGCCGGAACACCAGGATGGTGCGGGCGACCTCCGGGCTGGCAGCCACCGCCGCGACCGACCACGCCACCATGCTGCGGCCGGCCAATTTCAGGTAGGCCTTGTTGCCGTCGGCCCCGACCCGCGATCCGATACCGGCGGCGAGAACCACGCCGACGGCGATCGGGGGGGCGGACACGTCTTCACGGTAGTGGGACGGGAGCGGGGATCTGCGGCAGGCTTACCGTGACGCGGCCCGGACGCCGCCAGGATTTGCTGAAGGGACATGGCATGGACGGGGTGCAGCAGCACGCTCCTGACCCACACAGCGCGGTGCGGGCCCATCGGCTGACGCCGATGCGGGGACGCGACCCGCACGAGCAGCACCGGGTGGCGACGCCGCTGGAGCTGCTGTTCGACCTGACCTTCGTCGTCGCGTTCGGGGTGGCGGCATCGGAACTGGCGCACATGCTGGCCGCGGGTCACGTCGGTGCCGGCATCACGGCATTCGTCTTCGCCACCTTCGCGATCATCCTGGCGTGGATCAACTTCACCTGGTTCGCCTCGGCGTACGACACCGACGACTGGGTGTTCCGGTTGATGACCATGGTCGAGATGGTCGGCGTGCTGGTCCTGGCGCTCGGTCTGCCGGCGTTCTACGCGTCGATCGAGCACGGCCACCACGTCGACAACGCGGTGCTGGTCGCCGGCTACGTGGTGATGCGAATTGCCTTGGTGGGGCAGTGGTTACGTGCGGCACGGCAGGACCCGGCACGCCGGTCAGCGGCGATGACGTACGTGTCGATCGTGTCGGTGGTCCAGGTGGGCTGGATCGGGACGGTGTTCCTGCCGACGAATGTGCCGGTGACGCTGAGCATCTGGGTATTGCTGGGACTCATCGAACTGGGCGGTCCGATGGTCGCCGAGATACGGCGCGGCGGCACCCCGTGGCACGCCCATCACATCGCCGAACGCTACGGGCTGCTGGCGATCATCGCGCTCGGGGAGGGCGTCGTCGGGACCGTCGCCTCGCTCTCGGCTGTCGTCGGGGAGCATGGCTGGTCCGCTGACGCGGTCCTCCTGGCGATCTCGGGTACGGCGCTGACCTTCGGCATGTGGTGGGTGTACTTCACGGTGCCGGGGGCCGACGTCCTGCACGCGCACCGCGAACGGGGATTCTGGTTCGCCTACCTGCACATGCCGCTGTACGGCGCCATCGTCGCGACCGGCGCCGGTCTGCACACGGCCGCGTACTTCATCCAGCACCACTCGGCGCTGGGGTCGGTGGCGACGGTGCTGAGCGTGGTGATCCCGGTCGGCATCTACATCGCGTTGGTCTACGTGCTGTACGCGATGATGCTGAGGACGGTGGACGCCTTTCACCTGCTGCTGTTGGTGCTGACCGCGGTGGTGCTGGTGGCGACGGTCGTGCTCGCGGCCGTCGGGGTGCCCATGACCTTCTGCCTGTTGGTGGCGAGCCTGGCGCCGATGGTGAGCGTGGCCGGGTTCGAGATCATCGGGCACCGGCACGTCGCCGATGCGGTTGCGCGTGGAGCGTGAAGGAGATGGCGAGAAATCGCACGAATGTGGCGACTTTCTTCGCGTTGGGCGGGTGCGACTGGGGCAAGAGTGCACGGGTGTGGCTAACGGTTCAGAAGGGGTAGCTGTCATATCCTGAGACTCGTGGCAATTTCGCGTCGTGACCTGCTGAAATACGCTGCAGCCGCCCCAGCGGCACTCGGCCTAGGGGCCGGGTTGCAATCGGTGCTCGGCGCGACGACCGCCTCAGCGGCCCCGCACGGAGTGTTGCTGGACTACGCGGCGGGGGTGCTCAGCGCGGCCGATATCCGGTCGGCGGGGGCGCTGGGAGCCATCCGTTATGTCTCGGACCGGCGACCGGGTGGGCAGTGGATGCTGGGCAAGCCGATCCTGCTGCCCGAGGCGCGGGACCTCTACAAAGGCGGCTTGAAGATCGTCTCCTGCTATCAGTACGGCAAGGAATCCACCGCCGACTGGCTCGGGGGCCACGCCGCCGGCGTGCAGCACGCCCAGCGCGGATTCCAGTTGCACACCGCGGCGGGCGGCCCGGTCGGTGCGCCGATCTACGCATCCATCGACGACGATCCGACTCCGGCGCAGTACAAAGCGCAGGTTGCGCCCTATCTCCGCGGCTGGGAATCGGTGTTGGGCCACCAGCGGGTCGGGGTGTACGCCAACTCCAAGACCATCGAGTGGGCCGTGCAGGACGGCCTGGGTTCGTACTTCTGGCAGCACAACTGGGGCTCGCCCGGCGGGGCCGCGCATCCGGCGGCGGCTCTGCATCAGGTGGAGATCGACAAGCAACACGTCGGAGGAGTCGGGGTCGACCTCAACCACATCCTCAAGCCCCGCTTCGGGCAGTGGGACTGACGGTCGCGCAGATTACTGCTCAGTAGTTAGCTGGCGCTCAGCTCTAAGAAAACGGCAAACAAGCCCAGCAAATGGCCGCGCGGTAACTTACCGCGCGTATAGACACACAGACCGTCAATGTCGAGTGTTTTCTGGACCGGGTCTTTTCCTACTCATTAGTAAGGTTCGGCGCCGTCGCAAACGCGGTAACGATTTGATAACAATACCGCTTTGATCAGCGATGTTGTTGCTACTCGACCGTAACCACCCGCCAACAGGACGTTTGTCCTGTTGGGTACAGGCGGTCCCAGGACGCGGTGTTACCCAGCCGGGTGGTTACCGATCCGTAGAACTCGTTGGTAACCATTTCCGGCCGAAAAGCGCCGCGAATCTTATGACACTCTTAGTGCAGTCGGCCCGGCTCTCAGGCACCCGAAAAACTCGGGCGCCAGACGTAGCACGGGCCTCACGTGATCCGACGTCGCATCGCGTCGCCCCAGGGCCGACTACCAAGACCATGCAGCATCTGACGGTTCGCGCGGCAACGAGGGAGAGACGAAGTGACGATCAACGAGCACCGCAAAGTGACCAGTGGCAACACCGAGGCAGTGGCGGCGAGCGCCCACGCTCTGGTGGACCTGCTCAATGCCGGCGAACCGTATGCCGTCGCGTTCGGCGGCCAGGGTGCCTCCTGGCTGGAGAACCTCGAAGAGCTCGTCAGCTCGGCCGGTATCGAATCTGAGCTCAGCGAGATCGTCGGCGAAGCGGCCCTGCTGCTCGAGCCCGTCGCGCGCGAGCTCGTCGTCGTGCGGCCCATCGGCTTCGAACCCATGCAGTGGGTGCGCGCCCTCGCCGCCGACGAGCCGCTGCCGTCGGCCAAGCAGCTGACGACCGCCGCCATCTCCGGCCCCGGCATCCTGCTGGCCCAGATGGCCGCCATCCGCGCCGTGCAGCGTCAGGGCCTGGACCTGGCCGGCACCCCGCCGGTCGCGGTCGCCGGACACTCGCAGGGCATCATCGCCGCCGAGGCGCTCAAGGCCAACGGCACCCGCGACGCCGAGCTCCTCGCGCTCCTCCAGCTCATTGGTGCCGCCGGCTCCCTCGTGTCGCGTCGTCGCGGCATGGTCGGCCGGGGCGACAAGTCGCCGATGGTGTCGGTCACCAACGTCGACCCCGAGCGCATCGCCGAGCTGCTCGAAGACTTCTCGCAGGACGTGCGCACCGTGCTGCCGCCGGTCCTGTCGATCCGTAACGGCCGTCGCAGCGTCGTCATCACCGGCACCCCGGAGCAGCTGGCCCGCTTCGAGCTGTACTGCAGCAAGATCACCGAGAAGGACGAGGCCGAGCGCAAGAACAAGCTGCGCGGCGGCGCCGTCTTCAGCCCTGTCTTCCAGGGCGTCCAGGTCGAGGTCGGTTTCCACACCCCGCGCCTGGCCGACGGCATCGAGGTCGTCGACCGCTGGGCCGCCAAGTGCGGCATCGACACCGAACTGGCCCACGCGATGACCGAGGCCATCTTCGTCAAGCCCATCGACTGGGTCGCCGAGGTCGAGCGCATGCACGAGGCCGGTGCCCGCTGGATCATCGACCTCGGGCCGAGCGACACCGTCACCCGACTGACCTCGCCGATCATCCGCGGCCTCGGCGTGGGCATCGTGCCCGCCGCCACCCGCGCCGGCCAGCGATCGCTGTTCACCGTCGGCGCCGCCCCGGTCGTGCAGCCCGCGTGGTCCAGCTTCGCGCCGACGGCTGTCGAGCTGCCCAATGGTGACGTCAAGCTGTCCACCAAGTTCACCCGTCTGACCGGCCGTTCGCCGATCCTGCTGGCAGGCATGACCCCGACCACCGTCGACGCCAAGATCGTCGCCGCGGCCGCCAACGCCGGCCACTGGGCCGAGCTCGCCGGTGGCGGTCAGGTCACCGAAGAGATCTTCGAGAACCGCGTCTCCGAGCTGACCCAGCTGCTCGAGCCGGGCCGCGCCATCCAGTTCAACTCGCTGTTCCTGGACCCGTACCTGTGGAAGCTGCAGCTGGGTGGCAAGCGCATCGTGCAGAAGGCCCGCCAGTCGGGTGCCCCGATCGACGGCGTCATTGTCACCGCCGGCATCCCCGAGCTCGAGGAAGCCGTCGCGCTGATCGAGGAACTGCACGAAATCGGCATCACCAACGTGGTGTTCAAGCCGGGCACCTTGGACCAGATCAAGTCGGTCATCAAGATCGCCGAAGAGGTCCCGGGCCGCGAGATCATCGTCCACGTCGAGGGCGGCCGCGCCGGTGGCCACCACTCGTGGGAGGACCTCGACGACCTGCTCGTCAGCACGTACTCGGACCTGCGCAAGCAGGCCAACCTGACCATCTGCGTCGGTGGTGGCATCGGCACGCCCGAGCGCGCCGCCGAGTACCTGTCCGGCCGCTGGGCCGAGACCTACGGCTTCCCGCTGATGCCGGTCGACGGCATCCTGGTCGGCACCGCCGCCATGGCCACCCTGGAGGCCACCACCTCGCCGCAGGTCAAGCAGCTGCTGGTCGACACCAAGGGCACCGATCACTGGGTCGGCGCCGGTAAGGCCCAGGGCGGCATGGCTTCTGGCCGCAGCCAGCTGGGTGCGGACATCCACGAGATCGACAACACCGCGTCGCGTTGCGGCCGCCTGCTCGACGAGGTCGCCGGTGACGCCGAGGCCGTCGCCGAGCGCCGCGACGAGATCATCGCCGCCATGGCCAACACCGCCAAGCCGTACTTCGGTGACGTCGCGGACATGACCTACCAGCAGTGGCTGCAGCGCTACGTCGAGCTCGCGATCGGCGACGGCAGCAGCACCGCCGACACCAAGCGCGACCACTCGCAGTGGCTCGACATCTCCTGGCGCGACCGCTTCGAGGAGATGCTGCAGCGCGCCGAGGCTCGCCTGAACCCGGCCGACGCCGGCCCCATCGACACGCTGTTCCCGGCCACCGCGGAAGGCGAAGCGCTGCTTGAGGATCCGCAGCGCGCCATCGCCGAGCTGCTGGCCCGGTACCCCGAGGCGCAGACCCTGCGCCTGCACCCGGCGGACATCCCGTTCTTCACCACGCTGTGCAAGACCCTCGGCAAGCCCGTCAACTTCGTCCCGGTCATCGACAAGGACGTGCGCCGCTGGTGGCGCAGCGACTCGCTGTGGCAGGCCCACGACGCCCGCTACGACGCCGACCAGGTCTGCGTCATCCCCGGCACCGCTGCCGTCGCCGGCATCACCCGCGTCGACGAGCCCGTCGGTGACCTGCTGGACCGCTTCGAGCAGGCCGCCATCGACGAGGTGCTGGCCGCCGGCGTCAAGCCGGTTCCGGCGGTGTCCCGCCGTCAGGCCCGCGCCGACATCACCGGCCCGCTGGCCGTCGTCCTCGACTCGCCCGACGTGCTGTGGGCCGGTCGCACCGCGATCAACCCGGTGCACCGCATCGGCGCGCCGAGCGAGTGGCAGGTCAACGAAAACCGTTCGGCCACACACCCGTCCACCGGTGCCCGGCTCGAGCTCGACGGTGATTCCGTCACCCTGAACGTGCCGCTGTCCGGTGTCTGGATCGCGATCCACTTCACGCTGCCCGCTGCCACCGTCGACGGCGGTATGCCGGTCGTCACCACCGACGACGCCTCGGCCGCGATGCGTGCCGTGCTCGCCATCGCCGCCGGCGCCGACGGCGTGGACTCGCTGCCGGTCGTCGCCGACAACGTCGCCACCGTCACCGCCGACTGGGACCCGGAAGAGGTCGCCGACCACACCGGCGTCACCGCCACCTTCGGCGCCCCGCTGGCGCCGGGCCTGACCCTGGTGCCCGACGCCCTCGTCGGCCGCTGCTGGCCGGCCGTGTTCTCGGTCATCGGCGCTGCCGTCACCGACGACGGCATCCCGGTCGTCGAAGGTCTGCTGAGCCTGGTCCACCTGGACCACGCCGCGCAGCTGCTGGCCCCGATGCCGGCCGAGCGCGCCGAATTGACCGTCACCGCAACGGCTTCCGCGGCGTACGACACCGAGGTCGGCCGCGTCGTCCCCGTCACTGTCAGCATCACCGACGCCGAGGGCACGGAACTGGCCCGCTTGGAAGAGCGTTTCGCCATCCGTGGCCGCAGCGGTGCCGCCGAGCTGACCGACCCGGTCCGCGCCGGCGGTGCGATCACCGACAACGCCACCGAGACCCCGCGTCGTCGTCGCCGCGACGTCACCGTCACCGCGCCGGTCGACATGAGCGCCTTCGCCGTGGTGTCCGGTGACCACAACCCGATCCACACCGACCGCGCCGCCGCACTGCTGGCCGGGCTGAAATCGCCCATCGTGCACGGCATGTGGCTGTCCGCCGCCGCGCAGCACGTGGTCACCGCCACCGACGGCCGGGCCACCCCGCCGGCGCGCCTGGTCGGCTGGACCTCGCGCTTCCTGGGCATGGTGCTGCCGGGCGACGAGATCGAGTTCCGCGTCGACCGCGTCGGCATCGACCGCGGCGCCGAGATCATCGAGGTCACCGCGAAGGTCGGCGGCGAACTGGTGATGGCCGCGTCCGCTCAGCTGGCCGCGCCCAAGACCGTCTACGCCTTCCCGGGCCAGGGCATCCAGCACAAGGGCATGGGCATGGAGGTCCGTGCCCGCTCCAAGGCCGCCCGCAAGATCTGGGATTCCGCGGACAAGTTCACCCGCGACGTCCTGGGCTTCTCGGTGCTGCACCTGGTGCGCGACAACCCGACCAGCATCATCGCCAGCGGTGTGCACTACCACCACCCGGACGGCGTGCTGTTCCTGACGCAGTTCACCCAGGTGGCCATGGCCACCGTCGCGGCCGCCCAGGTGGCCGAGATGCGTGAGCAGGGTGCCTTCGTCGAGGGCGCCATCGCCTGCGGCCACTCCGTCGGTGAGTACACCGCGCTGGCCTGCGTATCCGGCGTGTACGAGCTGGAGGCGCTGCTCGAGGTGGTGTTCCACCGCGGCAGCAAGATGCACGACATCGTCCCGCGTGACGCCAAGGGCCGCTCCGACTACCGGCTGGCCGCCATCCGGCCGTCGCAGATCGACCTCGACGACGATGACGTCACCGACTTCGTCGCCCGGATCGCCGAAGAGACCGGCGAATTCCTGCAGATCGTGAACTTCAACCTGCGTGGTTCGCAGTACGCGATCGCCGGTACCGTCCGCGGCCTAGACGCCCTCGAGGCCGAGATCGAGCGTCGCCGCGAAATCACCGGTGGCAAGCGGTCATTCATCCTGGTGCCCGGCATCGACGTGCCGTTCCACTCCGAGGTGCTGCGGGTCGGCGTCAACGACTTCCGCCGCGCGCTCGATCGCGTCATGCCGCACGGGCAGGACCCGTCGATCCTGGTCGGCAAGTACATCCCGAACCTGGTGCCGCGGCCGTTCACCCTGGACAAGGACTTCATCCAGGAGATCCGCGACCTGGTGCCGGCCGAGCCGCTCGACGAGATCCTCGCCGACTACGACACTTGGCGGAACGAGAAGCCGTCCGAGCTGATGCGCAAGGTCGTCATGGAGCTGCTGGCCTGGCAGTTCGCCAGCCCGGTGCGCTGGATCGAGACGCAGGACCTGCTGTTCATCGAGGAAGCCGCCGGCGGCCTCGGTGTCGAGCGGTTCGTCGAGGTCGGCGTGAAGACCATGCCGACGGTTGCCGGCCTGGCCACCAACACGCTGAAGCTGCCGGAGTACTCGCACAACACCACCGAGATCCTCAACGTCGAGCGCGACGCCGCGGTGCTGTTCGCTACCGACACCGATCCCGAGCCCGATTCCGATCCTGCCGACGCTGCGGCTCCTGCTGCCGCTGCTGAGGCGCCGGCGGAAGCCGTTGCGGCAGCACCGGTTCCGGCCGCCGCTCCGGTGGCCGCCGCCGGTGGCCCGCGTCCGGACGACATCACCTACAACGCCGCCGACGCCACCATGGCGCTCATCGCGCTGTCGGCCAAGATGCGCATCGACCAGATCGAGCCGCTGGACTCCATCGAGTCGATCACCGACGGTGCTTCGTCGCGACGCAACCAGCTGCTCGTCGACCTGGGTTCGGAGCTGAACCTCGGCGCCATCGACGGTGCCGCGGAAGCCGACCTGTCGGGTCTGAAGGGACAGGTCACCAAGCTGGCCCGTACCTACAAGCCGTTCGGTCCCGTCCTCTCCGACGCGATCAACGACCAGCTGCGCACGGTGCTCGGGCCCTCGGGCAAGCGTCCGGCGTACATCGCCGAGCGCGTCAGCAAGGCCTGGGAACTGGGCCCCGGCTGGGCCAAGCACGTCACCGCCGAGGTGGCGCTGGGCACCCGCGAGGGCAGCAGCGTCCGTGGCGGTGACATGGGCGGCCTGCACACCGGTGCACTGGCCGACGCCAACGCCGTCGACAAGGTCATCGATGCCGCGGTCACCGCGGTCGGCGCTCGTAAGGGCATCGCCGTGTCGCTGCCGTCCGCCGGTGGTGCCGGTGGCGGCGTCGTCGACTCGGCAGCGCTCAACGAGTTCGCCGAGAAGGTCACCGGCCCCAACGGTGTGCTGGCCGGCGCCGCCCGGCTGATCCTGGGCGAGCTGGGTCTGCAGACCCCCGTATCGGCGCCCGAGGCCACCGACTCCGAGCTGATCGACCTCGTGACCGCCGAATTGGGTTCGGACTGGCCGCGTTTGGTGGCTCCGTCGTTCGACGGCCGCAAGGCTGTGCTGTTCGACGACCGCTGGGCCAGCGCCCGTGAGGACCTGGCGCGCATCTGGCTGCTCGAAGAGGACGCCGTCAACGCCGACTGGGCCAAGCTCTCCGAGAGCTTCGAAGGTGCCGGGCACGTCGTGGCCACGCAGGCCAGCTGGTGGCAGGGCAAGGCCCTCGCCGCCGGCCGCACCCTGCACGCCGCGCTGTACGGCCGCGCGGCCGCCGGTGCGGAGAACCCCGGCAAGGGCCGCTACGCCAACGAGGTCGCGGTCGTCACGGGTGCCTCCAAGGGCTCGATCGCGGCGTCCGTGGTGGGCCAGCTGCTCGCCGGTGGCGCGTCGGTCATCGCGACCACGTCCAAGCTGGACGACGACCGGTTGGCGTTCTACCGGACGCTGTACCGCGACCACGCCCGGTTCGATGCGCAGTTGTGGGTTGTGCCGGCAAACATGGCCTCCTACAACGATATTGACGCGCTGGTCGAGTGGGTCGGTACCGAGCAGGTCGAGAACCTGGGCCCCAAGGCCATCCACCTCAAGGACGCGCAGACCCCGACGCTGCTGTTCCCGTTCGCCGCGCCGCGCGTGGCGGGCGACCTGTCGGAGGCCGGCGCCCGCGCCGAGATGGAGATGAAGGTTCTGCTGTGGGCCGTGCAGCGGCTCATCGGCGGGCTCTCGCGCATCGGTTCCGACCGCGACATCGCCTCGCGTCTGCACGTCGTGCTGCCCGGTTCGCCGAACCGCGGCATGTTCGGTGGCGACGGCGCCTACGGCGAGTCGAAGGCCGCGCTGGACGCGGTCGTCGCCCGCTGGAAGGCGGAAACTTCGTGGTCCGGGCGAGTTTCGCTGGCGCACGCGCTGATCGGCTGGACCAAGGGCACCGGCCTGATGGGCCACAACGACGCCATCGTCGGTGCTGTCGAAGAGGCCGGTGTCATCACGTACACCACCGAAGAGATGGCTGCCATGCTGCTGAACCTGTGCAGCATCGACGCCAAGGTGTCGGCATCCCGTGAGCCCATCCAGGTCGACCTGACCGGTGGCCTCGGTGACATCGAGCTCGACATGGCCGAACTGGCCGCCAAGGCTCGCGAGGAGATGGTGGCCGAGGCTGTCGTTGACGAGGAGGACCTCGAAGGCACCATCTCGGCACTGCCGTCGCCGCCGCGTGGCTACCAGGCCGCGCCGGCTCCCGAGTGGGCCGACCTGGACATCGACCCGGCCGACATGGTCGTGCTGGTCTCCGGTGCCGAACTCGGCCCGTACGGCTCGTCGCGCACCCGCTTCGAGATGGAGGTCTCCGGCGAGCTATCGGCCGCCGGCGTCCTGGAGCTGGCCTGGACCACTGGTCTGGTCAAGTGGGAAGACGACCCGAAGCCGGGTTGGTACGACACCACCACAGGTGAGCTGGTCGACGAGTCCGAGCTGGTCGAGCGCTACCACGAGACCGTGCTCGAGCGCGTCGGTATCCGCCAGTGGGTGGACGACGGCGCCCTCGGCTCCGATCACGCTTCGCCGCTACTGGTTTCGGTGTTCCTCGACAAGGACTTCTCCTTCGTCGTGTCCGCCGAGGCCGACGCCCGGGCGTTCCACCAGTTCGATCCGGAGCACACCGTCATCGCGCCGGTGCCGGACAGCAGCGACTGGCAGGTCACCCGCAAGGCCGGCACCGAGATCCGTGTGCCGCGCAAGGTCGAGCTGTCTCGGACCGTCGGCGCCCAGGTGCCGACCGGCTTCGACCCGCAGGTCTACGGCGTCACGCCGGACATGACCAGCTCGATCGACCGCCTGGCGCTGTGGAACCTGGTCACCACGGTGGACGCGTTCCTGTCCGCCGGCTTCAGCCCGGAAGAGCTGATGCGCTGGGTGCACCCGAGCCTCGTGGCCTCCACGCAGGGCACCGGTATGGGCGGCATGACCTCGATGCAGACCATGTACCACGGCAACCTGCTGGGCCGGAACAAGCCGAACGACATCCTGCAGGAAGTCCTGCCGAACGTCTTCGCCGGTCACGTCGTGCAGTCGTACATCGGTAGCTACGGCGCGATGATCCACCCGGTCGGCGCGTGCGCCACCGCGGCGGTGTCCGTCGAAGAAGGTGTCGACAAGATCCGTTTGGGCAAGGCCGAATTCGTGGTCGCCGGTGGTTACGACGACCTGACGCTGGAAGCCATCATCGGCTTCGGCGACATGTCGGCCACCGCCGAGACCGCGATGATGCGGGCCCGTGGCATCAGCGACTCGAAGTTCTCGCGCGCCAACGACCGTCGTCGTCTCGGCTTCGTCGAAGGCCAGGGCGGTGGCACCGTCCTGCTGGCCCGTGGCGACCTCGCGGTGAAGATGGGCCTGCCCATCCAGGCCGTCGTCGCCTACGTGTCGTCGTTCGGTGACGGTGTGCACACCTCGATCCCGGCCCCCGGCCTGGGTGCGCTGGGTGCCGGCCGCGGTGGACGTCAGTCGCAGCTGGTGCGCGACCTGGCCAAGCTGGGCGTCACCCCGGACGACATCGCGGTGATCTCCAAGCACGACACCTCGACGCTGGCCAACGACCCCAACGAGACCGAGCTGCACGAGCGGCTCGCCGCCTCGATGGGCCGGTCCCCGGGCAACCCGCTGTTCATCGTCAGCCAGAAGAGCCTGACCGGACACAGCAAGGGTGGCGCCGCGGCGTTCCAGATGCTGGGTCTGTGCCAGGTCCTGCGCGACGGCGTCATCCCGCCGAACCGCAGCCTGGACTGTGTGGACGACGAGCTGGCCAACGCGCAGCACTTCGTGTGGGTGCGCGAGGCGCTGAAGTTCGGCGACCGCCTGCCGCTCAAGGCCGGTCTGGTGACCAGCCTCGGCTTCGGTCACGTGTCGGGCCTGATCGCCCTGGTCCACCCGCAGGCGCTGGTGGCAGCCCTCGACCCGGCCGAGCGCGAGGACTACCTGCGCCGCTCGGGTGAGCGGGTGCTGGCTGGTCAGCACCGGTTGGCCTCGGCGATCGCCGGTGGGCGTCCGCTGTACGAGAAGCCGGCCGACCGTCGCTTCAACCACGATGCGCCGGAGAAGCGTCAGGAAGCCGACATGCTGCTCAACGCCGATGCGCGCCTCGGTGAGGACGGTTGGTACGCCCGCTCGTGAGCCATTGCGCAATGCGCGGAATCGACCGGCTAGGTTGTTGCCCATGAGCATCCTGGGTGTGGGCATCGACCTGGTCTCGATTCCGGATTTCGCCGAGCAGGTCGACCAACCGGGCACCGTCTTCGCGGAGACATTCACCCCAGGTGAACGCCGTGACGCCGCCGACAAGAGCTCGTCGGCGGCGCGGCACCTGGCAGCCCGCTGGGCGGCCAAGGAGGCTGTGATCAAGGCATGGTCGGGCTCGCGGTTCTCGAAGCGTCCGGTGCTGCCCGAGGGCATCCACCGCGACATCGAGGTCGTCACCGACATGTGGGGCCGGCCCAAGGTGCGGCTGTCCGGCGAGATCGCCGAGCACCTCAAGGGCGTGGCCATCCACGTGTCGCTGACCCACGAAGGCGACACCGCGGCCGCCGTCGCGGTCCTCGAGCAGGACTAGTTCTTCTCTGCGCGAGCAGACGTGAATGCCCCTGACACCTCGGTGTGTCGGGGGCATTTGCGTCTGCTCGCCAGCGGGAGCGGGCGGTCAGTCTTTGCGGCCCGTGACCGCAAGGCTGACACCGAGGCCGACCATGGCCAGGCCGCCGGCACCGCCGATGGCCGCGATGCGCCGCGGCGACTGCGCGAACCAGTCTCGGGCCAGCCCGGCCGCCAAAGCCCAAATGCTGTCGGAGGTCACCGCGATGGCGAGGAACACGACACCCAAAATGAGCATCTGAGTCGATACGTGCCCGGCGGCGGGGTCGACCACCTGTGGTAGTGCCGCGACGAAAAACACGATCGTCTTGGGATTGGTCATTCCGACGACGAACCCGTCGGCAAGCACCCGGAGCGGCCTGATCGAGGACTTGCCACCGGTGAGCGCCTCACCGAGGGCGTGCCGATGCCGGATGGCTTGGACGCCAAGATAAATCAGGTAGGCGACGCCGATCGATTTGATCATGCCGAAGGCCAGCGCCGAAGCGTAGATGAGTGCACCGGCGCCCAGAGCCACGGCGAGGATCTGCACATAGGCGCCCATCGCATTGCCGGCCACTGTCAGCAACGCCTGGCGTCGTCCGACCGTCAGCGCCCGGCCAACGGTGAACAGGACGCTCGGGCCGGGTACGACGATCACCAAGAACGAGATCAGCCCGAACGCCAACAGATGACCCATCGACGGCATGCGGTGACGATACGCGGCTTGGCGATGGGGCGCACTACGCTCGACGTCATGGCTGATCTCGTCGCCCGCGTCCGTGAGGTGCTGCCGTCGGTGCGTGCCGACCTGGAGGACCTGGTCCGCATCCAGTCGGTATGGGCCGACCCGGCTCGGCACAGCGAGGTGCATCGTAGCGCCGCGCTGACCGCAAAGCTGTTGTCCGATGCGGGTTTCCGTGAGGTGCACATCGTCCAGGAGGGTGGGGCTCCCGCGGTGATCGCCCGTCATCCGGCACCGGAAGGCGCCCCGACCGTGCTGCTGTACGCGCACCACGACGTGCAGCCCGAAGGCGACGTCACGCAGTGGGACTCGGCGCCCTTCGAACCGACCGAGCGCGACGGCCGCCTCTATGGCCGCGGCAGCGCCGACGACAAAGCCGGCATCGCCGTGCACCTGGCCGCCATGCGAGCACACGGCAACAACCCGCCCGTCGGCGTGACGGTATTCGTCGAGGGCGAAGAGGAATCGGGCTCGCCGTCCCTCGGGGCATTGTTGAGCGCGCACAAGGACCTGCTGGCCGCCGACGTCATCGTCATCGCCGATTCGGACAACTGGAGCACCGAAATCCCGGCGCTCACGGTGTCCTTGCGGGGACTGGCCGACTGCGTCGTCGAGGTCGCGACGCTGGACCACGGCCTGCACTCCGGGCTGTGGGGTGGGGTAGTGCCCGACGCGCTGAGCGCGCTGGTGCGGTTGTTGGCGACGTTGCACGACAACGACGGCAACGTCGCGGTCGAGGGCCTCTACGAGGGCACCGCGGCCGACGTGGACCGTGGCCCGGACTGGGTGGCCACCGAGACCGGTCTGCTCGACGGCGTGCAGCAGATCGGTTCCGGCTCTGTGGTGCAGCGACTTTGGGCCAAGCCGGCGATCACCGTCATCGGCATCGATACCACCTCGATCGCCAAGGCGTCGAACACGTTGATCCCATGTGCCCGGGCGAAAGTCAGCATGCGGGTCGCCCCGGGCGGCGACGCGCTGGCCCATTTGGCCGCCCTGACCCGTCACCTGGAGAGCCACGCCCCCTGGGGCGCCAAGGTCACCGTGACGCCCGGCGACGTCGGGCAGCCCTACGCGATCGAGGCCAGCGGCCCGGTGTACGACGCGGCCCGCTCGGCGTTCGCGCAGGCGTGGGGGACCGTGCCGGTCGACATGGGCATGGGTGGCTCGATCCCGTTCATCGCCGAGTTCGCCGAGACATTCCCTGACGCAACGATTTTGGTGACCGGCGTCGAGGACCCCGGCACGCAGGCGCACAGCATCAACGAGAGCCTGCACCTCGGGGTGCTGGAGAAAGCCGCGATCTCCGAGGCGCTGCTATTCGGTGCGCTCGGTCAGAACGACTCGGGGTCGGACTGAACCGACTCGGGCACCGGGTGCTGGTAGAGCCGTGAGGCGTTCTCCCAGGTGATCTTTCGGATCACATCGGCAGGCAGGGTGCCGATCTCCTCGTGGATGGTCGCCTGGGTGTGCGGCCAGGTCGAGTCGCAGTGCGGGTAGTCGGCCTCGAGCATGATGTTGTCCACGCCGATGCGGTCCCGCTGCACGAACGACGACTGGTCTTCCACCGCGCAGAACCAGAAGTTGCGGGTGAAAACCTCGGCCGGCGTGAGCTTTTCGCCGAGCCGTTCCCAGGTTCCGTACATCGAGTGGTAGCTGAGCATGTGGTCCAGCCGGTCCAGCAGTCCGGCGACCCAGCCGATGCCGCCCTCGGACAGACAGATCTTGAGGTCAGGGAACCGGCTGGGCAGACCGGAATACAACCAGTCCACTGCCGCTGAGATGGCGTAGGCGAAGAACAGCACGCCCTGCACGTCCGGCGGCGCGTCCGGGGTGGTGGAGGGGGAGGAGCCCGACGACCCGATGTGCAGGTTGACGACGGTGCCGGTGTCGGCGCAGGCCGCCATCATCGGATCCCAGTAGCCCGAATGGATGGTCGGCAGCCCCAGCATCGCCGGGTTCTCGCTGAAAGTCATGGCGTGGAAGCCGCGTTCGGCGTTCTCGTAGATCATCTTGGCGCCCACTTCGGGATCCAGCAGCCACGGCAGCTGGCAGGGGATGATCCGGTCCGGGTACGAGCCGGCCCACACGTCGAAGTGCCAGTCGTTCCAGGCCCGCACCGAGGCCATCGCCAGGTCGCGGTCGGTGGTGACCTGCTGGAGCCGCTGGCCGGCGAACCCGGGCAGGAAGGACGGGAAGTTCAGCGAGGCGTACACCCCGTTGAGGTCCATGTCCCGGACGCGTTCGTGGATATCCCAAGCGCCCCGGCGCATCTCGTCGAACCGGACCGGCTCGAAACCGTACTCGGACACCGGCCGGCCGACCACGGCGTTGAACCCGACGTTTGGCAGTTCCTGGCCGTCGTACACCCAGGTCTGGCCGCCGCCCGCGGTGTCCACGACCCGCGGCGCCCGGTCGGCGAACTTGCTCGGCAGCCGTCCGGTGAACGTGTCGGGTGGCTCGACGATGTGGTCATCGACCGAGATCACGGTGTACCGGCGCGGGGCGCGCGGCGGGTCGGGCAGCAGTGTGACGGTGCGGTCCTCGCCGGTCTTGGCGACGGTGAAGTCGAGGTTGGTGGCCAGATCGTCAATGGATTTCATGTCGTACCAACACCTTTACTGCAGAACGGACGGATCGGATTTGATGGTCATGCGGGCCGCGCCGGCCCAGTACACGTCGGCCGCGCGCTCGATCAGGGAGGCCTTCATCCCGACCATGTCGGACCATTTCATCTCGGTCGGCTTCAGGCCCGTGAGCATGACGTCATAGGCCAGCTTGCAGACCCGCTCGATGGAGGCCGCCCGGTACACCGCCTCGGCCAGGTTGCGGCCGGTGGCGATGACGCCGTGGTTGGCCAGGATGGTCACGTTCGCAGTTCCGATCCGGGCAGCCAATTCGGCTGCGCGCGAGGCGCTGTCGACCTCACCGTCGTACTCGTCGACCAGGCAGAGGTCGTCCAGGAACAGCGATCCGGTCTGGTGCACCAGCTCCGGCAGCCGCCCCAGCGCCGCGAGCACACACACGTAGTAGGGGTGGTTGTGGATCACCACGCGCGCATCCGGGCGGGCGCGGTGCAGCTCGGTGTGGATGTGGATGGCGGGAGTGACGTCCCAGCGGCCCCGCTGCACGCGGGCGTCCTCGTCGACGACGCAGATGTCGGAGGCGGAGACCTCCTGCCACCACAGGCCCCACGGGTTGACGTACATGTCCGTCTGGCTGTCGGGCTGAAAGGTGATGTGCCCGGCCAGGTTCTCGGCGAAACCGATGCTCGCGAGGTGCCGGAACGCGATGGCCATGGCCTGTTCGTCAGTGAGGTCGACACCGATCTGCGGCGTCACCGAGGGCGCCCAAACTTCGAGTCCGCCGCGGCGCGGCTTTTCAGCTGCGGTCATGTCCGTCTCCCATCCGGGTTCGAATATCTTCGCGCAGTTGGCCTTTGGCGACCTTGCCGCCCGAGGACCGGGGCAGTTCGTCGACCGCGATCAACCGTTCGGGCAGCAGCTCCTTCGAGACGTCCTGGGCCAGCAGGTGCGCGCACAGTTCGTCGAGGTCCAGAGTCGCCGAGCCGATCAATTCGACGTAGATGCAGACTTTTTCGCCGAACACCGGATCGGGCATGGCCACCGCCGCGGCCAGCCCGACTGCCGGATGGGTGGTGACGACGTCCTCGACCTGGGCGGCGCTGATGTTCTTGCCGCCGCGCACGATGAAGTCGGAGGTCCGGCCCGTCACCCGCAGGTAGCCGTCGGTGTCGATCTCACAGATGTCGCCCATCCGCATCCAGCCGTCGGCGGTGAACAGCTTGTCGTGGTCGGTGCCACCCAGGTAGCCGAGACTGGTCGCCGGGCCGCGGCACGCGGGCTGGCCCCGGCCGGTGTCGGTGACGTCGGTGTCTCCGTCGAAGAGGCGGACGGCCATGTCCGCGACGATCCGGCCGCCGGTGCGCAGCCGGTGCTCGAGCGAGTCGTGCACCGTGGTGCCGCTCAGCAGGCCCGTCTCGTTTGAGCCGTAGAACTGCAGAATCGTCGCACCGGTGAGCTTTTCGAACTCGTGGGCGGGGCGGTACGGCAGCGCCTCACCGCCGGTGAACACCACCCGCAGTGAGCTCAGGTCGTAGTCGCGGGCCACCGGGTCGGCCATGATCATGGTCAATTGAGTACTGACACAACACAACACGGTGACCTTGTGCCGTTCGATGGCCGCGCACGCCGCCGCGACAGTGAAGCGGTCGAGCAGCACGTTGGTGGTGCCCAAGAGGATCGGGGTGATGTGGGTGGTCCACAGTCCGAAGCCGAACGGGGTCGGGATGACTGGCAGGAACACGTCATCGGAGGTCAGTAGGCCGTTGGCGACAGCCTGTTGATGGAAGTAATGCCAACGGTTCTGGGTGTGCACCACGCACTTGGGCAGCCCGGTGGTGCCCGACGTCGAGTTGATGAGGAAGACGTCGTCGGGACCGAGTTGTGTATCGGGGCTCAGGTCCGCCGGGTCGGTTCCGACGGACAACTCGTCCAATGTCAGCAGCGGACAACCGATGGCAGTGGCCACGGTGTGGGCCTGAGTCTGGCGCGGGGGATCGGTGACCAGCAGCCGTGGCTGCGCACTCTGCAGGATGGCCGTCACCTCGCGAATGCCGGCGCGCGCACCGACACCGACGACCACCGCGCCGCACCGCTCGATCGCCACGAACAGCACGTGGATCGCCATGGTGTCGCCGTGCCACACCGCGATCCGGTCCCCGGGGCGGACGCCCGCGCCGGTGAGCTGCCCGGCCAAAGCGGTTGCGGCGGAATCGAATTCGCGCCAGGTCAGCGACCGGTCCGGGTGATCCACGTACGCGGTGCGGTCGGGGGTGCGAGTGACGTTGGCGCGCACGGCATCCGAGATCGTGGTGTCGGTCCACCAGCCGTTGGCATGGAAGCGTGCGACGTCCTCGGCGGTGAAGGCGGGCGAACTCGTGACCGGTGTCATCTCCGTGATGGTCGCCTCGGTCGGCCGCATCTTCAAATCATATGAAAATAAGCGGGCACCTTGTCAAGGTTTCAGGAAGAACGGGTGCGGGTCCGCACCATCGCGGGGTCGACCACCCCGGCCGAACCCGGATAGTGCTGGGCATCCAGCAGGTGGGTCGCGGCGAGTTCACGGGCTCGTTCGGCGTCACCGGCCTCGATGGCATCGATGAGCTTGCGGTGGTCTTCCAGGGCGGCCTTGCGCTCGTCCACGGGAATGCTGGCGTGATCGGTGAACTGCCGTGACCAGCTCAGTTCATGCGACGACCAGAGCGCCTCCAGTGCGCCGGCGAGGATGATCATCGTCTCGTTGCCGCAGTGCTGCACCAGCGCCTCGTGGAAGCGCCGACTGGCGGAAGTGACCAGCACCAGATCCTCGACCGAATCGACCGACTCGGCGTGGATCTGCCGAAGGACCGGCACCACTTCGCTCTTGCGGTCAGCGCGCTGCGCACACAACGCCGCGCAGGCCGGCTCCACCTGCTGCAGCGCGGAGCCGACGTCGCCGAGGCTCACCTGATTCGCGCCGAGTACCAGACCCATGGTGTACGCCACGTTGCTCGAGCTGGGCCGGTGCACCACCGAGCCACCGAGCTTGCCGCGGCGGACACTGAGCAGCCCTTCGGCGTCCAGGATTCGGATGGCCTCGCGCAGCGACGGCTTACTGATCGGGAACTCGACCAGCAGTTCGTCTTCCGTGGGCAGCACGCTGCCATCGGCGAGGTCGCCGCTGAGGATGCGCCGGCGTAAGTCGTCGGCCACCTGCTCGGCGAGGCGGCGGAAACGGACGTCGGGCGCGGCCACGGGTTGAGTGTGCCAGAGAGGGGCGGCAGGGTGACCGAAGTCGTCACCCCGCCGATCCGGTGTGGCCGGGGGCACGAAACGTCGTCCCCCCGGGCAGCGGAGTTCTACTCGTCGTCGTCTTCGTCCTCTTCGTCGTCGTCCTCGTCGAAGTCCAGATCGAGCGGGTCTTCACTGTGGGGGTCCACGGAGTACTGCTGCCAGTAGGACGGGCTGAAGTAGATGGTGTCTGAATGGTCGGCGTCGTCGCCGATCTGGACCCAGAGAATCTGGTCCTTCTCGCCATAGCTCAGTGCCTGGGGGTAGCGAATGCTGCTGTCGACGGTGCGGATGTGAATGTTGTGCGTCACGCCAAAAGTCTTGCACCTGAACGGTTCTGAGGCTGTTTGCAGAACACGGGTAAAGACAACGATTGTCCGAATGGCCACTCGGCTGTCACACGTGGTTGGGCGGGCCGCTACGCGGCTCCTGGCTCGGGGCTCGCCGAGCTGGGAACCGACGATGAAGCGGATGGTCAGACGGACAGGTCCCGTCGCAGCTTCGCCACGTGGCCCGTCGCTTTGACGTTGTACTGCGCGACCTCGACGTTGCCCTGCTCGTCGATGAGGAACGTCGAGCGGATGACGCCCTGCACGGTCTTGCCGTACATCGTCTTCTCGCCGAAGGCGCCGTAGGCGGTGAGCACCTTGCGGTCGGGGTCCGACAGCAGCGGGAACGTCAGGCCCTCGTTGTCGCGGAACTTGGCGAGCTTCTCGGGCTTGTCGGGGGAGATGCCGATGACGTCGAGGCCGGCCTCGTTGAGTTCGGCCAGGCTGTCGCGGAAATCGCAGGCCTGCTTGGTGCAACCCGGGGTCGACGCCGCCGGGTAGAAGTAGACGATGACCTTGCGGCCCTTGTAGTCCGACAGCTTCACGGTGTTGCCGTCGGCGTCGGGCAGGCTGAATGCGGGGGCTTTGGCGCCCACTTCGAGTCGCGGGGTCGGTGCCACCGGGATGTCCCTTCTGTCGGCCAAGCGTTGCTGTTACGGCAAGCTGCTCTAGGGTAGAGCGCCAAGGTGCAACGCGAGCTGGAGGGCTGAAGTGGCTGACCGGAATCCTGACCAGATCAAGCAGGAAATCGATCGTGCACGCGATCAGTTGGCGTTGACGGTGGACGCTCTCGCCGAGCGGGCAAATCCCCAGCGCCTGGCTGACGACGCGAAGGCCAAGGCCATCGCGATCGCTTCCAAGCCGGCGGTCATCGCATCGTTCGCCGGACTCGGCGTTGTCCTGCTGGTGGTGGTTATCCGCAAGATCCGCGGATAGCCCGACTTTCTAGTTCCCGCGACGCGGTGTCAGCCAGCCTGGCAGCCAGCTGCGCGGAGGATTCGCGACCCGACCGAGTCGGGTGCAGTTATGGACGATGACCAGGGTGTCGTCGGCTGCTGTCGCAACGTCGGCGTCGGGCGCTGCGTAGGCGGCAACGGCGATGGGTGTCATCAGCTAACTCCCTTCAGGCGTCGTCACCTACATTTCTACACCATCATACGCGGTTTCAGCTAACTCTATTTGCGCGTCTCCTGACATAAAATTGCAGGTCTAGTTGATTTCTTGCGGTTTCCTAGCGTTGGCCGCTATTGACGATGATGGCTGTATACAACATCGTGACAGGTGTTACTTGGCTACTGGCCGGCCGGGATTGGGCTGTGTTGGCCTGCGGTGCAGTGGCATTCGGCGCACTTCCGTGGTGGCGCCCGAGCCGCCCCGTCGTCCTATGTGATGTTGGACACGACCGCGGGCAGTGGCAGTGATGACTGAGCCATCTTGTCCTGTTGCGCAGCCTGGTTGCGGGGCTCGAATACGGCGCTGACCATACGATTTCACCCTGCGGCCATCGGGCTGTTAAGGTCTCTCTCGCGCGCCGTTAGCTCAGTTGGTAGAGCAGCTGACTCTTAATCAGCGGGTCCGGGGTTCGAAACCCTGACGGCGCACAGAAGCGAAAGCCCCCTCCTTCGGGAGGGGGCTTTCGTCGTACTGGTCGATCCACGGGTGAATTGCTAGGCCCTTGCGTTGATCCCGCGTCCGCGGCGTTGCGTACTCGAACTCTTGCGCCGTCGCCGCAGGATCAACGCCGACCAGGCGACGCGCCGTGGCGGCGGTGGTGATGAAAACCCAAGCGGCAGAACATCGTTACCTCTGACGTAATCGACTTGCCGCGTCGACGCAGCCAAGCTTTGAGCTGACCAACCCCGATGCGAAAGAGGTCAGCATGAACGACATCGTCACCGCGTACCTGAAGACGTGGAATGCCACCGACCCCGCCGAGCGCAGCGCCTTGCTCGGTGACCATTGGACACCTGAGGCGTCCTACACCGATCCGATGGCCGACGTCAGCGGCCGTGACGCCATTTCCGGCGTGATCGGCGCGGTGCACACCCAATTCCCCGGGTTCGTCTTCTCGCTCGTCAGCGGACCCGACAGCCACCACAACCAGGCCCGCTTCCAATGGGGTCTGGGGCCTGCGGGGGAGCAGCCGCCGATCGTCGGGTTCGACGTGCTGGCGACCGACGCGGACGGCCGCATCCGGTCGGTGCACGGCTTCCTGGACCAGTTGCCCGGCTGAGCCTAAGCCTCGGTAGGTAGGAACGTGGCCAGCTGGGCGGTCGCCAGCGCCTGTTCGGCGTCGTACTGCTCGAAGGTCCCGACGATACTGAACCCGAGGCGCTCAGCCAGTCGAAGTGAGGCGCGGTTGGCGGTCTGGGTGACGATCACGACAGGTTGGTCGCCCAGCTCGCCGGCTGCGTACTCCAGCAGCAGCCGTGCAGCTTCGCTCGCATAGCCCTGACCCCACGCGTGCGGCCGGAAGACATAGCTCAGCTCGAGCTCGTCGTCACCGGTGTCCAGATGACCGGGAACGTCGGTGCGACGGCGACTCAGCGTCACGGTCCCCAACATTTCGTCGGAATCCGCGGCCGTCGCGATGTAGCAGCCGGGGTCTTCCAATAGCGTTGCCGCCCCGACCGATTCGAGCACGGCGCGAACGTCGTTGACGGGCCGTGGGCCGCCGAGGTACCGGCGCACCCGTTCGTCGGTCTGTGTTTCGATCAGGCCTTCGGCGTCGCCGTCTCGGGCTTTGCGCAGGCGAACTCGGGGTCCTTCGAGACAGACTGCTCGCAACTCAACGGCGTCACCCACGTTCACCACTGTGCCAGCAGGGCGGGTGACCCCCGGAAAACAAACATCGCCCCACCCGCGTGTGCAGGTGAGGCGATGTTCTACCTCGGGGTGGCTGACGGGACTTGAACCCGCGACACCCAGGATCACAACCTGGTGCTCTACCAGCTGAACTACAGCCACCATTGCTGCGGACCTTTCGGCGCTAGCAGCGTCGTAGATATTAGCGCCTTCGGCCCGCTAAGCCGAATCGGTTACCGCCGAATCGTTCGTCGGCGGGCCCAGCTCGCCCGCGACCGCGGCGATTTCGCTGGTAGACGGACCGGGTGCGGGCACGAACGCGGTGCCGCGGTAGTACTTCAACTCGCGGATGGACTCGTGGATGTCGGCCAGTGCGCGGTGCGCGAGCCCCTTGTCCGGCTGCCCGAAGTAGATGCGCGGGTACCAGCGGCGGCACAGTTCCTTGATCGAGCTGACGTCGATCATCCGGTAGTGCAGAAACTCGTCGAGGCGCGGCATGTCCCGCGCGATGAAGCCGCGGTCGGTGGCAATCGAATTACCGGCCAGGGGAGCGGTTTTGGCCTGCCCGATGTGGCTGCGGATGTAGTCCAGCACCATCTGCTCGGCTTCTTCGAGGGTGACGGAGGAGGTCCGCACCTCGTTGATCAGGCCCGAGCGGGTGTGCATCTTCATCACCACGTCAGCCATACCGTCGAGTGCGGCATCGTCGGTGTGGATCACTACGTCCACGCCTTCGCCCAGCACGTTCAGGTCGCTGTCGGTGACCAATGCCGCGATCTCGATGAGCCGGTCGGACTTGAGATCCAGCCCCGTCATCTCGCAATCGATCCATACAAGTTCGTCACGCACGGTGTTCCAGACTATTCCCAGCCCATCAACGGGGTGTCCATACCCGGCCACCAGGGATCCGACGAAGTATGGTCAGGCGCATGACGACAGCATCGAATGCATCCCCCGCGCAGCAGATCGCCGCTGGTTACGCCGTCACCGGCCAGGCGCTGAACCTGGGCGCGGTCGTCGTCGACGGGACCGTCGACCCGAGTGCTCAGGTCAAGATTCCACTGGCCACCATCAACCGCCACGGCCTGATCGCCGGCGCGACCGGCACCGGCAAGACCAAGACACTCCAGGTCATCGCCGAGCAACTGTCGACGGCCGGGGTGCCCGTCGTGATGGCCGACGTCAAGGGCGACCTGTCGGGGCTCGCGCAGCCCGGCGCAGCCAACGACAAGACCGCTCAGCGCGCCACCGACACCGGCGACGACTGGACGCCGAGCGCGTTCCCCGTCGAGTTCCTGTCCCTGGGGACGACGGGCGTCGGCGTCCCGGTGCGAGCGACCGTCACCAGCTTCGGGCCGATCCTGCTGTCGAAAGTGCTGGGACTCAACCAGACCCAGGAGTCGACTCTCGGCCTGATCTTCCACTGGGCAGACCAGAAGCGCCTGCTGCTCGATGATCTGAAGGATCTGCGTGGCGTCATCCAGTTCCTGACCAGTGATGAAGGCAAAGAGGAGCTCAAGGCGCTCGGCGCGGTGTCGCCGGCCACTGCGGGCGTCATCTTGCGTGCGCTGATCAACCTGGAGGCCGAGGGCGGAGACACCTTCTTCGGATTGCCCGAGCTCAAGCCCGAGGACCTGATGCGGCTGGACCCGCAGGGGCGCGGCATCATCACGCTGCTGGAGCTGGGCAGCCAGGCCGCGCGGCCGGTGTTGTTCTCGACGTTCCTGATGTGGGTGCTGGCCGACCTGTTCACGACGCTGCCCGAGATCGGTGACGCCGACAAGCCGAAGCTGGTCTTCTTCTTCGACGAGGCGCACCTGTTGTTCGCCGACGCGTCCAAGGCGTTCCTGGACCAGGTCGAGCAGACGGTGAAACTGATCCGCTCCAAGGGCGTCGGCGTCTTCTTCTGCACGCAGTTGCCCACCGACATCCCCAACGACGTGCTCAGCCAGCTGGGCGCGCGCGTCCAGCACGCGATCCGGGCGTTCACCCCGGATGACCAGAAGGCCCTGACGAAGACGGTCCGGACGTACCCGAAGACGTCCGTCTACGACCTGGAGTCGGCGCTGACGTCGCTCGGCATCGGCGAGGCGGTCGTCACGGTGCTCTCCGAGGTCGGTGCGCCGACCCCGGTGGCCTGGACCCGCCTGCGGGCGCCGCGATCACTGATGGGCACGATCGGCCCCGACGCCATCGCCGCGGCGGCCAAGGCCAGTCCGTTGCAAGCGACGTACGGAGCCACCGTCGACCGCGACTCGGCCTACGAGCACCTGTCCGCGCAGCCGGCGGCGGCTGGTGGCGCCGCCCCGACCGGCGACCCGGCAGCACCCGCTCCCGCGCCGGCCGAAGAGCCCGACCTCACCGCGTCCGGCCGCGTCGAGGTCGAGGCCGAGGGGCCCGGCATGGTCTCCGAGGTGCTGCAGAGCACCGCCTTCAAGAGCTTCCTGCGGTCCGCGGCGACCGTGGCCGGCCGCGAGATCACCCGCAGTCTGTTCGGCACGACCCGCCGACGGTAAAGGCCTACGAACCGCCGAGCTTCTTGTAGACGGCGCCGACGATCGGCGCGACGATCGAGCGCGGGGCGTAACCGCTCGCGGCCGACATGGCCTTGGACGTCAGACCGGGCACGACGCGCATCTTGTTGCGCTCCAGGCCGTCCAGCGAGACCCGGGCGGTGTACTCGGTGTCGATCCAGAGGAAGTCGGGGATCAGCCGCTCGACCAGTGACTGCTCGGACGGGTCGGGCAGCTCGGTGCGCACCGGCCCGGGCGCCAGCAGCGTGACGTTGACGCCGTGCGGCTTGAGCTCACCGCGCAGCGATTCGCTGAAGGTGTTGGCGAACGCCTTGGACGCGGCGTAGGTCGCGTTGTTCGGGATGGGCGAGTTGCCCGCGGCCGAACCGGAGATCAGGATGCCGCCGCCGTGACGCGAGATCATGCCGGGCAGGACGGCGAGCACCAGGTCGTGCACGCCCTGGACGTTGAGCTGCACCTGCGCCTTCTCGCCCTCGACGGGCAGCTCGGCGACGGTGCCGAACGTCGCGGTGCCGGCGTTGGCGCACAGGATGGAGATGTTGCGCTGGGCCAGCTCGTCGCAGAGCTTGTCGCGGTCGGCCGGGTCGGTCAGGTCGCAGGCCCGGACCTCGACGGTGACGCCGTACCGGTCGGTGATGCGCTGGGCGACCTCGGCCAGCACCTCCGCGCGACGAGCCGTGATGATCAGATGGTGGCCGCGGGCGGCGAGTTCGGTGGCCAGCGCTTCACCGATGTTCTGAGAGGCGCCGGTGACGACGGCGCGGGCGTCGGGACTGGGAGCGGGTACAGGCATGGCTGCAATCGTAGGGACCAATAGAGTGGCGGCATGAGCAGCCCCGGGGCGGGTATCCCGCCCGTCGGCCGGGGTCGCGTCGCTGCCTGGGCGCTGTGGGACAGCGGCGCCACGGGCGTGAACGCGATCGTGACGACCTTCGGTTTCAACATCTACCTCATCTCAGAGGTCGGCAAAGGGCTGCCCGGCTCGACGACGCCGGAGAGCTGGCTCGGGCGCGCGGTGCTGGTGGCCGGCATCGCGGTGGCGTTTCTGGCGCCGGTGACGGGCGTGATGGTCGACGCCGCGTACCGGCGGCGCCGAGCGCTCGCCGCGCTGACGGGCGCCGTGGTGGTGCTGACGGCGTCGATGACGTTCATCAAGCCCGACTACCACTACCTGTGGATCGGCCTGGCACTCCTCGCCGCCACCGCGGCGTGCATGGACCTCGCGACCGTCCCGTACAACGCCATGCTGCGGCAGTTGTCGACGCCGACGACCTCGGGCCGGATCTCCGGATTCGGCTTGGCCGCAGGGTTTTTCGGCAGCGTCGTACTGCTGCTCCTGGTCTTCGTGGGATTCAAGGCCGGCAGCGGCGACACCCTCGGCCTCCTGAGTATCCCGAACGCGGACGGCAAACCGGACCGGTACGCGGTCCTGGTGGCGGCGGCGTGGTTCGTCATCTTCGCGCTGCCGCTACTGCTGACGGTGAAGTCGCCGCCGCACGACGGCACCCCGGCCGTCGGGTTCTTCGGCGCCTACCGCAGGTTGTGGACCGAGGTGGTCGGCGAATGGAAGCGCGACCGCAACGTCGTCTACTACTTGCTCTCCAGCGCGGTCTTCCGCGACGGCCTGACCGGCATTTCGATCTTCGGCCCGGTGGTGGGGGTCAGCGTCTACGGGCTGGCGCCGACGAGTGTGCCGCTGTTCGGCGCCGCTGCGTTCACCATCGCGGGGCTCGGCGCGGTGCTCGGCGGAATGCTCGACGACCGGATCGGTTCCAAGCGCGTCATCGTCGCCTCGTTGACCGCGATGGTGACGGTCGGCATCACGTTGATGTTCCTGTCCGGACCGATGGCGTTCTGGATCTGCGGTCTGACGCTGTGCCTGTTCGTCGGCCCCACCCAGTCGGCGTCGCGGAACCTGATGTTGCGTATCTCCGCGGACGGCAAGGAAGGCGTGGCCTTCGGGCTGTACACCACCACCGGCCGGGCGGCGCATGTGCTGTCGCCGTGGTTGTTCTCGATGTTCATCGACATTTTCGCGACGACCCGCGCGGGCCTGGGTGGCCTGTGCACCGTCCTGGCCATCGGACTGGTGGGCATGCTGCTGGTGAAGGTGCCGGCCCGGCGCTAGTGACCGTGTCCGCGGCCGCGTTTGGCTGATTGCCGGCACACCGTGAGGCCGGCGCCTTCGCGCTGCTGAATCTGGGTGCCGTCGACCGAGATGGTGCAGGCGATGCCGCGTCCGGCGTTGACGATGCTGACGCTGGCCGAGCGTGCCGCCGGCCGGTTCAGCTGGACTTCCTTGGTCCACGGCAGTGCCACATTGAACTCCGTCTGCAGCACCCCGCCGGTGTCGACGTAGGTGATGCTCACGGCGCGGCCGTTGCCGATCACGGCGTACAGCACGGCCTCGGTGTCACCGCTTTCGGCATCCGATGGCGCGGCCGCGGCCGGGGGACTGACGGCTTCGCTGGGCTCAGTGCTTTCGGGCGTCGTGGTGGTCGTCGCAGTCGTCGACGACGACATCGGGTCCTGCGTCGGCACGGGCAGCGGCGGTGGCGCCACCAGGGTCTGTTGCTCGGAACTGTTGACGATGACGACTGCGATCACCATGCAGAGAGCCAGGACCAGCAATGCTCCGGCCAGCGGGAACAGCCACTTGTGGCGGCGGACCTTCGGCGGTGCGGCGACACCGTAGGGATCGGTGAAGGCGTCGGTCTGGTAGCCGGCCGTCTGCATGGCCGGGAGTTTCCTGGTGGCGTCCAGCCCGTCGTCGCGCGATCCGGTCATGGCCACCTCATGTTTGCAGGGTACCTGCGGCGCGCGCCGGGCCGCGGGGACGTTGCGGAGGGCCGGGTCAGCGGTGCGGGGGACCGGGTCAGCGGTGCGGGGCCAGTGCGGCGACGGTCATGGCGCGCAGCACGGCGCGCGAGGATTCCTCCTGCTTGCGGGCGCCGCCCGCGGTGACACTGTGCGGGGTCGAGTTCAGCAGCCCGAAGGCGGCGTGCGCCATGGTCCGGGCGTCGGCTTCGCTGCGGGACGGGTCGAGCCGACGCAACACGGCCACCCAGATCTCGACGTACTGGCGCTGCGACCGGCGCACCTGCCGCTTGGCGGCGTCGGGCAGGTTGTTCAGGTCGCGGTCCTGGATGCGAATCAGATCGGATTCGTTGAGGGCGAAGTCGAGGTGGAACTCGATGAGGCCGCTCAGTGCGTCGGCCGGATCGTCGCATCCGGCGACCACGGCACGTCCGCCGGCGTGCAGCCGGGCGCTGACGCTGACCAGCAGCTCCACCAGGAGCGCTTCCTTGTTGGGGAAGTGCCGGTAGATCGCGGGTCCGCTGATGCCGGCCGCGGAGCCGATGTCCTCGAGCCGGACTGCCAGATAGCCGCGTTCGGCGATGAGCCGTTCGGCGGCGGCGACGAGTTGGCTGCGCCGGTCGGATTTGGCGCGGCTGCGCGGTGTTTCGGCGTCTGCCTCTGATGCCGTCATCGACACCTCCAACCCGGTCTGGACAACTCAGTTAACGAAGACTAACATCGCGTTCGGTTATTCGCCATTAACTCAACCGAATGGAGCGATGATGGCGTCGAGCGTTTCCCAACGGGTATCGCATCGCGAGCAGCACCTGGCATTGGTGGCTGATCTGAAGGACAAGCTGGCCACCGCCGCGCTCGGAGGATCGGAGCGTTCACGTGAGCGCCACGTCGGTCGCGGCAAGCTCCTGCCGCGCGACCGGGTCAACGGACTCCTCGATCCCGGCAGCCCGTTCCTGGAGATCGCGCCGCTGGCCGCCAACGGCATGTACGACGACGAATGCCCGGGCGCCGGGATGATCGCCGGCATCGGCCGCGTCTCGGGCCGCGAATGCATGATCGTCGCCAATGACGCGACGGTGAAAGGCGGCACGTACTACCCGATCACGGTCAAGAAGCACCTGCGGGCACAGGAGATCGCCAGCCAGAACCAGCTGCCGTGCGTGTATCTGGTGGACTCCGGCGGCGCGTTCCTGCCCCGCCAGGACGAGGTGTTCCCCGACCGCGAGCATTTCGGCCGAATCTTCTTCAACCAGGCCAACATGTCGGCGCGCGGCATCCCGCAGATCGCCGCGGTGCTCGGCTCCTGCACCGCCGGTGGCGCGTACGTCCCCGCGATGAGCGACGAGGCCGTTATCGTCCGTAACCAGGGCACCATCTTCCTGGGTGGCCCGCCCCTGGTGAAAGCCGCTACCGGAGAGGTGGTTTCGGCCGAGGACCTCGGCGGTGGCGACCTGCACTCCAAGATTTCCGGTGTCACCGACCACCTGGCCCACGACGACCGTGACGCACTGCGCATCGTCCGCCGGATCGCCGCGACGTTCGGCCCGCGCTCGGAGACGCCGTGGGACGTCGCCCCGGTCGTGGACGCGGTCTGCGACCAGACCGAGCTCTACGACGTCGTGCCGATCGACTCGAAGGTGCCGTACGACGTGCACGAGGTGATCACCCGCATCGTCGACGGCGGCGAATTCACCGAATTCAAGGCCGAGTACGGCACCACGCTGGTGACCGGCTTCGCCCGCATCCACGGCCACCCGGTGGGCATCATCGCCAACAACGGCGTGCTCTTCGGCGAATCCGCCCAGAAGGGTGCACATTTCATCGAGCTGTGTGACAAGCGGTCGGTGCCGCTGCTGTTCCTGCAGAACATCTCCGGCTTCATGGTGGGTCGCGATTACGAGGCCGGCGGCATCGCCAAGCACGGCGCCAAGATGGTCACCGCCGTCGCGTGTGCCCGGGTGCCGAAGCTGACCGTCGTCATCGGCGGCTCCTATGGCGCCGGCAACTACTCGATGTGCGGCCGCGCGTATTCCCCTCGGTTCCTGTGGATGTGGCCCAACGCGCGCATCTCGGTGATGGGCGGCGAACAGGCCGCCTCGGTGCTGGCCACCGTGCGCGGTGATCTGACGCCGGAGGAGGAAGAGGCGATCAAGGCGCCGATCCGTCAGCAGTACGAGGATCAGGGCAACCCGTACTACTCGACGGCCCGGCTCTGGGACGACGGCGTCATCGACCCTGCCGACACCAGAACCGTGGTGGGACTGGCCCTTTCAGTTGTCGCGCAGGCTCCGCTTGAGCCTGTGTCCTACGGCGTTTTCAGGATGTGAGATGAAGACCTTCGACACCGTCTTGGTTGCCAATCGTGGCGAGATCGCGGTCCGCGTCATTCGGACGTTGCGGGCCATGGGTATTCGTTCGGTCGCGGTGTTCAGCGACGCCGACGCCGGCGCCCGGCACGTGCTCGAGGCCGACGTCGCCGTGAACATCGGCCCTGCTCCGGCTCGGCAGAGCTACCTGAGCATCGAGGCCATCGTGACCGCGGCCCGGCGCACCGGTGCCCAGGCCGTGCACCCGGGGTACGGATTCCTTTCGGAGAACGCCGAATTCGCCGCCGCGTTGCACGACGCGGGCATCGTCTTCATCGGGCCGCCGGCCAAGGCCATCGGCACCATGGGCGACAAGATCACCGCCAAGGCGGCGGTGTCGGCCTTCGGTGTGCCCGTGGTTCCCGGTATCTCGCGTCCCGGCCTGACCGACGAGGACCTCATCGCCGGCGCCCCCGAGGTGGGGTTCCCGGTCCTGGTGAAGCCGTCCGCCGGTGGCGGCGGCAAGGGCATGCGGGTGGTGCATGCCGCCGCGGAGCTGCCGGCCGCGCTGGCCTCGGCCCGCCGTGAGGCCGCGTCGGCATTCGGCGACGACACCTTGTTCCTGGAGCGATTCGTGTTGAACCCCAGGCACATCGAGGTTCAGGTCGTCGCGGACAGCCACGGCAACGTCGTGCATCTGGGCGAGCGCGAGTGCAGCCTGCAGCGCCGGCACCAGAAGGTCATCGAAGAGGCCCCGTCGCCGGTGTTGGACGAGGCGACCCGCGCGCGGATCGGTGCGGCCGCCTGCGACACCGCCCGCAGCGTCGACTACCGCGGCGCGGGCACCGTCGAGTTCATCGTCTCGGCGGACCGGCCCGACGAGTTCTTCTTCATGGAGATGAACACCCGCCTGCAGGTGGAGCACCCCGTCACCGAGCTGGTCACGGGCATCGACCTGGTCGAGCTGCAGGTGCGGGTGGCAGCTGGTGACGCCCTACCGGTGGCTCAGGACGACATCACCATGACCGGGCACGCCATCGAAGCCCGCGTGTACGCCGAAGACCCGGCGCGCGATTTCCTGCCGACGGGCGGCACCGTGCTGGCGCTGGCCGAACCTGCCGATGCCCGAGTGGATTCCGGCATCCGGGCCGGCTCGGTGATCGGTAGCGACTACGACCCGATGTTGTCGAAGATCATCGCGTACGGCCCGGATCGGGAGTCGGCGCGTCGTGGACTGGATCGGGCGCTGGCCGATACCGCCGTGCTGGGTGTCGGTACCAACATCGACTTCCTGCGCTTCCTGCTGGCCGATGAGGACGTCATCGCCGGACGCCTCGACACCGGTCTGCTGGACCGCCGTACCGGCGACTACGTCGCCGCCCAGGCGGGGGACGACGAGTTCATCGCCGCTGCCGCGTACCGCTGGCTGCACAGCTGGGCGGACGCGGGCGAGCTGTGGGCCACGCCGTCCGGCTGGCGGGTCGGGGAGCACGCTGCTACCACGATCCGGCTGCGGGCCGGCGAGCGCACCGACCACGTCCACCTCACCGGCACGCCCGCGGCCGCCACGGCACGCATCGAAGACGGCGAACTGCGGAGTGTGGCAGCGTCGTTTGACGGTGACCGCCTGATCGTCACGGTCGACGGTCTGCGCACCGAATACCTGACCGCCGTCGAGGATCACCGGCTGTGGCTGGCCGGTGCCGGCCGCACGATCGTGATCGAGGACGTGCGCGAAGCCCCGGTCCGTGCCGATGACGAACACAGCGGGGACGCCGAGATCGTCAGCCCGATGCCCGGATCTGTTGTCGCCGTCGGCGTCGAGGACGGTGCGACGGTCGGCACTGGTGACGTCGTGGTCACCGTCGAGGCCATGAAGATGGAACACGCGTTGTCGTCGCCGGTCGGCGGCACCGTGGAATTGCTTGTCGCCGTGGGCGATCAGGTCAAAGTGGGCCAGCCGCTGGCCCGGATTATCGCTGCAACCGAGGAGACCAAGTGAGCGACTTTCTTTCCACCGGCACCCTGCCGGACCACTATGCCGAACTGGCCAAGACGGTTCGGGAATTCGCGCAGACCGTCGTCGCGCCGGTATCGGCTCAGCACGACAAGGACCACACCTTCCCGTACAAGGTGATCGACGGCATGGCCGACATGGGCCTGTTCGGCCTGCCTTTCCCCGAGGAGTACGGCGGCATGGGCGGCGACTACTTCGCCCTGTGCCTGGCCCTGGAAGAACTGGGCAAGGTCGACCAGAGCGTCGCCATCACGCTGGAGGCGGGCGTCGGGCTGGGCGCCATGCCGGTGTACCGCTTCGGCACCGAGGCGCAGAAGCAGGAATGGCTGCCCCAGTTGGCCAGTGGAAAGGCGTTGGGCGCCTTCGGTCTGACCGAGGCCGGCGGCGGCAGCGATGCCGGCGCCACCAAGACCACCGCCAAGCTGGACGGCGACAGCTGGGTGATCAACGGCTCCAAGCAGTTCATCACCAACTCCGGCACTGACATCACCAAGCTCGTCACGGTCACCGCGGTCACCGGCGAATTGCCCGGCGGGCACAAGGAGATTTCGGCGATCCTGGTGCCGGTGCCGACCCCGGGCTTCACGGCCGAACCCGCCTACGACAAGGTCGGCTGGAACGCCTCGGACACCCACCCGCTGAGCTTCGACGATGTGCGGGTGCCGGCCGAGAACCTGCTCGGCGACCGTGGCCGCGGCTACGCCAACTTCCTCCGGATCCTCGACGAGGGCCGCATCGCCATCGCCGCGCTGTCGGTCGGTGTCGCGCAGGGCTGCGTCGACGAGTGCGTGAAGTACTCGAAGGAGCGGGAAGCGTTCGGCCGCAAGATCGGTGGCTACCAGGCCATCGCCTTCAAGATCGCCCGGATGGAAGCCCGCGCACACGTCGCCCGCACCGCGTACTACGACGCCGCGGCACTCATGCTGGCAGACAAGCCGTTCAAGAAGGCGGCCTGCATTGCCAAGATGATCGCCAGCGAGGCCGCGATGGACAACGCCCGTGACGCCACCCAGGTGTTCGGCGGCTACGGCTTCATGAACGAGTACCCGGTGGCCCGGCACTACCGCGATTCGAAGATCCTCGAAATCGGTGAAGGTACAACGGAAGTGCAGCTGATGCTGATCGCGCGTGAGGCCGGGCTGTGACCGAGAAGCGGATCGTCGAGCAGCGCGGGCTCTGGTTCGAGGAGTTCGAGCCGGGCGTCATCTACAAACATCGACCCGGCCGCACCATCACCGAGGCCGACAACGTGCTGTTCACCACGCTCACCATGAACACCCAGGCGCTGCACCTGGACGCCGCGTTCTCCGACGCGTTGCCACCGTTCCATGCGCGGCTGGTGAATTCGATGTTCACGTTGTCGACGCTGGTGGGTCTGTCCGTCGCGCAGCTGACGCAGGGCACGATCGTCGGGAACCTCGGATTCTCCGACATCGCGTTCCCCAGGCCGCTTTTCCACGGCGACACGCTGTACGCGGAGACCGAAGTGATCGACAAGCGCGAATCCAAGAGCCGGCCGGGGGAGGGCATTGTGACGTTCGCCCACACCGGCCGCAACCAGCACGGCGACGTCGTCGCCACGGCGTCGCGCAAGACGATGGTCCGCAAGCGCCCGGCGGACGCGGTCTGATGGCGCTGCAGGCACCCGGTCCCGCCTGGTTGTTCTGCCCGGCCGACCGGCCCGAGCGATTCGAAAAGGCAGCGGCGGCAGCTGATGTGGTGATCCTGGACCTGGAAGACGGCTGCGCCGCGAAAGACCGGCCGGCCGCTCGTCAGGCGCTGATCGATACCCCGCTGGACCCGGCCCGCACGGTGGTGCGGCTGAATCCGTCGGACACCGCCGATCACCCGTTGGACCTGGAGGCGCTGGCCCGCACCCCGTACACCACGGTGATGCTGGCCAAAACCGAATCAGCCGAACAGGTTCGGGCGCTGGCTCCGCTGGATGTGGTGGTGCTGGTGGAGACCCCGCTCGGCGCGCTCGCCGTCACCGAGACCGCCCGGGTCGACAACACCTACGCCGTCATGTGGGGTGCCGAAGATCTGTTCGCGGCACTGGGCGGCACCGCCAATCGGTGGCCCGACGACAGCTACCGCGATGTCGCAAAGCACGTCCGGTCGCAATCGCTGTTGGCAGCCAAGGCTTTCGGCAAGCTCGCGCTGGACTCGGTCTATCTGAACATCAAGAACCTGGACGGCCTACGCGCCGAGGTCGACGATGCCGTGGCCGTCGGATTCGACGCCAAGGTCGCCATCCACCCGACGCAGGTCGCGGTGATCCGCTCCGGCTACGCCCCGACCGAGAAGGAAATCGCCTGGGCGCGTGCGGTACTCGATGCCGCGACCCGCGAGCGCGGGGTGTTCCAGTACGACGGTCTGATGGTCGACATGCCGGTGCTCCGCCGCGCCGAGCGGATCGTCGCGCTCGCCCCGTAACCGCTTCTCCGCGAGCAGACGTAAAACTGTCCCTATTTCAATGAAAAGGGACAGTTTTACGTCTGTTCGCGAAGGGACTAGAGCTCCTCGACGCTGAGGATGCCGTCTTGCACCGCGCGAGCGACGAGTTGGGCCTTGGTGGCCGCCGGGCGCCCCGCTGCGGCGTATTTGGCCCGGACGCGTTGCAGGTGGGTCCGGACGGTGGTCGGGGCCAGGTGCAGGCGCTTGGCCACGATGTCCTTGCTCTCGGTCTGAAACCAGGCCTTGAGCACTTCGCGTTCGCGATGGGTGAGGCCGGGGCGGCCGGAATCAGTGTCCGAGCAGATTGCCGCGGCCATCCGGGGACCGATGTACGGCTCGTGGGTGCTGGCCGCGCGGATGGCCTCGATCAGCTGGCTCTGACCTTCGCTCTTGGCCAGATAGGTGACCACCCCGATGGACAGGCAGCGCAGAATGACCTCGGCGTTCTCCAGGTGCGAATACACGATCACCGCGTGACCGGCGTCGACGATGGCGGTGACGGCGTCGAAATCGGGCTGGCGGCTGCGTAATTCGAGGTCGAGGATGACTGCGGCCAGTTCGGTACCGGCCTTGGGATACAGGGCAAGGAAGGATTCGGCGTCGGGATGGTCGGATACGACGCGGATCGGCGGGTCGGCCTTTGCACACCATGCGGCGATGCCGGTGTGGATGACGTCGTGGTCATCGACGACGGCGATGGCCAGGGGCTCAGGCGGGGTGGCCGGCGAGGTCATGGCTGGCTGGTCTTTCTGCGGAGCTGGAGCTGGAAGGTGATCCATACGGTGTCGTCGAGAGTGGTGACGTCGAATCCATCGTTGGCGCCGACGTCAATCTCGGTCGGGATTTCGGCGGCTTTGGCGCCGTGACATACGACGCTGATCTCCGCGCCAGTCGATTCGCCGGTCACGGTGATGCGAGCGGCGGTGGTGGTCGCGGCGAGGGCGAGGTCGAGCAGGTGCGCGATCCGCCGTGCTGCGGCTTCGTCGACGGTGGGTAGCGCGCCGTCGACGTTGATGGCTACCGCGACGCCGCGATCCTGGGCGGCGTCTATGTGCGGACGCAGCTCGCGCAACAGGACATGCTGAAATATCGACGATTGGTCGAAAAGCGTTCGCAGCCGCTGGTATTCCTTCTGTGCGTGCTGTTGGACAGCGGCGTCCAGCGGAGCGCCGTCGGCGAGGCTCACCAACAGCGGACGGATCGTCTCGGCCAGATCAGCGTAGCGGCGCAGGTACTCGGCCTGAACCGCATCGGCAATACGGTTCGCGGTCAGAAGTTGCTTGCGCGCACCGGTTTCAGTGGCCGCGTCGGCGGCGGCGCCTCTGATGAGGTTGTCGAAGAACAGGCCGCACAGCTGGATCAGGAGGATGCTCACCGTGCCGTACCCGATGTCGACGATGTTGTGCATCGAGAGGTCGTGAACGGCGGCGTAGCCGATCGGGATGGTCCAACACAGGACCAGGGCGCTGATGCTGTAGCGGAGCCTCTCGTTGAGCAACAGGGGGAGCGCGCACCAGCCGATCGCGCCCTGCATCCATTGCACGTCGGTGTCGAGTTGTGCAACCGGCAGGGACGCCGATTGCGCCAGCGAAACAACCAGCAAGGCGGCAATGCCCGCACGGGTTGGCAGACCGGGCACGCCGAGGCGACGTACCACGGTCGAGAGCGTGATGGCCGCGGCTACGGCGATCAATGCCAACTGCAGCTTGGGGTGTGCGGTCGAGTGCATCGCGGTGGGGGCCATCGCCAGTAGGTTGGCGATGGCATAGGCGGTCAACATCAGGCTGTATCCGGTGCGGGCGCGTTCGATCATCCGCTCCGGATCGGCTGGATTCACCACGGGAGTGGATGTGGGCCAACGTAATTCAACGGTGGTGCCGCGCCCCGGTGCAGTCGTCACCACCGATTCGCCGCCGAGCCGCCGCATGCGGGCGGCGATCGAGTTGGCCAGTCCGTATCCATGGGTTGGTTGCGTGGCGTCGAATCCGCAGCCGTCGTCGGCGATGCGCACCAGGCCGGGCTGGATCGTGACGGCGACGACAGCTGCGGCGGCATGCCGGTCCACGTTGGTGAGGGCTTCTCGTGCCGCGGCGGCGACGATCGTCGCGGTGGCACCATCCAGCCACATCTGGGTTGGTCCCGCCAAGGTGACCGGGGTGGTGACGTGTGCGATGTTGTCACGCAGCGCCGCAACAAGATCGGCGGGCGGAGTCGGTGCCCACGACCGATCGTCGAAGACTTCGAGATCGCGGCGCGCCTGCGTTGCGATACGCGTCGGCGATACGGCGCTGCCGGTGCCCACGATCAGCAGGGTGGAGGCGACAGTGTCGTGCAGCAGCCGCAGCCGTTCCCGGTCGTACTCCCGGACGGCCGCGTTGACCTCGTGTTGCAGTTCGGCGGCATGCCGGTCCGCGCGCGCGGCGTCGACCGAATCGGTGACCCGCAACATGAGAACGCGGTTCAACGTCGCCGCCAGCCACAGCACCACGAAATAGACGGCAATGTTGCGGCCGACGTGGCCCCACCCGAAAGCTGTGGTGCCGAGCGCGTACGCAGCGGCCACCCCGAGGGTGAGCACGACATTGACCCAGGGCGAGAAGACGGTGAAGCTGATGATCGCTGTCCCGGCAATGGCCACCAGGCTGAAGGTGGACAGGTGGACATGGACGTCGGACGCCAGCATCGGGATGGTCAGGCAGGCGACGATGGTGACGGCGTAGTCGACTGCGAAGACGCGTGCTGTCGCGGAATGCGTGATCAGCCGATAGGTGGCCCAGGTGCCGGCCGCCATCGCGAAAGCAGTGCCGACCGCGCTGACCGAATACTCGGTGGTGACCATGACGGCGTACACCACCAAGCTGCCGCCATTGCGCAGCACCAGGCTGAGCAGCATCGCCTGACTCAGGAAATTGCGCCGGGCGGCGTCCGCCGTGTCACCCATGGTTGGCCTGACCGTCTTCCGTTACCCGGATGCGGCGGCCCGGCCACGATACGTCGCACCGGGAGCAGATGCAGCGAACAATTGAGATGGCATCGGCACTCCCGTGGAGGCCATCGCGGAGACGTTGGCGATTCCTTTGCTGGAACGCCCTGCAGAGGTACGGGCCGTACCCCCGACTATTGGACGAATTACCAGTTGAACATCGGTGTTTACCTGCGGTGAACGCCCCGTCATTCCCTCGCCTCCCCGCACATTTACGATGCTGGCGTATTGGTTTTAGCACGTTCGGACGACGATCTCCGGCCGAGCGCGCGAATCGACTTGGCAAACGGTCAGCAATCCAGGTGTTTCATACGTTCGGCGGACAAGCGGCTGTCCGGATTCGCCGGTCGTGTCCCCGCCACGACACGTATGCACTCCGTTACCTGCGATGACCACGGCCGGATCAGGTTCGGGCGCATAATGGCGGTGATGCCCCAGCACTGCGGCGAGCAGAGCGGATCGTCCGACTGATGCCACACCCCGGCATCGGCCGGCGACCCCCATCACCCGGGGATTGCCCTGGTCGCCACCGCGCTGAGCTTCTCGCGGACTGACGGCCGAACATGCCGTCACCGAAAGGAGGCGGTATGGCTGATGTGTCGGTCCTTGGCCTGGACAACCGGGTGGACCTTGAACCCGTGCAACTCATCGCGCCCGACGGCGCACCCACCTCCGACGCGCGGTACCGCCGCGACCTGCCGCCCGAAACGCTGGGCTGGCTCTACGAGGAGATGGTCGTCACCCGCGACCTGGACGGCGAATTCGTCAATCTGCAACGTCAGGGCGAGCTCGCACTGTTCGCCTCGTGCCGCGGCCAGGAAGCCGCGCAGGTCGGCGCGGCGGCCTGCCTGCGCAAGACCGACTGGCTGTTCCCGCAGTACCGAGAACTCGGCGCTCTGCTGGTCCGCGGCATCACGGCGGCCCAGATCAGCGCCGTGTGGCGGGGCCGCTGGCATGGCGGCCTGGGATTCACCGAAAAGCACTGTGCGCCAATATCGATAGATATCGGCACGCATGGCCTGCACGCGGTCGGCGCGGCGATGGCCGCGCAACGGCTCGGGGAGGACTCGGTGACCGTGGCGTTCGTCGGCGACGGTGGCACCTCCGAAGGCGATATGCACGAGGCGCTCAACATCGCCGCCGTCACGTCGGCGCCGTGTGTGTTCTTCGTGCAGAACAACCAATGGGCCATCTCGGTGCCGGTGCGTCACCAGCAGGCGGGACCGTCGATCGCGCACCGCGCCATCGGCTACGGCATGCCCGGAATCCGGGTCGACGGCAACGACGTACTGGCCTGCTACGCGGTGGTGTCGGAGGCGGCGCAGCGCGCCCGCGCCGGTGGCGGTCCGACGCTGATCGAGGCCGTCACCTACCGGATGGGGCCGCACACCACCTCCGATGACCCGACCCGCTACCGCGACCCTGACGAGCTGAAGCACTGGGAGGCACGCGATCCCATCGCGCGCTATCGGGCCTACCTGGAAACCGTCGGGGTGTGGACCCCACGACTGCAGGAGCACGTGGAGAACCGCTCGCGCCGACTGCGCGCTGATCTGCGTGAGTCTGTCCTGTCCGCACCGGACTTCGACGTCGCGGACATGTTCGACAACGTCTACGCCGACATCACACCCGAACTGGCCCGGCAGCGTGACGCGCTGTTGGCCGAACTGGATTGGGAGGGTTGACATGACGCAGATCATCGAGCGACCGTCGTGGTCCGGTGACGCGGAGCCCGACGAGCCGAGGCCGCCAACCGGATCGCCCACGGCGACCACGGTTTCCATGGTGCAGGCCATCAACCGCGCCCTGCACGACGCGATGGCCGCCGACGACCGGGTGCTGGTCTTCGGCGAGGACGTCGCCCAGCTGGGCGGGGTGTTCCGGGTCACCGATGGCCTGCACGAAACCTTCGGGGAAGCACGGTGTTTCGATACCCCGCTGGCGGAGTCGGCGATCGTGGGGATCGCCATCGGCATGGCGATCCGCGGCATGGTGCCGGTACCCGAAATCCAGTTCGACGGATTCGCCGCCCCGGCGTTCGATCAGATCGTCAGCCATCTCGCGAAGTACCGGATGCGCACCCATGGCGATGTCGACATGCAGGTGACCATCCGCATCCCATCGTTCGGCGGTATCGGTGCGGTGGAACACCATTCGGAATCCACGGAGTCGTACTGGCTGCACACCGCCGGGCTCAAGGTCGTGATTCCGTCGACGCCGTCGGACGCGTATTGGCTGTTGCGCGAGGCCATCTCGTCTCGTGACCCGGTGATCTTCCTGGAGCCCAAACGCCGGTACTGGACCAAGGGGGAGTTGGACACCAGCGGGCCGGCGCCTCCTATCGGGCGGGCCGCGGTGCGGCGCACCGGGCGGGACGTCACCGTCATCACCTACGGCTCACTCGTCGACACTGCGCTGGCCGCAGCCGATCTGGCTGACGGCCACGACCTGGAAGTCATCGACCTGCGGTCGCTGAACCCGCTCGACTTCGACACCATCGCAGCCTCGATCCGCAAAACCGGGCGCGCGGTGATCATGCACGAAGGGCCGCGCACCCTGGGGTACGGTGCCGAACTGGCCGCCCGAATCTCCGAGGAGCTCTTCTACGACCTGGAGGCACCCGTGTTGCGCGCCACCGGCTTTGACACTCCCTACCCGCCGGCCCGGCTGGAGAAACTGTGGCTGCCCGGAGTGGACCGGCTGTTGGACTGCGTACACCAGGCGATGAGCCAGCCATGACGGCGACACGCGACTTCCTGGTACCCGACCTCGGTGAAGGCTTGGAGGACGCCACCATCACCTCCTGGGCAGTGGCGGTGGGGGACACCGTCGAGCTCAACCAGGTCCTGTGCACCGTGGAGACCAACAAGGCGGCCGTGGAGATACCCAGCCCGTACGCCGGTGTGGTGACCGAACTCGGTGGGGCAGAAGGGCAGACGCTCGCCGTGGGCGCTGTGCTGGTCCGCATCGCCACCGATGCGCCGGTGGTGGCGGAACCTGCACCCGAGCCACAAGCTGAGCCCACAGCCGAGCCGAAAGCCAAAGCACCCGAACGCAAACCCGTGCTGGTCGGATACGGCGCGGACGCTGAACTCGATACCACCCGGCGCCGTCCCCGGGCCAAACCGCGGGTGCGCAAGCTGGCGGCCGAACTGCACGTGGACTTGACCGAGGTGGCGCCGTCCGGACCGGACGGCATCGTCACGCGTCAGGACGTGCTGGCCTCGGCGCACCAGACCGTCGACGCCGACCTGGTTCCCGTGACCGGCGTACACGCCGAGATGGCACGCCGGATGTCGGTGTCACGCAAGGAGATACCGGATGCGCATGCCTCGGTGCAGGTGGACTGTTTCGAATTGCTCCGGGTTCGCGACACCTTGGCCGTCGCCGACGGCACCGTCACACCGTTCGTGTTGACGCTGCGACTGCTCGCCATCGCGCTGCGGCACCACCGCGAGTTCAACGCCACCTGGGTGCCGGCCGAACACGGTGCGGGCGTGCATCTTCACGAATCGGTGCACCTGGGCATCGGCGTCGCGACCTCGCGTGGATTGCTGGTGCCGGTGGTGCGGGACGCAGAACGCCTGTCCACCCGGGAACTGGCCTGGGCGGTGGACGGGCTGATCCGCTCCGCCCGCGAGGGCACGCTGAAACCCGCCCAGTTGCACGGCTCGACGTTCACCGTGTCGAACTTCGGGGCTCTCGGTCTGGATGAAGGGGTACCCGTCATCAACTATCCGGAGGCGGCGATCCTCGGGATGGGGACGCTCAAGCCCCGTGCCGTGGTTCGCGACGGCGAGGTGGTGGCGCGGCCGACCATGACGCTCACCTGTGCCTTCGACCACCGGATCGCCGACGGAGCCGGGGCAGCGGCGTTCCTCGGTGAGTTGCGGGCCCTCATCGAGACGCCCGAACTGGCGCTGCTCGACGGGTAGTCAGCGCTGCTTGGCGGCGGCCAATCGCGCGGCGAACTCCGGTGATTCGATCGATGCCGCCTGCGGGGCGATCTCGATGTCGACCGCCTTGGCGTGCTGCTCGTTGTCCAGGACGCCGGGATGGTCAGTCGCGCGCATCGACGCCTTGGTGGCCAGCACCACCTCGCGGGGTGCCGATGCCGGACCGGCGGCCAGCGCCAGTGCCGCGGCGACGGGGTCGTCGGCGACCTCCAGCGCCAGGCCGTGCCGCACGGCGGCGTCGGCGTCGAACCTCATGCCGAACAGCAGCGCCGCCCGTGCCGCCTGCGGACCGATGGCGCGCTGCAGCATCCAGGTCGCGCCGCCGCCCGGGTGAATCCCGAGCTTCTGGAACCGTGGGTCGAAGACCGCGCCGGGCCCGGCGATCCGGACGTCGGCGGCGAGCGCAAGGTTCAGCCCCGCCCCGACGGCCGGGCCGTTCACCGCGGCGATCGTCGGCAGCGTGCAGTCGGCCACGGCGAGGAAGCCGTCGTAGATCACCCGCAGACCGTTCACCGTGGCGGCACCGAGCGCGGTCAGGTCGGCGCCGGCACAGAAGGCCTTGCCGGCGCCCGTCACGACCACGGCGTGCACACCATGATCGGCCTCAGCGGCGTTGATCGCGGCCCGCAGGCCGGCAGACATTTCCGCGGTCACCGCGTTGCGGCGCTCGGGATCGTTGACGGTGATGAGCGCGACGCGGTCGATGACCTGCGTCAGTACGAGATCGGACACCACCCCAGCCTATGGCCTGTGTTTCGACTCACGTGAGTCAAAACCTTTACCCGAGATCATTTCTGCGAAACAACTGTGTGATTGCTTTGCTGTTCGTGTTGAGAGGCGTTCGGAGTACATGTTGAAGCGTTTTGCTGTGGTTGCTGCTGTGAGCATGTTGCTCCCGTTGGGGGCAGCGACCACTGCGTTCGCCGACCCCGCGCCTGCCGGTGACGAGGGCCCGCCGCCGGACACCGGCATCGTGGCCTCGGAAGAGCCGGCGACGGTCACGACGCCCGACGGCTGGACTCTCACCGTGGTGGCCAAGAACGAGACCGAGCTGCCCGTCGCACCTCTCACGACAGCGGTCAGCTCGCGCGAATATCTCGTGGGCGGCACGTTCACCGGAACAGTGACCGGCAAGGGCAAGACCACCCTCGCCGGCGGCACGCTGGAGGCGGGCTACCAGATCGGCTGCGGTATCGAGCTGGGCCAGGTGCGTCTGGTCGGCTCCATCGGTATCGCTACCTCGGGGTCGACGCTGGCCGGGTTGCTGCCCACGGGCGTGAGCGTCCCCATGTCGGGCACCGTGGAAATCCACCCGAAGCCCGGCACGGTCACCCAGGTACCCGTCGACAAGAAGTCCTTCAAGGCCGCGCCCGTGCGCATCACGCTCAAGGACACGCACGTCAAGGTCGACGGCTGCGTCGGCCAGTCCTTCCTGCGGTCCTACGCGGTGCTGACCAGCTCGACCACCGACACCGACGACATCGTCGCCTACTACGGCATCACCAAGTCCGTCTGACCCACTGCCGAAACGGCATTCCAGCAGGGGAGTTCTCGAACTTTCCCTGCTGGAATGCCGTTTCGGCATTTGTGGGCGGAAGATGCGCGTCCGCGGTGAAGAATTGAGCGGATATCGGCTCGTAGAGCAGCGAATTCGGGGATAATTTCCCCCGAGGTGCCGTCTGGGACGGACTAGAGCTGGGGGCCCGTATGGGTGAGCTGACGATGGCCGCGCCGGCGCCGACGCACCAGCATCAATCGAAGGCGCCAGCGATCCCGCGGCGGCTGCTGTCCGAACCCGGTGAACCCGCGGAACGCCGTGCCACAGCGCGGGCAGCCGATGCCCAGATATCGACATTCAATCGCGCGGGCGCGCATAGTTCAGGCGTCCCGCGGCCCCGGCGGCACCCGTATCTGCCGGCGGGCACCCCGACCGCGATCGCCGCGCGCGCGGGTTACGGCCGGCCGCTCGCGGCCGAACAGACGGCCCACTTTGGTCAGGCCCTGGATACCGATCTCGGCCATGTCCGTATCCACACCGATGACCACGCCGCCCAGCTGGCGTCGTCTGTGCGGGCACACGCCTTCACCATCGGCAGTCACGTCTTCTTCGGCAGCGGTGAGTATCGGCCCGACACCGCGTCCGGCGCGCGGTTACTGCAGCACGAGCTGGCACACGTCGCGGACGCCAAGCCCGGGCCGGCCCGGGTGTTCCGAGACGTCATCGTCGATATCGGCGAGCCGACGATCGTCGGCCAACCCGACCCCAATGCCGCCACGAAACCGGAGGATCTGCCGTGGGAGCGGCTCCAGGTGTTCGCGGCCGGGATGGACGACGCCGCCAAGGTGCTGGCGGGGTTTGCCGGGACCAAGACGCCGTGGGTGTACGTCGGGCTGCATCCGAAGTTCGTCAAGGTCTACGGGACCAACGGCTCTGCCCTGGGGCCGAAGGTGCCGATGAAGCCCGACGTCAAGGTCACTTTCTACCCAGGTGTGTACGAGCTCGCGGCCGACGGTTCGCTCACGGCACTTCAGGTCCGCGGCGACGACTACGACCACCTCCGACACGAGGCCGACGCCGACGGCCATGAGCTCCGAAGCGTCATCGGGCAGCGCGAGCTGACCGCCGATGAGAAGAAGAAGGCGCTCGAGGAACGCCAGAAGTCCGCTGACCAGAGCGATCCGAAGAGCGCCCCCGCCGCGCCCGCACCCCCGGCCAAGGTGGAGAACGTCGACCTCATGGGGATGCTGTCGGCGCCGGATCAGGTGCGCGACATGGTGGCGAAAGTGCCCGGGGCTCGCATCATCTATTTCGTGCCGAAGTACCTGGTCTCGGGCGGCAGCGGCAAGGGCAACGGCACGGTGCCGTCGGTGTACCGCAGCCCGATCGAAGGCCGCGGCGACGGCAAGGCGCCGAACGCGCCCCCGTGGCCCGTCACCGTCGAAGGACCGAAGTTGGTGACCGTCGACTCGGACCCGACCTTCACCGCCAAGGTGCAGTGGTCCGCCAACGGCAACTACAGCTTCGCCTCCCAGGTGATCACGCAGGTCGGCAACGACATTCGGTACCGGTGGGAGAAGTTCGACATCACCGAGTACGCCAAGGCACAGATCAAGAAAGACCCGTCGCACGCCGCTGCCGACGCCAACGCCGCGCCGGAGAAGACCCTCGAAGAGCGCGTCGACGAATTCACCCATGCCAAGGCCGGCGCCGGCACCGACGTCACCGGGATGGGCGGCGCCAACCGGGAGTTCACCCGTGAGTTCGAGGATTGGTGGAAGGACACCAAGCGCGCCAACAAGCGACTGGGTGCCTCCGGCGGTTCGACGGTCGCCGAACGGCTCAACAGCGACGTCGCCAACCTGACCACCATCTCATTGGCTCCGGTGTCACTGCTGGTCACGGCGCTGGGCGCATCGCTGAAGTGGCTGGCCGAATTGTTCGGTCAACCCACCGAGCAACAAGAGGTGCCACTGAAGGAAAAGGGCATCTTCCTCATCAGAACCATCGCGACGCCGGCGATCCGCGAGGACAGCGAAGGAAAGGAAGTCATCAGGCCGCCGGCCGTCGCCGGGCACGTCGTCGAGGTCACCGACATGACCACCGCGCTCAACGAGGCGCTGGACGAACCGGCGGCGCAACTCGCCGAACTGCAGGCCCAGATCGACATCGCCCGGAAAGACGGCAATCAGTCGAAGCTCGAATATCTCGAAAGCCTCATGCAGAAGGCGAAGATGAACCTGACCGGTTCGCCGCTGGATGTGCTGACGGCCCGGCGTAAGGCCAAGAACGAGGAGCTGGAGAAGTTCCGCCACGACTACCCCAACCTGTCGGACTACACGTTGAGCCACGACGTCGAGACGCTCGACCGCCTGATCAGCTTGTACAACCGGTACGAGGACAAGCGCACCGCCGGGGCCAGCACCGACCTACCGCCGTCGGTCCGGGTCAACGCCGCGTTGATCTCCGAGGTGAGCGGTCAGCAGTACCCGCTGTTGTTGGCCGCGGGACCGATGCCCAAGGACGGCGACGACTATCGCTGGCTGATCAACGACGTGACCAACATCGACGGCGCGGGTGCGTATGAAGGGCGCGGCGCCACCCCCAGCAAGGCTTTCCAGGCCGCGCTGGACAAGTTCGGCGGGAAGGCGTCCTATGGGCGCGGCAACATCGCGGTCCGCACGGCCGGCCTGGGTTTGGAGGCCGATGCACCGGCCACGATGAACGCCGAGAGCGCACCGGTGGACTGGGCCGTGGCAGAGAAGCGCATCGATGACCTGGTGACAGTGCTGGCTGCGATCGGGCTCATCGTGGCTTCGGCCGGCACCGCGGCGGCGTTGATCGGCGCGGCCGCCGCGGCGGCGCGGCTCATCCAGAGATGGGAAGCCGGCAAGCTCTATTTGGATGCCTCCACCGTCAGTGATGTGCTCGGGCTGCTGGGTGGCATGGGCGCTGCGGGGCAGTTGGTCGCGGGCTTCCGGGTGGCCAAATTCGGCCGCGCCTTCACGATCTTGGAGGAGGCCGGTGCGACCGAGTCCAAGTTGGCAGAAGCGGCCAAGGCCGTAGAGGGCGCCGAGTCGCTGGTCAAGGGCGCCGAGTTGGCGAACAAGGTCATCGGCGGTGCGGGCGTCATCTGGGGTGACGTGTCGTTCATCGACCAGATGATGACGATCAGCGCGCAGGAGGAATCCGGCGCGATGACGCACGCTGAAGCGCGGCGTCAGCGCGCGTCCGCGATCTCGTCGGCGGTCCAGAACAACGGCATGTTCATCGCCGGCGAGGCGATCGGGGCGCGGGCCAAGGCCAAGGCCCGCGACGCGGCGGCGGCCAAGGGCGGCACGCCGGCACCTGCCGCCCACTCCGAAACCGAATCCGGTGGCACCACGAAGCCGGGCGAGAGCGGGTCCCGCGGCGAGCCCGAACGCGGGGCGGGCGCACTCGACATCAAGCCGCCGGTGCCCGAATCCGACCCGAACGCCGGCCACGAAGCACCCAAACCATCAGAGCCCGAAAAGAAGGCCGGTCCCGACGAGAAGGCCGGTCCCGACGAGAAGGCCGGTCCCGACGAGAAAGACAAGTCCGACACCAAACCCACCGATCCAGCCGCCACCACCAAGCCGATCGGCGAGCGGCGGGCCACCCCTCAGGAGTTACGCGAGGCCCTGCCGCCCGACCTGCGCGAACTGATGGTCGTCGACCCCACCCTCGAGGGCGATTTCGTGCAGGCCGACTGGGATCCCGACCCCGACACCGGGCTGGTCACCAACATCCGGCTGCGGGTCAGCCCGGACGCGCTGCCGTCCACGGTGCGGATGCACGCCGACACCCTGCGCACGATGCAGAAGTACCAGGGGTTCTCCGGGCGGGTTCGGTTGGCGCTCAAGTGGATTGCCGATCTGATCGGCAAGAAGACGCTGGACCCCACCAACAAGCCGCTGTTCGACGCCCAGCTGGAAGTGCAGAAACTGAACAAGCTGATCGCCGACCACATGGACGCGATGAAGAAGATGGAGCCCCACGCGCGCACCGACGCGGAGGCCAAACTCGACAGCCTCGAGCAACAGCTGGCCGAGCATCAGGGGGCGTTGGATATCGGCGACCTCTCGCCCAGCAGCGGGGTGGCCCAGCGCGATGTAGCTCCCCGCAATCGCAAGAAGTACAACGAGCTGCTGACGGAACTGCGTAAACACGAGCCCGGCAGCGACGAACACAAGAGAATCCGCCGGGAGATGTACGAGCTGACCGGGGGTACGAAGGAATTCCCGGTGTGGGAGGCCATTTACGAGAGCAATGTCGACAAGGCCAACAAGGCGAACAAGATCGTCGAAGCCGAACGGGTTCGGGGGAAGTGGGCGGAGAGCGAGAAAACGATCAACGACCTGCCGGGCGACTTGGGTACCCGGCGCATCGATCTGTTCAATCCGCCGAAGGAAGGCGCCGAGGTCAAGGCCTACGACGGCGGCACCGTGTACGCCAGCAAGGACATCATCGACGAGGTCGCCGCGGACCGCCACCTGGTCAAACGCCGGCGGTGGTCGATGACGTGGATTTTCATCGATTGTGAGCCGAGCGGCCCGCTGAAAAAGATGCTCGGAGACGCCGGGATCACGATCGAGCTGCGCGGCCCGCACCGTTCGGGCGCGAAACTGTTGGATCGCATCCCGCCGCCGGTCACCCGCTGATCGCGAAGGCGGTGCGACAATCGTTGGCGTGAACCCGGCGCCGTTCCGCATGCACTCGCGCGATGAATTCCAGACCTGGCTGGCTCTGGATTTGGAGGTCCGCGACGAGCTCTACGCGATGATGGGCGCCGAACTCGACGTGGACGTCGCGTCACTCGACCGTCTGGAAGCGTTCCTGCTGCAGCGCTACCCGTCAGCGGACGCGATCATGACGCTCGACCAGCGCGCTGTCGCCGATGCCGCGGCCCGTCACATCGGCTTGGTTCTGCTGCTCAACGTCGACGACGCGGTCTGGGACATCGACCTCGATCGCTCCGACAGCGTGTACTACCGGTTGCCGATCATCGTGTTTCGCGGCGGCGAGCAGGAATGCCCGTTGACGATGGTGCTGGCGTGCTTACAGCGGCGTACCGGTGAAGAGCTGCGCCTCCTGACCGAGAACTACCAAGAGGACTACAACGTCGACGGTGCCTAGGGCACGCACCGCTCGTGCTGGTACGGGAACGGGGTAGGCAGCAGCGCCGGTCCGTTCCCGCCGGAATTGAGGACGTCACTGACGTAGCGCAGCCGCGACCCGCTGGTGGCGGTGCCCGTTTGGGTGACCCGGACACCGCAGCGGAAGCCGCCGGTGAGACTTAGCCCCCGCACACTGACCCAGGGACCGACCCGGCCGAAGATGCGCACCGCGTCGACCGGGGTGGCGGCGAACTGCGCGATGTCGGTGCTGCCGCCGACCCGCACCAGCGACGCACTGTTGTCGTGGATCGTGAGCCGGTTGACGCTGCCGACGTAGATCGCGTGCCGGGACCGGTTCCAATAGAACGGAACGACGCATCTGACGACATTGCGGCTGACCGTCACCTCACCGGCGTTGATGTTGCCGCCGTCGGTGGAGCTCAGTCCGACGTGGATGCCCTCGATCGCTCCCGCGACCAGATTGTCGTGGATGCGCACCAGCTCGGCGCTGTCACCCGCCACGACGATGCCCTGCGCCATCGACCGGGACTGTCGGGAGATCGCGGCGAAGAAGCGGCTGTTGGCCACCGACAGCGCCAACGAATCGGGGGCTTGGGTCGCGCGGCGGACGAACTTGTTCAGGCCCTGGCTGGGGGTGAGCCTGGTCAGGGCTTTCGCGCCGATCAGGGTGCTGAACTGGTCGGCGATGTGATGGAGCTGTGGTGGGCCCGACAGGGAGAAGCTGGCTCCGTTGGCCAGCCGAACGATCCGAGCACCTCGGACGTCGGCACCCGCGACGTCCGGTGCCGCGGCGGCGGGTGGCCGTTCGGCCTCCGCTGCCGGCATCTGGACTTTCGCGCTGATGTACCGGCCGAGCTCGCGGGCCAACAGCGGCAGCAGTACGTCAGTGCGGCGGTCAGGGGCGGGTGCGATCCGAAGTTCGTTACCGTCGACGGTGGTTTCGTCGCTGGACACGACGAGGATGCCGATTTGCTGGTCACCGATCTGCAGCCGGTTGCCGGTGAAGTGGTTCCGGCGGTTGTCGGCCTTGTCCGACGGGGCGCTGTAGATCGCGGACTGGGTCCGGCGCACATTGTCCGGACAGACCAGTTCGCAATCGCGCACCGTGACGTCGGTGCACCCGAGGAAGGCCAGCGTGCCGAACAACTGGGGACCGCCGATTCGCCCGGCGGTATTGGCGCCGGTGCCGGCCTCGGCACGGATGCGCTCGACGGTGATGTCACGGCACTCGGTGAACTGCAGCACCGATTCGTAGCCGCTGATGGAGATGACGGTCGCGGGGCCGACACCGGTCACCACGACGCGGCGCTTGTCGAAGATCGCGATCGGCGAATCCAGCTCGTAGCGGCCGGCGGCCAGGCACAGCTCACCGCCGGAATCGGGCAGCTTGTCGGCCGCGGCTTGCAGGTCGTCGCCGGGAAAGACGGTGACGGTGCAGGTGCACGCCTGGGCGTCGGTGAGCGGGTTGAAGGTCGGACGACAGTCGGAGACGACGGTCATGGTCGACAGGTTGACGACCGCGAGCGGCGTGATGTGGTGCTCGGTACCGTCGGCTACCGCGTCGGTCAATGTTTCGACGGCGTCGGCGGCGCTGCCCCGGATCCGCGCGGCCCACGAGTCGCCGGCCAGGTACTGACCTGACCGGGCGTGGAACGCGACGCCGACGTCGCTGCCGTGCCACGTGGCCGGCACCTGGCCCGCCGCGCCGACAACCTGGCCATCCCACCGGCGCAGGCACAACCCGGAGGGAGTGCCGACGACAGGTGCCGGGGCCGACAGCGTCACCATGTCTCCGGCGGTACCGGGGCTGACCGCGACGGCGGTGAGCAGCGGGCCGTTGTCCTTGCGGTCCAGACGCCGGACCAGCGTGCTGACCTCGACCAGGTCGTTGGGCACGAACGTGATCGAGGGCGAGGGCATCAGCGTCGCCGTGGTGCCCGCGACGACGGCAGCGACTGCGGCCGAGCCGTTTTCGTAGGACCACGCGAAGCGGGCCGTCGTTTCAGTGCCGGAGTCGAGCACTTCGACACGCAACAGACCGTCCGGCAATTTGCCGCGTGGATCGTCGGGCGGAGCACATGGATCGACCGGCAACGCAGGCGCGGTGCGCACGACATCGAGGTGTCCGGTGCTCAGTCCCGCCGGGAGCACCGTCGCTGCGCCTGCACACGTGGATGCTGGTGACGGTACGACGCGCACCCTCCAGGCGACCCGGGTGCGCGTCGTCGTGTCGACGCCGTCCATCGCGGGGTCGATCAGTTCGACGGGATCCTCGGCGGGCTGCAGTTCCTGCACGACGGCATCGAGATAGACGACTGCGAGGCCGCCCTGAGGCAGGGCCGGGATCGCCTCTTGCGCGGCGTAGGCCAGCGGCGCCGGGTTGACGGCACGCAGCCCGCCGATCCACATCGAACCGGCGCCGATCTGCAGTCCGCCGCCCGCGGCGAAGCTGATCTCGAAGGCGGTGCTGCCCTCGGCGACCCCGGCGTCCCCGATGACCGCTGCCGCCAGGCCGGCGCGTTCCCGCTCGGCCGCGTCGATGTTGAGATTCCAGTCGCCGTCCAGGAGTACCCGGCCCTGCTGCATTTTCGTCGAGAGCCACTGTGGTCCGTTGGGACGCAGGGGCACCGAGGTGTAGTCGCCGCTCACGTTATTCCTCCGGGGACGCGATGGTCAGGTGTGGATGCACTGTCAGGACCGTCATCTCGGGCAGCCGCTGGGTCAGCCTCAAGGCCAGCGGCCCACGCCGGGCGTGGTGGTACGCGCCGATCTCGCCGCCATCGCTGGCGCTGTTGAACACGGGGTCGGCCCGGTGGGCCGACGGTGATGTCAGCAGTGGTGCCAGGTACCCGGCTGACTCGGCACCAACCGACCCGAGCGGGGGTAGCGCCCCGGTCAGGCACAGATACGCGGTGGGATGAGTCTGGGGCTGGTCGTGGGGGCCGAGGTGGCAGTAGCGCAGGCAGCCCGTTGCCGTCACCACCGTGTGCAGCCCATCGATGAACAGGCAGTCGGTGGCGTCGATGACGTCGACGGCGACGACGCCAGCGAAGGTGCAGCCGCGCGTGTGCAACTGGGGTGGGAACTGATTCGCGGCGGCCAGCGCCGGAGTCGGCGCCGGTGCCGCACTGGGCGCGCCGCACGGCGTCGGGGCAACACCGGCGCCGTCGACGGTGCAGTCGGTCAGGACGATGGGAAACGCGGACAGGTCCGCGCGGACGGCGCCCAGGTGGGACCGGCCCGCCTGCAACCGCACCGTCCAGGCCTGCGGGCTGACGGTCAGCGTGCGCCGGGCCGCGACGTTCATCGTCACCGATGTCAGGGTCAGTCCGGCCAGGTCGGCGCCGGCGCTGAGATTGCCCTCGAGGTAGCACCCGGCCAACTCGACCTCAGTGCCGTCGAGCTCGAATCCGAGGTCGCCGACGATCACCGGGGTGAGGCCGGCCGGAGCCACAATGCGCCAGCGCGTAGCGGCGGGGGTGCCGATGATCACCCCGGGTGAGACGAGGCGGTCGTTTGTCGCCAACCGGATCTCCACGTCCGGGGACGCCGCGGTGTCCGGCGGGCGGACGGCGGGCTGGGGCAGGGCCAGCGCGGCATTCACGGCCGCCGTCAGGTCGGTGACGACGATCTCGCCGGCGACCGGAGCAGCTCCGGTCGGGTCGACGATGATCACTGTGCCGGCGCCGTCGTCGGGTTCAGCGGTGGCCGCCAGTGCGCCGATCGCACCGGGCAGCGGCCGGTAGAAAGTGGCGCGGATGGTGCCGGCCAACCCGGACCCCACCGACAGCGTGCCCCGCGACGGGTCGACCAGTACCTGCATCGGGTCGGGAGTGGGCGCGCCCGCGTCGGGTAGCCCGGTGAGCGCGATCGAGGACCAGGGCAGCGGGGTTCCGTCGACGGTGAGGGTGAGCAGCGGCGGGTCGTCCGGAGTGTTCGCGGCCAGCGGGTGGTCCGCGGCGAGGCGCCATACCGTGCCATAGGTGATGGCGTCGGGTCCAAGCGCCGCGATCAGTCGCCACGTCGCGCGAAGCGGCAGCTCACCGGGCGCCCGCGGGGGCCGCGCGGTGGGTGGTGTTCCGGGCGGGTTCTCGTCCTCGGCGTCGCTGGCGATCTGCAGCGGTTGGGGCCGCAGGTACAGCGGTGCCGGGATGCCGAGCGGGTGCAGGGCGAACCGTCGCGGTGTCGTCAGTGGGCACACTTCGACACCGTCGAATCGCCTTACCTGCCAAGGGAATACCGTCGCCGTCGCGGCGGCTGGATGAAAGGATCCACCCGGGGTGACGCTGCGCCGTGCCTGATCGAGCTGGCTGCCCACCAGGAGGTGCTCACCGGCGCGCAGTGAGATCGACGCGGTGTGGCGCGCCGGGTGGCTGAGCTGCTGGCACCACAGTGTGGTCTGCCAGCCTTCGGTCACGCGGGTGGGCCAGCCGGCCACCACCTCGGCGAAGTCCTCGAGGGCCCCGGGCGTGCCGCGCCGGCGCCGCAGCGCGGTCGCCGAGCCGATCTCGGCGCGCCCGGCGTCGGGCGGCAGGCCGAGCAGCTGGCCGAGGTAGGGGAGCGCCCAGTCGGCGGCGCTGTCGGGGAACGTGTCGTCGAGGACGCGATCCACGTCGGCGGCCAGCTCGAGCCACTGCTCTTCCACCGCGGCGAGCAGGGCCAGCGACACCGGGGGCTGCTCGCCATCGGGCGATTCCAGCAGCGCCGGCGGCAGCATGGCCAGAAAGCGGCGGGACGGCACACCGCCGGCGGCGGTCATGCCGAGCTCCCGGCGAGTTGCGCGCTGGCCACGTAGAGCAACTCGTAGGGCAGGGCCGGCAGTCGCCCCAGTGAGAGGTCGCCCGAGCTCGCTGCTGTCGCGGCGCCGGTCATCGCCAGCGCAGCGATGCCGACGACGCCAGTGACGGGCTGGGCCACCTCGATGACGTCGCTGCCGTCCAGGGGGATACCGAGGTCGCGCGGCAGCGGAGCCAGCGGGCCGGCCGGGTCGAGCAGCGCGGCGCGGACAGCGGCGCTGACCGCGGCCGGGTCCCGTCGCGGGTCCACAGCGAGGGCGGCGGTCACCGTGATCGGGCTGGGACGGGCCGCGCAGACGCAGAGCGGGACGCGGGTGTCACGGCGCGTGTCGAGGTACTTGCTCAGGGCGTGCAACTCGGCGGGAAGCGGGGCCCGGATGCCGGTGGTGGTGCTGCGAAGGACAGCGACGTGCAGGCCGGAGCGTCCGCATGGGCAGCCGGGTGGACCTGCGCCACGCCAGGCGGTGCTGTGACTGGTGCCCGGGACGGTGAGCGAAAGATCGGCGAGATCCTGTAGTGCGACGACGCGGTCGAGGGCGCGGATGCGCGCGGCGGCGGCCCGGCGCATCCGTAACGGATCCTCCTGGTCGGCGGCGCCGCTCGTCGGCCCGACGCCGGCGATCTTGCGCACGCCGTTGATGCTGGTGGACAGCGTGGTGATGTCTGCGCCGTCGAGTTCGCCCGCGAGGCCGCCGCCGACCCGCCACCGGGCAGCGATGGCCCCGCGGGGCAGCGCGCCGTTGACACCGTCGCCGAACGTGACCGCCAGCCGGCCGTCGGCGGCCAGTCGGGTGGTGTAGACGGGCTCGTCCGGCCCGCGCCGGTACAAACTCGGCACCTCGTCGAAGCGCACCCCGGCGACGTTGACGACGAGGCTGTCCGTCACCGTGCCGTCGACGCTCACGTCGCCGGTGACGGGACCGCTGATCACCGCGGTGGCGCCCATCGGGGTCAGCTGACTAGTGTGCGTGGCACCGTGCTGGATGGGAGCGAGGTTCCCGGTGGCGTGGCCACTGCCCTTGCCACGGTCGGCCTTCCCGTGCCGGGCATCAGCGAGGCTGATCAGCTGGCCGCCAGGGTCCGACGGGGTGTCGGAGGCGCTGGCGGCGCAACCCGACAGTTCCCAGCCGGTGCTGCCGTCGGCGGCGGTGGTTTGGATGGCAAGGCGCGCCGGCAGCTGGTCCAGGCGTGGGTGAATTCGTGCGGTGGACGTCGTCGCCGCGAGCGCAGGCAGCTCGTAGTGCTGAGCGACCTGGCGGGAATCGGTCAGCAGCACCGAGAGCCCGGGCGCGACGAGGATGTTCGGCAGCGGATCGGTGAGTTCGATCTTGGCGACCCTCCGAGTGGTGCCGGGCGCCACGTGCCAGTCGGTGGCGGTGATGGATTTGATGGTCGTGACCAGGCACTGGCCCGAGGCGCCTGCGTACAGCAAGATGTACTGCCCGACGCTGGCCTCACGCGCGTCGTCGACAAATACCCAGTTCTGGTTATAGGGCGCGGTGGGCTCGCCGCTGGGATAGGGCGCGTTGGCGGTCTTGGGGGCGCCGGAGCTGTCGACGTAGCTGATCTTGTCGAGCCGGGCCGGCAGCCGCAGCTCGGTGCGCACACGGTAGGCGGCGTAGCTGATCCCGCTGGTCTGGGGCAGCAGGGCATCCAGTCGGCGGTCGAAGGTGAGGAGCGCGGCGCCGAGGTCGTCGGCGCGTTTGGTCACCCGGGCCAGGCCGCGGACGGCCTGGCCGGTCAGGCCGACATAGCTGCTGCCGCTCAGGATCAGCCACCACGCCAGCCACAGATCCCAGATGGTGGGGAACACCGGCGCCCCGCCTTCGCTGACGAAGACCACCCGGTCGGACGCGATGAAGCCGGGATCGGCGAGGAACCGCAGCTGCTTGCCGGTGGGGGCGCTGGGTATCGGCACACCCGTGATGGTCAGTTGCGCCCATTCGGCGCGCAGCTGCGTGTCGGCGGCGACCTCGTAGATCTGCGCGGCATGCGACGACGTGCCGGGCGCTTGCACCGGGGTACCGGCCGGGATCAGCGGGGCTGCGCCCGGCGCGGTCTCGGCGCGGATCCAGCCGTGTGCGGCAGTGCGCTGGCCCGGTCGGTAGCCCACCAGCTCGACGACGCGGCGCAGATCTGTCCAGTCCTGGGCGGTCCCCAGATAGGCCTCGCCTGCGGTCATCTCGGCGTACGCGCATACCGAGTCCGCGACCCGGGCCCACAGCCCGGCGACCCGCAACAGGGTGGGGTCGCCGGCGACGTCCAGGATGTCGCCGAACGTGCCGTGCGGGCGGCTCGGGTCGGGCATGTCGGCCAGTCGGGCCAGCAGGTCGTCGCGCAGCGCGAGCCGGTCGCCGAGGCGGCGGCGCAGCCTGGTCAGGCCCGGCAGCGGGTCGGGCCGGGCGGGCAGCAGTTCAGGGGTGACCACGGCGTCCGGGGTGGGCATGGTCATCTCAGCGGCCTCCCTCGATGCTCAGCACGATGCGGCCTCGGTCGGGGAAGTTCATATCGTCGTCGCAGACGGCGACCTCGGTGCGGCCCATCACCAGAACGGTGCTGACGGTCCCGGGCGGGTCGGTCAGCCGTCGTGCTTCGGTCACGGACACGGCGTCGACCTGGGGCAGGGCGGCCACGGTGGCGGTGACGGTCGACAGGTACACGCTGGCGCCCATCAAATGCGCTCCCGGGGCGAAAAGGCCTGGGGCCGAAGGGGTTCCGGGGCGGAGGCTGGCCAGGATCGCGGCTCGCGCGGAGTCGGGGTCGCTGCCGGGGTAGAGGCAGACCGTCAACGCGATCAGGATGCCGACCGGGGTGGCGGGCGTGGTGATGACCTCGGTTCCGCACATCCGAACACCGTCGAGGGTCAACTGCACGGACTTTGCCAGTGCGGCGGCCGCCACCGGGTCGGCGGTCTCACCGAGGTCGGTTTCGCGGGACTCGTAGGCCACGGCGCCCACCGGCCAGGAACCGGACCAGGACCGGGTGGCGGTGGCGCGTTCGACGCCGGGTATCTCGATGGCGAACGTGGGCAGGTCACCGACAAGCACGGCGCGGCGGGGGACGGCGGTGTACGCCTGAGGGGCGTCGCGACGGACGTCGTCCAGCGATGTCGCCACGACGCCGCCCCGGCCGGGGGTGATGTTGCGGGCCGCCACGACGGCGGTGGTGGCGTCTTCGACGTCGAGCCACACGCAGGGTGCGCCGACCGGGGTGGTGCTGCGGATCAGCCGGTGGGTGGCGTTGGCCGCAGCGTTGCCGGCAGGGCCCGCGCCGATCTGGTACCGGGCTGTCACCACGCTGCCCGAGGGCGGGGTCAGGCCCAGTGCGCCGGTGCGGAAGCGCAGCCGGGCGGGCAGTTCGTCGTCCGCGTCGACGACGACCGAGAAGCCGCCGGCGGGGGCGCGCAGCAGGCTGGTCACCCGGGTGGCCGGCACTGTCATCTTGTTGGGCAGCGTGACGCTGACCTGGAGCAGCCACGGCCGGCCACCTGGCCGGTGGGACAGTCCCGGGGCAGCCTCGGGGCCCGCGGCGACCATGAGGTAGTCGCTGACCTGCTCGGTCGCCGGGTCGGCAATCCGGCCGGTGAGACGATCCACGGGCACGAGGGTGGCCGGGCCGTCGACCGGCAGGCCGTGATGTGCGCTGATGAGGCCGAGTCGGGCGACCCCGACCCGCATGCCGCCGGCCACGTCGACGCTGGCCGGCACCGCGGTGCGCAGCGCCTCAGCGGCATCCCAGAACACCCGCACCAGTGGCAGTGCCGGTCGCAGGGGATCGGTGAACGCGACGGCCGAAGTGACCCGCACGACCTGGGCGGGCCGGCTGGCCAGCGGTGGACGTGGCCATTCTGGCGCTGCGGTGGGGGTGGCAGCGCCGGCCCAGTCGCGCTGCGCCTGCAGGTTGTCGACAGCGACGACCTCGAAGCCCAGCAGCGAGCCGACCGGTAACCAGTCGGCGAGCGGTATCCCGCTGGATTGGGGAGGGCGGACGAGTACCGCGCTCGTCGCGCCGGCGGAGATTACGGCATCGTCTTCGGTCCAGTCGTAAAGGGCGACCTCGACGTGGCTGCGGTAGACCCTGGCCGGGGTCTCCAGGGTGAAGCACGTCGCTGCCGCGGTGACAGGCTCGTCGGCTGCGGCGTCGGTGGCCACGTCTCCGGCGAGGACGTCGGCGTGCGGATCGCTGCCGGCCACGTCAGCAACGACGACCTGGACGGTGGTGGCAGCGCTGATCGCGGGCTGCACCGGGTAGTCGACCGTGCGGGCCAGGCGGGTGACGTTGGCGCGGCGGCGCGCCGTGGCCAGCCACATCTCGGTGGCGACGCGGTCCAGCCGGTAGTTCAGGAGGTCTCCGAGGTGGGCGAACAGCTCGATGAGGGTCACGGTGAAGTCGGCCACCGAGGTGTCGGCCGCAGGGTCCTCGAACGTCAGTCGCTCCATCAACATCGCGCGAAGGGCGGGGTAGTCGCGGGCCAGGGTGTCGTAATCGGGGGCGGTGTTCTTGGCCGGCGCCGGCGGCACCTCGGTGCAGTCGCCGCGGTCGCCGCATTCGGGGCGCAGTCCCAGCGGCAGGTAGACGCGCAGCGGGTCGACCTGCACGCCGAGCGCTGCGGTCGCCGCGGGGTCCAGTCGCAGTTGGTACACCCCGCGCCCCGGCAGCACTGCCTCGAGCGACAGGGTCAGGTGCGCCGGGATCGGGGTGCCGTCGGCATCGGTCGTCGCTGGCACCGCCGCGACGGCGGTGATGCCGGGTCGGGGTGCTCCCGGCGCCGGCCGCAACGACCACAGAGCCGGGTCGATCAGCGCGGCCGGCGGGGCACCGAAGAGCCACACGTCGATCACCCGGCCGGCGGCGGTGAGCCGCGCGGTGCCGGCGCGCAGTCCGACGACGTTGTTGATGTTGCCGAACAGCGCCTTGGGGCGTTCCACCGCAGTGGCGGCGGGCTGCTGGGGCAGTGTGTACTGGTCGGGAGGGGGCGTCGTCATGGCCCGACCCTGGGGATCTCGGCGGTTATCGTCCGCGGTTCACCGGCGGGCAGCGGCCGGTAGCTGATGTGTGCGGCCAAGGTGCTGTCGCTGATGTCGACCTGGACGTCCTGGACTTGGATACGGTCGCCGAGGGCGTCCATGAGGCTGCCGCGAACGCGGGCGACGACAGTGGGCTCGAGGCTCAGCGACAGCGGTTCGAACAGGGTCGAGGCGCCGAGGCCAGCGCCGAAGCCGGGGTGGTGCAGCCGTTCGTTGGGGCCGGTCAACACGACGGTGCGCACCAGGTCGTCCAGGTGTTGCAGATAGTCGGCCGGCACCAGTCGGCGTCCGGCGATGCGCCACGGCGCTCGGGTGATCATCATGTTCCTGTCGCTGCGGTCTGAGCGGGCGCGAGGACGACGGGTCCTTGGGGTGCGTTGGCTCCGTTCATGCACATGCCGACGCTGTTCGTGGTGAGCGCGGCAGCGCCGCCGGCGGTACCGGCGGTCGAGGTGCTGCTCCAGCTCACCGACAGACACGGGCTGGGATTGGGGCCCACGGTGAAGGGGCAGCCGGCGATGACGACCGAGTCGGCTTCGGTGCAGACCTCGGCGCCGGCGGTGACCGCGATTTGCGAGGGCACGATGGTGCCCTGCCCGCCGTGCGGACAGGTGATCGTCGCGCTGGTGGTCAGCAGCGGCGCGCTCATCGGTGGGCTCCGGGGCGCGTCATTGCGTGACCTTGAAGGACTCGCCGTTGAGACTGATGATGCTGCCCTGCAGCGTGAGGGTGGCGCCTTGTCCGTTGTCGAGGGTGATGCCGTTGTCGTCGAGGGTCAGACTGGCTCCACCTGATGCGGCCAGCGTGATCGAGGTGCTGTCGTCGGACACTTCGACCCGGTGGCCGCCGGGCGTGACGAGCACGATGGTGCCCGGACCCGCGCCTGCGACGCCGTTGCCGTTGGTCCAGTACGCACCGGACCACACGGGCGGTTTTCCCAGGTCGCCGGCCGGCCATTCGACCCACACCGGGGCCCCGACCGGCGGCACCATCGCCAGCCCGACACCGTCCCCGGCGTACGGCAGTGCGGGCAGGCACCAGCCAGTGGAGCCCGAGAGCACGTCGGGCACCTGGACGTTGAGGCGGCCGATTCCCGAGGGGTCGTCGTTGTCCAGGACGACCCCGGCGAACTTCCCCAGATAGCGGTCACTCATGGCGAACCGTCTCCCCGGTCGAGGCGATCACAATGACACCGCCGCGGACAGGGCAGCACCAAGGCCGCCGCCACTCGACGCCGCCGGGTCGCCGAGCGCGTTGCGCGTCAGCGACAGGTTTTGGGTGTGCCCGCCGGGTGTGACGGTGTGACGCACGGACTTGACCAGCCACGGGCCCGACACGAGGTCGCCGAGACCCCGAACTTGCACCGTGCGCCGGGCCCGCACCAGCGGCATGTTGGGCGTCGACAGGGACACCGACAGCGACGCGGCGAACGCGCTGTGTTCGGCCAGGACCCGCGCGGCGACGTCGGGCGGCTGGGTGCCGGCCAGGTCGCCGGGGTCGCGCAGCACCGTCACCGCCCCGCCCAGCGACTGGGTGCCCATCGCGTTGCCGGTGCCGTCGTTGTCCGCGATCTGCTGGCTCCCCGAGCCGTCGACGCCGTGGGTGAATTTGACTTTCTGCCCGGCGACGAGCTGTACCGACACGTTGGCGGTGCCGCCGTGTTCGCCGTGGCCGAGGTTGAGGGTGGTTGCGGGTGCCGCCATCGGATCGATGTGGTCGAAGACGCCGACGAGTTGCCCGTCGCGCTGTTCGAGGTAGACGTCGAAGTCGTTCCGGGCCGCCAGCGCCTTGAGGTAGGACCAGTCGGTGCCGCGCTGATGTGGAGTGAATCGGTCGGTGCCGTCGGGCGCGGGGGTGGTGCCGACCTGTGGGGTCGCGACGGGGCCGAGCAGCGTGCGCGCGATGTCGGCGTCGCTGACTCCGCCCCAGTCGTGGTCGCGGTCCTCTTTGTCGAGGTCGGCGCTGGAGTCCAGGCCGGCGATGGTCAGGGTGGAGGACCCGCCCGCGGAGAGGTTCCACGACGCGGTGGTGGCGCGGGCGGGCACGACCAGCGAGTCCGAGCCACGGCTCAGCGAAATCTGGAACGGGGCGAACGGGGCCACCAGGGAGTCCAGCGGGCTGGTCCAATGGCTGGTGCTGTCGGCCTGGGCGCTGACCACGATGGTCACCTGGGTTTGGCTGCCGATGGCTTCGGACACATCGATTGACAGCACCCGGGTCAGGTCGGCGTCTGGAATGGGCGCTCCGTTGACGGTGACGGTCACACTGGTGTCAGCCATTGGGCATGCCGATCGTCGTGCCGGGTTCGGTGTCCGCGAGTGCATCCTGCCAGGGGTTGGTGTCGGCGATGCGCCACCAACCGGTGCTGTCGCCCAGGACTGTCGCGGCGAGCAGGTCGAGTCGGTCGCCGGCGCGTGCGGTGTAGCGCAGCGCTTCCGGTAGAGCGGGCGCGATCCGCGGAACTCCGAGCGCACGGGTGGTGCCGTCGTCCTGGGGTGTGGTGACGGTGGCCTGGCCGGCGTAGCGCGAAGTGGTCACAGCATCAGCTCCACACCTTGGGCGACGCCCACGATGGCCAGTGCGCTGCGGGCGGCCTGATAGGCGTTGGCCAGGAAGTTGGCCATCTTGACGTCGCTGGGCAGATCGGCGGGACGCAGCACGGTCAGGCTGAGGTCGACGCTGGCCTGCACCGGCAGCAGCAGGGAGTTGAAGCCCGTTTCGTGTGCGCTGAAGCTGTCGACGCGCACCGGCACGATGCGGGCTGGGCTCCAGGCCAGCACCACCAGCGGTAGTGAGGGTGCCGGGATCGGTGCCGACGACGCGCCGCCTCCGGTCAGCGAGCTCACGGCCCCACTGATCGCCCCGACCAGTGCGCCGAGCACGCCGGCGGCGCCGGCCGGCTCCATCATCGCTTCCAGCGTCGCCAACAGGGGCTGGACACCCATGGCTCCCGTGATGGGCCGATCGATGGCGTCGATGCCGTCGAGCTCGATCTTCATGGTGTATTTCTCGACCGGGGCCTGCGCGACCCGCAGCGCAGGCCCGCCCTGGGGGCCGGCGCTGACCGTGAGCACACGCGTCACCTCGGCCGGGTTGTATTGGAAGGGCACGAAGGTGGGCACCAACCCGATGTCCGGGTCGGAGAACGAGATGAGCATGCCGCGCATCACGGGCGGGACTCCGCTCCAGTGGCGGCACGCACTGCGGCGGCGACGCTGGCGGCGATGGTGGCCTCGGGGCCGTGCGGCGTGGCGCGGTTGCGCAGGGCGGCCTCCATGGTGGGGCGCAGCAACCCCGGATCGGGCGCACTGTCCACGGTCACGTCGAGCCGGTCCAGGTGGGTCATCGTTGCCTCCAGGTACGGCCGTTTTTGGCCATCTCGTGTCGGACGGCGCGCAGGAGGTGCGCATTCGTGACCGGGGTTGCGTCGTCGGCGGCGAAGACCAGGGCAGCGAGCGCCGCGGCGCGAATGCACGCCCCGGACAGTTCGGCGTCGGCGACGGTGCTCAGGTCGACGTCGTCGGCCCGGGCGGGCGCGGGCAGCAGTGTGTCCCAGATGGCCTGGCGGGCCGGCATGTCGGGTAGGTCGAAGCGCACCGAGACGCGGATGCGGCGCTGAAAACCGTCGTCGAGCGTGGCGGGCCGGTTGGTCGCGAGCAGTACCAGTCCCTCGTGCAGTTCGACGCGCTGCAGCAGGTGGTCGATTTCGAGGTTGGCGTAGCGGTCGCGCGCGTCGGTGATCTCGCCGCGGCGGCCGAAGATGCCTTCGGCTTCGTCGAACAGCAGGACCGCTCCGCCCCGTGCCGATTCGGTGAGTAGCCGGTCGAGATTCTGGGAGGTTTCGCCGAGCCATTTGCTGACCACGCGGGCCAGATCGACGATCCAGAGGTCGCGATCCAGCTCGGCGGCGAGCGCTTCGGCTGCGGCGGTCTTGCCGGTGCCGGACGGGCCGTGGAACAGGCCGATGACGGCGCGGCCGCGGACGGCGCCGCCAGGCCATGCGCTGGTCACGGCGGCGCTGTGCCGGGCGTGGGCGAGAATATCGTGCAGGCCGGACAGGGTTTCGTCGGTGAATACCAGATCGCGCAGGTGCACCGATGGTGGCAAAAGCCGGGCGAGACCTTCGATGCGGTGCTGCGGGTGTGCGCGCACGGCGTTGTGCAGGTCGGCGACAGTAATGTGGCGCCCCGCCACCTCGGCCGCCGCGCGTGCGCTGTGGTGCAGCGAGTCGATGGTGACCTCAGGCAGGCGCATGCGCGCCGCGAGGTCACGGGCCGCCGACGTGTCGAGCCCGGAGCGCCCGAGTACCCGCCGCCAGGCACGGTGCACACCGTCGGTGTCGATCGGGGCGACGTCGACGGTCTGCCAGCCGGGGGCTACAGCGGCGCCCGCGGCGGCCAGCCGCAGCTTGGTCGCGGGGTGGCTGCCGTCGCCGACCGGCAGCACGTGCCCGAGCTGCGCGAGTAGTTCGGTCTCGGCCACCGGACGCGCCGATGCGGGTGCGGCGTCGACGAATTCGACGTGCCGGGCAGTCGCGGCGCCGACGGCGGCTGCCACGACGGCGCCGTCTTCGCTGTCCCCGCAGCGGATGCAGACCAGGTGCCCGGCCTGCAGCAGCGTGGTGGCACGTGCGATGGATTCTCGTAGTCGGGGGGTTACCGGTTCAGCCGGCTGGGCGGGCGGCCGGTATCCGTCGAGCGCCAGCGCCGCGGTCGCGGTCAGCCGCAGTGGCGATTCGGCGTCGGGCACCGGGCGCAGGACTCCGGCGGCGACGAGGCCTGAATCGGTGGGCAGCGCGAGCGGGATCTGCAGGCCGTGGTGCACCAACAACAGGCGCAGGATCGCCAGGCTCGGGTAGCGGCGGCCGAGATCGTCGTGCAGGTGTCCGAAGGCGGTGGCCAGACCAGGGTCGGCCACTGACCACCAGGCCGCGGCGACCAGCGCCTCGTCGACCGCCGAGGTGCACAGGGCGGCGAGGACGTCGGATTCGTCCGCGACCCGGTCCGGCGGCGCCGCCCATCCGCGGACGGTGCCGCGGTTCCCGTCTTCGGCGAGCCCGGCGAGGGCGTCGTGGAACAGTGCCCGGTAGTGCAGTAGTGCCGTCGGGCACGCGCCCGGTGCGACGGTGCTGTCCGGTGCGACGCGTGCCGTCGTCATGGCGCCACCGCCAGATCGGTCGGCGGACCTGTCACAGTGCCGGAAGTGACGGACACACCGATGCTCTGCCCGGCGTAGTCGCCGATACCGGCGGGCACCGTGGCAGTGATCGAGGATGCGGCGGCGGGGGTGTACGGCACCGACATTCCGAGGAAGTTCACGGTGCCGGTGGGCAGCACGTGTGCGACCTGCAGGGTGGTGGGCTGGCCGGCTTGCAGGGGTGCGGCGGCGCCGAGTACCGCCGGCGCGACGGTCAGGGCCGCGGCTGCCGTCCCTGCCGGCAGCCCGGACGCCAGGTTTGTGACGGTGAGGACACGCATGCCGGGAACGAGCTGGTTGTTGGGCAGGGTCACCGATAGGCCGGCTGCCGAGGGCGTGGCGGTGAGCCGCCACGGCCCGGTGCTGTGGGTGGTCGCCGGGTTGGGACGGCCGTCGGTCGGGTCGTCAGGATCGCCGGTACTGCGCGACAGTTGGACCTGGATCTGATCACCGAGGCCACGTACCACGATCAGGACCGGGTGCCCGCCGCCGGTGATCGGCGGTACGACGGCACTGATGTTCGGGCCGACGGAGGGGCTGACCGCCACGACGGGTTCGCGCACCGGCGGGCCCGGCGTGAACGGCACTGGCGACGGCACCAACAGCAAGCTCACTTGGTAGGCCACCGATACCCGCAGCGATTTCAGACCGCTGGCCCACAGCCCGGTGACGGTCTCCAGCGGAACGGGATCCAGCGTGATTCGCAGTGGTTCGATGAGGTTGCGCAGCTTGTCGGCGATGTCGCCGACGGTGTGGTTCGGCGGGGTGGTGATCACGGTGTCCGGACCCACGATCGGGTTCTCGTGCAACACCTGCATCACCGCGGTGAGTGCGTCGTGGACCTTCTCGATCTCGTTGCCGTCGGCCCTCATCTCACCGGGATCCGCGGACAGCAGGTAATGCAACGTCAGAGCGAGTGGGGGACGTCCGCGCCGGGTGGTCCATCCGGTCTGGGGCGGCTCCATGTTGAGGTGCGACGCGGCCGGCGTGATGCGGTAGAGAAACCAGTTCAGCCGGGGGCCACCCACTGGCCGGTCGAGGGGACCGGTGGTGACCCCGACCGTGGTCGGAATGGCGTCCCGGGCGATGGCCTGCAGGACGAGGTCCACTCCGGACAGCACCGCCCCGGGTGCCGGCAGCACGCTCATCTCAGTACCGCCCGTCGCGCGGTCAGGCCGTTGGCGTAGGGCGCCAGGAGGGCCATCGGGTCGGCTGCAGGTTCGGTCGGTGAGGTGACGTGCACATGGATCTCGCCGATCGACACGGGCGGCGGAAGGTCGGGGGCCGACGGCGGCCGTGCGGCGGGCACACCGGGTGCGGGTTGCGGAGATTCGGGCGGAACTGCCGCGGGCGGGGCTGCGACGTCGGCGGGCGTCTCGGCGCGCGAGGCGACGATCGGTGTGGGCGGCGGCTCGGGTGCGACGGGTTCGCGGCTGCCGCGGCGGGTGACGTGCGTGGCGGCGGGAATGGCAAGCGGCGCGGGTGGCGTGTCGGTGCGGATGGGTGGCGGTGCTGCCGCGGGCGGCCGTCCCGGTTGGTCCGCGGGCTTCGGCCCGCGGGGTACGACCGGCGCTGGGGCATCGTGTGTGCGAATGACGTGGAGGGTGGTCGCCGCAGGCTGCGGTGGCGGTGGCGGCGGCGGGCTGACAGTCGGTGGCGGCGGGGGTTGTCGCGGTGTGGGCGAAGGCCGGTCGTGTCGACCGGCGTGGGCGGCCGGAGGTGGCTCGGCGGGTGGTGCCATGGGCGGCTCGGTGGGGCGCGGTGTGGCGGGTGGCCGCGGTGGCGGGACGATGTGGTCGGCCGGTGAGGTGATGGCGGGTGGCGCGGTGAGTTGCTCTGCGACGTGCGCGACCGGCTGCTGTGGGGCTGCCGCACCGGACCCTGGGCGCACGGGTGGACGCTGTGCGCGGGCGATCAGCCCCCGCACCGCGACGCTCCGGGTTTCACCGGACATGACGGTCATCGGGCCTCGCTGCGGGCCAATGCCGCCAGCCGTCTGCGCCGCGCTTCGGGAAGTGCTTCGATGCTGGCCAAGTCCCAGCCGTACTGGGATGCCAGGAGGTGCACTTCGACGTCGGCCTCGGCTACCGCGGCGGCCACCGCGGAGGTGACCAGGCGCTGCACATCGACGAATTCCGCTATCCGAGCACCGCATTCGATACACGAGAATTCGACCGCGCCGCACAGTGACTGTTCTGCCCAATCCAGTGCTGCGCTGTCGCGCGGATCCTCGGCGGGGCCCAGCGCGCAACGCCCGGCCAGGATCCGGCCGGCGGCCTCGGGGTCGGTCGGCAGGTCGGCCAGGTCGGTTGCGGTGGGCTCCCGGACACCCGCGCCCGGGCCGCACCATCCCGATCTCGGTGCGTAGTCGGGCACATCGGACGGACCTAGTGGTAGCTCGTTGAGCGCTCCGCACTCCGCGCAGGGGACTACCAGTTCGAGATCGGCGCCGAGAACCGCATGATGTGCCCGCAGCAGTAGGCGGTCGACGATGCCCAGTGGGAGCGCTGAGGAGTCGTCGACTCCGCACGCATCCAGTATCGCCAGTGCCTGGGCGAGCTCTCCGTCAGCAACATCCAAGTCGCGCAACAGTTTCAGCCGCGATAGCGGAAAGCCGGCGTGCCCGGCCGGCAGCGTGATGTCTGCGGCCGGCGCGGTGACTGTGCAACCGGCGCCGGTGCTCACGGGATCACACGCTCAGCTCTTTGGGTTCGGTGACCGACGTGTCGCGCTCCCAGCCTTCGGTCTCGAGCTTTATCGATTGGATCGCGGTCGCGGCGGTCGCCGCGTCCATGGCGGGCAGGGCGGTGTATTCGGACACCCAGCAGCGGAACAGGTGATAGCTGATGACCTGTTGGCCGGCTTCATTGAAGACGTCGACTGTGATGTCTTTTCGGAAGTCGGGCAGAGAGATACCCGGGGCGGTGATGCTGCTCACCTTGTTCGCCCAGGCCTCGAATGCGGGGTCGTGGGTGACGCCGCGTTCGAGGGTGACTGACGAGTACGTGGTCAGCCCGGGGCTGCGCCGGTCGTGCGAAGGGTCACCGCCGACCCGGTGCGAGACCGGCGCCGTCGCGCGGGTGAGTGCCGACATCTTGGACAGCCCAGCGACGTAGACACCGTCCCATTTCACCCGGAACATGTGCGTCTTGTAGGGGTCGTGCCGCTTCGGGTTGACGGTGAACTCGGCCATGTCAGTCTCCGGTATTGATGATCTGGGTGATGGTGACGACGACGAACTCGGCGGGTTTCAGAGGTGCGAAACCGACGACGACATTCACGCGGCCGGCGTCGATCTCCGACTGGGGGTTGACGGTGCTGTCACAGGTGACGAAGTAGCTGTCGGATTCGGCCTGGGACTCGGACTGCTGGAAGGCGCCCTGCCGGAAGAGCCCGCGCATGAAGGCGCCGACAGCCAGCCGCAATTGGCCCCAGAGCACCGGGTCGTTGGGTTCGAACACCGCGAATTGGGTGCCCAGGTAGAGGCTGGCCTCGATGTAGTTGGTGAGGCGGCGGATCGGAACGTACTTGAATGGGTCCCCGCGGAGGTCCGAGCCGGCGAGCGTTCGTGATCCCCAGACGACCAGGCCGGCGCCGGGGAAACTCCGTAATACGTTGACGCCGAACGGGTTCAGATCACCAGAGGTCTTGTCGCTGGTCGGATAGGCGGTCGAGATCGCGCCCGCGACCCCGGCGGCCAGACCGGCAGGGGCCTTCCACACCCCGCGTTGGCTGTCGGTGCGCGCCATGATGCCGGCGAGCGCGCCCGACGGTGGTAGCCCTGCGGGCGTCGAGGCCGTGGTGATCAGCCGCGGCCAATACAGTGCGCCGTATTGCCCCGCGGCGGCAAACAGCCCTGCAGTGCTGACGGCGCTGGCCGGAGTGACGCTGGGGTCGGGATCAACCAGCAGGAACGCGTATTGAGTCTGGCAGTAGGCCAGCGCGGTGCTGACGGCGTCGACGTTGACGGTGGTTACTCCGGGCAGGCACAGCAGGTTGAACCGTGGGAAGTTGAGCACGTCCAGGGCGAGCATGCCTTCGCCCTCGGTGGCGGAGACGATGGAACTGGCGTCGACGTTGGAGCCGTCGCTGCCGTTGGAGAGTCCGGCGGCCGCGGCGGCCGCTGGACGGTCCGCGGCACTGCCGGATACTTCGGTCCCACCGGCGGCGACGCCCATCGTCAGCAGGCTGCTGGCGTCCTGGGCGCCGCTGAGCCCGACGACCACGGCGCTGTCGGGGCCGTTGGTGTTGCTGGTGAGCACGAGTTTGCCGCCGTCGTCGGATGCTGTCACCGCCAGACCTGCGGCGTTGAGGAACCCGACGAGGTCGGTGGTGTCGTGGGAATCGGTCGCGGCGCCGGTCGGAAAGAGGACGACATCCTGGGGCGCACCCTGGTCGATCGATACCCGGAGTGTGCGGTGGGCCAGGCCCACGACGCCGGCCGAGAGATCGTTCTTGCTCGTGGAATGGCCTGCGGAGGCGGTGGTTTCGGTCCCGGATACATCGGCGGAGACAAGCGCGCTGCCGGCCAGGGCGGTGGTGATGAAGCGAGGATGACTCGGTGACATCGACAGCTCGCTCCAGGTCTCGCGGGCAAGCAGCGAGGCGGCCCCGACGCCGGCCGCCCAACTGCTGATCGTGAGGGTGAACCGATCATCGGGATTGACGCTCGCGGCCGTGACTCTGACAAAGATGCCGGTTTGGGTGGCTCCCGACCCGGTCCCGTTCGCCCATGCGCCGCGGCTCTTCGCGGTGAGGGTGACCTGGACCCCGTTGGCGGCGGCCAAGGCGCGGGACGCGGGGAGTGCATCTGATGCCAGTGCGCGGACGACGACCGCCTGGCTGCCACCGTTGGCGAAGAAATGCGAAACGGCGTACCCCATCGGATGATCGGTGGCGTCGATGGGGTCGCCGAATGTTCGTACGAAGTCGGCGAAGCTGCCGATGGCAGTCGGGGTATCCGCCGGTCCCTTTCGGGCGGCCCCGACGAATGCGGTCACCGAGGTTGACACCCCTGAGATCACATGCGAGCTCGACATCTGTTCGACGATGTAGACCCCGGGATACGTAGTTTGGACGGGCATCTGATGCCTCCATCGCGGAGTGATGACATGGACGTTCGATCCATGGTGAATACCGATAATGGTAAAGACGTGATGACGCGGTGAAAACCATTCTGGCCGCAATTAATTGTGCATTTGCGAAAGAATTTTCAGCAGGCTCGAAATGGGGTACGACTCACCCTACTGCGGGTCGTAATTGATTCCCGCGGCGATGGGTTCGGTATTTGATCTTGAAATCAATTTGGGGGCCTCTGATGAGGCGGCAATGGCGCATCAAGACAGCCGGCAAATTGTAGCGGCGGTGGCGTCGTGAATCGACGTTATCGCAATGTTGGTGACGAGCCTTGACAACGGGTGGTGCGGAGCGGCTGCGGCCACGCCGGCGGGGCGCGACGGAGTGCTAGACCCGTTGGGGTGCTTTGAAACTGCCACCGAAATGTCGAGGCCTCGCCACCGTGCCGGTGGCGAGGGCGACCGTGCAGAATGACGCATCCATGACCACTATATCTGCGATGGGCTTGACGGTTCAAGGGTCGGCGTGTATCGGATGTCTGGATTGTATCGCCGACGCAACTGCCTCACAGCGGTCGCTCGGAATCGGTGATGAAATTCAGGGTGATATTTTCGAGTCCGTATAAATGGTTGTGCGGAGCGGCTTCATGGATGGCAAATTCCATAAATGGGATTTTTGCCAGATTCTCAATATGTTGCACAAATTTCTGCGCGTACCTGTCGGTCGAAGCGGCATTCCAGCCGGGGAGTTCTCGAACTTTCGCTGCTGGAATGCCGTTTCGACGCGGAGGCGGCCGTTGAGCGGGCACAATGCGCGGGTCGACAGGAGGGGATGATGAGCGACGGCGCAGATTCGCCGGCGATGCGGCAACGCGTCGAAGACCGGTACCGGCAGCTGGCCGAGATGCGCCAGCTGCGGCCCATCGTCGCCGTCGTCAACCGCTTCAACGAGATCGACGGCGGCACCCTGGGCACGGTGGTGTCGGTGCAGCTGTTCACCACGGTGATCCCGTTGGCGATCATCGGCTTCAGCTATCTCACCGGGTTCGCCGACAGCGCCAGTCCCGGCGTCGTGGTGAGCCGGCAGCTCGGCCTGGTGTCGCCGCTGACCGACCACGTACGGGCCGCCTTCGGCCGCGCGTCTGGCCTACGGTCCAACTGGACGTTCTTCGGCGTCGCGAGCTTCCTGGTCTGGGGCATCCCGATGTCGATGACCATCGCCGGAATCTTTGCCAAGGCGTGGCGCCGCGAGCCCTTCGCCTGGGGCGGCAAGCTGTGGCGCGGAGTGACGTGGTTCGCGCTGTACCTGACGATGATCGGGGTGCGGGAACGCATCGCCTTCGGCGCCGAGCACCACGGGTGGAGCCAGGTTCTGCTCTTCGCGGTGTCACTGATCCCGGTCTGGATCTTCTGGACCATCACGCCCGCGCTACTGGTGCGCGGTGGCGGCCGGGGCCGGGCCGCCCTGCTGCTCGCGGGCTTCGCGGGTGTGGTGATCGAGGGCACCATCCTGCCGCTGGCGGCCCGGATGATCTTCCCGCCGCTGCTGCGCGGGTGGGACGACTTCGGGCCCATCGGCGTGGCGATGGCGCTGCTCACGTGGTGCGGGATCAGTGGCGCCGGCTGGGTGATCACGGCGTGCGTCGGCGCGGTGCTGTGGGAGCGGACGGCGCCGTCGCAGACGGTCATCGAGGCGGAGTCGGACGACGGCGGTGGACCCGACACAAAGCGCCCCCGACAGGATTCGAACCTGCAACCTACGGAGTAGAAATCCGCTGCGCTATCCGTTGCGCCACGGGGGCAATGCGCAGGAAGTCTATCTCGGCGGCTCCTCGCGGTGGTCACCGCAACAGCGGTATTGCGCCGCGCCGTTCCCGGCAGCGGACTAGCGTTAGGGGCCAGCGCTGGGCAACGACGGAGGAGAGCGACAGCCATGAGCGACGTGCCGGACTTTGACACGGCCGGGTTGCCCGAAGAGTTGAGTGCAGTCGATCAGTTGATGCATCGCGGGGAAGCCAATCCCCGTACCCGATCCGGCATCATGGGCGTCGAACTGCTGGATGTCACCCCGGATTGGGAGCGGTACCGGGCCGGGTTCGAGCAGGCCTCCCGCAAGGCGATCCGGCTACGGCAGAAAGTCGTGATGCCGAGCCTGCCGACGGCCGCCGCGCGCTGGGTGGTCGACCCCGATTTCAATCTCGACTACCACGTGCGCCGGGTACGCGCGCCGGGTGCGGGCACGCTGCGTGAGGTCTTCGATTTCGCCGAGCTGGCGCTGCAGTCGCCGCTCGACATCTCCCGTCCGCTGTGGACGGCCACGTTGGTCGAAGGGCTGCCGGGCGGTGGCGCCGCCAACATCGTGCACATGAGCCACGCCGTCACCGACGGCGTCGGCAGCATGGAGATGTTCGCGAACCTCTACGACCTGGAGCGTGATCCCGCGCCGCGGCCTTCGGCGCCGCTGCCGATCCCCGAAGACCTGTCGCCGAATGACCTTACGCTGCAAGGCATCAACGCGTTGCCCAAGGGCATCGCCAACAACGTGCTCGATGCGACGCGCGGCGCGGCGGGTCTGCTCGGGCGCATGATGCGCGACCCGGCCGACGCGGTCGGCGGGGTGGTCGACTACGTCCGGTCGAGCCGCCGGGTGATGACGCCCGCGGCGCCGCAGTCGCCGGTGCTGCGCCGGCGTGGTCTGGCGTCGCGCAGTGAGGCGATCGACATCAAGTTCAGTGATCTGCACAAGGCGTCCAAGGCGGCCGAGGGTTCCATCAACGACGCCTACCTCGCCGCCTTGTGCGGTGCGCTGCGCCGCTATCACGAGGCCAAGGGCATCCCGGTGGCGTCGCTGCCGATGGCGGTGCCGGTGAATGTGCGTTCCGACTCGGATCCGGCCGGTGGCAACAGATTTGCGGGTGTCAACATCGCCGCGCCCATCGGCGTCGTCGACCCACGCAAGCGCATCCAGAAGGTGCGCGCCCAGATGACCCGCAAGCGGGAGGAACGCGCCATCGAGGTGGTCGGCGTCGTGGCGCCGCTGCTGAACCTGGTGCCGGAAAATCTGCTGGAGTCCATGGCAGGCTCGGTGGTCAATTCCGATGTGCAGGCCAGCAACGTTCCCGGCCCGCCGGTCGATACCTTCATCGCCGGCGCAAAGGTCGTGCGGCACTACGGAATAGGGCCGCTGCCCGGTGTCGCGATGATGGCGGTACTCATCTCCCGCAGTGGCTGGGTCACCATCAGCACCCGCTACGACCGGGCCTCGATCAACGATCCCGAACTGTGGGCCCGCTGCCTGGTGGACGGGTTCAACGAGATTCTGGCCCTGGGTGGGGACGGGCGGGCCATCCCCGCGTCGTTCGAGTTGTCGGATGAACAGGCCGAGTCGGCAGTGAACGGGGGTGCCGCACAATGAGTTCGGACGACGAGTACTCGGCAGAGTTCCGCAACTCCCGGTTGCCGGGCTCGGTGGCGGAGATCCTGGCCAGCCCGCAGGGGCCGGAGGTCGGTGCGTTCTTCGACATGGACGGCACCCTGGTGGCCGGTTTCACCGGTGTGATCATGACGCAGGACCGGTTGCGCCGCGGCCAGATGGGCGTCGGTGAATTCATCGGCATGGTGCAGGCCGCGGTGAACCACCAGCTGGGGCGCGCCGAGTTCGAGGACCTGATCGGCCGGGGAGCGCGGATGCTGCACGGCAATTCGCTCAGCGACCTCGACGAGCTGGGCGAGCGGTTGTTCATCCAGCACATCAAGAAGCGGATCTATCCCGAGATGCGCGAACTGGTCCGTGCCCACATGGCGCGCGGGCACACCGTCGTGCTGAGCTCGTCGGCGCTGACGGTCCAGGTGGAGCCGGTGGCGAACTTCCTCGGGATCAAGAACGTGCTGTGCAACAAGTTCGAGACGGACGAGTACGGGCTCATCACCGGTGAGGTGGTCAGGCCGATACTGTGGGGTCCTGGAAAGGCCAATGCCGCACAGGCTTTCGCGGCCAATAACGCTGTCGACCTGGCGAAGAGCTACTTCTACGCCGACGGTGACGAAGACGTCGCGCTGATGTACCTGGTCGGCAACCCGCGGCCCACCAATCCGGCAGCGAAGCTGGAATCTGTTGCTGCCAAACGTGGTTGGCCGGTACTGAAGTTCTCCAGCCGCAGTGGCAGCAGCCCTATCGCGCAGCTGCGGACCTTCGCCGGCATTGCGTCGCTGGCGCCGGTCGCGGCCGGTGCGCTGGGTCTCGGTCTGCTAACCGGCAATCGGCGCACGGGCGTCAACTTCTTCACCTCGGCGTGGAGCAAGGCGCTGATGACGACCCTCGGCATCGACCTGAACGTGATCGGCGCCGAGAACTTGCGGGCTCAGCGGCCGGCGGTGTTCATCTTCAACCACCGCAACCAGGCCGACCCGATGATCGCCGGCGCATTGGTCAGCGACAACTTCACCTCGGTGGGCAAGAAGGAACTCGAAAGCAACCCGATCATGGGCACCATTGGCAAGGTGATGGACGCCGCGTTCATCGACCGCGACGACCCCGCCTCGGCCATCGAGAGCCTGCACAAGATGGAAGACCTTGCACGTAAAGGCCTTTCGATCCTGATCGCCCCCGAGGGCACCCGTCTGGACACCACCGAGGTCGGTGAGTTCAAGAAGGGGCCGTTCCGGATGGCCATGGCCGCCGGCATCCCCGTCGTGCCGATCGTGATCCGCAATGCGGAGGTGATCGCCGCCCGCGATTCGTCGACCTTCCATGCGGGCAAGGTCGACGTCGTCGTCTTCCCGCCCATCTCGGTCGAAGACTGGACCCTCGACAACCTGTCCGACCGCATCGACGAGGTGCGTCAGCTCTACCTCGACACCCTCCGAAAATGGCCGCACGACAAGGTGCCCGACAACGCGCTCTACCACCGGGCCGCGCCGGAACCTGCCGACACAGACGATTCACCCGACGACAGCGGCGAGGCTCCGCGCGGCGCCAAGGGCCGACGGTGAAGCACACCGCTGACGACCTCGCCAGCTTCGACCCGACCGACGACGCTCTGGTGCTGACCGCGGTCGGTTCGGCAGCCGAGTGGGACCTGCTGAACGACTGGCTGGCCCACCAGCGCAAGCAGCACCCGGACACCCGACTCGAGGTGCTCCGGCTGCCGACCGAGGGGGAGCCCTCGCCCGGCACGTTGGCCCGCCTGGTCGAACTACTCAGCGCCGACGACAGCCGGTCCGTGGTGCCCGTCCGGGTGTTCTGGGTGCCCGCCGGTCTGCCGACGCGTTCCAAGATCGTCTCGCTGATCTCGGGCCGCGACCGGTACCGGCCACCGGAGCTGCTGCAGCGCCGCATCCTGCGCAAGGACCCGCTGCGGGCCCGGGTGGTGGCCGGTGAGCCCGCCACCGTCGGGCAGCTGCGGCAGCAGTGGAAAGACACCACGACGGCCGAAAACCCAAGGGAATTCGCCCGGTTCGTGCTGCGCCGGGCGCAGCTCGCCATCGAGCGCGTGGAGCTGCGGCTGCTCGGTCCCGAGTACAAGTCACCCCGGCTGGTCAAGCCCGAGGTGCTGGCATCGGCCCGGTTCCGGGACGGGCTGGAGAAGATCCCCGGCGCGACGGTCGAGAAGGCCGGCGAGATGCTCGACGAACTGTCGACGGGCTGGAGCCGGTTCTCGGTCGACTTCATCCCCAAGGTCGGGCGCGCCATTTTCAGCCGGGGTTTCGACCCCAACGTGGACTATGACCGCGAGCAGGTCGAGGCCATGCGGCACTCGCTGGAACTGCACCCGGCCGTGCTGCTGTTCTCGCACCGGTCGTACCTCGACGGCGTGATCGTGCCGGTGGCGATGCAGGAGAACCGCCTGCCGCCGGTGCACACCTTCGCCGGGATCAACCTGGCGTTCGGTCTGATGGGGCCGATCTTCCGGCACTCCGGCGTCATCTTCATCCGGCGCAACATCGCCGGCGACCCGTTGTACAAGTACGTGCTCAAGGAGTACGTCGGGTACATCGTGGAAAAGCGCTTCAACCTCAACTGGTCCATCGAGGGCACCCGCTCGCGGACCGGAAAGATGTTGCCGCCCAAGCTCGGTCTACTGGCCTACGTCGCCGACGCCTACCTCGACGGCCGCAGTGAGGACATCCTGCTGCAACCCGTCTCCATCAGTTTCGACCAGCTCCACGAGACCGCCGAGTACGCCGCCTACGCCCGCGGCGGCGAGAAGACCCCCGAAGGTCTGAGCTGGCTGTACCACTACATCAAGGCGCAGGGCGACCGGAACTTCGGCAAGATCTACGTGCGCTTCCCTGAAGCGGTGTCGATGCGCGAGCAGCTGGGTCCGCCGGACGGCGCGGTGTCCACCGACCCCGCGGTCAAGCGCCTCGCTCTGCAGAAGATGGCCTTCGAGGTCGCCTGGCGCATCCTGCGGGCCACGCCGGTCAACGCCACTGCTCTGGTGTCGGCGCTGCTGCTGACCACTCGCGGCCTGGCGCTGACACTGGACCAGCTGCACCACACGCTGCAGGATGCGCTGGATTACCTTGAGCGCAAACAGATTCCGATGACCAATTCGGTGCTGCGGCTGCGTACGGCCGAAGGGGTCCAGGCGGCGCTCGACGCGATGTCGGGCGGGCATCCGGTCACCGCGGTGAACACCGGCCGCCAGCCGGTCTGGTACATCGCGTCGCAGGACGAGCACGAGGCCGCGTTCTACCGCAACACGACCATCGACGCGTTCCTGGAAACCGCCATCGTCGAATTGGCCATGGCGCATGCGGCCAAGGCGGAATCCGATCCGGTGGAGGCGTTTTGGTCGCAGGTGATGCGGCTGCGCGACCTACTCAAGTTCGAGTTCTATTTCGCGGACTCGGCCAGGTTCCGCGAGCACATCGTGGAAGAGATGTCGTGGCAGGCCAACTGCGAGCAGCAACTGGCCGAGGGTGGCGAGGCCATCTACGCGATGCTGCGGGCCAAGCGCCCGATCATCGCCGGCGCCATGCTGCGGCCGTTCCTGGAGGCCTACGAACTGGTCGCCGACGTGTTGCGGGGTACGCCGCCCGAGATCAGTGAGAAGGATCTGACGAAACGGGCACTCGGCGTCGGCCGGCAGTACGTCGCGCAGGGCCGGATTCGCAGCAACGAGTCGGTGTCGGCGCTGCTGTTCACGACGGCGCGCCAGGTGGTCGCCGACCAGAAGCTGCTCGAAGCGGCGCCCGATCTGGAGGAGCGGCGCACGGCCTTCCTCGCCGAGCTGCGGTCGATCCTGGCGGATCTGGCGACCGTCGACTCGATCGGCTGGATCAAGTTCGACGTCCGTGAGTTGCAGCGGCGCAAGTCCAAGAAGGCCATCGAGGCCGAGTAACCCGGGGTAACTCGGGCCGGTGCACCCAAGCCCGGGTTATCCACAGTTCGCGAATCATCCACAACCGGCGCCGCCATTGCAGCGGCGCCGGTTCTTTTGTCGGTGCCTGGCGGGTCAATGGACGCACAGGCCGACGAGAACGCCGGCAACACCGAAATGGATGGAGAAGCACATGTTCGAGACACCCTTCACCGTGGTCGGCAACGTGGTCAACAACGTCGTCCCACGCCGGGCCGGGGAGACCAATGTCGTGACGTTCCGCGTGGCGAGCAATTCGCGGAAGAAGACCGAGGACGGCTGGGAAGCGGGTAATTCGCTGTACGTCACGGTGAACTGCTGGGGCCGCGTGGCCGACGGCGTGGCCGGCCGGTTGTTCAAGGGCGACCCGGTGGTGGTCGTCGGCTACATCTACACCAGCGAGTACCTGGACAAGGAAGGCAACCGTCGCTCATCGATGGAGGTGCGGGCGACGTCGGTCGGTCCGGATATGGGGCGGTGCCAGGTCAAGATCGACCCCCGGCGGCCGAGCCCGCTCGACGTCGAGGCCGGCGACGCACAGCCGCAGGAGGAGCCGCCCGAGACTGCGAATTCGGACGACCTGGTGCTGTCGGCGTAGGGCCCTCGGTCGGGGCGCCGCGCAGGGCCATCCGCGGGGCGCCCCGACCGCGCCATCGGGCGATTTGGCGGCTTGCCTAGGATGGGCAGCGAGATTTCGCGGGACCGCGCCAGATCCAGTGAGCCGGGGCTCGCGCTACGAGAACGCTACGACGAACAGCCAACGAAAGGCATGACGACGGCATGGCCGAATTCATCTACACGATGCGCAAGGTCCGTAAGGCGCACGGCGACAAGGTCATCCTCGACGACGTCACCCTGAACTTCCTGCCCGGCGCGAAGATCGGTGTCGTCGGCCCCAACGGCGCCGGTAAATCCAGCGTTCTGAAGATCATGGCCGGCCTCGACAAGGCCAACAACGGCGACGCGTTCATCGCGCCCGGCGCCAGCGTCGGCATCCTGATGCAGGAGCCGCAGCTGGACGAGGACAAGACCGTGCGCGAGAACGTCGAAGCCGGCGTGGCCATCAAGGGCAAGCTCAACCGGTACAACGAGGTGGCCGAGCTGATGGCCACCGATTACACCGACGAGCTCATGGAAGAGATGGGCCGGCTGCAGGAGGAGCTGGACGCCGCCGACGCCTGGGACATCGACTCCCAGCTTGAGCAGGCCATGGACGCCCTCCGCTGCCCGCCGCCCGACGAGCCGGTCAACCACCTGTCCGGTGGTGAGCGCCGCCGCGTCGCCCTGTGCCGGCTCCTGCTGAGCAAGCCCGACCTGCTGCTGCTCGACGAGCCCACCAACCACCTGGACGCCGAGAGCGTGCTGTGGCTGGAACAGCACCTCGCCGACTACAAGGGTGCGATCCTCGCCGTCACCCACGACCGGTACTTCCTGGACAACGTCGCCGAGTGGATCCTCGAGCTCGACCGCGGCCGCGCCTACCCGTACGAGGGCAACTACTCCACCTACCTGGAGAAGAAGGCCGAGCGTCTCGAGGTTCAGGGCAAGAAGGACCAGAAGCTGCAGAAGCGGCTGAAGGACGAGCTGGCCTGGGTGCGTTCGGGCGCCAAGGCCCGCCAGGCCAAGAACAAGGCCCGCCTCGGACGCTACGAGGAGATGGTTGCCGAGGCCGAGAAGACGCGGAAGCTCGACTTCGAGGAAATCCAGATTCCGACGCCGCCGCGCCTGGGCAACGTCGTGGTCGAGGTCGACAACCTGGAGAAGGGCTTCGACGGCCGCACCCTGATCAAGAACCTGTCGTTCACCCTGCCGCGTAACGGCATCGTCGGCGTCATCGGCCCGAACGGTGTGGGTAAGTCCACGCTGTTCAAGACGATCGTCGGCCTCGAGGAGCCGGACGACGGCAACGTGAAGGTCGGCGACACGGTCAAGTTGTCGTACGTCGACCAGAGCCGGGCGGGCATCGACCCGAAGAAGACGGTCTGGGAGGTCGTCTCCGACAAGCTCGACTACATCGAGGTCGGCCAGAACGAAATCCCGTCCCGTGCCTACGTGTCGGCGTTCGGCTTCAAGGGCCCCGATCAGCAGAAGCCGGCGGGCGTGCTCTCCGGTGGTGAGCGCAACCGGTTGAACCTGGCGCTGACCCTCAAGGAGGGCGGCAACCTGATCCTGCTCGACGAGCCGACCAACGACCTGGACGTGGAAACGCTGTCTTCGCTGGAGAACGCGCTCGAGCAGTTCCCGGGCTGTGCTGTGGTCATCAGCCACGACCGGTGGTTCCTGGATCGCACCTGCACCCACATCCTCGCCTGGGAAGGCGATGACGAGGACGAGTCCAAATGGTTCTGGTTCGAGGGCAACTTCGGTGCCTATGAAGAGAACAAAGTGGAACGACTTGGAATCGAAGCGGCGCGTCCGCACAGAGTCACCCACCGCAAGCTGACTCGCGACTAACGTCGCTCCTACGTGCCGGTTGCGGCACGACGGTGCGACGTCAGGAGCAAGACGGATGACGGAAAATCGCGGCGGAATCGGCAGCCAAACGCAGTCCGCCGGCGCGGACAGCAACGCTGGTCTCGCTCGGGCATATCTGCTGACCTACCGCGGTCCCAACGACGGCTCTCCGGCCGACGGTGGGGTCACGGCCCCGATCGATGTGGCGCTGGCGACCCGGGTTTCTCCGGAGTTGCTGGCCGCGCACTATCGCCTCGGCCATCGCCGGTCGATGGGGGAGACACTGGTCGCGATCTACCCGGCCGACGATCCCGGTCGCTTCGGTCCGGCGCTGCAGATCGTGACCGATCACAGCGCCCTGCTGATGGACTCCGTCATGGTGCTGCTGCACCGCATCGGCGTCGCCTACACCGCGATCATGAGTCCCGAGTTCCGGGTGCGCCGTGATTCGGCCGGTGAGGTCGTCGCGATGGGCCCGGCGGGTGACCCCAGCGCACCGGCCGACGGCATCGACGAGACCTGGCTTCATGTGCAGTTGGCGACCATCGGTGACGGCAAGGCAGTCGCCGACGCCGCGGCCGTGCTGCCCCATGCCCTGACCGACACCCGCGCGGTGGAGCTCGACACCCCGGCGATGAACGCCGCGCTCGTCGGGTTGGCCAACGCACTCGACGCCGACCACAACGGCCGGTTCCCCGGCTACGACCGGCGCGATGTGGCGGCCCTGCTGCGCTGGCTCGCCGACGGGCACTTCGTGCTCCTCGGCTATCAGCAGTGCACGGTGCAGAACGGGCAGGCCCAGGTTGACCCGACGACCCGGCTGGGCGTGGCCAAGTTACGCGCCGACGTGCTGCCACCGCTGGCGGGCGACGACGAACTGCTGGCGGTCGCGCAGGCCACCATGCCCAGCTACCTGCGCTACGGCGCCTACCCGTACATCGTGGTGGTCCGCGAGAGCGCGGGCCCGAACGGGCCCGCCCGCGAACACCGCTTCATCGGACAGTTCACCGTCGCCGCGGGCAACGCGAATGTGCTTGAGATACCGCTGATCTCGCGCCGGGTCAACGAGGCATTGGCGCTGTCCAACGGGGACCCGAGCCGGCCCGGCCAGCTGATGCTCGACATCATCCAGACCGTGCCGCGGTCCGAACTGTTCTCGCTGACCGCGCGCGACCTGGTGGACATGGGCAAGTCCGTCATCGACCTGGGTTCTCGCCGGCGTGCGCTGCTGTTCCTGCGCGCCGACAAGCTGGCTCACTTCGTGTCGTGCCTGGTGTACCTGCCGCGTGACCGGTACACCACCGACGTCCGGTTGGCCATGCAGGACATCCTGGTTCGCGAGCTCGGTGGCGAGAGCATCGAGTACACCGCGCGCGTCAGTGAATCACCATGGGCTGTCGTGCATTTCACTGTGCGCTTGGGTGAGACCGCCAGCCCGGCGAGTGTCGATACCTCCACGGCGAACGAGACCCGGATTCAAAGCCTGCTGACCGAGGCGGCCCGGACTTGGGGCGACCGGCTGATCGGCGCCGTCACGCCGGGCACCATCACCCGGGCCGAGGCCGAGCACTATGCGGTGGCGTTCCCTGAGGTGTACAAGCAGGCGTTCACGCCGGTCAAGGCCATCGCCGCCATCAGCATCATCGATCAGCTGCAGGACGACAGCGTCAAACTCGTGCTGGACTACCCCGAGCCGGCCGCCGACGAGGACCGCACCGCGCAACTCACCTGGTATCTGGCCGGCCGCTCTGCGTCGCTCAGTGAGCTGCTGCCGATGCTGCAGTCCACGGGCGTGGTGGTGCTGGAGGAGCAGCCGTTCAATGTGGTGCGCGGCGACGGCATGCCGGTGTGGATCTACCAGTTCAAGATCTCGGCGCACCAGTCCACTGTCGACGCACCGGAGGCCGAGCGCGAGGTCATCGCCACCCGGTTCGCCGACGCGGTCACTGCCGTCTGGCAGGGCAAGGTGGAGGTCGACCGGTTCAACGAGTTGGTGCTGGGTGCGGGACTGACCTGGCAGCAGGTGACGATCCTGCGGGCCTACGCAAAGTACTTGCGGCAGGCCGGTTTTCCGTACAGCCAGTCGCATATCGAGACGGTGCTGCGGGACAACCCGGGCACGGCGAGGTCCCTCGTCGAATTGTTCGAGGCGGTGTTCGACCCAGCCGGGGGAGACGCCGTCGAACGCGCTCAGACCGCCGCGGCTGCCGTCGCCGCCGACATCGACGCGCTGGTGAGCCTGGACACCGACCGGGTCCTGCGGGCGTTCGCGGCGCTGGTGCAGGCCACCCTGCGCACGAACTACTACGTCACCGCCGAGGGCTCGGCGCGACAGCGAAATGCGTTGTCGTTCAAGCTCAATCCTCAGCTCATCGATGAATTGCCCTTGCCCAGGCCGAAATACGAAATCTTCGTGTACTCACCGCGGGTCGAAGGCGTGCACCTACGGTTCGGCAACGTGGCCCGCGGCGGCCTGCGCTGGTCGGACCGGCGGGAAGACTTCCGCACCGAAATCCTGGGCCTGGTCAAGGCGCAGGCGGTGAAGAACGCCGTCATCGTCCCCGTCGGCGCAAAGGGCGGCTTCGTGCTCAAATCGCCGCCGGCGCTCACGGGTGACGCGGCCACCGATCGCGATGCGCTGCGCAGCGAGGGCGTCGCCTGCTACCGGCTGTTCATCGCCGGCCTGCTCGACGTCACCGACAACGTCGAGACGGCCACCGGCGCCATCGTCCCGCCGGCACAGGTGGTGCGCCGCGACGGTGACGATGCCTACCTCGTCGTCGCCGCGGACAAGGGCACCGCCACGTTCTCCGACATCGCCAACGACGTCGCCAAGTCCTACGGCTTCTGGCTGGGCGACGCGTTCGCCTCGGGTGGTTCGGTGGGCTACGACCACAAGGCGATGGGCATCACCGCCAAGGGCGCCTGGGAGTCGGTCAAGCGACACTTCCGGGAGATGGGGCATGACACCCAGACCCAGGACTTCACCGTCGTCGGCGTCGGCGACATGAGCGGTGACGTGTTCGGTAATGGCATGTTGCTGTCCAAGCACATTCGGCTCGTGGCGGCCTTCGACCACCGGCACATCTTCCTGGACCCGAATCCTGATTCGGCCCGATCGTGGATCGAACGCGACCGGATGTTCCAGTTGCCCCGATCGAGTTGGGACGACTACGACAAGTCGCTCATCAGCGAGGGCGGCGGTGTCTACAGCCGTGAGCAGAAGTCGATCCCGGTCAGCCCGCAGGTGCGCGCAGTGCTCGGCCTCGCCGCCGACGTCACCGAACTCACGCCGCCGGCGCTGATGAAGTCGATCCTGCTGGCGCCCGTAGACCTGTTCTGGAACGGCGGTATCGGCACCTACATCAAGGCCGAGACCGAATCGGACGCCGACGTCGGCGACCGTGCCAACGACGCCATCCGCGTCAACGGAAATCAGTTGCGCACCAGGGTGGTTGGCGAGGGCGGCAACCTCGGCGTGACGCAGCGCGGCCGCATCGAATTCGATCTCGCCGGCGGCCACATCAACACCGACGCGATGGACAACTCGGCAGGTGTGGACTGCTCGGACCACGAGGTGAACATCAAGATTCTGGTCGATGCCCTGGTGACGGCGGGCAAGGTTGCGGCCGCCGAGCGCACCGACCTGTTGATGTCGATGACCGACGAGGTCGGTCTCTTGGTGCTCGCCGACAACATCTCGCAGAACGACCTGATGGGCACCAGCCGCGCCAACGCCGCCAGTCTGCTGCCGGTGCACGCCAGTCAGATCCGCCATCTGTCGAAAGAACGTGGCCTGAACCGTGAGCTCGAGGCGCTGCCGTCGGACAAGGAGATCCGTCGGCGGATGGAAACCGGTCTGGGACTGACCTCGCCGGAGCTGGCCACCTTGATGGCGCACGTGAAGCTGGCGCTCAAGGAGGACGTGCTGGCCAGCGACCTGCCCGACCAGGAGGTGTTCGCCGGACGGCTGCCGGACTACTTCCCGGAGGAACTTCGGGACCGGTTCACCTCGGACATCCGGTCGCACCAGCTGCGTCGGGAGATCATCACCACGATGCTGGTGAACGACCTCGTCGACACCGCAGGCATCACCTACGCCTACCGCGTCTCCGAAGACGTCGGTGTGGGGCCGGTCGACGCGGTCCGTAGCTATGTCGCGGTGGACAAGATCTTCCGGGTCGGCGAGGTGTGGCGGGACATCCGGGCGGCCGGCCTGGCCGGCGTCCCGGTGGACGTCACCGACCGGATGACGCTGGACCTGCGCCGGCTGATCGACCGGGCCGGCCGTTGGCTGCTGAACTACCGGCCCCAGCCGCTGGCGGTCGGTGCCGAGGCCAACCGGTTCGCGGCGAAAGTCGAGGCACTCACCCCGCAGATGGCGCAGTGGCTGCGTGGCGATGACAAGGCCATCGCGGAAACCGATGCCGCCCAGTTCGTGGCCGCCGGTGTCTCGAAGGAGCTGGCCTACATGGTGGCCACCGGGCTGTACCAGTACAGCCTGCTGGACGTCATCGACATCGCCGATATCGCCGAGCGGGAGCCCGCCGAGGTGGCCGACACGTACTTCGCGCTGACCGACCACCTGGGCATCGACAACCTGCTCACCGCGGTGTCCGAGCTGACCCGCAACGATCGCTGGCATTCCTTGGCGCGCTTGGCGATTCGCGATGACATCTACGGATCGATCCGGGCGCTGTGCATCGACGTGATTGCGGTCGGTGAGACCGATGAGACCGGCGAACAGAAGATTCACGAGTGGGCGTCGACCAACAGCTCGCGGGTCACGCGGGCCCGCCGGACGCTGACCGAGATCCTGGGTGACGAGGTGCGTGACCTGGCGACCCTGTCGGTGGCTGCCCGGCAGCTGCGCAGCATGACCACGCGAACGACGGGAACGGGCAATCAGGGATGATGGGCGGGTGACTGAACGCTTCACGACGCCGGTGCCGGTGCGCTGGTCGGACATCGACATGTATCAGCATGTCAACCACGCCACCATGGTGACCATCCTCGAGGAGGCGCGGGTTCCGTTTCTCACCGAGCCCTTCGCCGAGGACGTCGCCACCACCGGACTGCTGATCGCCGAAGTCAACGTGAAGTACAAGGACCAACTGCGCCTTGTCGATTCGCCGCTGCAGGTGACCATCTGGACCAACCGGCTGCGGGCCTGCGACTTCACGCTGGGGTATGAGGTGCGGTCGGCGCAGGCCGATCCGGATTCCAAGCCGGCCGTGATCGGGGAGACCCAGCTGGCCACGTTCAACATCGAACGGCAGATGCTGGTGCGCATCGCCCCGCATCAGCGCGAGTACCTCCAGCGTTTTGCCCGGTGACCGAACGCGGAATCTGGCTCGCCGACACGGCGCAGGCAGAGAACCTGGGCACCTTCGTCGAGCGCGCGCTGCGCCTCGACGAGGCTGCGGTGGTGCGGCTGCGGGCGCGTGGTGAGGGCGTCATCGTCGCTTGGGCGGCAACGGGTTTCGAGGTGCTGGCCGCACGTGTGGTGAGCGGCCGGGTGGCGCCGTCCGACCTGTGCGCCGGAGCGGATGCGCTCGGTCGCGAGCTGCCCGGGTCGGGCCGGATCGATCCGGGCTTCTCGATGGACTCGGCCTGGCGTGGTGCGCTGCCGCCGGACAACGGCTTCAGCCACCTCGATGACGTGCCGGCCCACGCGGTGCTGGAGTTGTTTCAGCGCGGCGTCGAATTGGCTCGGGAACACAGCGGGCCGCAGGGCCCGCCGCCGTCGCTGCTGGACCAGGACGTCCTGCGGGTCAGCGCCGGCGACGTCGAGGTCGGCATCCCGATGCGCTGCGTATTCGCTTTGACCGCCATGGGTTTCGTGCCCGACCCGCTGCCGGAGAACGAGGTGGTCCGCGTTCGCGTCCATCCGACGTGGCTGCGCATCGACGCCCGGTTCGGCTCGGTGTACCGCCGCCGCGGTGGCCCGATCCTGTTGTCGCCCTAAGGGCCAAGCACATCAGTGCTTGCGAACGACGCGTTCGGATTTGCCGGGCTTCCATACGGTGATGTCGAGGTGCCCGTCGCCCACCTCGACCGCAGACGCCCCGATCAGGTCGGCGCGATAGCAGTGCTCGAACTCCTGGCCGCGGATGTCGAAGCCGGTCTGCTCGTACAGCGCCTCGGCGAACCGCCGATGCAGGGCCTTGTCCTGCACGTCTTCCACGACACCCCATAACTTCGCGTCGCCGTCGCTGACGTGGGTGTCGACCGTTGCGGTGTGCAGGCAGAAGCGTGGATCACGGGCGAGGTCATCGAATTTCGTGGTGTGCGGCATGCCCGAGAGCCACAGCTCGTCTTCGAAGAACCGCGGTTCCATAGGGCTGATCCGCGGGAATCCATCCGAGCGCAGCGTGCCCAGCATGCACAGGTTTCCGGTGGCGGTGTGCCGGCGGACGAAGGTGGCCGCGATCTGCGGGGCGACGTCCGCGAATTCTTTCCAGCTCGTCATGTTCGCGACGGTAGTCCCCGTCGCCACGCCTGGAAACCCTCCGAAGGACTCAGTCGGGGATGGTGGCGTACGCCCGGACGGGGAAGGTGCCGAATCCTTCGACACGTGGCGGGACGGCGGTGAAGCGGGCGCCGCGGGCAGGCAGCGCGGCCAGGTTGGTGAGGTGTTCGACGACGTGAATCCCGTTGCCCAACAGCGCAGTATGGATGGGCCGCCGACCGGCCGCCGCCGGGCTGGCGTCGTCGATGTTCACCGAGTCGATGCCGACCAGCGCCACTCCGCGGCGCATCAGGTGTTCGGTGGCGGCCTCGGACAGGAACGGTGCGTCAACGGCGTAGGCCTCGGTGCCGAAATGCCGGTCCCAGCCGGTGTCGATCAGCACGGCACAGCCGGCCTCGATGTCCTCGGGTAACTCCGCGACTTCGACGGCCCGCGCCGCGACGTCCCGACGGTGGACGACGATCGTGGGCAGGTCCACCAAGGTGTTCAGGTCCAGGCCGGCCAGGTCCGCGCCGTCCGCGTAGCGGTGAAACGGCGAGTCGATGTAGGTACCCGTGTTGCCGACCATGGTGATGGCGCCGATCGCGAACTCGGTGCCAGGGGCGTAGACGTCGCGGGACGCTTCACGGGTGAGGTGGGCGCTGATCGACGGAGCCGGTAGCCCGGGGTAGGTCACCAACCCCGCACGAATGGTGTGAGACAGATCGACGAGCATCGTGACTCCGTTCGGGTTGCCGGTCCCAGAGTCATGAACTCTAACGTTGTCAGCCGGCGGCAAGCGCGTCGTGCCAGGCCTTGGTGTCGGTGATCTGGGTCAGCGATGAGATCTTCCCGTCGCGGACGGTGATGTCGTGGACGAACGCGGCCACATAGCGGTGTCCGCTGGCCCGGCCACGGCCGCGGTAGTACCCGAGCACGATGACCCGATCCTCGCCCGCGGCGACGAATTCGTCTGGGTATGGCGCGGTTTCCCAGTGTGCGGAGGCGCCGCCCCAGACATCGCGCAACATCTGCTCGGGGCTGTGCACGGCTCCGCCGAGACCGAAGGGCATGCCCTCGCTGACCCGTCCGGTGAAGTCGGGATGCAGCAGCGCCGCCAAGGCTGCCCTGTCGTGCGAGGCGAAAGCGGCGTAGAGACGTTCGGCAACTTCAACGGTTGTGTCGGGTGTGCTCATGTCCAGTTTCCTTTCGGTGTGCCAACCAAATTTATTAGAGAGAACACTCTAATAAATAGTAGAGCATACTCTCTAGATCATGGGTAGGGCTCCACAGCACAGCGCCGACGATTTCCTGGACGCGGCCGCACGCCTGTTCGCCGCCGGGGGAGTGCGGGCGCTGACGATGAACGCGGTGGCGCGCGAGGTAGGGGCCCCGAGCGGGTCGATCTACCATCGCTTTCCCGACCGGGCTGCGTTGTTGGCCGCCTTGTGGTTCCGCACCACGGCGGGCTTTCAAAGCGGCTACCTGGAGGCCCTCGGGGATCACCCCACGCCCGACAGCGCGGTTCGCGCGGCAGTGTGGTTGGTCGACTGGTGCCGCGGTCACCTACCGGCGGCTGTCGTGCTGCAGGCCGGCGTTCGGGCATTCGAGCCCGACGGATGGGGCGAGGCCGCCCGCGCGGAATTGGCCACCGCTGAAGACGATTCGCGACAGCGCCTCGACGGTGCTGTTCGGAGCCTGGCGAAACAGACCGGACGGCCCGCGGATCAGATCGCCTTCGCCCTCCTGGATCTGCCACTGGCCGCCGTACGGCGGCACCTCCTCGCGGGTGAGCCGCCGCCGAAGCGCGTCACCACGCTGGTGAAGAGCATGGTGGGCCTGATCGTGGGTGGTGCTGAGCCCGGCTAGTGGCGCGCCATGGCTTCCGCGCCGGCGACGGGCGCGGTCGGCGCGGGGGTCACGCGCTCCAGCACGGCCCCCACGAGTTTCTCGGCCAAGTCGAACGAGAATGGCTGCGCCATAACGCGATTGATTCCCGGGGCGACGCGGTGCATGACGTAGCCCAGCCACGCCTCCGCCCGCACCGGTACCACCGCGAGGTCGTAGCTGACCGCCCGCACCACGGCCCGGGCCACCAGGTCGGGGCTCATCGGCGAGAACGGCAGCATCTCGGCGAACTCTTGTAGCTGTTTGGTCAGGCGCTGGGCCTGCGCGACGAGCGCGGGATCGACACCGACGGTGACGGCCCGGTCCCCGATGTTCGTGTTGATCACGCCGGGGCAGATGGCGCTGACCCCGATGCCGTACGGCTTGAGCTCCAGGCGCAGGCATTCGCTGAGCATCTTGACCCCCGCCTTGGACACCGAGTACGGCGCCATGACCGGCGTCGGCGTGAACGCCGCCGCCGAGGCGATGTTGACGATATGACCGCCCCTGCCGCGCTCGGCCATCTGCGCACCGAACACCCGGCAGCCGTGCACCACACCCATCAGATTGATGCTGAGCTGCTTGTCCCAATCCGCGGCGGACAGCTTGAGGAACGGGCCGCTGACGACGATGCCGGCGTTGTTGACAACGACGTCGGGCACGCCTTGCTCGGCACGCACGGCATCGGCGAAAGCCACCCACGCGTCCGGATCGGTGACGTCCAGCTGCGCGGCCGACGCGCGGCGCCCGGCGCCTTTGATCATGGCCGCGGTCGCCTCCGCCGAGTCGGCGTCGATATCGGAGACCACCACGTGCGCACCGCGTTTGGCGAAGCGGATGGCGGTGGCACGCCCGATGCCGCTGCCCGCGCCCGTGACGACGACGAGCTGTGGTTCCAGATTGTTGATCTTCATCCGGCCTCCTTCGAGGTGGCTGCTATTTCGTCGACACTGTCGGTGCCCGCGCCATACCGATAGACGTCGAGGTGGTAATGACGGTTCTGCCAGTACATCTCGCCGTGCGTCGTCGGCCGGAACGGTGAATCACCGTGGTAATCGATGTAATACGTGTTGGACCCCGCGCAGGTCGGCGTGAACAGGACGTTGCGCGCCTGACGCTGGAGGCAGTGCTGGAAGTAGGCGTCGTGGACGTCCTGCCGGATCTCGACCTCCCGGGCGCCGCGCCGCTTGGCTTCGGCGATGGCCCGACTGAGATGTGCGGCGGTGGCCTCGATCATCCACAGATACGACCCGAGGACGAATCCGTAGGGCCCGGTGATCATGAACATGTTCGGGAAGCCGGGTACGGAGACACCTTGATAGGCCTGAAATCGATTGACCGCCCAGAACTCCGCGGCGTCGAGTCCGTCGCGGCCGACGACGGGGAAGGGCGGTACGGAATCCCTTTCCCACAGTTTGAATCCGGTCGCACAGATGAGGACGTCGATCTCGTGCTCGACGCCGTCGGCCGTCACCACACCGGTCTCGGTGATGCGCTCGATGGAGTCGGTGACGAGGCTGACGTCACTGCGATTGAACGTCTTCAAGTAGTCGTTCGACATCGACGGCCGTTTGCAGCCCAGGCCGTAGCGGGGGATCAGCTTCTCGCGGGTCGCCGGATCGGTGATCTGGCTGCGCATCCACGCCCGCACGGGAGCCTCGGCGAGCTTGCGGGTGGCTTCGACCAGCCAGCTCGGGCCGGTGAGCATGCCGCCCATCCCGATCTCGGTCGCGACGGTCCCGACTGCGCGCAGCGCCGACCGCAATTGGCCGAACTCCAGCACCGTGCGGGCGATACCGTGAATCTGGCTGTCGGGCTTGGGAAACACCCAGATCGGGGTGCGCTGAAAGACGGTGAGGTGCGCCACCTCGTCGACGATCGCCGGCACGAGCTGAAGTGACGTCGCGCCCGTCCCGATCACCGCCACCCGTTTCCCGGCCAACGCGACATCGTGATCCCACAGCGCGGTGTGCATCAGCACCCCGCCGAAATCCTGCAGCCCGGGAATGTCCGGCAGCTTCGGCCGTTCCAGCCCGCCGACCGCCATCACGACGTGGCGGCCGGTGATCTCGGCCCCGCCGTCGGTCCGCAATCGCCACATGCTGTTGCGCTCATCGAACGTCGCCCCGGTCACGGTGGTGCCCAGCCGCAACTTGTCGCGCAGGCCGTACTTGTCCACCATGTCGTCGGCGTAGTCCCGCAACTCACTGCCGGGAGCGAAGATGCGCGACCAGCCGCCGCGCTGCTCGTAGGAGAAGCTGTAGATGACAGACGGGATGTCCACTGCCACACCGGGATAGGTGTTCGCATGCCAGGTGCCGCCGACATGGTCCCACTTGTCGACGATGACGAAGTCGTGGATCCCCTTGCGGTACAGGGCGATACCGGCGCCGATGCCACCGAACCCGGCGCCGACGATCACCACTTCGTGATCGGGCGTGTGCCGCTCGGCTGTAGGTGACGGTGCGACCTTCGTACTCGCGGTCATGTCCGTCCTCGGCTATCGGACGTAGCCGACGAGTTCGCCACCGGCGCCGAACAAGTCGTGCTGCCAGCGTTCGAGCAGCTCATCGGTGGGCACATCGTCCGGATGGAAGCCGGGCCGCAGATACTCGGCAATCTCTGAAAGAATCCCGCGCACCAGGGGTCCGCGGAACACACCGTAGGTCTGGCGGAGCACCTTGAACGGCCGCCACGCGGTCGGATCCAGCAGGATCGACAGTGCCACCGCGGCCGTGACGACCGGGATTGTCAGGAAGTACATGAACCACATGACCGCGATGCGGGTGCGCTCGGAACCGCCCACCGACCGGTAGACGTCGAAGGCGACGGACTTGTGCTCCAGCTCCTCCATGGCGTGCCAGTTCAGCAGCCGCCAGACCTCGGGATCGCCTGGGATCGCCTGGATTTCGTCGTTGGACAGCACCCGCGCACCCAGGACCGCGGTGTAGTGCTCCGCGGCGGCCGTCATGGCCAGATGGACCTTCGCCGGGATCAGCTGCTCGATGCGCAGCACCACCTTCTGCCGCACGCTGGTCGGCGCGAACAACAAGAACCGCACCAGCGGATAGCCCATGTCGGCGAGCTGAGTGTTCAACTTGCGATGTTCCTGGCCGTGCACCGATTCCTGACCGATGAACCCGGCGACGCGCTTCTTGAGCACCGGGTCGGTGATCTGGTCGGAGAAGCGTCGGACGGATCGGATGAACGACTCCTCGCCGGGCGGAAATGAGCCGGACAGCACGGCCACCAGGTGGCTGAACACAATGTCGCCCTCGACGAAGTGGCGGTGCAGGGGCTCGGGTTCCCCGAACCGGAACCGCATCCGGCGGACCTTGGGAAGAGCAACCCCATGCGGGGTGATCGGCTCAGCACTCATGATCGATTCCTTCCGTTGTCTCGGCTATTTGAGGTGGTCGACGAGGACGCCGTCGGCGCCGAACAGGGTGTCCCGCCACTGCAGGGCCAATGCGCTGGTATCGACATCGTCTGGATGGAATCCAGGCCGCAGGTAGACCGCGAGATCGGGCAGCAGGCCTTTGAATATCGGGCCGGTGAACAGCTCGTACGCTTCGCGGGCCAGGCGGTCGGGCCGGCGCCGTGCCACCGGATCAGACCCGATCGAGGCCGCCAGCGAAATCAGCGTCACCGGCAGCAGCAGGCCGCACACCGCGGCCATCACCGCGATGCGGGTGCGCTCGGTGCCGCCGACGGCGCGGTACACGTCGAAGGCCACCGATTTGTGCTCGAGTTCTTCCAGCGCATGCCAATTCAGCAGGTGCCACACCTCGGCGTCGGCGGGGATCGATTGCAGCTCGTCGCTCGACAACACCCGCTCGGCCAGCACCGCGGTGTAGTGCTCGGCGGCGGCCGTCATCGCCAGATGTACGTGCGCGGGCAACCGGTCTTCGAGCCGTATCTGCCTGTCCTTCAACCCTTTTGAATCCCACCACGCGATGGGGTAGCCCATCGCGACCAGCTTCTCGTTGAGGTGCCGGTGTTCCTGTCCGTGCATGGATTCCTGGCCGATGAAGCCGGCGACCCGTTTCTTGAGGTCGGGATCGGTGATCCGGTCGGCGAATCGGCGGACCGACCGGATGAAACCTTCCTCGCCGGGAGGAAATGCCCCCGAGAGGCCGGCGACGAAATGGCTGAAGACCATGTCCCCGGCGACGAAGTACTTCCGGCCAGGGTCCTCGCCGAAGCGGAAGCGGATTCGTCGGGTCCGTGGGTAGAGCGCCCGGGAGTTCCGCTCCGACGTCGTTGTCGGGTGTTGCCTGCTGCGTACGGCCATGCCGCCAGCCTTTCCTCGAACATTCAGTAACTAGTACCGCGAGTTCTAGTAGTTCGAAGTTACGACGGCATGCGCTATTGCGCAAGGGTTTTGGATAATGACGTTTTCTGAGCTGCCTGGGTGCAGGTCAGGACGACCGGTAACGGTTCAGTCGGCGGTGCCGAACAACGCCATCTGCTCGTCGGGTGCGATGACGACGCCGCGGGCAGTGGCGGCCGCCGACACCGCACCCCAGATCACGGGGGTCAGCTGCGCGATGAGTTCGTCTTTGCTGATCGTCGGCTCGTTGAGCCACCGCAGCACACCGAGGGCCACCGCGCCGAGGATCGCGTCGGCCGTGTATTCCAGGTGGTCGGCGTCGCCGCCGTGCATGCGCAGCATCGCGGCGAGGACTTCGGTCATGGCGCTGGACAGATTGCGGCCGTTCTCCAGCAGCTTGGTCCGGGAATGGTCGTCGCTGAAATGAGAACCGACGACGAATCGAAAGAGGTTGGGCCGCTCGTCCACCAGATCGATGTAGCCGGCCAGCGCAGAACGCACGAGCTCCAGTGCCGTCGCGGTGACGTGGAAGCACGGAATGACGCGCTGCACGATCAGCTCCTGCATGCGGTCACCGACGGCGGCGAACAACGTCTCCTTGTCGGTGAAGAAGCGGTACAGCTTCGGTCGTGGCACGCCGGCGGTTTTCACCACGTCGTCGATCGACAAGTCGGGCCCGTATTCGTCGATTGCCCGAAGGGTGGCCTCGATCAGCTCCTCCCGCACCGTCGCGCGGTGCGCCCGCCACCGGTCGGCGCGCGCGTCACCGGTCGGTGCGGACAATCGCACCGCAACACGGGTCGCGTCGACGGGCATGGGCTAATCGTAAGTCAGCCAGGCGGCGGTGGCGGGTGGCATTCGGCCGCCGGGTAGCGGCCCACTCGCGAGCACCACCTGGCCGGCGGGTAGGTCGACCGTGGTGCTGCCCGCATTCAGCAGGCAGACCAGGCCGTCCTCGCACTGGAATGCCAACAGGTCCGGTGCGGTCGGTAGCCACCGCACCGAACGGCCCAAAACCGTTCGGTCCCGGCGCAATTCGATGGCCCGCCGGAACAACGACAACGTCGACTCCGGGTCTGTGCACTGCGCGTCAACCGTCAACGGTCCCCAACCCGCGGGCATCGGCAACCAGGTATCCGCGGCAGACGAGAATCCGTACGGCGCGGTGTCGCCGGACCAGGGCAGGGGCACCCGGCAGCCGTCGCGGCCCCGTTCGGTGTGGCCGGAACGCTCCCAGACCGGGTCCTGCAGGACGTCGTCGGGCAGGTCGACGTTGGGTAGTCCGAGTTCTTCGCCGTTGTAGACGAATACCGCGCCGGGCAGCGCCAACATCACCAGCGCCATCGCGCGGGCCCGGGAAAGTCCCTGTGCGCCATCGCCGTAACGGCTCACCTCGCGTTCGACGTCGTGGTTGGACAGCGTCCAGGTGGGCGGCGAGTCGGCCAGCTCGGCGGCGGCCAGGGAATTCTCGATCGCCTCACGGACGGCGTGCGCGGTGAAATCGGCTCGTACCAAACGGAAATTGAAACCCAGATGCAGTTCGTCGGGACGCAGGTACTTCGCGAAATCGGCGTTGTCGAACACCCAGACCTCGCCCACGGTGGCCGCGTCGGGATAGTCGTCGAGCACCGTCCGGATGTCGCGGTGAATGGCGTGCACGCCGTCGTTGTTGAAGCGCGGATCGTTCGACTCGGACGTCAGCATGGCGGTGTCGGATTCCGCGGCGCGATCGGCCATGTCCGGCAGATCGGCCGGTTTCGCCATCCCGTGCGCCACGTCGATCCGGAAGCCGGCGACGCCGCGGTCCAGCCAGAACCGCAGCGTCCGTTCCAGATCCGCCGAGATCTCCGGGTTGTCCCAATTCAGGTCCGGCTGCGCGGCGTCGAACAGGTGCAGGTACCACTGGCCGGGCCGGCCGTCGGCCGCGGAAACCCGGGTCCACGCCGGACCGCCGAACACCGATGTCCAATTGTTGGGCGGCAGATCGCCGCTGCGCCCGCGGCCGTCCCGGAAGTGATAGCGGGACCGCTCCGGACTGCCCGGACCCGCGGCCAGGGCCGCCTGGAACCACGGATGCGCGGAGCTGGTGTGGTTCGGGACCAGGTCCATCGTGACCTTGATGTCCACGGCCCGCGCGGCGGCGATCAACCGATCGAGCGCCGCCATCCCGCCGAACAGCGGATCGACGTCGCGCGGGTCGGCGACGTCGTACCCGTGATCGACCATGGGGGAGACCATCACCGGGTTGAGCCACAGCGCGTCGACGCCGAGCGACCGCAGATAGTCCAGGTGCGCCGTCACGCCATCGAGATCGCCGACGCCGTCACCGTCGCTGTCGGCGAACGATCGCGGGTAGAGCTGATAGAAGACCGCGCGTGACCACCACCGCGGTGCTGTCATCAGAACGCCGAGTTGACCATGTGCTGGGCGGCCATGTCGAAGTAGTCGAGCAGTGCCTGCCGGTGCGCGGCATCGATGGTCTCGGCGTCGATCGAGGCGAGCGCGGTGTGCATGCACCGCAGCCAGGCGTCGCGCTCGAGGAAACCGATCCGGAACGGGGCGTGCCGCATCCGCAGCCGGGGATGGCCGCGTTCCTGACCGTAGGTGCGGGGACCGCCCCAGTACTGCTCGAGGAACATCCGCAGCCGGTGTTCGGCGCCGTCGAGGTCATCCTCCGGATACAGCGGGCGCAGGATCTCGTCGTCGCGGACCAGTTGGTAGAACCGCGACACGAGGAGTTGGAAGGTCTGAGCTCCACCGACTTCGTCGTAGAACGACCGTTGCGCTTCGTCGTTGAACGACGGTTGGACATCAGTCACGGTTCCATTGTCTACCAGCCTGCAGCGGCGCTTCCGTCACCCGAAGTTCACCGGATCGCCCAGCTAACACGCCGGAATTCTCGTGCGATCTCTGCCGATCCATGGTGGACTGTCAACACGGAGGACGTATGTCGCAACGGAGAAAGGTCCGCGGCCACAGACTTCACAGCGCCGCGGTGGGTTCGCCTGTGCCGAGCACAGCACTGTCATCACCCCTGCACGCAGTCGAATCAAGTCCCTCTGAGGGATCAGTCGGCTCGCTCTGGGGCCGCCGCCGTGTCCTGCTGCTGAACTCGACCTACGAACCGTTGACCGCGCTGCCCATGCGTCGCGCCGTGATCATGGTGCTGTGCGGCAAAGCCGACGTGGTGCACGACGATCCGACGGGTCCTGTCATACATTCGGCGACCCGTGCGGTCGCCGTTCCGTCGGTAATCCGGCTGCGTAGTTATGTGCGGGTCCCGTATCGGGCCCGCATTCCCATGACCAGGGCCGCGCTGATGCACCGGGACCGGTTTCGTTGCGCGTACTGCGGCGGCAAGGCCGACACCGTCGACCATGTCGTGCCACGCAGCCGCGGCGGCGAGCACTCGTGGGAGAACTGCGTCGCGGCCTGTGGTCCGTGTAATCACCGCAAGGCGGACCGGCTGCTGACCGAACTCGGCTGGACGCTGCATGCGGCGCCGCTGCCGCCCAAGGGGCAGCACTGGCGGCTGCTGTCGGCGGTCAAAGAACTCGATCCGGCCTGGGTGCGCTACCTCGGCGAAGGTGCCGCCTGAAATCCGGCGGCGGAATGCCCCTGTCCTCAGCGTGAGCTGGTTGCGTACTGATACGGTTTGCGCGTGAGCATTGCACTTACTCATTCGCTGCTCGGTGGGGTGCCGTTGGCGCTGCTGCTGGTGCTTGGCGCGCTGTTCTTGTTGCGCAAGAGTCCGCACCCGGACACCTACAAGATGACCGACAAGTGGACCCACGCGCCGATCCTGTGGGCGGCCGAGGAACCCGCGGATCACGGCCACGGTGGCCATGACTCGCACCTGACTGTGGGAGGTGGCGCAAGTGGCAAGTGGTAGCCAGACCGAGGTCGCAAACATCGATCCGGCCAACCTGCCGTACGGCTACGCCGTCACGTACAGCGGCCGCATCTCCGGCGTCACCGAACCCGGTGAGCTGTCGGTGCACTACCCGTTCCCGGTCAAGGACCTGGTGTTCCTCGACGACGCCCTGAAGTACGGTTCGCGCGCTGCCGGCGCCCGATTCGCCGTCTACATCGGCGACCTGGGTGCGGACACCGCCGCCACCGCACGTGAGGTGCTGGCCACCGTGCCGACGCCGAACAACGCGGTGCTGCTGGCTGTTTCGCCGAACCAGAAGGCCATCGAGGTCGTCTACGGCTCCGAGGTCCGCGGTCGCGGTATCGAAGAGGCCGCTCCGCTGGGAGTGTCCGCGGCGGCCGCGTCGTTCAAGCAGGGCAACCTGATGGACGGCCTGATCAGCGCGGTCCGCGTGCTGAGCGCCGGCGTCTCGCCCGCCTGATTTCATTCACTCTGCCGGGTGCGAACCAATGGTTCGCACCCGAAGCGCTCAATTGGATCGGGCCGCAGCGAGTTCCGGACGGACGGAGCGTTCGGCCAGTCCGATGGCCCATCTGATGGGGAGGCGGCCGGCGATGCGTGCCAGCAAGGCGTTTGTCGCACCGTCGACGATGTCGGAATGGTCGGACTCGAGTGCACGAAGAGTGGCGCTGACGACTTGCTCTGGCGTACGCCGGGAGCCGAAAGACGCGTCATCGCCGGCGACTTCGAAGAACTCGGTGTCGGTTGCACCCGGACTCACGGCCAACACCCGGACGCCGGTGCCGCGGGACTCGGACCACAAGGCGCGGGTGAAGGAGAGTACATACGCTTTTGTCGCGGCATATACCGCCATGTGAGGTACCGGCTGAAATGCGGCGGTACTCGCCACGTTGACCACGGCTCCCCGCCCGCGAGTGACCATGCCCGGTAACAAGATTGCTGTGAGCTCGGTCAATGCCGTGACGTTCACCGCGATCTGATTCGAGATCGCCCCGAGGCCGGCGTCGGCCAGGTCGCCATGGATTCCGAGGCCGGCGTTGTTGACCAGCGCGTCGACGACGATCGAACGCTGGGTGAGCACGTCCGCGATGCGTGACGCTGCGCCCGGGGTGCTGAGGTCCGCGGCGATGACTTCCACGCTGGTGCCGAACCGCTCGCGCAGCTCGTCAGCCAGTGTCTGCAGGAGCACCTCCCGGCGAGCGATCAAGACCAGGTCGCCACCGTCCGCGGCGATACGTGCCGCGAACGCGCGCCCGATACCCGACGACGCCCCGGTGACCAGCACCCGCTGTCGGTTGAAATATGCGCTCACCATTGTCTCCTTAATTAAACCGACCCGTTCGTCTAATTAATAGACCTATACTGGGCCGATGGCAACACCACCTCGCAGCGCGCCGGCTCGTCGACCCGTCGGCCGGCCGGCCGGCCCGACCGAGCAGGGCGCTACGTCCCGCCAGCGAATCCTCGACGCAGCCGCCACTGTGTTCGCGCAGCTGGGCTACGACCGCGCGCGGATGGCGGATGTCGTCGAAACGAGCGGAATGACCAAGGGCTCGGTCTACTTTCATTTCGAGAACAAGGAAGCATTGGCCGTCGCCGTGCTCACCGAGAAGCACGCGCAATGGCTCGATCGAGTGCAGGCGCGGCTGGCGTCTGTGCCCGCCGGACGCGGACGACTCGAGGAGCTGCTACCTGCCATGCTGGAACTGCACCGCGCCGACCCGGATGCCTGGGTCATCTCGCGCCTCACGCAGAACCTCGCCGAGATGCCCGAGACCCGCACCCTCGCGACGGAACTGACCCGCAGTTGGATCGACACTGTGGCCAACATCATCCGCGACGGCCAGTCCAGCAGCGACATGGACGTCACCGTCGACCCGGAGCTCCTCGCCACCGTCCTCGTCGGTGCCTTCGACGGCTTGAAGACAACGGTCGAGATGGTCAGCGACGATCGACGTGCCGCCGATGCTCAACTCGAAGCGGGCGGCGCTCTCCTGCTGACGATGATGCGGTCGGTAGTCCCGAACCGCCGAGCCTTGGCGGACTGACTATCCCTGCGCGGCGGCGGGGTAGCGCTTGCGCAGGCGGGCTTCGTATCCCGGCTGCAGCGCGGTGAGGCTGATGTCGCCGTCGTAGTGCGCCAGCACGCGCGGGTCCATCACCCGACGCCACAGTGGCGGGCAGATGGCCAGCAGCAGCATGGTGCCGTAACCGCCCGGCAGCTGCGGAGCCTCATCGGCATGGCACAGCGCCTGGTACCGACGCATCGGGTTGGCGTGGTGATCGGAGTGCCGCTGCAGGTGGAACAGGAACACATTGGCGATCACGGTGTTGCTGTTCCAGCTGTGACCGGCGCGCACGCGCTCGTAGCGGCCGTTCGGCAGCTGCTGCCGCCGCAGGCCGTAGTGCTCCAGGTAGTTGACGGTCTCCAGCAGGAAGATGCCGATGACGGCCTGACCGAACAGCCAGGGCAGGACGGTGACGCCGAACCAGGCCACCAGGATGACGAACAGGACGACGGTCATCAGCCAGGCGTTGAGGACCTCGTTGTGCAGCGACCACTTGGACTTACGGACGCGGGCGAGGCGGTCGGACTCCAGCTGCCACGCCGACCGCAGGCTGCCGACGACCGACCGGCCGATGAAGGCGTACAGGCTCTCGCCGAGCCGTGAGCTGGCGGGATCCTCCGGAGTGGCCACCCGCACGTGGTGGCCGCGGTTGTGCTCCACGAAGAAGTGGCCGTAGCAGGTCTGGGCCAGAGCGATCTTGCTGAGCCGGCGCTCGGACATGCCGCGCTTGTGGCCGAGTTCGTGGGCGGCGTTGATCGCGATGCCGCCGACCGTCCCGACCGCGGCCATGAGGCCCAGCTTGTCGACGGGCGACATGGTCACCCAGCCGCCGCCGGCCCAGAGCCAGCACGCGAAGATCAGCGAGAGGTACTGCGCCGGCAGGAACAGGTGGGTGGCGATCCGGTAGAAGGGGTCGTCTTCCAGACGGCGCAGGTCTCCGGGAGTCGTCTCGGCCTCGGGGCCCACGATGTGGTCCAGCAGCGGGACCAAGCCGAACGTCAGCAGCGAGCCGGCCCACCAGAAGGCGTCGATGCCCGTCAGCCACACCAGCAGCCAGGACAGGCCCACCATTCCGGGAGTGATGGGGCCCAACAGCCACAGGTAGCGCTTGGGATCGCGCCATTTCGACTTCGGCGCTTCGGATGCGTCGGGCTCAGCGGGCGCGAGAGGCTGCGACGCCTCCTGGCCCGCGCGCAATGCCGACAACACCCCGTATTCGTACCCGCATTCGGCCGTTTGCGCAAATACACAACGGTTGCCAGCGCCAGTTCTTGTCCGTTTTCTTAGCGTTATCCAGCAAATTGTCTGCAGGGTCAGGGCGCGGGGGCATTCCGCCGAATTGCCCGGCCGCGCTCCCGGCAGTGCGACACCGGTCGTCCGTCCAGCGTCGTCGGCGATAAACTTGCAGGTAGAGTGCCATACACGGATATGGGTGACCTGCGACATACCGGGCGTCGCGCGGGTTGGTCGACGCGCTGGCGGCCGGATCTCGCAGAGCGGCGGAAACCCCGCGGCATCGTGTAATTTTTGTGATGAATCCGTTATTCGGAACGTCGGGAGGCGGCCGGCTTCGGGTTAGCTGGACGGTTAGGCGGAAGGACGATCTTGGCAGTGACGCAGGGCCGGCATCGACACGTCCCGCGCTGCGGCGCGGCCCGTGCCGCCGACGCATGTCCTGTCGAGGCAGGCAACCGATGAGCCCGATCAGCCGGCGCCAGTTTCTCGGCGGTGCGGCGGTGGTGGGCGTCGCGGGTGTGGCCGGTGTGGGCGTCCTCGTCGAACGATCGCGCGACCGCACCGAATCCCGGAAGCACTTCTCGGCCATCGTGATCGGCAGCGGCTACGGCGGCGGGGTGTCGGCGCTGCGGCTGGGACAGGCCGGCGTCGAGACGCTGGTCATCGAACAGGGCCGGCTGTGGGACAAGCCCGACGACGACGGCAAGCGGTTCTCCAAGATGCTGCCCGCCGACACCCGCGCCGGCTGGTTCACGAAGGTGCCGCCGAGCCTGGTCACCTCCTTCGGTGGCTTCACCGTGGAGCAGGTGGCGGAGCACGCGCCGTCGCCCCAGCCGATCCAGGCCGGCATCTGCCAGAAGGTGACGCACGGTGCCCACGACGTCTTCCGGGGTTTGGCGGTCGGTGGCGGCTCGATGATCAATGCGGGCATCGCTGCCATCCCGACGCCGCGCCAGGTCGCCAAGGCGTTCCCCGACATCGGCGGCGACGAGTTCCTGCGCACCTATGTCGAACGCGCCAAGTCCGCGCTGAAGATCAGTTACCGCGACATGCCCTGGTTCGAGCAGACCCCGTGCTTCCAATACGCCCGCGTCGGCCGCAAGTACGCGGCGGCGGCCGGCTACAAGGTTGACTACAACGGCAGCTCCTACTCCTTCGACTATCTGGTCAAGGAAGCGGCCGGACAGGTGCCGCAGTCCTCGCTGGCGTTCGAGCAGCAGTTCGGCAGCAACTACGGCCGGTTCGGCAGCGTCGACCAGACCTACATCGCTGAAGCGCTCAAGACGGGCCACGTCACGCTGCGCCCGCTGACCGAGGTCACCTCGATCCGTCAGGAGCGTTCGGGTGAGTTCGTGGTGTCTACCCGCGAGATCGACCGCTGGGGCAAGGAGCTGTCCAAGACCGAATTCGGTTGTGACCAGCTGTATCTCGCGGCCGGCGTGCTCGGCACCACCAAGTTGCTGCTGAAGGCGCGGGAGACCGGCGACCTGGCCCGGCTCAACGATCAGGTCGGCAAGGGCTACGGCAACAACGGTGACCTGATGGTCGGACACAACCTGGCCAAGAGCGATCCGGCAGGCACCACGCAATCCCTGATGGGCATGATCAACATCGACGGCCGCGACGACCCGGACAACCCGGTGTACGCCAGCATGTTCTCCATGCCGCTACCGGTCGAGACCTACCTGCTCGGCTACTACGTCATGGTCGACACCGGCGACCGGGCCGACATCACCTACGACCGCCAGTCCGACACCGCGACCATCCAGTGGACCGACGCCTTCGCCGCGAACAACGAGGCCAGGGCCAGGCAGGTGTTCGACAAGATCGTGCGGGCCAACCGCGTCGACTACCGCAATGACCTGTTCAGCGGAAAAGTGTTCGCGCCCAACACTGTCCACCCGCTGGGCGGCTGTGTGCGGGGCAAGGCCACCGACGCCTTCGGGCGGGTGAACGGCCACCGCAACCTGTTCGTCAACGATGCCTCACTCATGCCCGGGCACCTCGGTTGCAACCCGTACATGACCATCACCGCGCTCGCGGAGCGCAACATCGAAGGCATCCTGCAGGGCCGCACCTGACCTGTGTCGGCCAGGTGCGGCTCCCGCAGTCGCGTCAGCTGATGTCGAAGGCCCGCGCGCGCAGCGAACGCTCCACTCCCGCACGGCCTTCCACGACCAGGCGGCGCAGGGCCGGCGGCAGCTCCGGGTCGGAGAGGAACCGGTCGGCGGCATCGAGACCGGCCTGGCTGATGTCCCACGCCGGGTACAGGCCGATGACGACGGTCTGGGCCACCTCGCTCGAGCGCCGCTCCCACACCCCGGAGATCGCCGCGAAGTACTGGTCCCGGAATGGTGCCAGCAGCTCGGTCTGCCCGGGCTGGACCAGGCCGCCGACGATGGCGCGCGTGGTGATGTTCGCCAGCGTGTCGTCCTCGATGACCTGCTGCCACGCAGCCTCTTTCACCGCTGCCTGCGGGCGGGCGGCGGTCGCGGCAGCGGCGTTGCGCTGACCGGCCGCCGTGGGATCCTGCTGGGCCTCGGTGTCGATGAACGGCGTCGCCACGCCGTCTGCGTCGATGACGCCCGCGCGGGCCAGTGCGGTGACGATGCGCCACCGCAGATCGGTGTCGATCACCAGGCCCGCCATGTTCACCGCGGCGGGCTCGTTGTCCAGCAGTGTCGACAGCACCGCGATGTGGTTCGGTGCCAGCACCGACGTGCACAACGCGTTGATGTACGCCAGCTGGTGGTCCGATCCCGGCGACGAGTCCCGCGCCAGGTCCAGCAACGCGTCGCCGAAAGCGGCCCAACCGATTTCGGCCGCCCATGCGGGATCGGCGTAGGAGGTGAGGGCGGTCTGTGCCTGCAGCACCAGCCGCTGGGCGACGCCCACCTCGGTCTCGGCGTGCAGGCCACTCATGACCAGTGCGACGAACTCGCGGGCCTTCATCTCGGCCTCGCGCGTCATCTCCCACGCCGCCGACCAGGCCAGGGTGCGGGGGAGCGGGTCCTCGATGTCGGCGATCCGGCTCAGCACCGTCTGCAGCGACGCGGGATCGAGCCGCATCGAGCAGTAGGTCAGGTCGTCGTCGTTGACCAGGATCAACTTGCTGCGCGAAAGACCCACCAGGGCAGGGACATCCGTCACCGGACCCTCGACGTCGAGTTCCTCGCGGTGTACCCGGACCAGCTTGCCGGAGCCGTCGTCGTCGTACAGCCCGACGGCCAGCCGGTGCACGCGGGTCTCACCGGCCCCGGGTGCCGCACCGCTCTGGGTGATGGCGAACCGGGTGAACGCGCCGGCACCGTCGACGTCGAAGTCGGCCCGCAGCGTGTTCAGGCCCGTGGTCTTGAGCCACTGCTGGCCCCAGTCCGACAGGTCCCGGCCCGACGACTTCTCCAGTGCGCCAAGCAGATCGGCGAACGTGGCGTTGTCGTAGGCGTGGTCGCGGAAGTAGTCGCGCAGGCCGGACAGGAACGGCTCCAGCCCGACGTAGGCCACCAGCTGCTTGAGCACACTGGCGCCCTTGGCGTAGGTGATGCCGTCGAAGTTCACCTCGACTGCCGCCAGGTCGGGGATGTCGGCGGCCACCGGGTGGGTGGACGGCAGCTGGTCCTGCCGGTAGGCCCAGGACTTCTCCACGTTCGCGAAGGTGGTCCAGGCCTGCTTGTACTCGGTGGCCTCGGCCTGGCACAGCACCGAGGCGAACGTGGCGAAGGATTCGTTGAGCCACAGGTCATCCCACCAGCGCATGGTGACCAGGTCACCGAACCACATGTGGGCCATCTCGTGCAGCACGGTCTCCGCGCGGCGTTCGTACGAGTAGCGCGTGACCTTGGACCGGAAGACGTAGTCCTCCAGGAACGTGACCGCGCCCGCGTTCTCCATGGCGCCGGCGTTGAATTCCGGCACGAACAGCTGGTCGTACTTGCCGAACGCGTACGGCGTGCCGAAGTTGTTGTGGTAGAAGGAGAATCCCTGCTTGGTCTCGGTGAACAGCCGATCGGCGTCCATGTACTCGGCCAGCGACGCGCGGCAGAAGATGCCCAGCGGAATGTCGCCGTGCTCGTCGCTGTAGACGTCGTCCCACCGGGCGTAGGGGCCGGCGATCAACGCAGCCAGGTACGTGCTCATCTTCGGGGTGGTCACGAAGGTGTGCTTGCCGCCTTCGGCATTGACCGTCGCGCCGTTCGAGATCACCTGCCAGTGCGCAGGTGCGGTCACCGCCACGTCGAAGGTGGCCTTGAGGTCCGGCTGGTCGAAGCAGGCGAACATCCGCTTGGCGTCGGCGGTTTCGAACTGCGAGTAGAGGTAGACCTCACCGTCGACGGGGTCGACGAAGCGGTGCAGCCCCTCGCCGGTGTTGGAGTAGCGGCAGTCCGCGTCGACGACGACGACGTTCTGCTCGGCCAGCCCGGCCAGCTGCACGCCCGTTGATTCGTCGTACGCGGACACGTCGATGGGCAGCCCGTTGAGGGTCGCGCTGCGGAGGGTGTCGGCGGCGATGTCGATGACGGTGTTGGCGCCGGGCAGGGCGCTGAACGTCACCGTGGTCACCGACCGGAAGGTGCGCTCGCCCGGTGCGCCGGCACCGTCGGTGAGGTCAAGATCGATGCGGTAGTTGTCGACGGTCACCAGTGCGGCGCGCTCGGCGGCCTGGTCGCGGGTCAGGTTCGGAAGTGCCACGTCACCAACTTAGGGGACAACTGGTAGCCGTGACCGGGAACATAGGGACGCCGGGCATAGTTGTTCGCAACGGGATCTGTACCGAGCGCAAAAGGAAAAGACGAATGGCCGACTCTGCCGTCACCAAAGATGTCGCGGGATTCTGGTTCGATCCGCTGTGCCCATGGGCCTGGATCACCTCGCGCTGGATCCTCGAGGTCGCGCAGGTCCGGGATGTCGACGTGCAGTTTCACGTCATGAGCCTGGCCGTGCTGAACGAGGGCAGGGACCTGCCCGAGCAGTACCAGGAGATGATGAAGCTGGCATGGGGTCCGGTGCGCGTCGCGATCGCTGCTGAAGAAGCGCTCGGTTCCGACGTGCTGGCGCCCCTGTACACCGCGATGGGCACCCGGATTCACAACCAGGGCAACAAGAACTTCCCCGAGGTAATCGCCGAGTCCCTCGAAGAACTCGGGCTGCCTGCCGAGCTGGCGGAGGCGGCCACCAGCGACAAGTTCGACGAGGCGCTGCGCAAGAGTCACCACGCCGGCATGGACGCCGTCGGCCCCGATGTGGGGACGCCGACCATCCACGTCAATGGCGTCGCCTTCTTCGGTCCGGTGCTGTCGCGTATCCCGCGCGGTGAAGAGGCCGGCAAGCTGTGGGACGCGTCGGTGATTTTCGCGTCCTACCCGCACTTCTGGGAGCTCAAGCGCTCCCGCAACGAGGCTCCCGAATTCGACTGAGCGCAATCGGCCGCTAGTCACGCTCGCCTGGGTCGGCACAGGTAATCTCGTCGGCGTTCCGCAAGGAACGTCTGGACGCCGTTACGGTGGTCAGACACATCCGAAACATGAGCCACAACGATGCAACTGGTGGGGAGCGACGTGCCGACGGACAGTTTCGTCCTTCGACGTGCGGGTTTGAGTAGGATGCGCTGATGTCGCTGGAGACGGGCGCAACCTTCGCCGGGTACACCGTGCGCCGGTTGCTGGGCTCAGGGGGAATGGGCGATGTGTACCTCGTCCAGCACCCCAGGCTGCCCCGCCTCGACGCCATGAAGGTGCTCCGGGAAACCGCCTCCGCCAACGACGAATTCCGCATCCGGTTCGAGCGCGAAGCCAATATCGCCGCGGGCCTGTGGCATCCGCACATCGTCGGCCTGCACGACCGCGGCGAGTTCGAGGGCCGGCTGTGGATCACGATGGACTACGTCGACGGCACCGACGCCGCGCAGCTGGTCAAGTACGAGTACCCGAACGGGCTGCCGCTGGAGCTCGTGGTCGCCATCGTCAAGGCCATGAGCTCGGCCCTGGACTACGCGCACCAGCGTGGGTTGCTGCACCGCGACATCAAGCCGGCCAACATCCTGCTGAGCAACATCGACACCGACGAGCGGCGAATCCTGCTGAGCGACTTCGGCATCGCCCGCCAGATCGGTGAGGTGACTGGCCTGACGTCGGCCAACCTGGCGATCGGCACCGTCTCCTACTCGGCGCCAGAGCAGTTGATGGGCGGCGAGATCGACGGCCGCGCCGACCAGTACGCGCTCGCCGCGACCGCGTACCGGTTGCTCACCGGCCAGACGCCCTACCAGGACACCAACCAGATCGCGGTGATCAGCCAGCACCTCAGTGCGACCCCGCCCAAGGCCAGCGACCTGAAGCCATGGCTGGAGCCGCTGAACGACGTGCTGATCACGGCCATGGGCAAGTCGCCCGATGACCGATTCGATTCCTGTACCAAGTTCGCGCGGGCCTTTGAACGGCAGGCCGAACTGGTCACCGAGTCACCGACGCTGAACCTGCGCACCGCCGAGTTGCGGCTGCCGACGGTCAAGCCGGCCGAGCCCGCGGCGCCGGCCGCCGAGACGCCGTCCGCTCCCGAGGTGACGCCGCCGCCGGTCGAGCCGGTGACGCCGCCGCCGGTCCCGGCCGAGTTCTCGGCACCTCCGGCACCGCCGGTCCCGGTCGCCGAACCCGACCCCGTCGAGGAGCCGGAGCCCGAACCGGTCGCGCCGGAACCTGTTGTGCAGGAGCCCGTCGCGCAGGAGCCCGTTGCGCAGCCCCCGGTTCCGGAGCCACCTGCGCCACCCGTGCCGCAGCCACCGTCCGAGCCGGTCTCGGAGCCGGTCTCGGAGCCGGTCTCGGAGCCGGTCTCGGAGGCGACGCCGACGCCAGAGTCGGTTCGCCCGGAGCCGACACCGCCGCCCACGCCAACAACCGATCCGGTCAGGCTGCCGCCGCCGAAACCGTTTCGGCCGGAACCGGATTCGTCACCGTCGGCCCCGCCGTATCGGCAGCCGCTGCCGACCCCTCCGGGGCCGCCGCCTGTGCCGCCGCAGCGGCTTGTCCGGCCCACTCACGAGACGGTGTCGCCGACAGTGGTGCTGCCGGTCATCCCGGCCGACCCGGCCGCGCACGCCGCGCCCGGCATGGGCCGCCCCGGCGGACCGCCACCGTCGTACTCGCAACTCGCGGCCGACATCGGCAAGACGCAGCCCGGTCGTGGCCAGTCCTCGGGCGGCAAGTCCACCAAGATCTGGGTGATCGGTGGCTCCATCGCCGCCGTCGTGGTCGTGCTGATCGCCGTCGTCCTCTTGAATTCCGGTGGCGACTCGAGTGGGTCTTCGGACGCCTCGGGAACCAGCAGCCAGAGCTCCGGAGTGGACAAGCCGGCGTCGTCGTCGCACAAGCCGACACCGCCGCTGCTGGTCGGTACACCCGGCAACTACCAGACCATCGCCACCTACCTGAAGAGCAACAACATTCCGGAGGCGCTGGTCCACCGCAATGAACCCGGCGCACCGGTGGTGACGATGCCGATGCCCCCGGGCTGGGTCGACGCCGGACCGCAGACGCCGGCTTTCGCGTACGAGTCGATCGTCTACAACGGCCCGAGCGCCGGCGCGTACCGGCCCAGCGCCACGGCGTTGATCTCCCGGCTGGGCCCGAACGCCGATGCCCAGAAGATTCTCGACTTCGCGCCGGGTGAGCTGAACAACCTGCCGGGATTCACCGCCACCGACCCCGGCACACCGGGCACTGTCGACGGCCACAAGTCGTTCCAGATCGCCGGTTCCTGGAATTCCAACGGGGTGACGAAGCTCATCACGCAGAACACCGTCGTCATCCAGGACGGGACCGGGCTGTACGTCATGCAGATCAACATCGACGGCGTCGCCGACCAGGCCGAGATCATCAAGCAGATCACCGAGGCCATCGACCGCGACACGAAGATCGCCTCCGGCTAACCGGCTGATTCTGTCCGGGGCCGCTGTTCTGCCAGAATGTGCGCCATGCGCGTATATCTCGGAGCCGACCACGCCGGATACGAACTCAAGCAGGCCCTGCTCGACCACCTCACCGCCAATGGCCACCAGGCCGTCGACTGCGGTGCCTTCGCCTACGACGCCGAGGACGACTACCCGGCGTTCTGCATCGACGCCGCCAAGCGCACCGTCGACGACCCGGGCAGCCTGGGCATCGTGATCGGCGGCTCGGGCAACGGCGAGCAGATCGCGGCCAACAAGGTGCCGGGTGTGCGCTGTGCGCTGGCCTGGAGCGTCGAGACCGCGCAGCTGGCCCGCGAGCACAACAACGCGCAGGTGATGGGCATCGGTGGCCGTATGCACAGCACCGAGGAAGCCTTCGCCATCGTCGACGCCTTCCTGGCCGCCGAATGGTCGGAGGCCGCGCGGCACCAGCGCCGCATCGACATCCTGGCCGAGTACGAGAAGACGCACGTGGCTCCTGAGGTTCCGGGCGCCGGGGCCTGATCCGAGGCCTGACCCATGCCGGAGGGGCATACCCTGCACCGGTTGGCCCGCCTGCACCAGCAGCGTTTCGGGCGGGCGCCGGTGATGGTCAGCAGTCCGCAGGGCCGGTTCTCCGGTGCCGCGGCAGCCGTCAGCGGCCGGGTGCTGCGTAAGGCCGACGCCTGGGGCAAGCACCTGTTCCACCACTACGACGGTGGCGCGGTGGTGCACGTCCACCTCGGCCTGTACGGCACGTTCACCGAACAGCCGCTGCCGATGACCGCACCCGTCGGGCAGGTGCGCATGCGGATGCTCGGGTCCGAATTCGGCACCGACCTGCGGGGCCCGACCGTCTGCGAGCTGATCGACGAGGGCGGCGTCGACGATGTCGTGGCCCGGCTCGGCGCCGACCCATTGCGTCGCGATGCCGACCCCGGACTCGTCTGGGCGCGAATCAGCAAGTCCCGCAGGTCAATCGGATCGATGCTGATGGACCAGACGGTGATCGCCGGCGTCGGCAACGTGTACCGCAGCGAGCTGCTGTACCGGCACCGGATCGATCCGCACCGGCCGGGCGTGGCGCTGACCGAGTCCGAATTCGCCGACCTGTGGACCGATCTCGTCGCTCTCATGAAGGTCGGTGTGCGTCGCGGCAAGATCGTCGTCGTGCGTCCGGAAGATGACCACGGCGCGCCGTCCTACGCCGCGGACCGGCCGCGCACCTATGTGTACCGGCGGGCGGGGGAGGCGTGCCGCGTGTGCGGCGCCACTATTCGCACCGAGGTGATGGAGGGGCGAAACCTGTTCTGGTGCCCCGATTGTCAGGTGTGACGGACCAGCGAGCTAGTCGCCGCCACCGCCGCAGCCGCCACCGCAACCACCGCCGCCACAGCTGCTGCCTCCGGAGTCACTGCTCCCGGAGTCCCAGCTGCCGCCGCCGGCATCCCAGCCGTTGTTGTCGTTCCAGCTGACGTCCTGCCCCTGGCCGGAGTCGGCGAACTGGCTCTGGTCGAGGCCCTGCTGGTAGCCCTGGTCGAATCCCGATCCGTATCCGGACTCGAAACCCTGTGCGCCGTAATTGACTCCGTGCATGCCGTCGAAGAGTGCGTCGAACAGCAGCACCGAGCCGACGCCCCATGCACCGGCCACCAGCGCCGGCTTCCACCACGGCTCGGAGTACCAGCCCTCGGGCACCGGGCGGCCGGCGACCCGTCCGCCGGGGTAGTAGTTCGGCGTCGCCGCCGTCGGCCCCGGTGAGGCCTGAATCTGCCTGCCGTCGAACTGGATTCGGCGGTCTTCGGTGACCTCGCCCGCGCCGCGCTGGCCGGCCAGTGCCTGCAGCGGCGGGCCGGGGTCGATGCCCATCGCGGTCCGGGCGGCGCGCACGTAGTACAGCCCCTCGATCGCACTCTGCTTGGCGAACGCCGCCTGCTGGGCCGTGGTGGCCTGCTCGATCTGCGACGCCGCGGCGTTGTAGCGCTCGGATGCGTCGGCCATGGCCTGGCGCGAGGCATCGTCGGTGCCGGTCAGGTTGAACACCTGGCCGCCGAGCATCTCGATGACCCGCCGGGCATCGGCTTTCGCGTTGGCCAGGGCGGCGGCCTTGTTGGCCTTGCTCTGCCTGCTGAACAGGAAGAACCCGATGGCCGCGATGACGATCAGGATGAGCACGAACTCCATGCAGGCAGCTTACCGATGACCGCCATCACGTAGATATGGACATTAATGTCCGTATCTATTACTGTCGTCGTCATGAACCTGACATTCCACGTCTTCGACATCGAACGCGGTGTGTTGTCGACCGCACCCGGAATCGTCACCAGCTACCCGGGCGGCGACACCGCAGTCCGTGAACTGGCACCGCTCGGTGCGGGATTTCGCCCGGTCGCCTGGAGTCGTTGCGGCGCCATCGATTACGCCGCGCTCGGGCAATGGGCGGCGTTCCATCGCAACCAGTCCGCGGAGGCCCCGGTGCTGGTCGCGCCGTACCTGCCGTCGGCCCGCGGTGATCACGACCCGACCGACGACGCCCGCGTCGCCGCCCGGCTCACCGCCGCCACCGGCGTCGCGCACATCGTGACGGTGGACCCGCACTCCCCGGTCTGGGCCGACGAAGCCCGGCGCGGGGGAGCGGCCGTCGCCGTCATCGAATCCGTCGACCTGGTCGGCTGTGGCGCCGCGCACCACCCCAGCTGGGCCGGTGTCGTCGCACCCGACAAGGGCGCCCGCGACCGTGCCGGACAGGTGGCATCCCGCTTGGGTGTGCCGCTGTATGTCGCTGGCAAGCAACGGAATCCGGCCACCGGGAAGCTGTCAGGGTTTGTCGCTCCCGAAGGTCTGCCGGAGCGCGGCCGCCTGCTGGTGATCGACGACATCTGCGACGGTGGCGGCACCTTCGCCGGGCTGGCTGATGCCATCCGCGCGAGCAGACCCGACCTGGCCCTGCACCTGTGGGTCAGCCACGGCTGCTTCACCGGACGCTGGCGGGACAACCTCGCCGGCTACGCCTCGGTCACCAGTACCGACTCCCGCGCCACACCCGGCGGCGTGCACGTCCAACCGCTGGAACCGTTCATCACCCACACCCTGACCACGCTGATCTGACCAGAAGGACTTCATCATGACCATCGAAGCCACCACCACGTACCGGCCCGAAACCATTGCGGCCCTGGATGTCCTGATGGACACCGATGCCTACAAGCTGGACCACCGCCGCCAGTACCCAGCCGGCACCGAGTACGTCTACTCCAACCTGACCGCTCGCGGCAGCCGCATCCCCGGGGTGACCTGGACCGCGTTCTTCGGCCTGCAGGCCTACCTGCGCGACCTGAACCAGCGGTGGAGCGCCTTCTTCGCCGCTGACATCGACGAGGTGTGCCGGGCCTACGTCGACCGCGTCACCCAGGTGCTGGGGCCCAATGATGTTGGCGCCGAGCACATCCGGCAACTGCACGCCTACGGCAGGCTGCCGCTGCGGGTACGGGCGCTGCCGGAGGGCACCATCGTGCCGGTCGGCGTCCCGTACCTGACCGTCGAGAACACCGCGCCCGAGTTCTTCTGGCTGACCAACTACATCGAGACCGAGATGTCGGCCGCGCTGTGGCAGCCCATCACGTCGGCGACCACCGCGTGGCGCAACCGGGCTCTGCTGGACACTCGGGCGCGGGACTGCGGCGCCGACCCGGCCGCGGTCGACTGGCAGGGGCACGACTTCTCCTTCCGGGGCATGGCCGGCAGCGCGGCTGCCGCCGCATCGGGGGCCGCGCACCTGTTGGCGTTCACCGGGACCGACTGCCTGCCCGCGCTGGGCTGGATCGACCGGAACTACCCGGGCTCAACCGGGATCATCGGGGGCAGCGTGCCGGCCACCGAGCACAGCGTCATGTGCGCCGGCACCCAGGATGACGAGGTCGCCACGTTCGCCCGGCTGCTGGACCTGTATCCGACCGGCATCGTGTCGATCGTCAGCGACACCTGGGACCTGTGGCACGTCTGCACCGGCATCCTGCCCACGCTGAAAGACGCGATCACCGCGCGTGACGGCAAGGTGGTGATCCGCCCCGACAGTGGTGACCCCGAACGCATCCTGTGCGGCGACCCGCAGGCGCCGGCCGGCAGCCCCGCGAACAAGGGCGTCGTGAACCTGCTGTGGGAGGTGTTCGGCGGCACGGTCAACGCTGCCGGATATCGGGAACTGGACCCGCACATCGGCGTCATCTACGGCGACTCGATCACGCACGAGCGGGCGGCCGCCATCACCGCCAACCTGATGGGGCAGGGCTACGTGTCCACCACTCCGGTGCTCGGATTCGGTTCGTACACATATCAATACGTCACGCGTGACACCTTCTCCATTGCGATGAAGGCCACCTGGGTACAGGTCGACGGCCGCGGCCGGGACATCGCGAAGGCACCGGTCACCGATCCGGGCAAGTGCAGCGCGCGGGGCCGGTTGGCCGTGGTCCGTGACGAGCGTGGTCGGCTGACCCTGGTGCAGGGCGCTGCCGGTGCCATAGAGGCGACGGACGCCATGCGGACGGTGTTCGAGGACGGCGTCATCGTCAACCCCGTGTCCTTCGCCGAGGTGCGCGCTACCGTGCGACGTGATTGGGCGGCATACGCCGCCGGCGAGGAGGACGTGCGTCATGGCTGAGTCGCTGGCCACCTGGCTGAGCGTCGACGTCTTCGCGGTGAGCCCCGGCGAGGAGCCGGGGCTCATCCTGGCGCGCAGGCAACGCGAACCGCATCAGGGGGACTGGGCGTTGCCCGGCGTGGTGCTCGACGCCGCCAAGGGGGAGACGGTCGTGGCCGCGGCACACCGAGCGCTGCGGGACCGGGCCGATGCCGAGCCGATCGACGGGCCGCCGACCGTGGCCCTCGTGGTGTCCGACCCGCTGCGCGACGAGCGCGGTCACACCGTGTCCCTGGTGAATGTGATGCGCGCACAAGCCGGCGACGACGCGCTGGTGGTGCGCAAAGGGCAGGCCGTGCCTGCCCTGCCGTTCGGGCACAACGCGATGATCCGCGACACCGCGGCCACGGTGTCGCAGCGGCTGTTGTCGGACCCCGCGACGGCCGCGGCGATGTTCGGCGCCGGGTGCACGGCCGGCGAGGTCTGCGCGCTGATCGAGCTGCTGTTCCACCTGTCCGGCGGTACGGGAGCCGAGCCGATTCCGCTCGCCGCGATGCGGCGCCGGCTGGAACGGGGCGCGCTCTTCACCGCGGATGGCAGTCGGCCCGCGCATACCAGGCCGGTGACGGTGTTCAGGGTGGCGCGGTAAAACGGCGCCTGCGTAAGCGCTGGCAAATTGCTTGGGTGCGGCTGCATTCGGCGCGGGGTGCGTTCGTTACGTTCCTGTGAACATGCCTGCGACCTGGGGAAATGGTCTCGCCTCGAGTCGCGACCTGCTGCTTTGCGAGATACGCTCCCGGCACCCTGCTGGGAGGAGATCAACTGATGACAAGTGCAGAGACCGAACCTATGGCAAACACCGATACCGAAGTAGCGCCGGCGCGATGGTTCAACACCGACACCGGCAAGGTGTTGATCATCGGGGTCGGTGCAGTCGTCATCTTGTTGCTCTTGCTAGGAATTGGGGCTCTTGCCGGATTCAAGATCCCGCCGCCCGCGCCTGATCAACCGGCCGCCCCGACGAGCGCCGCCACGTCGGCTCCGGCCGCTACCTCGGCTCCTGCAGCCACTTCGTCGTCTTCGGCAACCGCGACACCCGCGCCGGCGCCGGTCACCACCGCGACGGCCACCGCCCCCGCGAGCCCGCCGCCCGCACCGCCGACTGGCCCGTCGACACAAACCACTCAGGCGCCGACGACCTACACGCCGCCCGCCAGGCAGTACACGCCACCTGCCAGCCAGCCGGGCACCGCGGCGCCGACCGCCAGCGCGTCACCTACGGCGACCGCGACCGCGCCCGCGAGTTCTGAAGCCCCCGCCAATCCGCCGCAGTTCAATGTCATTCGCACGACGAACGGCGTCGCGCGGCCGATTCCGGGTAGCAGCTAGGCGCCCGAGCACACAAACAAAACTGCACAGGCGTTAATGTCGATGAGGTGTCACAGCAATTCCCCAGTTTGACGGTGTCCCCGTCGTGGCAGAAGCGGTTCGATTTCTTCAACACCTACGGCCTGCCGAACTCGACGCCCGAGTCGAAGGCGGCCTACCGGGCGCTGACGTTCATGGAGCGGGTGAAGCTGACCTCGAACATCCTGGCGTTCCTGTTCGGCCCCCTCTACTTCTTCGTCAAGGGCATGTGGCGCAAGGGGCTGACGCTGCTCGGGATCTTCGTCGCGGTCGAGGTGGTACTCGTCGTTCTCAACGTGTCGGATTCCCTCGCCCGTGCCATCGGATTCGGTCTTGCCGCCATCGGTATGTCGACCGCGAATTACGCGTACTACCTGCACGTGGTGCGGGGCAGTCAGTCCTGGAACCTGTTCGAGGGGTACGGCAAGCAGCGCTAGCTGCCGTCGAGCTGCAACCGTTTCAGCCGGCGCGGGCTCAGCGCGGTCAGCCGGACGTCACCGCCGTAGATGGCGAGGACGCGCGGATCCATGACGCGGCGCCACAACTGCGGGACGAGGCTCAGCACCAGCATCGCGGTGTAGTTGCTCGGCAGCTGCGGTGCCTCCGTGGCATGCCGAATCCCCTGGTAGCGGTGGGACGGGTCGGTGTGGTGGTCCGAGTGGCGCTGCAGATGCAGCAGAAACACGTTCATGATCACCGTGTTGCTGTTCCAGCTGTGCTCGGCACGCAGTCGCTCGTAGCGGCCCGACGGTAGTTTCTGCCGGCGCAGCCCGTAGTGCGACAGGTAGTTCATGCCTTCCAGCAGGAAGATGCCGATGAGTGCCTGGCCGAACAGCCACGGCAGGACCACGGGCCGGAACCACAGAGCGAGCCCGGCGAACAGGACGACGCTCAACAGCCAGGCATTGAGGACGTCATTGCGCAGGCTCCAGCGTGAATGGCCTTGCCGGTCAAGGCGTTTGGCTTCGAGCCGCCAGGCCGAGCGGGTGCTGCCGAGCGCCGACCGGACGACGAAGCAGTACACGTTTTCGCCGAAGCGGGCGCTGGCCGGGTCTTCCGGCGTCGCGACGCGGACGTGGTGCCCGCGGTTGTGCTCGACGTAGAACTGTCCGTACCAGCTCTGCGCGAGAGCCAACTTGCTGAGCCACCGTTCGGCGCGGTCGCGCCGGTGTCCCAATTCATGCGCGGCGTTGTTGGCGATGCCGCCGGACAGGCCGACCGCGACCATCAGCCCCAGCTTGTCGGTGAACGTCAACGTGACCCAGCCGCCGCCGGCCCACACCCAGCAGCCGAAAGCCAGCGCGAGGTACTGCGTGGGCAGGAACATGTGGGTGGCGAATCGGTAGAACTTGTCCTGCTGCAGCGCCGCCAGGATGCGGTCGGGTGCGCGGTCGTGCGTTTCCCGTCCGAACAGATGGTCGGCGGCGGGCCCCACGACCAGAATCACGACCAGTGCGGTCCACCAGAAGACGTGCAGCCGGGTGGTCCACACCAGCAGCCAGGACAGGGTCACGGCGCCGGGGGCGGACGGGACCAGTAGCCACAGGTATCGCTTCGGGTCTCGCCAAGTGCGCTCAGCAACTTCTGAACCCACGTCAATAGACCGCCGGTTTCGACGGTCTGATCGGGTGATCGACGTGGTCATCGGAGCATTTATACCGCTGCCGCTGTGAACTCTCGACTCGGTTGGCAAAAATATTTGCCAGCGTCTTCCGATTTGTTGGTCAGATTGGCTTTGACCTGCATATTTTGGCTCAGAATCGCGGCTGACACGGCATTGCGGCAATTTGCACTGAATTGGCAGGAAACTCCCAGAAATGGGCGAAATCAGCGCACTGGAAAACGTAATTAATTGGCCCGCCGGTCAATAGTGAATACACCGCATGGGGCAAATTCGTTTGTTCACAACGTGGAAGGTGGCATCAAGCCCGCGCTGCGGCGACGGGTTCAGAGGCTCACAGCGACGAACCCGCCGCAGTTCAACGTCATCTGCGCGACGACGGGTATACCCCGTCAGGGTCGACGAATGGGTTCTGGACAACTTGCGCCGAGTCGCAGCAGATCCCGGCGCGAACTGCTCCACGGGTTCGCGTGGCGGGTCGAGCGGATCTCTGCGGGCCAACACGCCGTCTTTGCCGCTTGGGCCGTAGCCCGACCGACCGACACGCGCGAATTTCCGTCGGGCCTTGTCGGAGGGTGCTGGGACAATTCTGTACATGCCGCCGATCGAGAACGCATGGGCACCGCTCGGGACCGAACCTGCCGTCGTCGCGAGCTGGCTTCGCGACAACGCGGACAGCACGTGGCCGCGGCGCGCTCTGTTCATCCCGAACAAGAGCCAATTCGGTGCCCAGCCCGCCGCGGTCGTCGCGTATGGCGCGAACCACAACATCGGGACGAACAGAAGCCCTCGCGTCGCGCGCGGCGGTCCCGTTTTCGCGCATGTGCCCGATCTGCACTTGCTCGAACACGCGGTGCGGGCCGCCGACGGCCAGCGGTTAGGCGTGACCGCAAACAAGGAGGAAGAGATCGCGGGGTGGGCGGCGGCGGTGAATGCCATCAACTTGGAAACGGGCCAGCGTGACCCCGGCGTGCCCGCCGAAATCCACGAAGCCCTAGACGATTTAGAGTCTGCTGGTTACAACGGCTATCACCAACGAGGCGCCTTCTTCAAGACGAAGTTCGAACCGCCGATTAGAGACCTCATCGATGCCGGATACGGCTACCGGTTCGTTGCGGGATATCTGCTTGGCCTCGGCTCGCCAGCGGGGCGGCTCGGCGACGACCTGAGGAAGATCTACCGCTAGCGGTAAATCCCAGGCGCATCAACGGGTGCGCAGCCGCCGAGGGTCGGTCGCACATTAGGGAGTGGGGACTGCGGCAGGTCGCCGTGTCGGTCGTACTGCCCAACCCACAGCATCCGCATCATGCCCATCAGTGCGTCGTGCGTCACGGCCCGTGGGTCCTCGCGGAGGTGCGGCAGGTTGACCTACCGCAACGGGTGCAAAGGGCTTGGCCGGATTACGCAGGAGGTCACAGACGCGCGGCTTCAAGCCGCGCAGAACTCGGCGCAGGCGATGGTCGCTTTGGGGCAGGCGCCGCCGACCCTGCCGGACGGCGTAACGGTGTACTCGCTCCGCCACACCTACGCGAGCTTGTCTGTTGCGGCCGGTATCGGCCCGCTGGCGCTGAGCCGTCGCATGGGCCACGCGAAGGTCACCACAACCATGAACGTCTACGCGCACCTGTTTCGAGGACTCGCACGCCGACGACATGGCCGCACTGGGTGCCTTGGCGGTTTCAGCGCCAATTCAGCAGGGAGGCAATGTCATTCGCTTGAGGGGTTAGCGATTTCCCCACGACCGAGTACCTGTGGACCAGGCAATCACTTGACTCAGCAGCACCCGCGTGTAGTTCAGCTCCATGTGCCCCTGTCCGGGGATGGATAGGCGCGCTTCTTGGAGGTGAATGTGGCGCACGAGCGGCCAACGCGGCTCGCTACGTTCGCCCTTCTCGAAGGCTGCGCTGAGTTCTTTGATTTCTGCCTTCATCTGATCTACCGGGATGTCGTAGAAGCTCTCGGCCAGTTGTTCGCCGATTTCGTTCGCGTCTTCCTCGTCGAAGCCGCTGCGGAATTGTTCGCCGGATTTTTTGAAAAACTCTGGGCCGCTGATAACGGTGCCGCTTAGCACGCCGCCAGCTATCACCAACGTGATGCCGATCCCTGCTGTCGTCGTGTCAGCCATGTCTGCCATCCACTGCAATCGGGGATCCGGCGCTCCGAACCAATCGCGGGTGTGTGTCAGGTTCTCCGCGGATTCAGGCCAGCTGGATTTCGGGGTGTTGTCGGTCTCTGTCACCTGTAGCTCGCTTCCCCGGAATCCCCAGGGGAGTTCCGAACGTCATCCTTAAGGGTGCATCCCTTGTGCCAATTCCACGTAGGGGAACGGGTGTTCGATGCAACCGGGCACGCCGCGTATAGAGTGCACCGATTGACGTCAGCGTAACTCCTGTCACAGGAGTCTCACAGCCAGCATGAAACCGACACGCCGCCAACGTGATAACGCCGCGAGCCCAAATAGGCGGGTCTTGTCGGTCGCCGGTTGTAGTGTCCACCCACACGTGATCATTACGATGCGAGAGGCCAAACGGCACATGGCGAGTCAGTCGATTGCACCCGAGGGCGACAATGAGGCGGCGGCGGAAGACGTCGAGCGGAATCCTGACACGCTGCCTACCTCGCTTGACCCTTCGGGAAAGTGTGGTCGCTGCGGCCGAGTAGCTCAGTTCACACAGGTACTGACCCAAATTCTGCGGCGGCAGATTTCCTTTGCAGCTCGTCGTGTTGTTGAGCGGGCGGTGATCCTGGAATGCCAGGGCTGCAAAGAGAGCACGGTGGTGATCGAGGCCCTCGACGGAGGAGCGGCCACGGGGCTGTATTGGTGGCCGATGCCTGGCTTCGACGTACCTGCCGACGCCGGTGTACCGGCAGAGGTAGCGGATGCATACAACGAAGGTTCCCGTTGCATCGCGGTTGAAGCTCCGAATGCTGCGGTCGCAATGTTTCGAACAGCCATCGCGCAGGTTGTCGCGGAAAAGGGCAGTGAGACCGCTAAGGCTCAGAGGGACCTGTACAGCCGAATCGAGAAGATGGCAGAGGAAGGTGCGCTCTTCCGTAATTTCGGAGACTGGGCGCACCACATCCGGAAGGTCGGGAATGCGGGCGCGCATGGTGAGGCGTTCGAACCGGTAACGACCGACGATGCCACTGAGTTGCAGCGCTTTGTTGGTCAGCTGATCGATTTCCTGTACGTGCAACCCGCGCGGCTTGCTGCTGCGATGGGGCCGGTGAGACGGACTAGCAGCTAGCCCGACCGGGGTACAGGCGGGGTACAAAGTCCCAGGTCTGCGCCCTGGCGGAGGCGCCGTAACGCCTCTACCAGGGCCGCCGGTGGAGCGGGCGACGGGAATCGAACCCGCGTAGCTAGTTTGGAAGACTAGGGCTCTACCATTGAGCTACGCCCGCGTGCACTGCTGCGATCACAGTACCGGCAGACAGTACCGGGACAGCGGCCGCCAATCCAATTGAGGTTGTCGTGTGTCTAGGACGTAGTATCTCGACCGCGGTAATGCGACCGCGACGAGGCACGGGGTGTAGCGCAGCTTGGTAGCGCATCCGCTTTGGGAGCGGAAGGCCGCAGGTTCAAATCCTGTCACCCCGACCACCGACTGATGACAAGTATCAAAAAACAAGGAGTAACGCTGTGAAGAGCACCGTGGAGCAGTTGAGCCCCACCCGGGTTCGCATCAACGTGGAGGTGCCCTTCACCGAGCTTCAACCCGAGTTCGACCAGGCCTACAAGGAGCTGGCCAAGCAGGTCCGCCTGCCCGGCTTCCGCCCCGGCAAGGCCCCGGCCAAGCTGCTCGAGGCCCGTGTCGGCCGCGGCGCGGTGCTGGAGCAGGTCGTCAACAGCGCCATCCCGGCCCGCTACGGCGAGGCCGTCACCGCTGGCGACGTCAAGCCGCTGGGCCAGCCGGAGATCGACATCACCAAGCTCGAGGACAACGACGAGCTGGTCTTCACCGCTGAGGTCGACGTCCGTCCGGAGATCGCTCTGCCGGACCTGAAGGCCATCAAGATCTCGGTCGACCCGATCGTCATCGGCGACGACGAGGTCGACGCCGAGCTGCAGAACCTGCGCGCCCGCTTCGGCACCCTGACCGGTGTCGAGCGCGCCGCCGCTGACGGCGACTTCGTCTCGATCGACCTGTCGGCCACCGTCGACGGCGAGGACGTGCCCGAGGCCAAGACCGAGGGCCTGTCGCACCAGATCGGTTCCGGTCAGCTGATCGAGGGCCTCGACGAGGCCATCATCGGCCTGAAGGCCGGCGAGTCCAAGGACTTCCCGACCACCCTGGCCGCCGGCGAGCACGCCGGCAAGGAAGCTCAGGTCTCCGTCACCGTCAAGTCGGTCAAGGAGCGCGAGCTGCCGGAGCCGGACGACGACTTCGCCCAGCTGGCGAGCGAGTTCGACACCATCGACGAGCTCAAGAACAGCCTCGTCGAGCAGGTTCGCCGGGTGAAGCAGATCGGCCAGGCCGAGCAGATCCGCGACAAGGCCGTCGAGGCCCTGCTGGAGCAGATCGAGGTGCCGCTGCCCGAGGCCATCGTCCAGGCCACCGTCGACGAGACCGTGCACAACGCGGTCCACGGACTGGACCACGATGAGGCCAAGTTCGAGGAGCAGCTCAAGGAGCAGGGCAGCAGCCGCGAAGAGTTCGACGCGGACACCCGCACCAACGCCGAGAAGGCCGTCAAGACCCAGCTGCTGATGGACGCCATCGCCGATGAGCTGGACGTCAAGGTCGGCCAGGGCGACCTGATGGAGCGCATCGCCCTGATGGCCCGCCAGTACGGCATCGAGCCGCAGCAGCTGATCCAGATCCTGCAGCAGAACAACCAGCTGCCGTCCATGTTCGCCGACATCCGTCGCGGCATGACCATCGCCGCTGTCGTCAGCGGTGCCACCGTCACCGACACCGACGGCAACGCGGTCGACACCGCGGAATTCTTCGGCCCGGCCGCCGACGCCGCTGAGGCTGAGGCCGAGGCCGCCGACGAGACCGAGGCTGCGGCTGAGGCTGCCGACGAGGCTCCGGCTGAAGAAGCCAAGGACGAGAAGCCCGCCAAGGCGAAGAAGGCCAAGGCTGCCGAGGCCAAGGACGAGAAGCCGGCCAAGGAAAAGAAGGCCAAGAAGTCGAAGGACGAGGACTGAGTCCTCAAAGTCTGATCGTGGTACAGGTGCCGCAGGTGTCTTCAGTGATGCCTGCGGCACCGTCCGCTCTACGGCGACTGTGACGCTGTGAGCGAACTAGGCCGCGTCGGGGACTCGCGGCCGTCGGCCGTTGGTTAGTGTCGTGTGAACGAACTCGAGAAAGCAGGTATCCAGTCGTGACTGACATGCGTTCAAGCGCACCGGGGCTCAACCTCACGGACTCGGTCTATGAGCGTTTGCTTGCCGAGCGCATCATCTTCCTGGGCTCGCAGGTCGACGACGACATCGCCAACCGGCTGTGCGCTCAGATCCTGCTGCTGACGGCCGAAGACCCGACCAAAGACATCCACATGTACATCAACTCGCCGGGTGGCTCGATCAGCGCCGGCATGGCGATCTTCGACACCATGCAGCTGTCGGACTGTGACATCGCCACCTATGCGATGGGCATGGCCGCCTCGATGGGTGAGTTCCTGCTGGCCGCCGGCGCCAAGGGCAAGCGCCACGCCCTGCCGCACGCCCGGGTCCTGATGCACCAGCCGCTCGGTGGCGTCACCGGTAGCGCGTCGGACATCGCCATCCAGGCCGAGCAGTTCCACGTCATCAAGAAGGAGATGTTCCGGCTGAACGCGGAGTTCACCGGCAAGAGCATCGAGCAGATCGAGGCCGACTCCGACCGCGACCGCTGGTTCACCGCGCAGGAAGCGCTGGAATACGGCTTCGTCGACCACATCATCACCCGCGCAAACCTCAACGGCGGCAAGGGGGCCTCGAAGTGATCTCCAAGCATCTGAACCCGGAGCTGGCTCCGCAGGCGCGCTACATCTTGCCGCAGTTCACGGAGCGCACGCACACCGGCGAGCGCATCGTCGACCCCTACGCCAAGCTGTTCGACGAGCGCATCATCTTCCTGGGTGCCCAGGTCGACGACGTGTCCGCCAACGACGTGATGGCCCAGCTGCTGGTGCTCGAGTCGCAGGACCCCGATCGCGACATCACGATGTACATCAACTCGCCGGGTGGCTCGTTCACCTCGCTGATGGCGATCTACGACACCATGCAGTACGTGCGTGCCGACATCCAGACGGTCTGCCTCGGTCAGGCCGCGTCGGCCGCCGCGGTGCTGCTGGCCGCCGGTACGCCCGGCAAGCGCATGGCCCTGCCGAACGCCCGCGTGCTGATCCACCAGCCGTCGCTCGGTGGCGTCATCCAGGGTCAGTTCTCGGACCTGGAAATCCAGGCCGCCGAGATCGAGCGCATGCGCACCCTCATGGAGGAGACGCTGGCGCGGCACACTGGCCGGACTGCCGAGCAGGTCCGCAAGGACACCGACCGCGACAAGATCCTCACCGCGGCCGATGCCAAGGAATACGGGATCATCGACACGGTCCTCGAGTACCGGAAGCTCTCGGCCCAGAAGGCCTAGGTCTGTAAACGCACAGCGGCCGCCAACCTGTTCAGGTTTGCCCGTCGTCGAATCGTGTTGCGCTGACGACGAATTGTCGGTGCCGGACTTCTCGGACTTCTCCGGCTTGGTATCGGGCTTCTCGGGCTTGGTGTCGGGCTTGGTGTCGGGCTTCTCCGGCTTGGTGGCCGTCGCCGGCTCGCTACCGGACTTGGTGGGCGAATCGTCGGTGCCCGCCGTCGGTGTCGTGCTTGCGGTCGACGCCGGAGAAGTCCGCCGCGGCTTCTGCACGGTCTTGGTGGCCTTCTTCTCGGTCTTGGTGGACGGCTTGTCGGCGCCGGCGGCGTCGTTCGTGCCTGTGGTGCCGGCAGCGGGGGCGTCCGGCTCCGACGCCTTGTCGGTCGCGGCGGTCGAGCGCGGGGTGGTCGCCGCAGACGACAAGATGGACGACAGCTGCGGCTTCACCACATTGAATGGCAGCGCCTTGCCCGTCACCAGCACGGAGATGAAGTTCGCGACGGCGATCGCGGGGGACAGGGCGGCGAATGCCGCACCGGCGACGGGCGCGAGCGGAGCGAGTGTCGACGGCAGCTGCAGCCCGAACGTCAGCGCGGCCGGCGCGGCGGCCAAGGCCGAGCCGGCGGCGTTGGTCGCGCTGGTCACTCTCGTCTTGACGGTGTCGATGGCCTGTTGGACCGGGTTGGCCGCGGTCGGTGCAGGGTCGGCTGTCGCGGGTGCCGGGCTGTCGGCCGCGGCGGGTGCCGGGCCGGCGGCGGCCGGCAGCAGGGTCGTCACCGCTTTTGTCAGGTTTGCGACCATCTGGTACGCGAACGTCCCCACGATCTGGAACGGGGCCGTGAGCACGAAGGACGCCAACGCAATGGGCACCCACGGGAGGTACAGGGGATCGGTGGCTGCGCGATTCAGTATCACCAGCGGTATGGACACCACTGATTGGACGGTGCTCTTGGCCGACGCGACCACGGCCTGCGCGAGGACGTTGAGCACGTTGACGACAACATTGCCCGCAGTGGCGATCGGGTCGACGGCGGCCAGGGCAACCGGCCCCGCGGACGTGTTGGTCGCTGCGGCGCTGGTGATCTGGTCGAGCAGCTGCTGCTGTTGCGCGGCCATGTCCTGGGCGAATGCCGCGAACTGAATGGCCCGGGATTCAATCCGCGGGGTGCTGACGGCAACAACATGCGCCTGGGTCGCGAGCTGGCCGTTCGGCGCCAGGACGCAGGCGGCCGCGACGACACCTGCCAGTGGCAGGCTTTGGAGCCGCCGGAGTGGGGTGGCTGTCGTGGCGTGGCTGAAGTGATTCATCGCGCAGGTCCTTCGCGTATTCGGATGAGAGCGTCGCTAGCTGGGGAGTGGGCCCCAGCCAAGAAGGTTAATTGACGCATTTGGAAGATTACGTCGAAAGGTATGTTTTCGCCCTTCGTCGGCCGCCCGCCTCGCGCCAAGAAACCGCCAAGGCGCCCGCCGCACCCTGTGACGCGACCACGAATCCCGGCCACCCCGAACAGGACCCGTCATGAGCCGACCCGCACGCCGTTCCTCCGTCGCTCTGGCCGCTGCCGCGCTGGTCGCGTCCGTGGTGGCCGGATTGCCGGTGGCCCAGGCGAATCCAACCCCGGACACCTCGATGCCGGTGCCGTGGAATCAGGTCGGCGACGGCTGGACCCTGGCCACCTGGAACCCGGTCCCCGGACGACTCCCGGGCGAACGCCCCGACCCTGACGCGCCGGCACCTGGGAAGGCCGCCGAGACCCTGTTCCTGATCGATCCGGCCGGTCACCGGTACGCCATCACCACGTTCGAGCCGACGGACAAAGGATGGCACCCGCGCTTGGTCGACTGGTCGGGCAACGGTGGTCGCGCGCTGCTGACAATCGGCGACTCGGTGATCGTCGTCGACTTGCGCACCGGCAGCCAGACGTCGTTCCCGTCGAGTGCTTCCCCGCGGTTCAGCCGGCCGGGCGGTGAAGCGATCGTGTTGTCATCGACGAGCCACGACCAGCCCAGCACCTTGCAACGTGTCGACCTGGCGGGCAACGTGCAGCTGACCTATCCGACCGATGATTTGGCCGGCGCCGGCCGATTCGGCGGCGACTATCTGGAAACCCCCGACGGCACCACCCTTGTGCTGTCGACGGCCAACCGGGCCAATGACGAGGTGCCGCGGACCGACAACAGCTTCGTGCTCATGGGCAACGACGGGACCGTCGGGCGGGTGCTGCCGGTACCGATGCCGGGCGCGGTGTGCCGGACGACCCGATGGTTGGCGCCAACGGATTTCGTCGCCAGTTGTACCGCGCAGAAGTCCGCGAGCAGCCAGCTGTGGAAGGTGCCGATCGACGGGTCGGCGCCGACCGCGCTCACCGCCGTCAACAACGCGAAGAATGAACCCGGATTCGAAGGCGACTACGGCGACGTCGGCCTCTGGCAGCTGCCGAGCGGCACGTTCGTGCAGTCACTCGGCGCCTGCGGCGTGGTGTTCCTGTCGCGGGTGACGGCCGATGGTCACACCCAGCGCGTCAAGGTTCCAGGCGCCGGCAACAACATTGACGTCGTCGGTGCGTCAGGCGGCTCGCTGGTGCTGAAGTCGACGGCCGGATGCAGCCCGTCGCAGGCGCTGATGGCCTACGACCCGGCCGCGAACACCACGCGGGTCCTGCTCGGCCCGACGGTGAACGACGGGCACGTCGTCGACGCCATGACCTTCGGTGAGGGCTACCGGTCATGACGCGGTTCGCGCCCGCCCTGGCGGCCCTGGCCGTCGCGGTCACCCTGTCGCCCGTCGCGCTCGCCGACGACCACGAGAGCACCGAGGCCTGCAGCTGGGTCAGCGCCGACGAAGCCGCGGTCTTTCTCGAAGGTCCGGCCACCGCCGCGCCGATTCGGGTGCAGCTGCCCGAATTGTCTTGTGCCTACCGGTCATCAGACGAGCCGCAGGCACGACGCAGCCTGGAGTCCGATGTCCGGTTCGCCGACGCGTTCCCATGGGACGCCGCAACGACATTCAAGGAGGTGGCCGCCTGGCCCAGGGCCACCGCGGTCGACGGCGTGGGCCTGAAGGCGGTCTGCACCTACGAACCCAACGTCACACCTCCATCGACGACGCTCACCGTGTTGTTGACGGGTGAACGGATCTACCGCGTGACCGGCAGCTACGTGTGGCGGTGCGACACCCTGAAGACGTTCGCGGAACTGGCAATAGCCCGCATCGGCCGATAGCACCCGATACCCTCGGCCCATGCGGCCGACCGGAATCGATTTCGGCGTTCTGGGCCCGCTGCGGATGGCCGTCGACGACCACGTCGTCTCGCTGGGCGCACCCAAGCAGCGAGCAGTGTTCGCGATGCTGTTACTCAATCGCGGTCGCCCGGTGTCGGTGGACGCGTTGATCGACGCTGTGTGGGAGCAGTCGCCGGCCGCGGCCGCCCGCACCGCATTGCACTCCTACATCTCCAATCTCCGAAAGGTCCTGGCGGAGTCCGGAATGCCGCGGGAGACGCTGGCCGCCGCACCGCCCGGCTATCGACTCGATGTGCCGGAGGAGGCAACCGACCTGGGGCGTTTCGAGAAGGAAAAGGTCGCCGGTGTGCGCGCCGCGGCGGCCGGTCGGTTCTCATCCGCGGGCACCCACCTGTCGGCCGCGTTGGCGCAGTGGCGCGGCCCGGTCCTCGGTGATCTGTCCGACTTCGCCTTCGTCGACGCCGTCGCCGCCGCGCTGGTCGACGACCGGATTGCGGTGGAGACCGCCCGAGCGGAAGCTGAAATTGCTTGTGGCCATGCATCTCTGGTGATCGGGCCGCTGGAATCGCTGGTCGCTGAACATCCCTACCGGGAACCGCTGTGGGCGCAGCTGATCACCGCCTACTACAGCTGTCAAAGGCAGGCGGACGCGCTGGATGCGTTCCGGCGGGTGCAGGCGATCCTGGCCGAGGACCTCGGTATCGATCCCGGCACGGCGATAACTGCCCTGCAGCAACGGATTCTGCGCCAGGAACCACTCGACGTGCAGGGTGCCGCGCAAGCGACGGCAGTACACACGATCGGCCGGCTCCGGCCGGGCTCCACGCAGTCGACCTCGTCCAGAGCAGGCCTGCGCGACGCGACCGGGCGATGGTTTGCCTTGCGCGCGATGGCAACCCGCATCGGTCGCCTCGCCGACAACGACATCGTGCTCGACGCGGCCGACGTCAGCCGGCACCATGCCGTCATCGTCGATGCCGGCACCGGGCCGGTGATGGTGGACCTGCGCTCGGCCAACGGCGTGTACGTACAGGGCGCGCGGATCGAGGCCAACACCAATCTGTTCGATGGTGATCGCATCCGCATCGGCGCGCATGAGTTCACCGTCGAACTCGGGTAGGGGCAGGCCAAGAATCCGCCAAGCGCATCGGCGAACCATGGGGGCATGAGGTTTTCGGTTCTTGCCCTGGCCGCGACAGTGACATTCCTGGGCGCGGCGCCGACGGTGTCCGCGCAGCAGTCGTGCGGTGCGCTGGGCGGGACGGCCGACGCCACCGGCATCTGCCGGATCCACGAGGTGGGTACCGGGTACGAACGGACCGCGGCCTTCCCGGTCGACTATCCCGACCAACAGGCGGTAGCGGACTTTCTGGCCCAGGACCGTGACGGGTTCGTCGGCTGGGTGGACAAGTTCGGCCGCGGCCGGGTGTACACGGAGACGGTGACGCCGACGGTGTACCGCTCGGCGCGAACCCAAACCTTGGTGCTCAAGATCGTGGATCCGACGGGCTTCGCCCACGAAGGGCACCCGGACATCCGGTACCGGACCTTCACCCACGGGCCCGATGGGTCGATCACCATCGACACGTTGTTCGGGCCGGGTTCCGATCCGGTGGCGATCCTGACGCCGGTGGTGCAGCGCGCGTTGAAGGCGCGCAATGCGGCGCTGATCGAACCGGACCGCAACTCGTACCGGGACTTCGCGCTCACCGACGAGGCCGTCACGTTCTTCTTCGGCGAAAGTCAACTGGTGGGCAACGGTGGCCCACTCACGGTGTCGGTGCCGGTGGACCAGCTGGGCGGGCGGCTACAGGCGTAGGCAGACGGTCGTCGACTTGCGCTGGCCGCGAAATGCGTCGGCGGCCTCAATGTGCACACGGTAGGGTTGCAGATAGGTGAACAGCCCTGATCAGAGGCCTGCCGAGCCAACGCCAACCGGCGCCGGGAAGACACGCCAGAATCACGGTCAGCGCGCCGAGGGGTGGCAAGCCACCGATCGGGCTATGTTCTCCTGCACACGGATAAATACCACCGGAGCGATTCGCCCCTTTCGGTCGCATCGCAACGGAGCGAACGGGTAGCGTCGGGTTCACACCCGAAATAACCCACTATCTGGTGTAACGACTGACGGCGACCGGAGAAAGTAGGGCCTCACCCCATGGCGCGCATCGGAGACGGCGGTGACCTGCTGAAGTGCTCGTTTTGTGGAAAGAGCCAGAAGCAGGTCAAGAAGCTGATTGCTGGACCTGGCGTCTACATCTGCGACGAGTGCATCGACCTCTGCAACGAGATCATCGAAGAGGAGCTGGCCGACGCTGACGACGTCAAGCTCGACGAGCTGCCCAAGCCTCAGGAGATCCGGGACTTCCTCGAGGGCTACGTCATCGGTCAGGACAACGCCAAGAAGACGCTCGCGGTGGCTGTCTACAACCACTACAAGCGGATCCAGGCGCAGGAGAAGTCGCGCGACTCCCGGTCTGAGCCGGTCGAGCTCGCCAAGTCGAACATCCTGATGCTCGGACCCACCGGCTGCGGCAAGACCTACCTGGCGCAGACCCTGGCCAAGATGCTCAACGTGCCGTTCGCGATCGCGGACGCGACCGCGCTGACCGAGGCCGGCTACGTCGGCGAGGACGTCGAGAACATCCTGCTGAAGCTGATCCAGGCCGCTGACTACGACGTCAAGCGCGCCGAGACCGGCATCATCTACATCGACGAGGTCGACAAGATCGCCCGCAAGAGCGAGAACCCGTCGATCACGCGCGACGTGTCCGGTGAGGGCGTGCAGCAGGCGCTGCTGAAGATCCTCGAGGGGACGCAGGCGTCGGTGCCGCCGCAGGGCGGGCGCAAGCACCCGCACCAGGAGTTCATCCAGATCGACACCACCAACGTGCTGTTCATCGTGGCCGGTGCCTTCGCCGGGCTGGAGCGGATCGTGTCCGACCGGGTCGGCAAGCGCGGCCTGGGCTTCGGTGCCGAGGTGCACTCCAAGGCCGAGATCGACACCCAGGACCACTTCGCCGAGGTGCTGCCCGAGGACCTGATCAAATTCGGTCTGATCCCCGAGTTCATCGGTCGTCTCCCGGTCGTGGCGTCGGTGACCAACCTGGACAAGGAATCGCTGGTGTCGATCCTGTCCACGCCGAAGAACGCGCTGGTCAAGCAGTACGTCCGGCTCTTCGAGATGGACGGGGTTGAGCTGGAGTTCACCGAAGAGGCCCTCGACGCGATCGCCGACCAGGCCATCCACCGTGGCACCGGTGCCCGTGGCCTGCGCGCCATCATGGAAGAGGTCCTGCAGCCGGTGATGTTCGACATCCCGAGCCGCGATGACGTCGCCAAGGTGGTCGTCACCAAGGAGACCGTTCAGGACAACGTGTTGCCGACCATCGTGCCGCGCAAGGCGTCCCGCTCGGAGCGTCGCGACAAGAGCGCCTAGTTCGCCAAAAGGAAAAGCCCCCGCCACGGCGGGGGCTTTTCCTTTTGGAGTCCTTACCTGATCACCCGGTCCGGACGGGTGTAGACGTTCATCGACTCGCCGCGCAGGAACGCCACGAGGGTGAGCCCGGCCTGGCTGGCCAGGTCGACCGCCAGCGACGACGGCGCGGACACGGCGGCCAGCAGCGGGATACCGGCCATGACGGCCTTCTGCGTGAGTTCGAACGACGCCCGCCCGCTGACCAGCAGGACGGTGCCCGTCAACGGAATGCGGTCGTTCTCGAGCGCCCACCCGATCACCTTGTCCACCGCGTTGTGCCGGCCGATGTCTTCACGGGCGACGAACATCTCGCCGCCGGCGCTGAACAGCGCGGCACCGTGCAGTCCGCCGGTGCTGTTGAACACCTTCTGGGCCTGGCGCAGTACCTGTGGCATGGCCGAGAGCGCGTCGGAGGTGACGCTGGTCGGGTCGTCGCCGGGGGAGTAGTGGCTGACGGTTCGGACGGCATCGATCGACGCCTTGCCGCACACGCCGCATGACGAGGTGGTGTAGAAGTTGCGCGTCACGTCGACCGACGGCGGCGGGACATGCGGTGCCAACATCACGTCGAGCACGTTGTACGTGTTGGCCCCGTCTTCGGTGGCGCCACGGCAGTAGGCGACGCGGGCGATGTCGTCACGGCGTGCGATCACTCCCTCGGTGAGCAGAAACCCTTGGGCCAGTTCGACATCCGACCCCGGCGTCCGCATGGTGACGGTGAGGGGACTGCCGTTGACCCGGATTTCCAGGGGCTCCTCGACCGCGAGGGTTTCCGGGCGCGAGACCGCGCCGCCCGCGGTGACGTGTTCGGCCCGGCGCCGTGCGGTTACTCGGCCCATGGCTGGTCCGATCCTCCCTCGCTGCGCTCGACCCCTGGGACAAGCCTGATCACGACTGCCTTGGATACCGGGGTATTGGATTTCCGGGCGGTGTGGTCCAACGGAATCAACGGATTGGTCTCCGGGTAGTAGGCCGCGGCATTACCCGCGGGGGTCGAATAGGGCACCACCAGAAAGTCTTTCGCGCGGCGCTCTTGGCCGTCGAATTCAGAGACCAGGTCGACACGGCTGCCGTCCCGCAGCCCGAGGGCCGCGATGTCGGCCGGGTTGACGAACACCACGCGCCGGCCGCCTTTGACGCCGCGATAGCGGTCGTCCAAGCCGTAGATGGTGGTGTTGTACTGGTCGTGGCTGCGCAGGGTCTGCAGCACCAGCCGGCCTTCGGGCACCGGCACCCACTCCACGGGTTCGATCGAGAAGTTGGCTTTGCCTGTGTGCGTGGGGAATTCGCGGGAATCCCGGGGCGGGTGGGGCAGCTGGAAGCCGTCGGGCCGGCGGACCCGCACGTTGTAGTCGGTGCACCCGGGGACCACGTCGGCGATGGCGTCGCGGATGCCGTCGTAGTCGGCGTTGAACGATTCCCACGGCACCGGGTGGTCGGCGCCCAGCAGGGCCCGGCCCAGCTGGCAGACGATGGCGACCTCGCTGCGAACCTGGTCGCTGGGTGGGGTCAGGCCACCGCGCGACAGGTGCACCATCGACATCGAATCCTCTACCGACACCACCTGTTTGCCGCCCGCCTGGAAATCCTTGTCGGTGCGGCCGAGCGTCGGCAAGATCAGCGCCGTGCGCCCGTGGATCAGGTGGCTGCGGTTGAGCTTCGTCGAAATCTGCACCGTCAGAGCGCAATTGCGCATCGCCGCGGCGGTGACGTCGGTGTCGGGAGTGGCCGAGACGAAGTTCCCGCCCATCCCGACGAAGACCGTGGCCTGTCCGTCGCGCATGGCCCGGATCGCGTCCACGGTGTCGAGGCCGTGCTTGCGCGGGGAACTGATGCCGAAGCGGGTATCCAGCGCGGCCAGGAACTGCTCGGGCATCTTCTCCCAGATACCCATGGTCCGGTCACCCTGCACGTTCGAGTGTCCGCGCACGGGACACACTCCCGCGCCGGGCTTTCCGATCATGCCGCGCATCAGCAAGAGGTTGGTGGCCTCGCCGATGGTGGCCACCGCATGCGTCTGCTGGGTCAGGCCCATCGCCCAGCAGATGATGGTGCGCTCCGACCGGACCAGCGCGTCGGCGACCCGTTGCAACTGGTCACGTCCGATTCCGCTGGCCTCGGAGACGACGTCCAGTTCGACTGCGCGGGTGCGGGTTTCGTACTCGTCGAAGCCGGCGCAGTGCTGGTCGATGAAGTCGCGATCCAGCACGGTGCCCGGTGCCAAGTCGTCGGCTTCCAACAGCAGCCGGCCCAATCCGGCGAACAGCGCCATGTCGCCGCCGATCCGGATCTGCACGAACTCGTCGGCGATGGGTACCCCGTGGCCGACGACACCGTGCACCTTCTGCGGATCCTTGAACCGCATCAGCCCGGCCTCGGGCAGCGGGTTGATGGCGATGATGTTGGCGCCGTTCGCCTTTGCCTTCTCCAGCGTGGACAGCATGCGGGGGTGGTTGGTGCCCGGGTTCTGCCCGGCGATGACGATGCAGTCGGCGTGGATGAGATCGTCGACGGTGACCGACCCCTTGCCGATGCCGATCGACTCGACCAGCGCGGTGCCCGACGATTCATGGCACATGTTCGAGCAGTCCGGCAGATTGTTGGTGCCGTAGCTGCGCGCGAGCAGTTGGTAGAGGAACGCGGCCTCGTTGCTGGTGCGGCCGGAGGTGTAGAACAGCGCCTCGTCCGGGGAGCTGAGCGCCTTCAGTTCGTCGGCGATCAGCGCGTAGGCGTCGTCCCAGTCGATCGGGCGGTAGTGGGTGTCGCCGGGCGCCAACACCATTGGGTGCGTGAGCCGGCCCTGCTGGGACAGCCAGTACTCGGGTTGCGCGGCCAGATCGGCGACCGAATGGCGGGCGAAGAACTCCGGGGTGACGCGGCGCAGCGTGGCTTCCTCGGCCACGGCCTTGGCGCCGTTCTCGCAGAACTCGGCGATCTTGCGGCCGCCGTGTTCCTCGGGCCACGCGCAGCCCGGGCAGTCGAAGCCGTGGCGCTGATTGATCTTGCTCAGCGTCTCCGCGGTGCGGAGCGGCCCCATCTGTGCCATGGCGCGCTGCATGCTGACCAGCACGGCCTTGACTCCGGCGGCTTCGTGTTTCGCGCCGCTGACCTGAACGTCGTGTTCGTCGTACGTCGCGTCGACGTCGTGGCCGTCCCTGACGGTGGTCATCGCTCCAATGTAATCCTCACGAGCGGCGATCCTGTCCGTTAGTCGGGCGGTTGGTAATCGGCATTTCAAATGCACCGATAGGTGACGCCTATCAGCGAGCCGAACGGCATTTGACGCGAGGTGCGGCAGGCGAAGGGCCGACAGCATGGGTGACCTAAGCCTCTAGAGGAACGTACCGGGTGGGAATAGAATACCCCCAGGGGTATATTGATATACCCGTAGGGGTATAGCGCACATGGTGCTATCCAACTGGGAGAAAGAAGATCAGCGATGATCCTGCAGCAGTACTACCTGGATTGTCTGTCGCACGCGTCCTACCTGATCGGTGACGAAACCACCGGCCGTGCAGTCGTTGTGGACCCGCAGCGCGACGTGGCCGGATATCTGGCCGATGCCACAGCACATGGGCTGACCATCGAGTTGGTCATCGAGACCCACTTCCACGCGGACTTCCTCTCCGGGCACCTCGAGCTCGCGAAGGCCACCGGCGCCAAGATCGTCTACTCGTCTGTCGCCGAGACCGAGTTCGAGTCGATGGGTGTCGCCGATGGTGAGCGGTACTCGCTGGGCGAGGTGACGCTGGAATTCCGTCATACCCCCGGGCACACCCCCGAGTCGATGAGCGTGGTGGTCTACGAGCACGCCGATGACCCAGTGCCCTATGGCGTCATGACCGGGGACACGCTGTTCATCGGCGATGTCGGCCGCCCCGACCTGTTGGCCTCGATCGGTTATATGCGAGAGGAACTGGCGGACATGCTGTATGACTCGTTGCACGACAAGTTGATGACGCTGCCCGACGCGACCCGGGTGTATCCGGCACATGGTGCGGGCTCGGCATGCGGCAAGAATCTGTCGACCGACCTGTGGTCGTCAATCGGTGACCAGAAGGCGACGAACTACGCGCTGCGCGCTCCGGACAAAACCTCGTTCATGAACCTCGTCACCGAGGGGCAGCCGCCCGCGCCGAGTTACTTCGTCTACGACGCGATCCTGAACCGCAAGGACAGGGAACTGTTGGACGAGAACAAGATGCCGACGCCCCTGACTTACGACCAGGCCCGCAAGGCGATCGACGCTGGAGCGGCCCTGGTGGACGGGCGTGGCCCTGAGGAATTCGCCCTGGGCCACCTGCATGGCGCGGTGAACATCGGCCTGCAAGGTCGCTACGCCGAGTTCGCCGGTTCGGTTCTCCCTTCCGACGTCGACATCGTGCTGTTCACCGACCCCGGTCAGGAGCTCGAGGGTAAGACCCGGCTCGCCCGGATCGGCTTCGACAGAGTGATCGGCTACGTGGCGGAGCCCTACCGGGCATTGGTTGATCACCGGCTCGATGTCCAGGTGGCATCGCGGTTGACTGCCAAGGCCTTTGACCAAAGGGCTGCCGAGCTGACGAACCTGCAGATCGTCGATGTCCGTAACCCCGGCGAAGTCGAGGCCGGTGCCATCCCGAACGCCATCAGCATCCCGGTGGGGCAACTGCCCGCCCGGCTCGGTGAGCTGGACCCCGCGAAGCCGACTGTCGTGTACTGCGCGGGCGGATACCGGTCATCGGTTGCGGCAAGTCTGCTGCGGCGGAACGGATTCAACGACGTGAGCGACATCCTGGGCGGGTATGGCGCCTGGGCGGAAGCCACCCAGAATGCGTGAAGGTAGTCGCGATCATCTGAAAAGCATTCTCCAGCAACGTGATTGACTCACCAAGAAAGGACATCGCAATGACAATCAAAAACCTGACCGCTACCGATTTCGAGGCGACCATCAGCAACAACCCCATCGTGCTCATCGATTTCTGGGCATCGTGGTGCGGTCCGTGTCGCGCGTTCGCCCCCGTGTTCGATCGTTCGGCGCAGTCGCACCCCGATGTGGTGCACGCCAAGGTCGATACCGAAGCCCAGCAGCAACTCGCCGCTGCCCTCGAAATCCAGGCGATCCCAACGATCATGGCATTCCGCGACGGCATGCTGGTCTACCGCCAGCCCGGCGCGATGCCGGCCGCGGCTCTCGAGGACCTGATCACCCGGGTAAAGACGCTGGACATGGAGGGCGTGCGCGCCCGGGTCGCTGGGCGGGCGAACTGACACCGTGTCTCGCTTCATCGGAACGGAGTGAAAATCCGTGAACATCGTTCTGGCGCTTGCCCTCGGCGGCGTGATCGGTGCCTTACTGGGGCTACTCGGCGGAGGCGGGTCCATCCTGGCCGTGCCGGCATTGGTCTACGTACTGGGGCTCGGCATCGAGCAGGCAATTCCGATGTCGCTGCTGATTGTGGGCATCGCCTCGGCGGTGGGCGTGCTGCCGAAGATTCGTGCCGGTCACGTCCAATGGCGGCTGGCCGCCGTCTTCTCGGCGGCCGGTATCCCGGCGACGTTCATCGGCAGCGCGATCGGCAGGCATCTGCCGCAACCTGCGCTGCTCGTCGGGTTTGCGATGGTGATGGTGCTGGCCGGAATCCGGATGCTGCAGGACAACAACGGCACCGGCACCGCGTGCACAGTGGGTGATTCAGGAATCAACTGGCGCCGGTGCGCCCCGAGATCCATCCCCGCGGGATTCCTCGTCGGCCTTCTGACGGGCCTCTTCGGCGTCGGAGGTGGCTTTCTGATCATTCCTGCGCTCGTGCTGATGCTCGGCGTGGAGATGCCCATCGCGATCGGAACCTCGCTGCTCATCATCGTCGCGAATTCGGTGGCGGGTGTCTTCTCTCATCTGAGCGGCGCCAGCATCGACTGGACGATCGCCACGGTGTTCGTCGGCACCGCGATTGTCGGTTCACTGATCGCCGGCCACCTCGGCGCCAGGCTGGATACCCGGCGTCTTCAGCATTGGTTCGCCTACCTCGTGTTTGCCGTGGCTGCATTCGTTGTCATCGACACCGTCGTCGCGAGCTTGTGACCGCCCCGAACGCGATGTAGATGCCGGTTCAGGCCGGGCAATGCCACGAATCTTCACCAGACCGACATGTCGCCGCCCCGTCGCGGGACGTGCGCGGTTGCCCAGCTTCTGGACAATGGCCGTATGGATACCGATACCGGTCGTAGTACGCCGGGTCGCCGCGCCTGGGCCGACCCGCTGTCGTTGGGGTTTCAGGCACACCGGCAGCTGATGCTGCTGCGCCTCCGGTGGCATGGCCGCCGTCTGGACACCCGTCCAGACGGCCAACCGGACTGACGCCTAATCGCTTGTGGCGCCGGGTATTTCCGACGCGGCCGAGCGCTAGCGCAGACGGCTACCGATCGGTAACTGCTTTCTTAGGAATTCCGCCGAGTGGAACGTGATGAAAGCCACATTTTGACAGGTGTCAAGCGCCTGCAATCCATTTGACGTGCGTATTCATGTGGTCGTCATCAGACCTGCAATGGCGCGTCCTGGCGAGTGCACCCTAAGAGAAGTGCAATAATCGGTACTAGCAGTGACATCAAAAATTTGGCGACGCCGGGCTGGTGATCGTGAGTACCGCTCCGCGGCGTCTCCGACACGGTGCGACGGGCTGCCGAAACAGAGTGTGAAAGGCGGGCGTCGTGGGTCTTAACGACGGCGACAACGGCACTGGCGCCGGGAGCGGCGCGGCCTCGCGGCAGAAGCTCGAGAAGGTCGTCATCCGGTTCGCCGGTGACTCCGGTGACGGTATGCAGCTGACCGGTGACCGGTTCACTTCGGAAGCCGCGCTCTTCGGCAATGACCTTGCGACGCAGCCGAATTACCCCGCCGAGATCCGCGCACCACAGGGCACCCTGCCCGGTGTGTCGTCGTTCCAGATTCAGATCGCGGACTACGACATCCTCACCGCCGGTGACCGCCCCGACGTGCTGGTCGCGATGAACCCGGCCGCGCTCAAGGCCAACGTTGCCGACCTGCCGCGCGGCGGCATGATCATCGCCAACTCCGACGAGTTCACCAAGCGCAACCTGGCCAAGGTCGGGTACGACGAGAACCCGCTCGAGAACGACGAACTGTCCGAGTTCGTCGTCATCCCGGTCGCGATGACCACGCTGACCCTGGCCGCGGTCGAGGCCATCGGCGCGACCAAGAAGGACGGTCAGCGCGCCAAGAACATGTTCGGGCTCGGCCTGCTGTCCTGGATGTACGGCCGCGAGCTGGAGCACAGCGAGGCCTTCATCCGCGAGAAGTTCGCCCGCAAGCCCGAGATCGCCGAGGCCAACGTGCTGGCGCTCAAGGCCGGCTGGAACTACGGCGAGACCACCGAGGCGTTCGGTACCACCTACGAGGTGGCCCCGGCCAAGCTCAAGTCCGGCGAGTACCGCCAGATCTCCGGTAACACCGCCACCGCGTACGGCATCGTCGCCGCCGGCCAGCTGGCCGACGTCCAGGTGGTGCTCGGCACCTACCCGATCACCCCGGCCAGCGACATCCTGCACGAGCTGTCCAAGTACAAGCACTTCAACGTCATGACCTTCCAGGCCGAGGACGAGATCGCGGGCATCGGCTCGGCGATCGGCGCCTCGTACGGTGGCGCGCTCGGCGTGACCAGCACCTCGGGTCCCGGCGTCTCGCTGAAGTCCGAGGCCATCGGCCTCGCGGTGATGACCGAGCTGCCGCTCATCGTCATCGACGTGCAGCGCGGTGGCCCGTCGACCGGTCTGCCGACCAAGACCGAGCAGGCCGACCTGCTGCAGGCGCTCTACGGCCGCAACGGTGAGTCGCCGGTCGCGGTGCTGGCCCCGTGCTCCCCGTCGGACTGCTTCGACATCGCGGTGGAGGCGGTGCGGATCGCCATCGGCTACCACACCCCGGTGATCATCCTGTCGGACGGCGCGATCGCCAACGGCTCCGAGCCGTGGCGCATCCCGGACATCGCCAGCTACCCGGCCATCGAGCACACGTTCGCCAAGCCGGGCGAGCCGTTCCAGCCGTACGCGCGTGACCCCGAGACCTTGGGCCGCCAGTTCGCCATCCCCGGTACGCCGGGACTCGAGCACCGCATCGGTGGTCTGGAAGCGGCCAACGGCTCCGGCAACATCTCCTACGAGCCCAAGAACCACGACCTCATGGTCCGGTTGCGCCAGCTCAAGATCGACGGCATCAAGGTGCCCGACCTCGAGGTCGACGACCCGAGCGGCGAGGCCGAACTGCTGATGCTCGGCTGGGGCAGCTCGTACGGTCCTATCGGCGAGGCGTGCCGCCGCGCCCGGCGCAACGGCATCAAGGTGGCCCACGCCCAGCTGCGTCACCTCAACCCGTTCCCGGCGAACCTCGAAGAGGTCCTGCGCAAGTACGACAAGGTCGTCGTGCCCGAGATGAACCTCGGTCAGCTGGCCCTGCTGCTGCGCGGCAAGTTCCTGGTCGACGTGCAGTCGGTGACCAAGGTCGAGGGCATGGCGTTCCTGGCCGACGAGGTCGAAGGCATCATCGGCGCGGCGCTGGACGGATCGCTGCGCGAAAAGGAAACTGACAAGGCCAAGTTCGCACGGTTGGCGGCCGCCACCGTGGAGACCGGTGTGGGAGCAAACGCATGACGGATCTGATCGGTGCTGATCTGGGCCTGACCGAAGCCCTCAGCAAGAATGCCCTGGTTCCGACCACGGACCAGCCGCAGAAGGGCAAGGACTTCACCAGCGATCAGGAAGTGCGCTGGTGCCCGGGCTGCGGCGATTACGTCATCCTCAACACCATCCGCAACTTCCTGCCGGAGCTGGGCCTGCGCCGCGAGAACATCGCGTTCATCAGCGGCATCGGCTGCTCCAGCCGGTTCCCGTACTACCTGGAGACCTACGGCTTCCACTCGATCCACGGTCGTGCCCCGACCATCGCGACCGGCCTGGCGCTGGCGCGTCCGGACCTGTCCGTGTGGGTCGTCACCGGTGACGGTGACTCGCTGTCGATCGGTGGTAACCACCTGATCCACGCGCTGCGCCGCAACATCAACATCACGATCCTGCTGTTCAACAACCGGATCTACGGTCTGACCAAGGGCCAGTACTCGCCGACCTCCGAGGTCGGCAAGGTCACCAAGTCGACCCCGATGGGCTCGCTGGACCAGCCGTTCAACCCGGTGTCGCTGGCGCTGGGTGCCGAGGCCACGTTCGTCGGCCGGGCGCTGGACTCCGACCGCAAGGGCCTGACCGAGGTGCTGAAGGGCGCGGCTGCCCACCGTGGTGCCGCCATCGTCGAGATCCTGCAGGACTGCCCGATCTTCAACGACGGCTCGTTCGACCCGCTGCGCAAGGAAGGCGCCGAGGACCGGCTGATCAACCTGGTGCACGGCCAGCCGATCGTCTTCGGTGCCCAGGGCGAGTTCTGCGTCACCAAGTCCGGTTACGGGCTGGAGATCGGCAAGACCGCTGATGTGGACCCGTCGGACATCGTGGTGCACAACGCCAACCTCGACGACCCCGCCTACGCCTTCGCGCTGTCGCGCCTGTCGGAGCAGAACCTGGAACACACCGTGATGGGTATCTTCCGTCAGGTGAATCGGCCGACCTACGACGACGAAGCGCGTCTGCAGCTGAAGACGGCGATGGATTCCAAGGCGCACGACACCGCCGCTCTGCAATCCTTGCTGCGTGGCAAGGACACCTGGACCGTCGACGAGTAGTAGCGACGCTTTGACCGAGGACGCCCCGCTGGCCGCAGTTGTATTGGCCGGCGGGGCGTCTCGTCGTATGGGGCGGGACAAGGCCACCGTTCGGTTCGACGGGCCGGCGGGGGAGATCACGTTCGTCGAACAGGTGGTGGCCACCTTGCGAGGGCGGTGTGCGCAGGTGTTCGTGATCGCAGCCCGTGGCCAGGCGCTGCCGGACCTGGATGCCCAGGTGCTGCGGGACGCGACGCCCGGCGTCGGGCCGTTGTTGGCCACCGCGCGCGGGTTGCGTGCGGCGGCCGACGCCGGATTTCCGCGCGCGTTCGTGTCCGCCGTGGACATGCCCTACTTGACCGTTGATCTGATCGACGAGCTTGCCGAGCACGCGGCGCGGGTCGACGCCGACGTGGTGCTGCCCTGGGATGGCCGGGACCACTATCTGGCAGGCATCTACCGCACCACGCTGGCGACTCGGGCGGAGGAGTTGGTAGCCCGCGGACGACGCAGCATGCGGGCACTGGTCGACACCGCCGACACCCAGCGGGTGGTGATGGATCGGCAGCGGGCGCTGGTGAACGTCAACAGCCCCGACGATTTCGCCTGAGCGTCTCAGCAAATGCCCGTTGCCGGGTTGCGCATTCTCTAATTTCTCGCTGTGTGGCGAATTCGAATTGATGGAAATTCGACAATGTGCGAATAATGTGCAAATTAAGCGCCGCAATTCCGGTCAATTATCACCCCAATTGCACGACGAATTCTAAACCTGTTGCAGGGCAATGTGTTTGGGAGAATGGGGCGAGTGACGGCCGGTTAACGGGTCCTGAACGGGCTGCGGCGTCAATGTGAAAAGTCCTGATTGGCGGCCGTATTGCTCGGTCCTACCCAGTCAATGGCGGTTTGACGCACCCGTCGGTAGCGAACTGGGGCCGGAAAGGGCGGAGATTCCACCGGGCGACACGCCGGAGGTTTACTGTCGACGCCGCAGGATTGTGCCGCTGACCTGCGACAACTGTGACCAATGTGAATTGAATTGTGTGTGCCAGGCCACAATTTCATGGTGACCTCTATCACGGAATGTTGCCGAACTGTTATTTGTTAGCGGGGCTTTATATGTCACATGACCTGCTTATGTTCCTCTCAGGTTGGGCCGTGATCTGCCTGTTATCTGGCTGGGATGGATTCGACATCGCAGGGTCAGTTCTTGCTACGGTCCTCGTACTGCTCCAAGAGAGCAAATAACTGAAAAACCATGAACCTGCGTGTGAGCGGGATCGCGGTGGGACCAGAGCAGATGGCCTGTTGCCCGTGGCGTCCGCCGGCATTGAGCCCGGACCGATCAAACCGCCCCCGCTGTCGTGTCTGACCGAGACGACACGACTCAGCCCCCCTAACGCCTGCCCGGCAGGCCGTAGTTCGCACCGCCTATGCGCGGGCGATGTTTGGCGCGCGCTCGGCGAGAGGAACGAAGTGAAGAACATCCGCACAACGCTTGGACTGGTTGCCGTTGCTGGGGCCGTTGCAGTTGCCCCCATGGTCATCGGTGCCGGTACCGCGAATGCGGACGGCGGCCGCAACTGGGACGCCGTTGCAGCCTGTGAGTCTGGTGGCAACTGGGCCATCAACACCGGCAACGGCTACTACGGCGGGCTGCAGTTCAACCTGGGCACCTGGCGTGCCAACGGTGGCACGGGCATGCCCCACACCGCCAGCAAGGACGAGCAGATTCGGGTTGCCGAGAATGTGGTGCGCACCCAGGGCATCGGGGCGTGGCCGGTCTGCGGTCGTCGGGGCTAATACCCCCTCACGAGCGCCACAAACGCTCGCACGAGACAACAAAGGGTGTCGGACCATACGGTCCGACACCCTTTGTCGTTGTCTGGGATGCCTTGGGGGCCGACCGGTGCGATCCGTCACATGATGAAACCGGCCTCGTGGCCGTCCATACCGCGAGCGCACCGATCGCGAAGGCGGCACCGAGAATGCTGGACCCGATCCATCCGGCGGCCGAGTACACGGCCGTGGTGCCGACCGCGCCGAGGGCTGAGCCGAGAGAATAGAAGAGCATGTAGCCGCCGATGACACTGCTGGCGTGGTTCGGGTGGATGGCGGTGAGTAGGTGCTGATTGCTGACATGCACAGCCTGGACGGCGAAATCGAGAATGATCACGCCGACGACGAGCAGCCACAGTCCCCACGATGCCTGGGCGATCGCCAGCCATGACGCGGCCAGGAGTGCGAGGGCTGCCCCGGTGACCGCGTTGGCGAAACCGGCATCTGCCCAGCGGCCGGCGCGGCCGGCGCCCAGCGCCCCGGCCAGCCCCGCGATCCCGAACAGGCCGATCTGAGCGGCGCTGAGATGCCACGGCGACGCTGTGAGCGGGAGGGCGAGGCCGCTCCAGAGCGTGCCGAACGACGCGAACAAGAAGAACGCGATCAGGCCACGTGAGACGAAAAGCCGGTCGCCGAACAACATGCGCGACGCGCTCAGCGCCTGCCGATAGCCCGGGCGGTCAGCGCGTGGGTCGGGCGGAAGGAGCGTCGGGACCAGCGCCGCGAGCACGACAAGCAGTGCGGCGAGTGCGGCGTAGGCGCTGCGCCAGCCCCAGGCTGTGGCGAGAGCGCCGGCGACGGTCCGAGCGCCGAGAATGCCGATGACGACGCCGGCGGTCACGACGCCCAGGGTGCGTCCGCGCTCCTGCGGTGCCGACAACGCCGCTGCGTAGGCGACCGTCGTCTGCACGACGACCGAGAACAGACCGGCTATCGCTACGCCGGCAAGCATGGTCCACGCGTGCGTCGCGGTTCCGGCGATCACGACACCAACCGCGGTGAGCAGCAGGTGTCCGACGATGAGCGTGCGCCGGTCGCGTAGGTCGCCCAGTGGTACCAGTAGGCCCAATCCCGCGAGGTAGCCGAGCTGCCCTGCCGTGACGATCCAGCCGAGGTTGCCGCTCGATACGCCAAGGTCGCTGCCGATCTGCGTGAGCATGGGCTGGGCCGAGTAGATGGTCGCGACGGACACCCCGCAGATGGTCGCGAACAGCAGGCGGGTGCTTCGAGGCGTCACATGAAGTCCAATCGGTGGCAATTTGCAACTGATTCGACGCTACGTCACATTGGTTTCAATTAGCAACTAATGTGGAGGCGTGATGACCCAGTCCGAGGTTGAGTGGACCGACCCCACGTGTCCCGTCGCGCGCACGCTCGATCTGGTCGGTGACCGCTGGAGCCTGCTGATCGTTCGCGATGCCATGGATGGTGCCCGGTCCTTCGGGGATTTCCAGCAGGCGACGGGAATCGCGCGCAACATCCTCACCGACCGGCTCCGGCGACTCGTCGAGCGCGGAATCCTGGAACGAAAACCGGCTCCGACGGGCAGGCGGCACATCTACGAGCTCACGCCCACCGGATTGGACCTGTTCGCCGTCGTCGTTGCGTTGCGTCAGTGGGGTGAGCGGCACGCATTCGCCCCGGCCGAGGAGCGCTCCGTCCTGGTGGACGACGGTGGGCTACCCATCCGCGAGTTGCAGCCCACCAGCTCAACCGGTCGGCGGGTGAGCGTCGAGACCACGTCTGTACAGCGGAATCGGTGACCGCCGGAAATTAACTGCGCGAGTTCGACGTGGGGCGTGTGATACCAACGGAGTATGGCCGGAACTCCTTTTGCCGATCTCGACGCCTACCTCTCTCTGCCCCGGGTGTCGGGGCTCGCCGTCTCGCCCGACGGCCGCCGCGTGGTCACGATGATCAGCGAGTTGAACAACAAGGGCAGCGAATATGTCACCGCGGCTTGGGAACTCGACCCGGACGGCCGGCATGTGGCGCGCCGGCTGACCTATGGAGCCAAGGGGGAATCCCAGCCGACCTTCACGGCGGCCGGAGATCTGCTGTTCGTCGCGGCGCGACCCACCGACTCCGACGAGGAGCCGCCGGCGGCGGTGTGGCGATTACCGGCGAACGGCGGTGAAGCACAACGGATTCTCGAGTTGGCCGGCGGCGTCAGTGGAGTGCACGCGGCCCGTTCGGCTGACGTCGTGGTGGTGACGGCGCCGATGCTCCCGTCGGCCGGTACTCCCGAGGACGACAAGCGGCTACGCACCCTCCGCAAGGACAACAAGGTGTCGGCGATCCTGCACACCGGCTACCCGGTGCGGCACTGGGACCACGACCTGGGGCCGGATCATGCGCACCTGCTCCGCATGGAATCCGGTGCGGCCCAGGACATCACACCGCAGCCGGGCCTGGCGCTGAACGAGGCCACCGTCGATATCAGCGCGGACGGGAGCTTTGCCGTCGCGTCGTGGGAGTTACCCGCTCCGGGGGCCGCGTTGCGCAGCGTGCTGGTCCGCATCGACATCGGTACGGGGGAGCGCACCGTGATCGCCGACGACCCGGTCGCCGACCTGGGGAGCCCGGCGATCTCGCCCGACGGCAGCACGGTCGCGTTCATCCGGGAGATGCACTCGACGCCGGATCAAGCGCCGCGGATCACCTTGTGCACCCAGGTATTAGACGGCGAGCGGGTGGAGCTCACCGCGCACTGGGATCGCTGGCCGACGTCGGTGACGTGGTCGCACGACGGATCCACACTGCTGGTGACCGCGGACGACGACGGCCGCGCGCCGATCTTCCGCGTCCGGCCCGGCACCGGCGACGTGAACCAGTTGACCCACGACGACTTCGCCTATAGCGACGTGCGGCCCGTCGCAGATGGTGCGCTGTACGCCCTCCGCAGCAGTTACCTGACTCCGCCCCATCCTGTCCGGGTCGCCGCCGACGGATCCGTGACCGTGCTGCCCTGCGTCGAATTCCCGGAATTGCCAGGTGAATTGGTCGAGGCGACGGCAACCGCGGACGACGGTACACCCATCCGGTCCTGGCTTACGCTCCCGGCCGGCGACACTCCCGCGCCGCTGCTGCTGTGGGTGCACGGCGGACCGCTGGGCAGCTGGAACACCTGGCACTGGCGGTGGAATCCCTGGGTGCTCACCGCGCTGGGTTACGCGGTGCTGATGCCCGACCCGGCGCTGTCCACCGGATACGGTCAGGACTTCATCCAACGTGGCTGGGGTGCTTGGGGTTTCGCGCCGTTCACCGACCTGATGGCGGCTGTCGACGCCGCTTGCGAGCACCCGCGGGTCGACGCCGGCCGGATCGTGGCGATGGGCGGCTCGTTCGGCGGTTACATGGCCAACTGGATCGCCGGGCACACCGACCGGTTCGCCGCCATCGTCACCCATGCCAGCCTGTGGGCGCTCGATCAATTCGGGCCGACGACCGACGGCGCCTACTGGTGGGCCCGCGAGATGACACCCGAGATGGCCGAACGCAATTCGCCGCACCGCCACGTCGAGCACATCACGACCCCGATGCTGGTGATCCACGGCGACAAGGACTATCGCGTCCCGATCGGTGAAGGCCTGCGGTTGTGGAACGACCTGCTGACCCGGTCAGGGCTGCCCGCCGACGACACCGGCGGCACGGCGCACCGCTACCTCTACTACCCGTCCGAAGGGCATTGGATCGCCGCGCCGCAGCACGCCAAGATCTGGTACCAGGTGGTGGCGGCCTTCCTGTCCGAGCACGTGCTGAAGGAACACATCGACCTGCCGGAGACCCTCGGTTAGGTTGGCAGCATGACCGCACCGCAGCGCGAATTCGACATCGTCCTCTATGGCGCCACCGGCTTCGTCGGGAAACTGACCGCCCAGTATCTGGCCCAGCACGCCGGGTCGGCGCGGATCGCGCTGGCGGGCCGCACGATGGACAAGCTCGCCGTGGTCCGGGACTCCCTGGGCGCGGCGGGCAAGGACTGGGGGCTGATCCAGGCCGACGCTTCGTCGCAGCAGAGCCTGGATGCGATGGCGGCCCGGACCCAGGTGGTCGTCACGACCGTCGGGCCGTACCTGAAGTACGGCCTGCCGCTGGTGGCGGCGTGCGCCGCGGCCGGCACCGACTACGCCGACCTCACCGGCGAGAGCCTGTTCATCCGGGAGAGCATCGACCTGTACTACAAGCAGGCCGCCGATACGGGGGCCCGCATTGTGCACTCCTGCGGATTCGATTCCATCCCTTCGGATCTCACCGTCTACGCGCTGTACAAGGCCGCCCAGGCAGACGGCGCCGGCGAGCTCACCGACACCGACTACGTGCTCCGCGGATTCTCCGGCGGAGTGTCGGGCGGCACCGTCGCGTCGATGCTCGAGCTGTTCACCATGACGTCCGACGACGCGGAGCTGCGTCGGACCATGATGGACCCGTACACACTGACCACCGATCGCGGCGCCGAGCCCGATCTCGGCCATCAATCCGACACCCCGTGGCGCCGCGGCCGGGACATCGCCCCGGAACTCGCCGGGACCTGGACCGGTGCTTTCGTCATGGCTGTCGCGAACACGCGCATCGTGCGGCGCACCAACGCGCTGTTGGACTGGGATTACGGCCGCCGGTTCCGGTACTCGGAGAACATGAGCCTGGGGTCGTCGCCGATCGCCCCCGTGGCCTCGGCGCTGGGCACCGCGGCCAACGCGGCGGTCATGGGCCTGGGCAGCCGCTTCTTCAACAAGCTGCCGCGCGGCCTGGTTGACCGTGTGGTCCCGAAGCCTGGCACCGGGCCCAGCGAACAGGCCCGGGACAACGGCTACTACCGCGTCGAGACCTACACGCGCACCACCAGCGGCGCCCGGTACCGCTCCGTCATGGCGCAGCAGGGCGACCCGGGCTACAAGGCCACCGCGGTGCTGCTGGGGGAGAGCGGGCTGGCGCTGGCCCTCGACCGCGACCGGCTGTCGGACTTGCGCGGCGTCCTCACCCCGGCCGCGGCGATGGGCGACGCGCTCCTGACCCGGCTGCCGGCCGCCGGCGTCACCTTCGAAACCGAAGCACTGGGACGCTGATTCGCGCACCGGGCGTCGAATTCCTGTGCGGCCGGCCGGACCGGGCTAGTGTCGGCAGCGACGCACATCACACATCTCGGTGACGAAGGGGGACTTTGCCATGGCCGGTCTTGACGATCTGCTCAATCAGATTCCGACGCAACAGATTGCGAGTCAGCTGGGTGCTGATGAAGGCGAGGTGAACAGCGCCGTCCAGCAGCTCGTGCCGCTGCTGGTGGGTAGCCTGCAGCACAACGCGCAGGACGCCGATCAGGCCGCGACCATCGAGAGCGACGCGACCAGCCAGGCTGCCAGCGGCCTGCTCGACGGCGGCGTCAGCGTCGACCAGGTCGACCAGGACGGCGGCGCCGAGGCCATCTCGCGAATCTTCGGCGGCAACAGCACCGATCAGGTGGCGTCGGCGCTGGCCGGCGGCGGAGCGGGCAACAGCGGACTGATCCAGAAGCTGCTGCCGATCCTGGCGCCCATCGTGCTCGCCTACATCGGCAAGCAACTCGCGGGCGGCGGAGGCCAAGCCCAGCCGCAGGCGCAGCCGCAAGCGCAGGGCGGTGGCGGGCTCGGTGACGTGCTGGGCAACATCCTCGGCGGCGCCCTCAGCGGCGGCGGCTCGGGCGGCGGCAACAACAACCCGCTGGGTGACATCCTCGGCAACGTGCTGGGCGGGGCGTTGGGCGGCGGTTCCGGCAAGGCCGGGAACAACCCGCTCGGCGAAATCCTCGGCGGACTGTTGGGTGGCCGCAAGTAGGGCGCAGCCTTCCCGAAGGACAGACATAAAAGTGCCCAGAAAGTCCACTTTCTGGGCACTTTTACGTCTGCTCACCGGGCTTACCTAGAATTGGCCGGTGACTGCCAGCGATACACCTGATCCCGCGACCGTGACTGCGGCCGATGACCTGCCCAAATCGTGGGATCCGAGCGCGGTAGAAGCTGACATGTACCAGGGCTGGGTCGACGCCGGGTATTTCACCGCCGACCCGACCAGCGACAAGCCGCCGTACTCGATCGTGCTGCCGCCGCCCAACGTCACGGGCAGCCTGCACATGGGTCACGCCCTCGACCACACCCTGATGGATGCGTTGACCCGGCGTAAGCGGATGCAGGGCTACGAGGTGCTGTGGCTGCCGGGCATGGATCACGCCGGCATCGCGACGCAGACCCTGGTCGAGAAGCAGCTCGCCGCGGGCGGCCAAACCAAGGAAGACTTCGGCCGCGAGGGCTTCGTGGAGAAGGTCTGGGAGTGGAAGCGCGAGTCCGGCGGCACCATCGGCGGCCAGATGCGCCGCCTCGGCGACGGCGTCGACTGGAGCCGGGACCGCTTCACCATGGACGAGGGCCTGTCGCGCGCCGTCCGCACCATCTTCAAGCGGCTGTTCGACGCCGGACTGATCTACCGGGCCGAGCGGCTGGTGAACTGGTCGCCGGTCCTGGAGACCGCGATCTCCGACCTCGAGGTCAAGTACGACGACGTCGAGGGCGAGCTGGTCTCGTTCCGGTACGGCTCGATGGACGACGCGGAGCCCCACATCGTGGTGGCCACCACGCGACTCGAGACGATGCTCGGTGACACCGCCATCGCCGTGCATCCCGACGACGAGCGCTACCGCGCGCTGGTCGGCAGCACACTGCCGCACCCCTTCCTGGATCGCGACATCATCATCGTGGCCGACGAGCACGTCGACCCCGAATTCGGCACCGGCGCAGTCAAAGTCACGCCCGCACACGATCCGAACGACTTCGAGATCGGCCTGCGGCATAACCTGGCGATGCCGACCATCATGGACACCAAGGGCGCCATCGCCGGTACCGGAACCGAATTCGACGGCATCGACCGTTTCGAGGCCCGGGTCAAGGTGCGCGAGAAGCTGGCCGCCGAGGGCCGGATCGTCGCCGAGAAGCGGCCGTACCTGCACAGCGTCGGGCACTCCGAGCGCAGCGGCGAGGCCATCGAGCCGCGGCTGTCCATGCAGTGGTGGGTCAAGGTGGAATCGCTGGCCAAGGCCGCCGGTGACGCAGTCCGCAACGGCGACACCGTGATTCACCCGACCAGCCTGGAACCGCGCTGGTTCGCGTGGGTCGACGACATGCACGACTGGTGCATCTCCCGTCAGCTGTGGTGGGGACACCGCATCCCGATCTGGCACGGACCGGACGGCGAGACCGTCTGCGTCGGCCCCGACGAGGAGCCGCCGGCGGGCTGGGAGCAGGACCCCGACGTGCTGGATACGTGGTTCTCCTCGGCGCTGTGGCCGTTCTCCACCATGGGCTGGCCCGAGAAGACGCCGGAACTCGAAAAGTTCTATCCGACAACGGTTCTGGTCACCGGCTACGACATCCTGTTCTTCTGGGTGGCGCGGATGATGATGTTCGGCACCTTCGTGGCCGACGACCCCATCCTGGGCGGCGCCAAGGTGCCGTTCGAGAACGTCTTCCTGCACGGGCTGATCCGGGATCAGTTCGGGCAGAAGATGAGCAAGTCCAAGGGCAACGGCATCGACCCGCTGGACTGGGTCGAGATGTTCGGCGCCGACGCGCTGCGCTTCACCCTGGCCCGCGGGGCCAGCCCCGGCGGCGATTTGTCCATCGGTGAGGACCACGCCCGCGCGTCCCGCAACTTCGCGACCAAGCTGTTCAACGCAACGCGTTTCGCGATGATGAACGGCGCCGCGCCGGCCGCGCTGCCGGACGCTGCCGAGCTCACCGATGCCGACCGCTGGATTCTGGGCCGGCTCGAAGAGGTCCGCGTCGAGGTCGACAACACGCTGGAGCGCTACGAGTTCAGCCGAGCCTGCGAGGCGCTGTACCACTTCGCCTGGGACGAGTTCTGTGACTGGTACCTGGAGCTCGCGAAAGCGCAACTGTTCGAAGGCGGTTCGCGTGCCGAGCACACCAAGGCCGTGCTGGCCGCGGTGCTCGACGTGCTGCTCAAGCTGCTGCACCCCGTGATGCCGTTCGTCACCGAGGCGCTGTGGAAGTCGCTGACCGGTGGCGAGTCGGTGGTCATCGCGCAGTGGCCGCAGGCATCGGGCGTCGAGCTCGATGAGGTTTCCGCCGGTCGCATCACCGACATGCAGAAGCTGATCACCGAGGTGCGCCGGTTCCGCAGTGACCAGGGTCTCAACGACCGGCAGAAGGTGCCGGCTCGCCTGGTGGGCATCAGCGAGGCGGACCTGGACGCCCAGGTGGCCGCGGTGAAGTCCCTGGCCTGGCTGACCGAGCCGGCTGACGACTTCAACCCCTCCGCGGCAGTGGAGGTCCGGTTGTCCAAGGGCACCGTCGTGGTCGAGGTCGACACCTCGGGCACGGTCGACGTCGCCGCCGAGCGCCGCCGGCTGGAGAAGGACCTGGCCGCCGCGCAGAAGGAACTCGCCCAGACCGCAGGCAAATTGGGTAACGAGGCGTTCCTCGCGAAGGCCCCGGAGGATGTGGTTGCCAAGATCAAGGCGCGGCAACAGCTGGCGACCGAAGAGGTCGACCGGATCAACGCCCGCCTGGCCGGGCTGCCGTCCGCATGATCGCGCCCACGCCTGACGAGATCGCCGAGCTGCTGCAGGTCGAGTACCTGCTCGACCAGCGGTGGCCGGAAACGAAGATCGAACCGAGCACCGTGCGTATCGAGGCGCTGCTGGAGATGCTCGGCTCGCCGCAGCGCGGCTACCCGAGCATCCACGTGGCCGGCACCAACGGCAAGACGTCGGTCACCCGGATGATCGATGCGCTGCTGACGGCGTTTTCGAGGCGTACCGGCCGGACCACCAGCCCGCACCTGCAGGCCGCCACCGAACGCATCGCGATCGACGGAAAGCCCATCAGCCCAGCGCAATACGTCGCCACCTACACCGAGATCGAGCCGTTCGTCGAGATCGTCGACCGGCAGTCGGAAGCCGGCGAGTTGGGTGAGCCGGGCCCCAAGATGAGCAAGTTCGAGGTGCTCACCGCGATGGCGTTCGCCGCGTTCGCCGACGCCCCGGTGGACGTCGCGGTCGTCGAAACCGGGCTGGGCGGACGGTGGGATGCCACCAACGTCGTCGCCGCCCCGGTCGCTGTCATCACCCCGATCGGCTTGGACCACACCGATTTTCTCGGCGACACCATCGCCGCCATCGCGGGGGAGAAGGCGGGCATCATCGCCCGCCAGGAGCCCGACCTGGTGCCCACCGGCACCGACCCCAGCACTGTCGCGGTGATCGCCCGCCAGCCTGCTGAGGCCATGGAAGTGCTGATGGCGCAGGCGGTTACGGCCGACGCCGCGGTGGCACGCGAGGACTCCGAGTTCACCGTCCGTGGCCGTCAGGTCGCCGTCGGCGGGCAGGTGCTGGAACTGCAGGGCCTCGGTGGCGTCTACACCGACATCTTCTTGCCGCTGCACGGCGAGCATCAGGCGCACAACGCCGTCCTGGCGCTGGCTGCGGTGGAGGCGTTCTTCGGCGCCGGCGCTGACCGTCAGCTCGACATCGACACCGTCCGGGCCGGTTTCGCCTCGGTGACCAATCCTGGTCGCCTGGAGCGGATGCGCAGTGCCCCAACGGTATTCATCGACGCCGCGCACAACCCGGCCGGTGCCGCCGCCCTCGCCGACGCGCTGGACACGGAGTTCGAGTTCCGGTTCCTGGTCGGCGTCATCTCGGTCATGGCAGACAAGGACGTCGACGGCATCCTGACCGCCCTCGAGCCGGCGTTCGACCTGCTGGTGGTGACGCACAACGGCTCGCCGCGGGCCATGGATGTCGAATCCTTGGCCGCGCTGGCAGAAGAGCGCTTCGGCCCGGAGCGGGTCGTCACTGCGGCGACGCTGCCCGACGCCATCGAGGCGGCGACGGCGTTGGTGGAGGAATCGGGCAACGACGGCTCGTCCGACGGCTTCTCCGGCGCGGGCATGGTGATCACCGGTTCGGTCGTGACGGCCGGTGCGGCCCGCACCCTGTTCGGAAAGGATCCGGCATGACGGCACCGAGCAGCGGAGCGGATCGCGAATCGAGTCAGCCTGATCCCTGGAAGAGCTTCCGCGGCGTGATGGCCGGCACCCTGATCCTGGAAGTCGTCGTGGTGCTGCTGGCGCTGCCGGTCGTGTCGGTGTTCCACGGCGGCCTGACGCCGGTCAGCAGCGGCTACCTCATCGGCATGGCGATCGTGCTGGGCCTGCTGTCGGGGATGCAGGGCCGGTCGTGGGCGCTGCCGGTCAACATCGGGATTCAGTTCGTGCTGATCCTCGGCGCGTTCATCGACGTCACCATCGGCATCGTCGGCATCATCTTCCTGCTGGTCTGGTTGTTGATCTTGTATCTGCGGTCCGAGGTCAAGCGCCGCCAGGACAGGGGACTGCTGCCCGGCCAGCAGTGAGCCCCGCCCGAATCGCAAGGTTCAGTTACTGGCCGGTACGCTGTCCGCCGTGACTGAGCAGACCCTTGTATTGATCAAGCCCGACGGCGTGCAGCGCAACCTGATCGGCGAAATCATCAGCCGGATCGAGCGCAAGGGCCTGACCTTCGCTGCTCTCGAGCTGAAGACCGTCAGCGTGGAGCTGGCGACCAAGCACTACGCCGAGCACGAGGGCAAGCCCTTCTTCGGCGACCTGCTGGAATTCATCACCTCCGGCCCGGTTGTGGCTGCCATTGTCGAGGGCCCGCGGGCCGTCGCCGCATTCCGCCAGATCGCCGGCGGCACCGATCCGGTGGAGAAGGCCGCGACCGGCACCATCCGTGGTGACCTGGCCCTGGTCACCCAGGACAACCTGGTGCACGGCTCGGATTCCCCGGAGTCCGCGGCCCGCGAAATCGCTCTGTGGTTCCCCGGTAACTGACACTGTGGGCCGCCGGTAGCTGAGCTACCGGATGAAGACTTAGACGACGCGACCACCCGGAGAAATCCAGGTGCGGCGCCGACCGTCCAGCCATCATTCAGCCAGGCACCGAGGGCTCCCCTGTGGGCCGCTAGGTGCGAGACCACAACAATCTCGGGAGAAGTTCCCCGAGCCAATACAAGAAGCCCTCGCGTGGCCGCGTCGCACGACGCGCCCGGGGGCTTGAGGAGAATACGTGGCCGACGATGCCCGACTTGATGCCCCATCCGAAGACGCCAGCAGCGCAGCGGAGCCGATAGAGCTCCCAGAGCGCCTGCGGATTTTCTCGCTGGCCCGAATCATCGGGACCACCAGCAAGAAGATCACCGAGACGCTGGCCAGCGTCGACGGTAGGCCCCGCAACCCCGCGTCCACGGTGACCCGCGCGGAGGCCGAGCGCGTCCGCGACCTGCTGGGTCTCAGTGGCGACGCCACGGAGACCGCGGCGCCCGCCGCCGAGGTGCCTGTCGTAGCCAACGATGAGGTGCCCGCCGAAGTCGCCGTCGAAGCCGTCGACGTCGCCGAAGCAGCCGTCGAGATCGCCCGTGAGACGGAGGCCGAAGCCGCCGACGTGGAGTCCGACGCCGGCGAGCCCGAGTCCCGGCTGCTGCTGGAGACGGTCCCGGCGCCCGCTGCCGAGCCCGCCGACTACCTGCCGTTGTTCGTGGCCCCGCAGCCCGTGACCTTCCGGCCGCCCGCTCCCGAGCCCGACGACTTCGTCGACGCCGACGACGACAACGCCGACGACGCGGCCGACGGTGCCGATGACGGTGGCGAGGACGGCATCGATGACGACGGCGAGCGGCCCGCCAACCGGCGCCGCCGCCGTGGTCGCCGTGGCCGTGGCCGTGGCAGGGGCGAACAGAGCAGTGACGACGCGACCGACGCGGACGCCGAAGGCGACGCGCAGGACGCCTCGGCTGAGGGCGATGAGGACACCGACGGCGAGGCCGACGACGACTCCGGTGACGACGACGCGAACGCGTCCGACGGTGCCAGCCGCCGTCGACGTCGTCGCCGCCGCCGCAAGTCGGGCGGTGCCGGCGGTGACGATGCCGATGGTGAGGCCGGTTCGCCGGACGATCCGCCCAACACCGTCGTCCACGAGCGCGCCCCGCGCACCAAGTCGGACAACAACGAAATCCAGGGCATCACCGGGTCCACCCGGCTGGAGGCCAAGCGTCAGCGCCGTCGTGACGGCCGCGACGCGGGCCGCCGCCGTCCGCCGATCCTGAGCGAGGCCGAGTTCCTGGCTCGCCGCGAAGCCGTCGAGCGCGTGATGGTGGTGCGCGACAAGATCCGCAGCGAACCGCCGCACGAGGGTGCCCGGTACACCCAGATCGCCGTGCTGGAAGACGGCGTCGTGGTCGAGCATTTCGTGACGTCCGCCGCATCGGCCAGCTTGGTCGGCAACATCTACCTCGGCATCGTGCAGAACGTGCTGCCGTCGATGGAAGCGGCGTTCGTCGACATCGGCCGCGGCCGCAACGGTGTGCTCTACGCCGGTGAGGTCAACTGGGAGGCTGCCGGCCTCGGTGGCAACAACCGCAAGATCGAGCAGGCGCTCAAGCCCGGCGACTACGTCGTCGTCCAGGTCAGCAAGGACCCGGTCGGGCACAAGGGCGCCCGTCTGACCACGCAGATTTCGCTGGCCGGGCGCTACCTGGTGTACGTGCCGGGCGCGTCCTCGACCGGGATCAGCCGCAAGCTGCCCGACACCGAGCGCCAGCGCCTCAAGGAGATCCTCAAGGAGGTCGTGCCTGCCGACGCCGGTGTGATCATCCGCACCGCGTCCGAGGGCGTGAAGGAAGAGGACATCCGCTCGGACGTCAATCGGTTGCAGGAACGCTGGACCGAGATCGAGACGACCGCCACCCAGACCAAGGCCAAGGCCGCCGGTGCCGCCGTGGCGCTCTACGAAGAGCCTGACGTGCTGGTCAAGGTGATCCGCGACCTGTTCAACGAGGACTTCACCAAGCTCGTGGTGTCGGGCGACGAGGCCTGGAACACCATCAGCACCTATGTCAATTCCGTTGCGCCGGAACTGCTTTCGCGGATGTCGCAGTACGAGCCGGCGGGCGGTGCCACCGGCCCCGACGTGTTCTCGGTGTACCGCATCGATGAGCAGCTGGCCAAGGCCATGGACCGGAAGGTGTGGCTGCCCTCGGGCGGCACGCTGGTGATCGACCGGACCGAAGCCATGACGGTCATCGACGTCAACACCGGCAAGTTCACCGGTTCGGGCGGAAACCTGGAGCAGACGGTCACTCGCAACAACCTGGAGGCGGCCGAGGAGACGGTGCGCCAGCTCCGGTTGCGCGATATCGGCGGCATCGTGGTGATCGACTTCATCGACATGGTGCTCGAATCCAACCGCGACCTCGTGCTGCGCCGCCTGACCGAGGCATTGGCGCGAGACCGGACCCGGCACCAGGTGTCCGAGGTGACTTCGCTCGGTCTGGTGCAGCTGACGCGCAAGCGCCTCGGCACCGGTCTGATCGAGGCGTTCTCCACCACCTGTACGCACTGCGCCGGCCGCGGCATCATGCTGCACGTCGACCCGGTGGACACTGCGTCGCCCAATGGCCGCAAGGCCGAGGCGGCCGGTGGTGCCGGCGCTGGTGGCGGTGGCCGCCGCAGCAAGCGCGCCAAGAAGGCCGCCCCGCGCCCCGAGGAAGAGCCGCAGGTCGTCAAGGTGCCGCCGCATCCGCAGGGTGAGCACCCGATGTTCAAGGCCATGGCTGCCGCGAACGGCAAGCACGAGGACGACGTCGACGACGAAGACCTCACCGAGGACATCGCCGACGAGGCAGTCGAGGACGACGCCGTCGAGTCTGCCGAGGCGCTGACCGAACTGGACCAGGCCGATGACGACCTGGACGCCGACGAGGCTGACGATGACGACTCCGACGAGGCCGAGGCCGAGGACGACGAGGACTCGGATGAGGACGAACTCGAAGTCGAGCTCGACGAGGACTTCGAGGACAGCGACGACGAAGACGACGAAGACGACGATCTGGACCTCGACGAGGACGACGAGAACGACGAGGACTCGGACGACGAGGACGACGACGACGACGAAGACGACGAAGATGATGACGACGATGACGAGGACGAGGACGACGAGGAAGAGGCTGATCAGCCTGCTCAATCGGTCGTCACCCGGGCTCCCGTCGTCCGTCAGCGGCGCCGCGCCGCGGCCCGTCCCGCCGGTCCACCGGTCGGAGGTGTCGATGACTGATGCCGTGAGGGTCCACGCGGTTTGACCCTCGATTAACTGGTCACGTACCCTTGACCAGTTGTCGCCTGGCTGACACCGGCGGCATGGAGCTGCCGGGGGATGCCCCGCGCCACTCCAACCTAAGACCCGCGCTCGCAACCTTCGGGTGGCGCGCGCCCCGCAGTAGACGCAACGAAGAACAGAGGAACACCAACGATGGCAGCCGATAACGCCACGTACGCAATCGTCAAGACTGGTGGCAAGCAGTACAAGGTTGCCGTCGGTGACGTGGTCAAGATCGAGAAGCTCGACGTCGAGCAGGGCGCTTCGGTGTCGCTGCCGGTCGCTCTCGTGGTCGAGGGTGCGAAGGTCACCACTGGTGCCGACGCCCTGGCCAAGGTCGCTGTCACCGGTGAGGTGCTCGAGCACACCAAGGGCCCGAAGATCCGCATCCACAAGTTCAAGAACAAGACCGGCTACCACAAGCGCCAGGGCCACCGTCAGCAGCTGACGGTCGTCAAGGTCACCGGCATCAAGTAAGAGGGAGCGAACAGACATGGCACATAAAAAGGGCGCTTCCAGCTCTCGTAACGGTCGCGACTCAGCCGCCCAGCGGCTCGGCGTCAAGCGCTTCGGCGGCCAGGTCGTCAAGGCCGGCGAGATCCTCGTCCGCCAGCGCGGCACCCACTTCCACCCGGGCGTGAACGTCGGTCGCGGTGGCGACGACACCCTGTTCGCGACGGCTGCCGGCTCGGTGCTGTTCGGCACCAAGCGCGGCCGCAAGACGGTCAACATCGTCCCGGCAGAGGTCTAACCTTTTTTCACGAGGTGTGAAGCTGCCACGAGGTTTCGCCTCGTGGCAGCTTTTCTTTTTGTGATGGAGAGGACGACAGATGGCACCCCGGTTTGTTGACCGTGTGGTGATCCACGCGCGCGCCGGCAACGGCGGCAATGGCTGTGCATCGGTACACCGAGAGAAGTTCAAGCCGCTCGGTGGGCCGGACGGCGGTAACGGCGGTAAGGGCGGCAGCATCGTCCTGGTCGTCGACCCGCAGGTGCACACCCTGCTGGACTTCCACTTCCGCCCGCACGTCGATGCCCCGTCCGGTAAACCCGGCGCCGGTAGCAACCGGGAAGGTGCCGCAGGCGCGGATCTCGAGGTGCGGGTGCCCGACGGCACCGTCGTGCTCGATGAGCATGGCCGCATGCTGGCCGACCTGGTCGGCGACGGCACCCGCTTCGAGGCCGCCGCCGGTGGCCGCGGCGGGCTGGGAAACGCCGCACTGGCCTCGCGGGCCCGCAAGGCGCCCGGTTTCGCGTTGCTGGGGGAGAAGGGCCAGACCTGCGACCTCACCCTCGAACTCAAGACCGTCGCCGACGTCGGCCTGGTCGGGTTCCCGTCGGCCGGTAAATCGTCGCTGGTATCAACCATTTCGGCGGCCAAGCCCAAGATCGCCGACTATCCGTTTACCACTTTGGCTCCGAATCTGGGTGTGGTGTCCGCCGGTGACCACACGTTTACCGTCGCTGACGTTCCCGGCCTGATCCCGGGTGCAGCCGACGGTCGCGGCCTGGGACTGGACTTCCTGCGGCACATCGAACGCTGCGCGGTGCTGGTCCACGTGGTGGACTGCGCGACGCTGGAGCCTGGCCGTGACCCGATCTCCGACATCGACGCGCTCGAGGCCGAGCTGGCCGCGTATACGCCGACGCTGCAAGGGGATTCGACGCTCGGCGACCTGGCCGAGCGCCCCCGTGCGGTGGTGCTCAACAAGATCGACGTGCCCGACGCTCGCGAACTGGCCGATTTCGTCAAGGACGAGGTCGCCGCGAAATACGGCTGGCCCGTCTACGAGATCTCTACGGTCAGCCGAGATGGCTTGCGCCCGTTGATCTTCGCTCTGTGGGACATGGTCGCGGCGTACCGGGCCGCACAGCCCGTGGTGGCGCCGAGGCGGCCGGTCATCCGGCCGGTGGCCGTCAACGAGAGCGGCTTCACCGTCGAATCGGACGGCTTCGGCGGCTTCATCGTGCGTGGCACGCGGCCCGAACGCTGGATCGCGCAAACAGCTTTCGACAACGACGAGGCGGTCGGTTACCTCGGCGACCGGCTGGCTCGCTTGGGCGTCGAGGACGCGCTGCTGAAGAAGGGCGCTCGTGCCGGCTGTGCCGTCACCATCGGCGACGTCACATTCGACTGGGAGCCGCAGACGCTCGCCGGTGTCGACACCCTGCTGTCCGGTCGTGGCACCGACATCCGCCTGGAGCAGACGGACCGGATCGGCGCCGCGGAACGCAAGGCGGCCCGCAAGGAGCGTCGTCGCTCGGCGGAGGACCTCGAGGACCCAGAGGACTGAGTGTGACAGCCAATTCCGCGGCAGTCTCGGCGCACCGGGAAGCCGTGCGGACCGCGCGCAGCGTCGTCGTCAAGATCGGGACCACTGCGCTCACCGCGCCCAACGGCATGTTCGACGCGGGCCGGCTGGCCACGCTCGTCGATGCCATCGAGAAGCGGATGAAGGCCGGCTCGGACGTCGTGATCGTGTCCTCGGGTGCCATCGCCGCCGGTATCGAGCCGCTCGGCCTGACCAAGCGCCCGACGGATCTGGCCACCAAGCAGGCCGCGGCCAGCGTGGGGCAGGTGGCCCTGGTCAACGCGTGGAGCGCGGCGTTCGGCCGGTATGACCGCACCGTCGGTCAGGTGCTGCTGACTGCGCACGACATCGCCCAGCGGGCGCAGCACAACAACGCCCAGCGCACGCTGGACCGGCTGCGGGCGCTGCACGCGGTGGCCATCGTCAACGAGAACGACACGGTCGCGACCAACGAGATCCGGTTCGGCGACAACGACCGGCTGTCGGCCCTGGTGGCGCAGCTGGTCGGTGCCGACGCGCTGGTCCTGCTCAGCGACATCGACGGCTTGTACGACTCCGACCCGCGCAAGGGCGACGCCCGCTTCATCCCCGAGGTCGCCGCATCGGGTGACCTCGATGGCGTGTCCGCGACCGGCGGCAGCCGGCTGGGCACGGGCGGGATGGCTTCCAAACTGTCGTCGGCACTGCTGGCCGCCGATGCCGGTGTGCCGGTCCTGTTGGCCGCGGCCGGTGACGCCGCCGCCGCGCTGACCGATGCCTCGGTGGGTACGGTCTTCGCCGCGCGCCCCGAGCGCATGTCGGCGCGACGGTTCTGGGTGCGCTATGCGGCGGAGACGACGGGGACGCTGATCCTGGACGCCGGTGCGGTGCGGGCCGTCGTCCGGCAAAGAAAATCTCTGCTGCCCGCCGGCATCACCGCGGTCTCGGGCCGCTTCCACGGCGGCGACGTCGTCGAGCTGCACGGCCCTGACGGCAACGCCGTGGCCCGCGGCGTCGTGGCCTACGACGACTCCGAACTCGCGGGCATCATCGGCCGGTCCACGCCCGAATTGCCCGTGGAGCTGCGCCGACCTGCGGTGCACGCGGACGACCTGGTCGCAATTTGACGTCGACTTTGTGTGTATTTGGATAGAATCCACGCCTCGATCAAACGTTTTGCCCGCTGGATAAGGCCTACCTATTAAATTAGGGTTATGCTGCCTTCGACACCTGCGCAGCAAACAGAATTGAGGGGGCGATGGCGAGACAGTCGGTGCTGGCGGTCGGCGCGCATCCCGATGACATCGAACTGGGCTGCGGCGGCGCGCTGGCAAAGCATGTAGCGGCCGGCGACCGAGTCACCATGTTGGTGGTGACCCGCGGCGAAGAGGGGCCGGGCGACTCCCAGGAGCGGGTGCGTGAGCAACTCCGCGCGGTGGAGGTGCTGGGCGTCCACGAGCTGCTGTGGGGCCAGGGTTTCGGTGACTGCCGGGTCTCGCTGCAGGAATTCGAGTTGGTGCACCTCATCGAGGATGCGATCGAAAAGTCTGCTGCCACAATCGTTTACACCCATACGGCCAATGACAGCCACCAGGATCACCGGGTGGTTTCCCGCTGCACCCTCGGTGCCGCGCGGTGGGTTTCGTCGATCATGACGTACGGCGGACCGTCGGCCATCGGCTTCAACCCGACGGCGTTCGTCGACATCTCCGACTCGCTGGACAAGAAGATCGAAGCCCTGATGTCGCACGTCTCGCAGGCCGAGGCCAGCGAAAAGGTCAGTGCCTCCTGGGTGCGCAGTTCCGCTGAGCACTACGGCTTCCTGTGCCGCCGGACGTTCGCCGAAGGTTTCGAGCCGGCCCGACTGGTCGTCGATTTCTGACCCTGTGCCGACATTTCTCATCGTCGGAGCCGGTCCGACCGGGCTCGGCGCTGCCGTCCGGCTGACCGAACTCGGCATCGACCACCTGGTGGTGGACGCGGGCGATCAGGTCGGGGGCATGGCGGCGTCGGTCCGCGACGCACATGGTTTCACCTGGGATCTTGGCGGCCACGTCCTGCACAGCCACTTCGCGGAGTTCGACCGGGCCGTCGAGGGTTCCGGGGTCAAGATGAACGACGTCGCCCGGAACGGCTGGGTGTGGCTGGACGGCAGCGGGCCGCAGGCCTTGGTGCCCACGCCCATCCAGCAGCAACTCACCGAGATGCCTACCGACCTGTACCCGGACGCACCGCTGCACAACCTCGCCGACTATTACCGGAACAATTTCGGTGGCAAACTTTATGACGAGTTTTTCGGGCCCTACAACTACAAGATGTGGACGGCCCCGCTCGAGCAGATCGACCATGAATGGACGTCGCTGCGCAGCGGCAGTGCCGCGCCGAACGTGCCACGCCTCGGCTTGGCCGGGTCGGCGACCGGACCCGCGGGCAGTTTTCCGTATCCGGTCGGCGGCACCGGCGCGCTGTGGCAGGGAGTGCACGACCGGATGCTGGCGCCCGGGACGGTACGGCTGAACACCCGCGTCGTCGGCATCGACGTTTCCCGGCGGCGCGCCACGTTGGACGACGGCTCGACCGTCTCGTACGAGCACTGCGTCAGCTCTGCGCCGCTGACCACGGCCTGGGGCTGGCTCGGTGGCGCCGGCGCTGAGGGGACGGCCCAGCGAAACACCCTGTGCGCCAGTCGTATCTACGCGGTCGGCCTGGGCTACCGCGGTCCGGCACCGGAGGCGCTGGCCGACAAGACCTGGCTGTACTGCCCGGATCTCGGGGTGCCGTGGTACCGGGCCACGATGCTGAACAACTACGACCCCGCCAATGCCGGCGACGGACGCTGGAACGTGCTGTGTGAGGTGCCGCTGCTGCCGGGGCAGTCGCTGACGGGCGACGAGGCGGTGCGGCGGACCGAGGTGTCGTTGCGGGCGCTGGGCGCCGAGTCGGAGTACGTGGTCAGCCGCTTCGTGCAGGAAGTCCACATGGGTTATCCGGTGCCGACGCTGGGGCGTGACGACATCGTGCGGACGGTCGACGCGCGGCTACGCGCACACGGCTTCTACAGCCGGGGCCGGTTTGGCGGGTGGCGCTACGAGTCGTCCAACCAGGACTACGGCTACCTGCAGGGCCGGCAGGCCGTGGACAACGCGCTGTCCGGTACGCCGGAGGATGTCTACTGGCACCCGGAGAGGTTCTGAGCCGGCAATTCACTGGCCAGCAGGGCGAGGATTTCCGAACATCCGCTGTCGATCTTGACGGTGGCCAGGTCGTCCCCGCGGGTGGTGCCGCGGTTGATGATCGCGACGGCCTTGCCGGCGGCAGCCGCGTGCCGGACGAAGCGGTAGCCCGAGTACACCGTCAGTGACGAGCCCGCGACCAGCAGTGCGTCGGCCTCGTCGACCAGGGCGTAGGCGTGCTGCACCCGGTCTTTCGGGACGCTGTCGCCGAAGTACACGATGTCCGGTTTGAGGATGCCGCCGCAGCGCGGACAGTCCAGGTACCGGAACGTGGCGGTGTCCTCGACGATCGCGTCGGCGTCGGGTGCCACGCCGATACTGCCGACCTCGGCCCGTTCGGTGAATCCGGGATTGAGCCGTTCCAGTTCGTCGGCCAGCTCCGCGCGCGTCATGGTGTGCCCGCAGCTCAGGCAGATGACCTGCGCGTAGGTGCCGTGCAGGTTCACCACCGTCTGGGAACCGGCCTTGGTGTGCAGCAGGTCGACGTTCTGGGTGATGACGCCCGTCACCAGGCCCGCGCGTTCCAGCGCGGCCACGGCGCGGTGGCCGGCGTTGGGCCGGCGAGCGGCCATGTGCAGCCAGCCGATGTGGTTGCGGGCCCAGTACCGCTGCCGGAACGCCGGACCGGACAGAAACTGCTGGATGGTCATCGGATTGCTCGGCGGCGAGTCCGGCCCGCGGTAGTCCGGGATGCCCGAATCGGTGGAGATGCCGGCGCCGGTCAGCACGGCGATACGCCGGTCGGCCAGCAGATTGACCAGTTCAGGAGCCTGCACGTCATCGAGGGTAGGCCGTCTGCCCTGTTACGCGACGTGACGGTGCGACAATCGTGGCGTGGACTTCTACTCCGCCTACCGGCACGGATTCGTCCGGGTGGCCGCGTGCACGCACCACACTGCGCTCGCGGACCCGGCGGCCAACGCTGCCTCGGTGCTGCGCCTGGCCCGGGACTGCCATGACGACAACGCGGCGCTGGCGGTGTTTCCCGAGCTGACGCTGTCGGGGTACTCGATCGAGGACATCCTGCTGTCGGACGCGCTGCTGGAGTCGGTGACCGAGGCGCTGGCCTCGATCGTCGAGGCGTCGGTCGAGCTGTTGCCCGTTCTGGTGGTCGGTGCGCCGCTGCGGCACCGGCACCGGATTTACAACACCGCCGTGGTGATCCACCGCGGGTCGATCCTCGGCGTGGTGCCCAAGTCGTATCTGCCGACCTACCGCGAGTTCTACGAGGCGCGCCAGGTGGCGGCCGGTGACGATGTCGAGGGCACCATCCGGCTCGGCGGGGTCGACGTGCCGTTCGGCCCCGACCTGCTGTTCGCTGCCGCCGACCTGCCGAACTTCGTTCTGCACGTGGAGATCTGCGAAGACATGTGGGTGCCGGTGCCGCCGAGCGCGACGGCCGCGCTGGCCGGTGCGACGGTGCTGGCCAACCTGTCGGGCAGCCCGATCACCATCGGCCGGGCCGACGACCGCAAACTGCTCGCCCGTTCGGCGTCGTCGCGGTGCCTGGCGGCGTACGTCTATGCGGCGGCGGGGGAGGGCGAGTCGACGACGGACCTGGCCTGGGACGGGCAGACCATGATCTACGAAAACGGTGTGCTGCTGGCCGAATCCGAGCGTTTCCCGCGCGGTGAACGACGGTCGGTCGCCGACGTCGACACCGAGCTGCTGGCCGCCGAACGGCTGCGGATGGGCACGTTCGACGACAACCGGCGTCACTACGCCGACCGGACCTCGGGGTTCCGGCGCATCGAATTCACGCTCTCGCCGCCGGCGGGCGATATCGGCCTGCTCCGTGAGATCGAGCGGTTCCCGTTCGTGCCGTCGGATCCGCAGCGCCTGCAACAGGATTGCTACGAGGCCTACAACATTCAGGTGTCGGGTCTGGAGCAGCGTCTGCGGGCGCTGAACTTCCCGACCGTGGTGATCGGCGTGTCCGGCGGGCTGGATTCCACGCACGCCCTGATCGTTGCGGCCCGGGCCATGGACCGGGAGGGCCGGCCGCGCAGCGACATCCTGGCCTTCACCATGCCGGGCTTCGCGACCGGTGACCACACCAAGAGCAACGCCACCGCGCTGGCCAAGGCACTCGGAGTCACGTTCTCCGAGTTGGATATTCGGGACACCGCGCGGCTGATGCTCGCCGAGATGGGGCATCCCTTCGCCCGCGGCGAGGCAGTGTACGACGTGACGTTCGAGAACGTGCAGGCCGGGCTGCGCACCGACTTCCTGTTCCGGTTGGCCAACCAGCGCGGCGGTATCGTCCTCGGGACTGGTGACCTGTCCGAGCTCGGCCTGGGCTGGTCGACCTATGGTGTCGGCGACCAGATGTCGCACTACAACGTCAACGGCGGGGTGCCGAAAACCCTTATCCAGCACCTGATCCGGTGGGTGATCTCCTCTGGCCAGTTCGGCGACGACGTCAACGACGTGTTGCAGTCGGTGCTGGACACTGAGATCACCCCCGAACTGGTGCCCGGCGCCGACGTCCAGAGCAGCCAGGCCAAGGTGGGACCGTATGCGCTGCAGGACTTTTCGCTGTACCAAGTGCTCAGGTACGGCTTCCGGCCATCGAAGATCGCGTTCCTGTCATGGCATGCCTGGCGGGACGCCGCGGCCGGTGACTGGCCCGCAGGCTTCCCGGTCGACGAGCGGGTGGCCTACTCGCTGGCCGATATCCGGCACTGGCTGAAAGTCTTCGTCCAGCGGTTCTACTCGTTCAGCCAGTTCAAACGGTCGGCGCTGCCGAACGGTCCGAAGGTGTCCGCGGGCGGAGCGCTGTCCCCGCGCGGGGACTGGCGGGCGCCGTCGGACATGTCGGCACGCATCTGGCTCGACGAGATCGAGCGCAACGTTCCGGAGCACTGAACTGTAGCGCGATCAGACGCGATCAGAACGGTGGGGAGCTGTCGCCGTCGATGAGTCGTTCGGCGAGTTGGAGTTTGGCTTCGGGCGTCGATTCCGGCTCCAGCAGTTCGGCCCAATTGAGGGCGCGTTCACGACGGGTGCGCCGGGTGCGGTCGTCGGTGCGGGTGCGGCGGCGGGTGGGCATCATGAGGTCGCGGCCGGGATGGTCGCTCGTGGTTGCCGCAGCTGATGGTGGTGGCGTCGGGGTCGGGAAGTGTCTGTCGGGGAACAGGATTCGGCTGCCGGGCACCGTGGTGTAAGTGTGTCCGGTGGGCGCGGTCCAGATGATGGTGCCGTCGGGCTTTTGGCGGGTGTGCCATCCGGTGGCACCGTTGTAGAAGGTCTTGACCAGGTGGTGCTTGCGGCACTTGGGCGTCAGGTTGCCTGGATGGGTCGCGCCGGTAGGCCACGGGATGGTGTGGTCGAGGTCGGAGTCAACAGCAGGGCGGTCGCAGCCGGGGTGCATGCATGTCATGTCCCGCATCCGGACGTAGTTGTCGAGTGTGGTTGACGGTCGGTAGTGCGGTTGTCCGCCGGCCGGAACCTGTGGTGGGGTAACAGTTTTCACTGTGGCACCGCGGGCGGCGAGGTCGGCCAGCAGGACGGCGGGGATGACGGGTCCGCCGGCGAGGAATCCGATGGCAGTCTGGTCGACGACGGGCTCAGGTTCCGGCCGGGTTGCCAGTGCCTGCGCGACAGGGGTGTCCGGAGTGACTGGCGATGTGGACTCGGGGGTGTCCAGCAGCGGATCGCTCACCGGTTGCGGCTCGACCTCAGCCAGCACATGAATGATGACCGCAGCGGCGCGGGGATCGGCGCCGGCGGCAGGGCAGTCGGGATTGGCGCAGTGGCAGGGCAGGCGGTCGCCGCGGGCGGCCAGGACGCCCAGCGCGTCGGCACGCCGCTGGCCGAGGGGGCGCGGGTCGTCGTCGCAGACCTCGTGAGCCATGGCGGTGAGGGTGCGTTTGAGTAGTTCGGCGTCGGTGGCCAGCAGTAGGGCCCAGACGGACGTGACGCCGGCTGGGTCGCCGGGCTTGCCGAACTCGACGTCGCGGCCGCGGACGGTGTTGCGGGTACGGCGGACTGCGGCAGGGTCGAACTTCTCGATCCAGCTGTCGATCTGCCGGATCGTGTCGGCCTTCGACAGCGGTCCCCATTCGCGGGCGGAGCCGGCCATTGCGGTGTCGATGAGGGCGAGCGTTGCGGGGTCTTGCACGAGCTCGGTGTGCCAGCAGATCAGGGTGACCAACGCGAGTGACAGATCCCCACGGGCTAACAGGGCGCCGACGTGCGGGAGTCGGTCGCGCAGCGTCAGGGCCAGTTGCATCTGGCTGGCGGCCTGCCACTGATTGATGGTCAGGGCGGCGCCGATCTCGCACGCCGCAGCATCCCAGCCGTCGCACGCCCACAGATCGCGGTCTTCGTAGTCGACGCAGCGGCGATGAGTGAGTTCGGCGATGGCGGCCAATCGGCGGGCGGCGCTCTGGGCTTCGGCGCGCGTGGCACTGGTCATCGTGTTGACCAAGGAAGCGTCGTTGGCTTCCCTGGTTTCGACAACCAATCCTTCGAACATGCATTCGATTCTACCGAGGTCTACCGCTTCAAACCGTCTGGCAGGCACCGATTGTGGATGAATCGCGCACTGTGGATAACTTGCCGGCGCTCAGGCGGCGGCCAGCATGTTGGGTTCGTCGTCCAGGTCGTCGGTCCGCCGCCGAGACCGCGCCGCCGCGTGCACCACCAGCGCGAAGCTGACGGTGATGGGGATGGCGGGGCCGTCCATGGCACCGGCGAGGACGGCGTCGGCCGTGGTGAAGGCCGGCGGCACGATCTGCGCGTACAGGCTGGCTGCGGTGGGTGCGGCGGCGAAGCCCCACAAGAGCCAGCGCCACTGGCGTTCGCGCACGGTGTTGCCACCGGTGCGGGCGCGGAACACCCCGCGCGCGGTGAGCGCGATGGCGATCCAGGCGGGCACCAGATGGAAAAGCGCCAGGGAGTGCGGGATCGGCGCCGGCAACCGGACGACGAGGCCGGCGTAGGCCAGCGATCCGACAACGGCCAGTCCCATCGCAGCGCCGTATGACCACATCGGAGCGGAACCGACCCCTGCGTCGCACTGTGCACGCTGGGTCAGCATGAAAGCGAAAATGGCACTGCCGGGTGCGACGACGCCGAGCACGATGGAGCCCACCCCGATATTGGTCAGCAGATCGTGCTGCGGGATCAGCGGCTGAATCCCGATCCAGATCACGCGCAGCAACGGCGCCGTCATCATCAGGGCGATGCCGTAGGTCATCCAGGCCCGGTGGGTGATCACGTCGCGGCGGCGGATCGCGTAGACCGCGTACCAGGCGCTGCCGAGCGTGCCGATTGCCAAGGCGCGCAACTGCGTTTCGAATGCCGGCCCGATGAAGTGCTGCGCCGGCGGCGTGAAGTACAGGAACACCAAGGCGGTCAACATGCTGACGGACATCAGTGCGAGATGCCCGCGGCCCGTCCACCGGTGCATCGCCGGCCATCGGGTGCGCAGTCGCGTCGAGAACTGGAACATGGCCAGCGTCAAGGAAAGTCCGGCCAGTGTGGTGTGGACCATCAGGACCACGCGATGCTCGGTATAGGCGCCATGGCGAACCGCTTCGACCGACCCGTCACCGACCGCGTAGCCGCGACCGTTGATCAGGGTGTTGACGGTGTCCTGCCAACGCGACATGCCGGGGGCGAACAGCGGCCACGTGTAGTTGAGCGCGAGCGGCACGTAGAAGACGGCGATGGCGACCGTGAGCAGGAAGAATCGCCGCGACACCGCGATTCCCTTGTGGTCGTCCATTTGAACGTCAGATTCTAGGGCCACGCATGGCCAACCTGCAGTATTTGCTGTAGCGGCACCGATATGCGGGTTTTTGAGCGCTCAGAGTCGATCCATCTCGCGCGCCATGCACGCGTGCTCCAGATAGCTGAGTTGGACGGTCCGCGCCGCCGGAACCGGTGTGGGCGAGGCGAATGCCCGGTGTACGGCGGCCGCGACGGCGTGCTCGACATCGGTCCACCAGTGGGCGAGTCCTGCGCGAGTGGTGGTGATACCGAACTGCATTGTGGCGGTGTGTGTTTGGTTCATCGGAGTGCTCCTTCGAAAGTGGTGACTCCCACTGTCTCGCTCGGCGCTGCCCACTCCATCGGCCGTGATGCGTAATTCGCGGGGCGTGGCGTGGCGGCTCCGGGTACGCCATCAGCGCATGCGTACGCGTGGATGCTTAGACCAAGAGTGCGTGGTTGCCCTCGGGCGGTCAGCGCGAGCGCGACCCGCCAGCACGATCCGATTGTGACCGGACCGCTGTCGAATGGAACTGTGATGTTGCTAGGAAGCCGCCCGCCACGACTGATCGACACGGTCGAACGCGATGGGCAGGGTGATCGGTCCGCTCAGTCCCAGCAACGGCTTCCACGGGACCGGCCCGGTCACGCGGGCGTTGGGCATGCGCTGGGTCATCAGGGCGAGCGCTTCGGCCAGCTCCATCTTGGCCAGGTGCACGCCCAGGCAATAGTGCATACCGGCACCGAAGGTCTGCATCGCTGGGGCGCCCTGACGGGTGATGTCGAGGCGGTCGGGGTCGTCGTACACAGCGGGGTCGCGGTTGGCCGCGCCGGTATTCACTTGCATGAAAGTCCCTGCCGGGATCAGCATTCCGGCGAGTTCGACATCTTCGCGGGCCATCCGCAGGGAACTGATGACGATCGGGGAGTGGCGCATGGTCTCTTCGACGGCGCGGTCGGCCAGGTCGGGATGTGCACCCAGCAGAGCCCATTGTTCGGGGTTTTCACACAAGACCTGCACCGACGCGGCGACCTGGTTGCGGGTGGTGTCGGTGCCGGCCGCCAGCAGGCCGGTGGAGAGCATCCGCAGTTCGTCGGCGCTCAGCCGGTCACCGTCCTCCTCTGCGCGGATGAGATCAGAGATCAGGTCATCGGTGAGGTTGTCGCGGCGCCGGGCGACCATGTCGTCGATGTAGGCGTCGAGCGCGTCCCAGGCGGTCAGGATCGCGGCCTCGTGCTCGGCGACATGCCAGTCGAAGGCCTGCATGAAGTCGTCTACCCAGTCGGACAACTGTGCCCAGTCCTCGGCTGGGGCACCGAGCAGCGCGCAGATGACCGGGGTGGGGTACTGCCGCGCGATATCGGTCACCACGTCGCAGTGCCCACGTGCGACCTGGCGGTCGACCAGGTCGCTCACGACGTCGACGACTGTCGCGCGTAGTCGGTCGATCGCGCGCCGGCTGAAGGCGGTCGCCACCAGGCGACGCAGACGCGTGTGTTCGGGGCCGTCGATGCTGATGATCGATGCGCTGGCGCGATCCCACACGGGGCCAGAGGTGATGCCCTGAGCCACCAGGAACATGCCCTGCGGGATCCGGAAACGCGGGTCCCGCAGCACCTCGTGTGCGAGGTCGTAGGTCAGCACTTCAGGTCCATGCGGACCCATCGCGATCGGCGCTTGCTCCCGCGCCTCGCGGATGACTGCCTGCGCCTCGTCGGGGCTCTGCGCGCCGGCGTAGTCGATGGTCGGGAGCCCGGCGTCGAAGACGCTCGGCATGCCGCTTGCGGTGGTCATGGCATCGACTATCCGGCGACGCGGCCGGCACATCATCAGCTAATCGGCGTATATCCGCGCGCAAGTTATGGAGCCGAGCCCAGCGCGTCCTCGATGGCCTCGTCGTACGGTGCGCAATCGCCGGCTCCCGCGGTCAGCGTGGCGAGCGCGCCGGCCGTCACGGCCCGCAGGAGGGCGTGCCGGGGGTCCGCACGCCAGCCCGCGGCCAGCACCCCGGCGAAGACGTCGCCGGCGCCGGTCGTGTCGATCGCCTCGACCTCGGGTGCCGTGATGTGGGTTTCGCCATCGGGCGTGCGATGCACCGCGCCGTCGGCGCCGCGGGTGATCACCAGATGTGGGACGGGCCAATGCCATCGTGCGGCTTCGGTCTCGTTGACGATCACCACGTCGGTGGCGGCGGCCAGCTCGGCAAGCGCACCCGGGTCGGTGCCTGCGGGAGAAGCGTTGAGCATGACCGTCGCGCCGCTCGCCTTGGCCGTCCGCGCCGCGGCCAACGCAGTGGAAGGCGGGATTTCCAGCTGCAGCAACAGCACCTCGCAGTCGGCGACCACCGCACGAATCTGCCGTGAGTCCAGGGTCAGGTGCGCGTTGGCGCCCGGCGCCACCACGATCATGTTCTCGGCGCTGCGGCCGACCATGATCGCCGCGGTGCCGCTGGGGGTCGGCAGGCTGACGACGCCGTCGAGGCCGACACCGTTGTCCTGCAGGTGCTTTCGCAATACGGCGCCGGTGGCGTCGGTCCCGAGCGCGGCGACCAGCTGGACGTCGGCACCGGCCCGGGCGGCGGCGACGGCCTGATTGCCGCCCTTGCCACCGGGCTCCGAATGCAGCGACGACGCCAGCACCGTCTGCCCCGGTTCCGGGAGGTCGGCCAGACCGAACACCAGGTCCATGTTCACGCTGCCCACCACAGTGATCCGAGTCACCCGGCCACGGTAGCCCCGACCGGGCTGAACCGCGGATACCTCGTTACCCTGGGTTAATGAGTGTGCACGCAGCTACGGACACCGATCTGCGCCAGCAGGTACATGACGCAGCCCGGCGGGCCCGGGTCGCATCCCGTGCGCTGGCCACACTGACCACCGAAACCAAGAACCGCGCGCTGCACGCCGCGGCCGACGCCCTGCTGGCCGCGGCAGACACGGTGCTGGCCGCCAACGCCGAAGACGTCGAGGCCGCGCGCGCCGCCGGCACCGCCGAAGCGATGATCGACCGCTTGGCCCTGAACAAGCAGCGGGTCGACGGCATCGCCGCCGGGCTGCGCCAGGTCGCCGGCCTGCCCGACCCGGTCGGTGAGGTGCTGCGCGGCAGCACCCTGCCCAACGGTCTGCAGATCCGCCAGCAGCGGGTGCCGCTGGGCGTCGTCGGCATGGTGTACGAGGGCCGGCCCAACGTGACGGTCGACGCCTTCGGTCTGGCCCTGAAGTCCGGCAACGCGGCGCTGCTGCGCGGCAGCTCGTCCGCGGCCCGGTCGAACCAGGCCTTGGTCACCGCATTGCGGTCCGCACTGGCCGCCGAGGGCCTGCCCGAGGACGCGGTCCAGCTGCTGCCGAGCGAGGACCGGGCCAGCGTCACCCACCTGATCCAGGCCCGCGGTCTGGTCGACGTGGTGATCCCGCGCGGCGGCGCCGGCTTGATCGACGCCGTGGTGCGCGACGCCACCGTGCCGACCATCGAGACGGGCGTCGGCAACTGCCACGTCTACGTCCATGAAGCCGCCGATCTCGACATGGCCGAGCGCATCCTGCTGAACTCCAAGACCCGTCGCCCCAGCGTGTGCAACTCGGCCGAGACGCTGCTGGTGGACCGGGCCATCGCCGACACCGCGCTGCCCCGTTTGGTCACCGCACTGCAGGACGCCGGAGTGACGGTGCACCTCGATCCGAGCGAGGACGAGCTGCGCGCCGAGTTCCTGTCGCTGGACATGGCGGTCGCCGTGGTGGACGGAGTGGACGGCGCCATCGCGCACGTCAACGAGTACGGCACCGGGCACACCGAAGCGATCGTCACGACCAACCTTGCTGCGGCCCAGCGCTTCTCGGACCAGGTGGACTCGGCCGCGGTGATGGTCAACGCGTCGACGGCGTTCACCGACGGAGAGCAGTTCGGCTTCGGCGCCGAGATCGGCATCTCGACCCAGAAGCTGCACGCCCGCGGCCCGATGGGGCTGCCGGAACTGACATCCACCAAATGGATCGTGTGGGGCGACGGCCAGACCCGGCCCGCGTAGAGGAGAAGAACTTGAGTACACCTGCTCGTTCGGTGCCGCTGTTCGCGGACATCGATGACGTCGCCAAGCGACTCGCCGAAACCGGATACCTGCCCGATACCGCAACGGCCACAGCGGTTTTCCTGGCCGACCGGCTGGGCAAGCCGCTGCTGATCGAAGGACCGGCCGGTGTCGGCAAGACCGAGCTGGCCCGGGCCATCGCCCAGTGCACCGGTTCGGAGCTGGTGCGGCTGCAGTGCTACGAGGGTGTCGACGAAGCCCGCGCGCTGTACGAGTGGAACCACGCCAAGCAGATCCTGCGCATCCAGTCCGGTCAGCAGTCCGGCGACTGGGACCAGACCAAGCTGGATGTGTTCAGCGAGGAATTCCTGCTGAGCCGTCCACTGCTGACGGCGATCCGGCGCACCGAACCCACCGTGCTGCTGATCGACGAGACCGACAAGGCCGACATCGAGATCGAAGGCCTGCTGCTGGAGATCCTGTCCGACTTCGCCGTCACCGTGCCCGAACTCGGCACCATCAAGGCCAAGCAGACCCCGCTGGTGGTGCTGACCTCGAACGCCACCCGCGAGCTGTCCGAGGCGCTCAAGCGCCGCTGCCTGTTCCTGCACATCGATTTCCCCGACCCCGACCTGGAGCGGCGCATCCTGCTGTCCCGGGTACCCGAGCTGCCGGAGAAGATCGCCGACGAGCTGGTGCGGATCATCGGCGTGCTGCGCGGCATGCAGCTCAAGAAGCTGCCGTCGGTCGCCGAGACCATCGACTGGGGCCGCACGGTGCTGGCGCTGGGCATGGACACCCTGGACGACGCCATGATCGCCGCCACGCTGGGCGTGGTGCTCAAGCACCAATCCGACCAGGTGCGTGCCGCCGGCGAGCTGAAGCTGAACTAGGGAAGCTGCCATGGCCGTCGCACGAACCCCAGCGCAACCGCTTGCCCCGCAAGGTATTCCGGGCCACCTGGTGGGGTTCGTCGAAGCCCTGCGCAAGGTGGGCATCAACGTCGGGCCGTCGGAGACCGTCGACGCCGGACGGGTGATGGCCACTCTGGGCCTGGGTGACCGCAAGGTGCTGCGCGAAGGCCTGGCCTGCGCGGTGCTGCGCCGCCCCGACCACCGCGAGACCTACAACGCACTGTTCGACCTCTGGTTCCCCGCGGCCATGGGGGATCGGGCGGTGCTGGAACTCGACGACGATGAGGACCCGGAGAACCGGCCCGACCGGATACCGCCCGAGGATGTCGAGGCGATGCGATCGGCACTGATCGACCTGCTCTCGGACGCCGACATGGCCAGCCTCGACGACCGGCTGATGGCGATGATCGCGCAGATCGTCGACGCCTACGGCAAGTACAACTCCAGCCGCGGCCCGTCCTACTCGTCGTATCAGGCGCTCAAGGCCATGGGGCTGGACCAGCTGGAAGGCAAGCTGCTGGCCGGCCTGCTCGCGCCGTACGGTGACGAGCCCTCACCCACTCAGGAACAGATCGCCAAAGCGATTGCTGCCAAGCGTATTTCGCAGCTGCGGCACATGGTCGAATCCGAGACCAAGCGGCGCACCGCTGAGCAGATCGGCCGCGATCACGTGCAGACCTACGGCATCCCGCAGCTGGCCGAGAACGTCGAATTCCTCAGGGCGTCAGGCGAACAACTGCGCCAGATGCGCAATGTCGTTGCGCCCCTGGCTCGTACGCTGGCCACCCGACTGGCGGCGCGCCGCCGTCGCTCCCACTCCGGCCAGATCGACCTGCGCAAGACACTGCGCAAGTCGATGTCGACCGGCGGCGTGCCCATCGACGTCGTCCTCAAGAAGCCGCACCCGGCCCGCCCCGAGCTGGTGGTGCTGTGCGACGTGTCCGGCTCGGTGGCGGGCTTCAGCCACTTCACCCTGATGCTGGTGCATGCCCTGCGCCAGCAGTTCTCGCGCGTGCGGGTCTTCGCCTTCATCGACACCACCGATGAGGTCACCGAGCTGTTCGGGCCCGACGCCGACCTCGCCGTCGCGGTGCAGAAGATCACCCGCGAGGCCGCCGTGTACACCCGGGACGGGCACTCCGACTACGGGCACGCCTTCGTCTCGTTCCTGGACAAGTGGCCCAACGCGCTTTCGCCGCGCACGGCCCTGCTGGTGCTCGGCGACGGCCGCAACAACTACCGCAACCCGCAGGCCGACCTGCTGGCGCACATGGTGAGCGCCAGCCGCCACGCGCACTGGCTCAACCCCGAGCCCAAGCACCTGTGGGGCAGCGGCGACTCGGCCACCGCCAAGTACCAGGACGTCATCACCATGCACGAATGCCGGTCCGCCAAGCAGCTCGCGTCGGTGATCGACAACTTGCTGCCTGTCTAGTCGGCGAGGTCCTGCCCCCGAGTTGGCTCCGAACACTGCCGTAAGCTGGCGAATCGTGACTCGACGCAGGCTGGGAGTGATGGGTGGGACGTTTGACCCCATCCACCATGGGCACCTCGTCGCGGCCAGTGAAGTGGCCGACCTGTTCGAGCTCGACGAAGTGGTGTTCGTACCCACCGGGCAGCCCTGGCAGAAGCGGGACCGGCTCGTCACCGCCGCCGAGGACCGGTACCTGATGACGGTCATCGCGACGGCCGCCAACCCGCGGTTCTCGGTCAGCCGCGTCGACATCGACCGCGGCGGACCAACCTACACCAAGGACACCCTGCGGGACCTGGCCAGGCAGAACCCCGACACCGACCTGTTCTTCATCACCGGCGCCGACGCGCTCGCCTCGATCCTGTCCTGGCAGAACTGGGAGGAGCTGTTCTCCACCGCCCGGTTCATCGGGGTCAGCCGGCCCGGCTACGAGCTCGACGGCAAGCACATCGAGGACGCGCAGAAAGAACTGCCGCCCGACGCCCTGAGCCTGGTCGAGGTGCCCGCGCTGGCCATCTCGTCGAGCGACTGCCGTCGCCGCGCCCACGCCAACCGGCCCATCTGGTACCTGGTGCCCGACGGCGTCGTCCAATACGTATCCAAACGTGGGCTTTATCAGGCCACGAACAAGCAGGAGAACTCATGACCGCCACCCCCGAAGCCCTCAGCATGGCGACGGTCGCCGCCCGCGCGGCGTCAGCCAAGCTCGGCGAGAACATCAGCGTCATCGACGTGTCGGAGCAGTTGGTCATCACCGACTACTTCGTCATCGCCTCGGCGTCCAACGACCGCCAGGTCAACGCCATCGTCGACGAGGTCGAGGAGAAGATGCGCTGGGCAGGGCACAAGCCGGCGCGTCGCGAAGGCGCCCGCGAGGGCCGCTGGGTGCTGCTCGACTACGTCGACATCGTGGTGCACATCCAGCACCAGGAAGAGCGCGAGTACTACGCGCTGGACCGGCTGTGGCGGGACTGCCCGGCCATCGAGGTCGATCTGGACGGTGAGCTTCCGGTGAACCCGGACGGTGACGACGCGTCCGACGAGGACGGCGAGTGAGGAACCGTCGCCTCCTGCTGCTGCGTCACGGCCAGACGGAGTACAACGCCACCAGCCGGATGCAGGGCCAGCTCGACACCGACCTCAGCGATCTGGGCCGGGCGCAGGCGGTGGCGGCGGCCGAGGTGCTGGCAAAGCGTCAGCCGCTGGTGATCGTCTCCTCTGATCTGCGCCGAGCTCTCGACACCGCGACGACGCTGGGCGACCAGGCCGGCATGTCGGTGTCGGTCGACGAGCGGCTGCGCGAGACGCACCTGGGGGACTGGCAGGGCCTGACCCACCACGAAGTCGATGCCATCGCGCCCGGTGCGCGGCTGGCCTGGCGTGATGACGCCCGCTGGGCGCCGCACAACGGCGAGAGCCGGGTCGACGTGGCGAACCGTAGCCTGCCGGTGGTGGCCGAGCAGCTCCGCAATCTGCCCGAGTGGGGTGTCGACGAGGTCGACCGCCCGGTTGTGCTCGTCGCGCACGGCGGCCTGATCGCGGCGCTGACCGCGGCCCTGCTGGACCTGCCGGTGGACAACTGGCCGGTGCTCGGCGGCATGGGCAACGCCAGCTGGGTGCAGCTGTCCGGGCACAGTGCCGGGCTGGCGGACGACGACCCCGTGAAGTGGCGTCTGGACGTGTGGAACGCCTCGGCTCAGGTGGCCAATGATGTCCTCTGACACTCGGCCCGTACTGCTCGTCTTCTGTGACTCGCTGTCCTACTACGGCCCGACCGGCGGTCTGCCGTCCGACGATCCGCGCATCTGGCCGAATATCGTTGCCTCCCAACTTGGTTGGGACCTGGAACTGATCGGCCGGATCGGCTGGACCTGCCGCGACGTGTGGTGGGCCGCGACCCAGGATCCGCGGTCGTGGGCGGCGCTGCCCAAGGCCGGCGCCGTGATCTTCGCGACCAGCGGTATGGACTCGCTGCCGTCGCCGTTGCCGACGGCGCTGCGGGAACTGATCCGCTACGTGCGCCCGCCGTGGCTGCGTCGCATCGTGCGGGACGGCTATGGCTGGGTGCAGCCCCGGCTGTCGCCGATCGCGCGGCCCGCGTTGCCCGCGCACCTGACCGCCGAATACCTCGAAGAGACCCGCGCGGCAATCGATTTCAACCGTCCAGGCATTCCGTTCGTGGCGACGATCCCGTCGGTGCACATCGCGGAGACCTACGGCAACTCGCACCGGTGGCGCGACGCCACCGTGTCGGCGATCACCGATTGGGCTGACGCACACCAGGTTCCGGTCGTCGACCTGAAAGCCGCCGTCGGTGACGAGGTGATGTCGGGCCGGGCGAATCCGGACGGCATCCATTGGAACTTCGAGGCGCATCGTGCGGTCGCCGAGCTCATGCTCAAGGGGCTGGCCGAGGCCGGTGTGGTGTCGCAGCGGACTGACGACTAGTCATGACCGTGGTGGTGGTCACCGATTCGTCGGCCCGGCTTGATCCAGAAGAGTTGAAGCGCTGGGATATTCGGGTGGTCTCGCTGCACGTGCTGCAGGACGGCATCGATTACCAGGACGGGGTCGATCCGATCCCGCAGGACATCCAGGACCGGTCGCACGTGTCCACCTCGGGCGCGTCGCCCGCGGATCTGATGGACGTCTACCAGCAAGCCCTGGCCGACAGCGGCGGCGATGGCGTGGTGGCGGTGCATTTGTCGGCCGGCCTGTCGAGCACGTTCAGTTCCGCCGCGGCAGTGGGCCGCGAGTTGGGTCCTGCTGTGCGCGTGATCAATTCGCGGTCAGCTGCCATGGGCGTCGGGTTCGTCGCACTGGCCGCGGCCCGGGCCGCGGCGTCCGGTGCCGACCTGGATGCCGTTGAGGCGGGGGCGCGTTCGGAATCGGGCCGGCAGCACGGATTCATCGTCGTGCATCGGCTGGACAACCTGCGCCGCAGTGGCCGGATCGGCACGGCCGCCTCCTGGCTGGGCACCGCGTTGTCGCTGAAGCCGTTGCTGCAGTTGGATATTGATGGCCGGCTGGTGCTGGATCAGCGGATTCGGACCGTGGCCAAAGCGCATGCCGCGATGATCGAGCGGGTGGTTGCCCTGGTCGGTGACCGGCCCGCATCGATCGCCGTGCACCACGTCGACAATCACGATGACGCCGCGTCGATCGGCGCCGCGCTGACTTCCCGTCTGCCCCAGGTCGATTCACTCGTGGTGACCGACATGGGGCCGGTGCTGGCAGTGCACGTCGGCTCCGGGGCCGTCGGCGTGATCGTCAACACCGAGGAGTCGCGCCACCCGGGTCAGTGACCCGGTTCGAACGCGTCCGGGAAGACCACCGGGGCGGCCGCACCCGACTACGCGGATTGGCGACGGCGCCGCCCTTTCGTTTTCGGGTACTCGCCTACTCGCGCTCTGGCGTCGCTGTCGCCGCACGCTGAATGTGAGCGCGGCACCTCATCGCCGCGGAACCCATTGAAAGGCGACGATCATGAGCAACACCCTGAACTTCGGCTGGACCCACGCCCTGACCGTGCACGCGCCGACCACACCCCAGTGGTTGGCCAACACGGAGCAGGCCATCAGCCAGGCGGTGCATTGGCTGGCCGAAGAGCACCCTGCGAAGCCCTCGTACCACACGCACGCCGACTACATCGAGGATGCACTGATGGCACGCGAAATGTACCGGCTGTGAGTGCTTTTGGACTAGCCGGCGAACCGTCCGGTGACCGGCGGCAGATCTTTGAGCGTGAGGATGCCCGGCGCGGCGGCCACCACTGCCGGCACTGCGTTGGTCGCCGGCAGCGCGGTGTAGATCATGCCCAGGCCGTTCAGGCTCACCTCGCTCCAGTCCTTCGACGGCAGGCAGTACACCACGGTGCGCATGTTGGGCACACCGAACACCTGGATCACGTGGCCGTGTGCCACCGGCTTCGGCGGCGTGACGTGGTTGCCCATGATCCAGTTGAAGCCGACGCTGACGACATTCTTGTCGCCGACCCAGCCGCGGTGATACCCGTAGACACTGGCGACGGTGCCTTTCGGGATCTGCATGAAACCTAGGTCGGAGTCCTCGTCGGCCGCGGTGAATGTGACGTCGAAGTCGATCCGGTCCAGCTCGGCGCCGATGGCGTCGGCCATCATCGCGGCTGATTCGGCGAACACCTCGCTCTCCAGGCGCACGCTCTCGGCCAGGCCCGGTGTCTCGGGGTCCTTGCCGAAGCCCATCGCGGCCATGGTGCCGGCCGATTCGTAGACGCCGCAGTCGACCGACTCGGTGATGCGGATTTCGTCGACGCTCTCGCACGCGCTGGACAGCACCATGCCCATCATGTTCGTCAGGCCGGGGTGCGCGCCGCTGCCGAAGATCGTGGAATTGCCTGCCTCGCAGGCTTTCTGGATGCGCGCCAGGTCCTCTGGGGACTGCTTGCCACCGGTGATCCAGGCCGCGGTGGAACAGACGTTGATGCCGGACTCGAGCAGCCGGACCAGCTCGTCCACGCTGGGCCAGATCGGGTTGTAGCAGCAGGCGTCGGGCTTGAGGGCGACGAGCTCCTCGATGTCATTGGTGGCCTTGATGCCGGTGGGTTCGGGCCAGCCGGCCAGCTCGGCGGCGTCGACGCCGACCTTCTCGGCACCGTACGCGTAGACGCCGACCAGCTCCATGTCGTCACGGGCGATGATCGCGTGCAGGGACCGCTTGCCGATATTGCCGGTGGTCCACTGGATGACGCGGAGTGGGCGGGCTTCATTCGGTGTGCCGGTCATGGAGGCCTCCTCGTTGGGGCTGTGCGCTTTCGCTAGACACTATGCCGCAGGTGTCTACCCGGCTTCGAGGGTCCCGGTGGCTGGACGACTCATGCTGTCGAGATGCAGGGCAGATTGGCAATGTGAGTTGACCGGTCCCACAGCCGAGGTCGAGCAGACGGCCGGTGCCGTCTAAGCGCAGTTGCTGGACCAGGTCGTTGATAACGACTGCTGGGTAGTTGGGACGAAAGCGCGCGTAATGCCAGGCGGTACCTTCAAAAAGGCCGCTCGTCCAGTTACTGTCGCGTCCATTGGTCTCGCTGATGCTGGTTCCTCCCCGAATGCCAGCTGTCGTGCTTTGCCTCGAATGTAGAGAATCTGGACGGCGAAGGATCCTGTCCCGTGAAGACCGGTCATTCAGGCTGTGGCGCTTGGTCGGCCAGTGTTTGGAGTGGTCCTCGTACCCAAGCGTCGACTTGGCGTTGTCCGACGAGGCGCACGACGAGAGGACCAGTTGTTCGGTCGGCTACGGCGAGTGCTTCGTGTTGGCGTTGGCGGTGGGTGCGCCAGGACCATCGAACGATGTGGTCGCGGTCGGTGAAGATCGTGCGTAGCGGCGGCTCGTAGTTGCCATTCCATAGTTCAGTGCGGTGTCGGCGTCGTCGAACTGTGCGGCGTACGACTCGTTGGGTGACGGTCCATCGGTTGTGGTCTAGCCAGATGAGGGTGTCGGCGCGGTCGAGCAGCAGGGCCCGCACTTCCGAGTACTGCCATTCGATGACCCAGCGCGGTCCCGCGGTGAACTGCTCGACCTCAGCGGCGAAGCTGGGCCGTGGCGTCCAGTGGGGTCCATGGTGCAGCGAATCGATCTCCACGGTGGGAAGCCGCAAGGCAGTGCTGATCGTGTCGCGCAGAGTGCTTTTGCCTGCACCGGAAGCGCCGGTAACCAGGATGCGTGCGGTGGTGTGCGGGAGGGAGTCCTCCGGGCCGAGCACGGTCATCGTTCTTCGTCAAAGTGGTCGGCCTTCTGCCGCAGCGGCGATATCGCAACGGCGAGTGCGGCGGTCACGAAACTGACGATCGCTATTGCAAGGGTGTGTCGCTCACCGATCAGCCCAACGCCGAGGCCGCCGATGAGGGCTCCCAAGGCAGCCATCGACTGGTTGACCGACCTTCTGGTGGCGTTGACTCGACCCAGTAGTTCGTCGGGTGTGAGTGCCTGCCAATAGCCCATCTCGTTCGCGTTCTCGATGCCAGCAGCAAATCCTAGAACGCCCAACGCGGCGAACAAGAGCACTTCGCCCCCAGCGGTCGCGGGAGCAAGAGTGATGAGCAGCCATGCGACGGGGTAGGCGACGCGTGCGGAGATGACCACCCGCCCTGATCCAAACCGATCACCGAACGCCGGTGCCAAGGATGCGCCGATCAGGCTGGTGATACCGAAAACTGCCAGCAGCGTCCCGAACACATAGGCAGTCAATCCCAGCGTGCGCAATGCAAGAAGCGAAAGCACCGTCACCGCAGCACCATTGGCGAAAAACCAGATGTGCGTCGACAAAGCCAACGGGCCCAGGGCGCGGTGGCGGTACGTCCACCGGAGACCGTCATAGATCTCTTGGCGGAGGTCGCGCGTGGGGGAGCCGGGTCGGGGTTCGTGGACGCGGATGCTCGCATTGAATGCAGCATCGACGAGATAACTGACCGCGTCGATGACGATGGCCACCGGGGCACCACACATTCCGACGAGGCCGCCGCCGATGGCTGGTCCGAGCGTCTGCGCGGCCGAATCAGCTTGGTCCAGGCGTGCGTTCGCTGCGACCAATCGCGTCCGGGGCACGAGGCGCGGCAGCAGTGATTGAGTGGCAGCGAATCCGAATACTGAGAATGCACCAAACGCGAGCAGCGCGATAACCAGCATCCATATCTGCAAGTGACCAATCAGCCACAGGACAGGAATCGCGCCCAGAGACAGTGCCCGCCCGACGCTGGCCCACACCAAAACCGGCTTTCGTCTCCACCGATCGGTGTATGCGCCGGCAACGAAACCGAACACGGTGTAGGGCACGAATTGAGCCGCGTTCACGACGCCGACCTCAAACGGGGTCGCGCCAAGTAGTTGGACCACGAGCACGGGCATCGCAACCGCTGTGACCGCCGAGCCGAACGAGCTGATCGTGGCGGCTGCCCAGTACCGAATGAACGAAGAGCGAGGGGCTGAAGCGAGAGCGTCCGTCATCGACTCACCTCGCACGCCACGCTCTCGGCTCGGATTCAGACACCGACGGCCGTCAGCCATTCGCTGTAGAAGAGCGCAATTCCAAGGCCGCACGCGATAGCGGTGATCAGCCAGAACCGAATGGTCAGTGTGGTCTCTGGCCAGCCGATCAGCTCGAAATGGTGATGGATTGGGGAATTTCGGAAGACTCGTCGGCCGGTGGTGCGGAACGAAATGACCTGGATGACGACCGAGGACACCTCGGCGACGAACAGGGCGCCCAGGATGACGGCCAGGATTTCGGTGCGGCTGGTCACCGACAATCCGGCGATGATGCCGCCCAGCGCCAGCGAGCCCGTGTCACCCATGATGATCTTGGCGGGTGCGGCATTCCACCAGAGAAACCCAATGCAGGCGCCGGCAGTCGCCGCGGCAACGAGGGCCAGATCTAGCGGGTCCCGAACGTGATAGCAGCCGGGTCCCGGAGTGAGGGCACACGCGTTTCGGAACTGCCAGACAGTGATGAGCACGTAAACGGCGGCCACCATCGCCATGGCACCTGCGGCGAGCCCGTCCAGGCCGTCAGTGAGGTTGACGGCATTCGACCATGCCGAGACGACGACGATGCAGAAGAGCACGAACACCACGGGCGGCATTGTGAATGCGGCGATTTCGCGGACGTAGGACAAGTTGGCGCTGCCGGGAGTGAGACCGTCGGCGTTGCGGAACTGGAGCGCAAGCACGCCGAACAGGACTGCCGCGACGAGCTGGCCGACACTCTTGGCCCGCTTGTTCAATCCGAGGTTGCGTGCGCGTCGCAACTTGACGTAGTCGTCGGTGAAGCCGACCGCACCCAGCGCGGTGGCGAGTCCGAGGACGAGCAGCCCCGATGCCGTCGGCCCCTCACCACCGAATGCGAGCCCGAGCAGGGTGGTGGTCAGGTAGCTTGCCCAGATCGCGGTGAGGATCGCCAGGCCGCCCATCGTCGGCGTGCCCCATTTACGCTGGTGGCTTTCCGGGGCCTCGTCGCGGATCGGCTGGCCCAGCCCCCGCCGGGTGAACAGCCGGATCAACACGGGAGTCAGCAGAATGGCGACCGCCAACGCCAAGCCTGCGGCGAGGATTATCTGCCTCATAGGCCCGTGCAGGCTTCTCGCGCGCAGTCCGATCGACGGCAACTAAACTGCATTGAACCCCTAGTCCCCACCGGGCCAGTATGGCGGAGCCTTCTGCGACCTCACCGCAATCGACGTCCGTTGACTCCCGTTTCTAGAGAAACGGGAGTGATCAGATGCTGTCTCGCTTGAGGTGATGTGGAAGGGCTTGTTAGCTCTGCCTTGATCCAGTGGTTTGGTCGATGACTCGGTCGGCGATCTCGACTGCGTGATCGGCGAAGCGCTTGTGCAGCAGATCCCTTCGTTCACTGTGCGGGAGATCACTGTTCGCTGACGTTCGGTCTCAGGCGTGGTTCCCGACTACCCCTTGCAAGAGTTCGTCATTGCTGCCGAACGCCGATTCTGGTGCAAGTAGGGGGGATTCGTCGTGAGGGACTATGTGCCGGGCGACCGGCCGTTGTGGGGTATTCGACACTGGGCACAGTTAGCCATCACATTGGTGGCCACGCTAATAGTCAGCGCGACAACAGGATCGAAAACACATGGGTGACCCCACACCGAATGAGCCGTTGCTCGATGTCGAGGTGTTCCCGGACTACCACTGCATCGAAATTCGCGACGCAGCGTCCTGGTCGACCGTCGACCCTCCCGGAGGTCCACGCGCCGACGGCAGCGTCACCACATACAACGACTACGGCGTGCTGGTGCACACCATGACGACCGACGAAGCGCTGTCCCGAAACCAGAACGTTCACGTCCGGGTCTACCGTGGCGCAGACCCAACCGGTATGGGAACGCTCATCTTTGACCGCGACCTCATCATTACCGACCCTCCGCAACTCGCGATCAATCAAACGTTGACCGATGAACCCGGCGACGGTGGCGGTCTCGCTCAGCTTGCCCAAGCCGGACCAACAAGGATTCGGATCTACGCCAAGCCACCAGAGGACGCTGACGAGGTCAATATCCTGGTCCCGCAATCGTCTAAGGGCCTAGAAACTGATGTGGGGTCCATCTCGTGATCGGTGTTTTCCGCGCGGATTGATCTCAAGTAGGTTGCCGCTCCGGACGAACGACCGGAGGCTGCAATCACCAGAACAGCTGGGGCCACTTCGAACCGTCCGACCGGGCCCATTGGAGTCGACACAGACGCCCCGACACCTCACTGGGTGGGTCAACTCCCGAGATCGATCCGCAGAGGGTCAATTTCAATTTTCAGAGATCGTTGACACCGAGGGCAGGTTGCTCGATGTCGAGGTATTACCGGCGGTCAGTCACATCACCATTGAGGACATTTAGGAAGGATCGTCAATCATGAAATCTCACCCGCGGTCTGCAGTACGTGGCGCCAGCATCGCGCTGGTGGTGTTGGCTTTGGCTTCGTGCGGCCAACCCACACGGAATGTGTCGTCACCGCCCAGCAATCCCGCCGCGGGCACCTGTCCGGCGGCGACTGCGGACCGCTGGGCCACTGCCCCGCCAACAGCGGACAGCCCCGGCGTCCGAGTACCGCAGCCGCCCTCATGGGACTCTGTGCCCGAGCTGACCAACGCCGCTGCACCCATCGTGCTGCGCAACATAAGCCTTCAGCACGGGAACTACGCGCCAGCGCTCACTGCCGTGGTCGGGGACTCGACGAATCAAAAGACGCCACAACTTCTGCTCGACGGCAGCTACAAGGCCCTTACCAAGAACCGCACCAACCCCCAGCTCAAGAGCCAGCAGAACACCGTCGTATGCGGGTACCCCGCCGTCACCCTCAACTACACAGTGGATGCGGCACTAGGCGGTCCCACTCAAACCGTGACCGCCCTCGTTGTTGCCCCCACAGTCGGCGCCAAGCTGTACACCGTGGCCGTCACCTGTGTGACCACCCAACCCAACGACCCGATTTATCAACGTGATTCACAAGCCATGCTGAACGGCACCCAAGTCCTAGCACCCACCTAATCGTTCGGGACTGTCGAAACAACGGTGGCAGCGGCTGGGCGCCGAAACACGGCGAATCCTGGAACCTTCTTGCTCGGCATGTAGGGGTGTGTCTCGTATGTAAAGAAACGGGATGAATCAGTTCTGATCTCAGGCCGCGCGGATCAGTCCCTCGGGGCCGCCGCGCGTGCGCGCAGGAATGGCACCACCAATGAACTGACACGGTCGGGATCATCGAATTGTGGGTAGTGCCCGGAGTCGGAAAGCACGTGGATGTCAGCACCAGGAAAAGCTTCGCGCTGGCGTTCGGCGAGGGCGACAGGAAGACCCCAGTCGGTGGCACCCCAGATCACCAACGCTGGGCGATCGAGTGGACGCAACGCAGCGGCGAGGACACCAGCGTCTCCGGCGGGATCGGGCATAGCGCGGTAGAGGCGCAGAACTGTTTTACGGGTGGTAGGGGTCATGGTGTCCCACATCGCGCGTATCGAGGCCTCGGGTAGCGGTCGGCGGGAGCGGTATCGCATGAGTGAGGCGAAGGATCGGTAGGTGGCGGTGGCCATCGAGATTTCCCCGACCACCGGTGCGCGGTAGAGGCGAGCTGCGAAATGCCAGCGATAATCGATCCAGGCGCCGGTGTTGATGAGGGTGGCGCTGGCGAATCGCTCAGGATGGCGGGCAGCCCAGGTCAGCCCCCAGGGACCACCGAAGTCGTGGAGGACGAGGTGCGCGGTCGCGATACCTAAGTCGTCGAGGAGGTTCGCGATAAATGCGGCGTACTCGTCTGAGGTGTAGGTGAAACCCTCTGGGGTAGTGGCGCTTCCGAATCCCGGTAGATCGGGCGCGATGGCGCGGGTGAACGTACCGATCTCGCTGAGCAGTGGCTTCCACTCACTGCCTGGTCCGGGGACGCCGTGGAGAAATACCACCGCTGCGTCCGACTCTGGTGTGCCGACGGTCCAGACCGGGGTGGTGCCATCAAGAGCGTTCACCAGTGTCGGTGTTGGGGCGGTTGCCATCCGCAGAGCTCCCGTCGTTTCGTAGTCGCCGATCGATTCTGTCAGTAGCGACCGATTGCGCAGGTAGCGCGCCGAAGACACTCAGTCTCATTTGTAGAGAATGTGGACCGACTCAGAACTTGTCTCAGCTAGACGGGCTTGCTGGCCTCGAGAACCTGCTGCCAGGTATTGGGGCTTGTGAGGCGAGGTCGGGCGTGGCGGTAGGTGCGGCGCATCCTTGGAAATGCGGTGCTGACACGGATGCTGAGCCCGACTGATTCGCGCAGCAGGGCGAACATTTTGGCCCGGTCGCGCTGACGGTAGACCACGCCGCGCCCGTCGGCGGTTGTCACGGTCACCCCGTCGACCTTGCAGAGCGAGAACCACCGCGCGTCCTGCGTCGCGACGTTGATCTGCGGACGCTGGTGATGGATGGGGTCGTGCGCCTTGAGCTGGTGCACGACACCGCGGCTCAGCCGAGTCGCGATCGCCAGCGGGTTGGTCGGGATGGTGACCTTCCTGCGCCACTTCTTGTCCGACGGCGCGGGCAGCGCCGTCGCGCTCTCCAGCACCACCGCGTCCGGGTACTGTGCGCGCAACCTGCGGACGTCGGGTAACGCGGACTCCAGGATCGAGAAGATGTGGTCGGGCCCGGCCAGGAAATCGTCCATCGCCTTGTTCTGGATGGCGACGGTCGAATACTCGAGGCAGATAAGGTGTTTGATCGTCGCCTTGAAGTGGCTGGCCACCAGTCCGCGAATGTTGCCGTCCCAGTGCATGGCCGCGACGACGAGCCGGTTGCGCAGGTGGAAGTACGCCTGCCAGTCGATGGCGTCGTCCTTGTCACTCCAGGCCATGTGCCAGATCGCCGCACCGGGCAGCGTCACCGTCGGATAGCCGTGTTCCCCGGCGCGCAACCCGTATTCGACGTCGTCCCACTTGATGAACAGCGGCAGCGGCTGACCCAACTCCTCGGCGACCTGGCGCGGGATCATGCACATCCACCAGCCGTTGAAGTCGACATCGATACGACGGTGCAGGAGCCTGCTGCGGTACTCATCCTCGTCACTGAGCCGGTACTTGGCGAAGTTGTGGTCGTATTCGGTGTTGACCGCTCCCGACCACATGAAGTTCTCGGAGTCGACCATCTCACCCATCACGTGCAGGTGCGAGGGCTCCTGCAGGTTGAGCATCTGGCCGCCGACGAGCGTGGGCACCTTCGCGAACCGGTTGAATGCCAGCGCCCGCAGGATCGAGTCGGGTTCAACGCGGACGTCGTCGTCCATGAACAGGATCTGTTCGCAGTCGGTGTTCTTCAGCGCCTCGTACATGACCCGGCTGTAGCCGCCGGACCCGCCGAGGTTGGGCTGATTGTGAATGGACAGCCGATTGCCGAGCGGGGCCGCGGCAGCGTCGAACCCGGGATGATCCTTGGCCTTGTTGGTGCCCTGATCCGAGACGATGACGGCGCTGATCACCTCGTCGACCGCGGGGTCCGAGGTCAGTGCGGCGAGTGCGTTGACGGCGTCCGACGGCCGGTTGAACGTCGGGATGCCGACGGCGATGTTCGCCCTCCCGGGCGCGGCGATCGGCGCGTACCAGCCTGCCTGGTGCAGCGTGGACTTCGCGTCGGTGGTGATGTCGAACCAGATCCAGCCGCCGTCCTCGAACGGGGTCAGCTCGATCTCGAACTCGAGCACCGCGGGCTCACCCTCGGTCGCGCTGTGGATCGGGGCGCCGCCGACGGTGATCCGGGCGCCGGTGGACTTGGAGCGGTAGACGTCGACGCGGGCACTGCCGGTCAACTCGACGCGCAGCACGACCGATTCCAGGATCGACCAGCGCCGCCAGTAGCTGGCAGGGAACGCGTTGAAGTACGTCGCGAACGAGACCTCGGACTCGGCGCCGATCTCCAACGTCGTCCGGGTGGGCGCGTGGGCCCGCCGCGCGTTGGTCTCCGATTCCTCTATATAGACCTTGCGAACGTCGAGCGGCTCACCCGGGCGCGGCAGGATGACGCGGGCCAGTGGGCTGACCGCCCGTGACTGCCCGGCCTCCAACGCGCCCGACGAGACATCTGCGAAAACCAGCTCAGACATACCCGCGATTAGACCACCACCGCCAAATAATTCTCGTTTCTAGAGAAACAAGACAGATCAGGTTCTGTCTCAACGATGAAATTCCTTTGATTCCAGTGCAGCCGTGCTGTCACGATTGCCCATGCCCGTCAACATCAGGGAAGCCGTAGCTGCGGACGCGATGGCTGTTGCGGAGGCCCACGTGCGGTCATGGCAAGTCGGCTACCGCGGCCTGCTTCCGGCTTCTTACCTTGATGCCTTGCGACCCGAAGACAGGGCTCGTCGGTATGCCTTCGAACAGATGAACCCCCAAGGTCCTTTCACCCAGGTCGCTGTCGACGGCGACACGATCTGCGGTCACGTCACCACGGGTCGTTGCCGAGATGCGGATCTGCAAGGCGGTGGAGAGATCTGGGCGATCTACGTCGACCCGCCCAGGTGGGGCGGCGGGATCGGATGCCGCCTCATGACCGCTGGTTGCGCGTACATGCGTGGTCTCGGCTATGAAATGGCCTCACTGTGGGTTCTATCGGGGAACGACCGTGCCCGTCGCTTCTACGAATCGACGGGGTGGTGCTTCGACGGCACACAACGCACCGACTCCATCGGTAACCATCTCGTTCACGAAGTGCGCTATCAACGGGCACTGCAAATCACAGATCATCCGCTGTCTCATCGAGGCTGACCAGATCCCGTCTCGGCCTCGCTCCTCGCCGAAGCAACGGATTCCCATACGTTTGCCGCGCTTCTGACCGGTCCGACATGGACTACCTTGACCTCGGCTTTTGCAAGATAGATTGACAGGCTCCCGCGGCACGCCCGACTTTTGCCAAAGTAGTCAGGCATGTCTTGTCAATCTTCGTTGCATCTCGACACGTGCTGTCCGTCCCGCCCCACTCGCCGTGGCGACAGTCAGGGCAGCGACACAATCAGCGAACAGCCATGTCGAGGGGCGTTAGCCGCAGCGATTGCCGCAACGAGTCCAAGTGCTCGATGGCGACTGTCGTGTCAACACTGGCCTCGGCCATGCACGCAGCGGCGCCATTGGTTACTCGCTTCGCGTTGCCGCTCGCAACTTCTGCTCGCCACGACGCCGCCGTCCAGCTACGGCCGAAGTAACAGCCGGCTGCGCTGATGACTCCCAACACCACCGGCAGGGCGGGGACGAGATCAAATCGTTCGTCGGGCACCCGCTCCTTCCACAAGAACGTCGCCGCCTGATCAAGCAGTCCGAACAGGGCCTCGTCGGGCGCGTTGTGTACGGCGTCTCGCACTTCCAGTAGAGATCGGAGGTGATCCGACCGGTCCTGTCGTGCGCGGATCGCACCGCCATTCAGCAGGCCCGTGACATGGTCTCGAGCGACCGCGGCGACGACAGTCGACGTCGGTGTGCTTGTCGGCGTCTGACGCCCGACATCGACGCAATGGCGGCTGAATCGGATGAGGTCACGCGGAATGCCACCACTGAGTGCGTGGCAGTAATAGGCGAGCACCTGCGGCATTCCCACGACCCGGCGCTCAAGCAGCTCGCTGGCGTCCTCGACGCTGAACCGATCGACCTCTGCGATCGCGTCGAAGGTCGAGTCGAACGCATCGCGCAACGGGATGCCGCGTAGTGCGAACCTCGCGAGGGCGTCTTCGGAGACGGAGACCAGAAAATGTATGCCTTCGCTGTGCATCAGATCTTTCAGACCGTTGATCACGTCGATCGCTTCCTCCGGGGTTGAGATCTTGTCCAGCTCGTCGACGGCGACGACGATGGTGCGGTCACTCACCGTGCGATAGAGCGCCGCGAACTTCTGGAATGCGTCCACCCGCTGCAGATGTGAAACCTCCCGTTCGACCAGTTCGGTCATGCTGCTGTCCTCGAGAGACAGCCCGCGCAATGCCAACGCATTCTTCGACGACGTCTGTGTCCTGGTGCTCCAGGCGAGCCGCTCCAGCTCTGCCCGGGCGAGTGATACGGGACTCTTGTCGCGGCGCCGCTGCACCCGCAGTGTGTTGTAGGACAGGAACAAGACGGTCGCCAGCGCGATAGCCACCGCGACCAGTCCCCATCGCTCCACCTGCCGCCAACTCAGCGAGACGTTGCCTTCGAGGAGGAAAACGGCTGCGGCGCAGACCAATAGCCCTATCGCGGCAATCACTCGAACGGATAGCACGCGGTTTCGCTGCGCCAATAGTGGCTCGGGCCGCGTTGCGCCGTGGGCCTGAAGAATCTCTTCGGCCGTGCGCTGATGGATCGTCCGCACGAAGTCGGCCGGCGAGTACTTGACCGGCGCCGGCACATACACACCCACACAATGGTTTTGATGGCGCGTGCACAGCACCCGCATGATGGTCGTCTTACCGATGCCACGAGGTCCGCTGATTCCGATGGCGGACGTCACGTGTGACCTGATGAATTCGTCCAGATCTCGTAAGGCCCTGACACGGACCGGATCCTGACTCTCCAACTCGACGAGCCGTGGCGCTTCTGTCGTCGACAGCACCACTTCTGCGGACTCTTCTTCGGCCCGGCGACGCTTCTCCTCCTCGGCCGCAAGTGATTCCGCGTGGAGCTTGTTCCACAGGACATTCAGGTATTCGGTGATCTGAATCCTGGTGATATCGCGATACCGAGCCTCTGTGTCTTGTGAGTCGTTCAGCCGCGACGAGATCGACGACATAGAAAGCCGTCGCTTGCGGATGACCCAGGCGAGCAATAGCCAACCACTCAATGAGACTCCCGCCGCGACCAGGGTGGCGGCTCGGAAGTTGCCGGTGACAATTCCGTCTATCGCGGTCGCTGAAAATGAAACCAACAGAAGGGCGGCCAGTCCCAGCAGGAGCGCACGCACAACGTGCGTCACAGTGCGCCGCGAGGACCGTTGCGGTGCACGAGGGGCGCTGGTATTCGCCATGAGCCACTGCGCGAAACCGGTTCGATCTCTCGAGTACTCGTCGTAGATGCGGTTTTTCACGACCTGGGGCACGGCGCTGCCGTCGACAACGCGGACCAATTCGTCGTAGAAGATGCGTTCGTCTCTGGGCTGCCCTCGTAACTGCCGAGGGTCCGGCGGGACTGCCGCGCTCGCGGACATGTCGCTGTGCTGGGGGGCATCACTGTGCTGCGGGGTCTGGCCGGCATCGGAGGTTTGAACTGAGTGAGTCATCGCGGAGCACCGCCTACCGTTGGATGCATTCGGGGTCAGTGCCTGCACGCTTGACCCCGCTGCGACGGATGGAATACCGAACCCATCGTCGCTTCGGCGGCCCCGTGGCACATGCGTAGGTCACTACTCGACTGTGCAAGCCAACGATGACGCTGGCTGCGTACCTTTGACGGGTGGTTGGACGATTCATCCACAGAACGCGATTGATCCACAGGCGGCGCATTCGGCCGCATTTTCGCGGCGTCTTGGTCGGTGACGGTGCCTAACGTCGCGGACATGGTCACGCAGACACCGATCGACCGGACCCAGCGGCGACTGACCGCACAGCCGGGAGACACGACGGATCCAGACAGCGAATCCGACGCGAACGACGACACCTCGCTGTCACGCTGGCTGCCCGACGCGGTACCCGGCAGCCCAGGGTGGCTCGCGTCGGTGCGGGCCGATCCTGGGCGCGCCGGGGTGATCGCGCTCGCGGTGGTCGGCGTGGTCGCGGTCCTGGTGACGGTGATCGCGGTGCTCGGTGATGACAAGCCGCCGGTGACCGCGGCGAAACTGCCTCCGGTGCAGATGGTTTCGTCCTCCGCGCCGGGGCCACCTGCGCCACCGGGGAAGGCCGAGGACGTCGTGGTCAGCGTGGCGGGCCTGGTGCACAAGCCGGGTTTGGTGACGCTTCCCGCCGGCGCTCGCATCGCCGACGCGGTGACGGCCGCCGGGGGAGCGCTGGCCGGTGCCGACCTGGTCGGCCTGAACATGGCCCGCAAGGTGGCCGACGGCGAGCAGATTCTGGTCGGCATCACCGCGCCGGTGGGTGCGCCGGCGGTGATGCGCAGTTCGGCCGGCGCGACGTCCACCGCGCCGGAGAAGGGGCCGCCCGATGGGGGCAAGGATCCCAAAGGGCCGGTCGATCTGAACACCGCGACAGAGGAGCAACTCGACGGCCTGCCCGGTATCGGCCCCGTCATGGCGAAAGCGATTGTGGCGTGGCGTACCGCCAACGGTCGGTTCGCGAGCGTTGACCAGCTGGGTGAGGTCGACGGCATCGGGCCGAGTCGGCTGGAGAAACTGCGTGAGCTGGTCAAGGTGTGACGGGAGCTCCCGCGCCGGACGTCCCGGGCATCGACCTGAGATTGGTGCCGGCCGCACTGACGTGCTGGACGGTGACCGCGGTCGGCGTGTGGTGGGGTCCGTGGGCAGCGCTGGCAGCGGTCGTCGTCGCGGTGGCGGCCGTCGTGGGCGTCGGTCTGTGGGTGGGTTCGGTGCGCTGGCCCGCGGTGCTCGCAGTGGCGGCGGTGGGTGCGGCGTTCGCGATCGTCGCGACGGTGCGCGTGCACGCCGTCGACACCCATCCTCTGGCGACAAGGTTCGGCACGACGGTGACGGTGACCGTCACGCCGGCCGAGTCCCCGAAGACCATCCAGGGTGGTCGGCTGATGTTCACAGCATCGTTGCAGCGGCTCCAGGACACCGAATCATCCGGTCGGGTCATGGTTTTCGCTCCGGCCATCGGCTATTCGGAGGTCGGCGTGGGTCGCCCGATGGCGTTCCGGGCCAGGGTCATCCGGCCGAAGCGGCGGGACCTGTCGGTGGCAGTGCTGGCCGCGGTGGGCGCGCCCCGATTCGGGACGGCGTCGACCGGGCAGCGCGCGGCGGCACACATGCGGGCTGAATTCGGCGAGGCCGCACGGCTGTCGCTGCCGCCGGATCAGGCGGCGATGCTCCCGGGACTCGTGCTGGGCGACGTGTCGGCGGTCGAGTCGGACACCGCGGCCGCGTTCCGGCGCGCTGGGCTGACGCACCTGACCGCGGTGTCGGGCGCGAACGTGACGATCGTGTGCGGCGCGGTGCTGCTGAGCGCGGCACTGGTCGGACCTCGGATCGCTGTCGGGTTGGCTGCGGTGACGCTGTTCGCGTTCGTCGTCATCGTGCAACCGTCGCCGAGCGTATTGCGCGCCGCAGCAATGGGTTCGGTGATGTTGATGGGGATGCTGGTGCATCGACGGCGGCAGGCCATCCCGGCGTTGTCGGCCAGTGTGCTGGTACTGATGGTCATTTCGCCGGCGCTCGCGGTGGACGCCGGATTCGCGCTGTCGGTGGTGGCGACGGCGGGACTCGTGGTCATCGCGCCGGGGTGGTCGCGCCGCCTGGTGGGTCGCGGCTGGCCGAAGTTGATCGCTGACGCCGTTTGCGTGGCCGTCGCCGCGCAACTCGTCACGGCGCCGTTGGTTGCGGCGATATCGGGCAGTCTGAGTCTGGTCGCGGTGGCAGCCAATCTCCTTGTTGCTCCGGTTATTCCGCCTATCACGATCCTCGGCACCGCGGCTGCGGCTATGGCGTGGTGCTGGCCCGCTGCGGCGCAGCTGTTGATCAGGTTCACCGGACCCGAACTGTGGTGGCTGTTGCACGTGGCGCGGTGGAGTGCCGCGGTTCCGGGAGCGGCGGTCAGTGTTCCGTCGGGCTGGGGTGGCGCGCTGCTGCTTGGCGCGACGACAGTGGGAGGCGCGCTGTTGGTGGCCGTGTGGCGCCGGCGACGAGGAAATGCGATACGCCCATGAACCCCCGCGGCGCGATGCAGAATTATTGACGTGAATGACGATCCGGCCGGGTCCGTGGCAGCGGCGGTTGCGGCGCTCGAAGCGGCCGGCGTGGGGACCCTGATCGGCACGGTGGTCAACGCCGCAGGACTGACGCAGGTCAAGGTGGTTCCGCTGAACCGGGTGGCGGGATTCGCCGAACACGGGCTCGGCACCAGCCCGACGTGGCATGTGTTCGCCATCGATCAGACCGGCATCGTGTTCGGCGACCAGACTGGCGTGGTCGGGGATCGGCGGGTACGCGTCGACCTGGCGGGACTCCGCATGCTCGGTGACGGACTCGCTTGGGCGCCCGGCGCGTTCTTCACGCAGGACGGCAACCCCGACCCGCACTGCGGTCGCGGTGTGCTGCAACGAGTTACGCAAAGATTGGCAGCGGCCGGTTCGACGGCCACCGTCGGACATGAGGTCGAGTTCGTGCTCGTCGGCCCTGATGGCGCTCAGCTGCCGTCCGCGATGTGGGCGCAGTACGGGCTGGCCGGCGTGCTCGAATTCGAGGGATTTGTCCGCGACGTGATGGACGCGTCCGCCGCCGCGGGCGTGGCGATCGAACAGTTCCATCCCGAATACGGGGCCAACCAATTCGAATTCTCGCTGGTGCCTCGTGATCCGGTGGCTGCCGCCGACCAGCTGGTGCTGGCCCGGATCATCATCAGCCGGGTGGCCCGCCGCCATGGTCTGCGCATCAGCCTGTCGCCGGTTCCTTTCGCCGGCAGCGTGGGTTCTGGTGCGCATCAACACTTTTCGCTGTGCCGCGACGGGGTGCCGGTGTTCTCCGGCGGTTCGGGAGCCCGCGGGATGACGGCGGCCGGTGAGTCGGCGGTCGCGGGACTGCTGGCCGGTCTGCCCGGTGCGCAGGGTGTCCTGTGTGGCTCAATCGTGTCGGGGCTGCGCATCCAACCGGGGAGCTGGTCGGGTGCCACCGTCTGTTGGGGCACCGAGAACCGGGAGGCCGCCGTCCGGTTCGTCAGCGCCGCGTCCGGAAATCCTTACGGCGCCAACGCCGAGGTGAAGATCGTCGACCCGTCGGCCAATCCGTACCTCGCCTCGGCGACCATCCTCGGGTTGGCGCTCGACGGCATCAGCCGGGAACTGCCGCTGCCACCCGAAGTGACCGTCGACCCGGGGTCCCTGACGGAAGCACAACGCGAGCACGCCGGCGTGACGACGCTGCCGGCGAAGCAGACCGAGGTGCTCGACGCGCTGCGCGCCAGCGCCGTGGTCCGCGACATCCTCGGGGACGCGGCCGTCGACGCCGTCCTGGGCGTGCGTGGCTACGAGCAGCAGAACTACGGCGACCTGTCCGACACCGAACTGGCCGAGAAGTTCCGGTTGGCCTGGAGCGTGTGAGGGTTCAGCCTCCCGAGCCTGACTGCACGGCGGAAAATCAGCTCAGAAATCACCCTGAGGTCAGCCTCGCGAGCGCGCGTAGGTCAGCGGGCGTCCAAGCACAGGTTCCACAGCTACGGACCGGGATTGGTCATGGCTCAGTTATCCAACGGCCTGGTGATGAAGTCGTCCAGAGCTTCACCGAACGGCGCGATTTCGAAGTCAGGTTCGTAGTAGGTGATTGCCTGGCCTGGTGGGAGGTCTGGTGAGACATAGAGCGCGATGTCATCTCCATTGCCGGTGAGGAACAGCAATCGCTGAGTACCGGGAAACGGAACGTCTTCGAACCACTCGATGATCTCGTTCGTGTCGGGCGCCTGAAACCAGCGTGCCGCGAGGGTGACCATGCCAGAAGGCGCAACTAATCCGTGGGTTTCGCCGTCGAATGTGGCGTAGCCGGCGTGAACCTGACGCAGGAATGTTTGTACTGGTGTGGGGACAGCATCGAAGAGTGGGGGGTCGATGTCTCCGAAGGTTCGAGGATCGTCGCCCGCCCATACGCGTAGTTCGCCTTCGTCGGTGCGCAGGACATAGTCGAGTGATGGTGCGCTGTAGTACCTGTGCTTGGCCACCCGAACGTCGACGAGCGCAGTCTGCAGCGCGTGCGCATAGTGGGGGATCAATGCGAGGAAGTCCTCATTCCACAATTCCAGGGCCGCGCGTTTGCGTTCGTCGGGGTCAGTAGATTCGGCCACGGGCCACCAGGCTTCGGGAATGAGCTGCCGCGTCGTTGCTCCCGGTTCAAGAATCCGAACCTCATTCAATTGCCAGTCCGCGACTGCGGCAATGAGAGTTTCCTCATCGATGCCAGCCATGGTTGGTACCGCCTCTCGGAGCCAGTGGAGCCACCTGTGCCGGGCATGCGGCGGCATCGGCAATCGCGCATTTCAACCCTAAGGCAGACTTGGCAACCCGCACTGCGCTGATTGTCTGCTCGCCATGAAACGATCAACGGGTGAGTGGATCGACCGAGGCGTTGCATCTGGTGTTGGGCGACGAGGAACTGCTGGTCGAGCGGGCCGTGGCCGACGTGTTGCGGGCTGCACGCAAGCTGGCCGGCAACGACAACGTGCCGGTCGACCGGCTGAGGGCCGGTGATGTGTCCACCAGTGAGCTCGCCGAACTGCTGAGCCCGTCGCTGTTCGCCGAGGAACGCGTGGTGGTCCTGGAGTCCGCCGCCGAAGCGGGCAAGGACGCCGTCGCTCTCATCGCCGATGCCGCGACTGACCTGCCCGGCGGCACCATGCTCGTCGTCGTGCATTCCGGTGGCGGCCGCGCCAAGGCGCTGGCTGATCAGCTGAAAAAGCTTGGCGCCGAGGTGCATCTGTGCGCGAAGATCGCCAAGCCCGCCGAGCGCGCCGACTTCGTGCGCAAGGAATTCCGGTCGTTGAAGGTGAAGGTCAGCGACGACGCGATCAACGCCGTGCTCGACTCGGTCGGCTCAGACATCCGCGAACTCGCCGCTGCCTGCTCGCAGCTGGTGGCCGACACCGGTGGTCAGATCGATGTCGCCGCAGTGCGTCGCTACCACTCCGGCAAGGCGGAGGTGAACGGCTTCGACATCGCCGACAAGGCCGTCTCGGGTGACGTCAGCGGCGTCGCCGAGGCGCTGCGCTGGGCGATGGCCGGCGGGGTGCCGCACGTGGTGCTGGCCGATGCGCTGGCCGAGGCGGTGCATTCGATCGCGCGGGTCGGTGGACAGTCGGGGGACCCGTACCGGTTGGCGGGGGAGCTGGGCATGCCGCCGTGGCGGGTGCAGAAAGCACAGAAGCAGGCCCGGCGCTGGTCCCGGGACACCGTGGCCGAGGCGCTGCGGGTGGTCGCGGCGTTGAACGCCGACGTCAAAGGCGCCGCGGCCAGTGCCGACTACGCGCTGGAATCGGCGGTGCGTCGCGTCGCCGAGCTGGCCGACAACTGAGGCGAACACAACAAAACCGCGGCCCGATCATCGGGCCGCGGTTTCGCGAAAACTACGAGGCTGAGCTCAGAGCTTGTTGAAGGCCAGGGTCAGCGCCGACTTCTTGTTGGCGGCCTGGTTCTTGTGGATGACACCCTTGGTGGCGGCCTTGTCCAGCTTGCGGTTGGTGGCGGCGAGCAGCTCGCCGGCCTTGTCCTTCTCGCCCGCGTCGACGGCCTCACGGAAGCCGCGGATGGCGGTACGCAGCGCGGACTTCACCGACTGGTTACGCAGACGGGCAATCTCGTTGGTGCGGATGCGCTTTTCCTGCGACTTGATGTTGGCCACGCGTGTCGTTCCTTCTAAATCTCATTTTGGGCATGTTCTCCGGAGGAGCATGCTCGGTCTTAAGTCTGCGCTCTTCGCCCGTCAACGGGCAGCGACTGTTCAGGTTACCAGCGTCCACGCGAAAACCCCAAAGCGCGGAGTGCGCGCACTGGCTGGCGACGACCCTGAGCATATCGGTGAATATCAACTTGCCCTGCCGAAACCGCCAGGTTGATGCAGCATGTCTGGCATGAGCCCACGGACATCGCGCAGTGGACCCGTACGGTCGCGGCCAACCACCCCAGGGAATCGCTACGACGGCGTCTTCAATGGCTACGACGACGTCGACAGTTATGCCGAGGCGTACGACGAGATGTTCGACGCCCAGGGCGTCGTGCGCGGCCTCTACAAAGGCGTCTTCGCCGAGCTGGCGCCGTCGGACACGTCCGAGTTGGCGGCTCGGTCCGAAGCACTCGGCCGCGCGTTCACCGATCAGGGCATCACGTTCTCGCTGTCCGGTCAGGAACGGCCGTTCCCGCTGGACCTGGTGCCCCGAGTCATCGCGGCCGCCGAGTGGGCGAAGCTCGAAAAGGGCATCAAGCAGCGGGTCAAGGCGCTGGAGATGTACCTCGACGACGTCTACGGCGATCAGGAGATCCTGCGTGACGGGGTGATCCCGCGCCGGTTGGTGACCTCGTGCGAGCACTTCCACCGCGAGGCGGTCGGCATCGCCCCGCCCAACGGCGTCCGCATCCACGTCGCGGGCATCGACCTGGTTCGCGACGACAAGGGCGACTTCCGGGTGCTCGAGGACAACCTGCGCTCGCCGTCGGGGGTGTCCTACGTGATGGAGAACCGGCGCACCATGGCCCGCGTCTTCCCCAACCTGTTCGCCACGCACCGGGTCCGGGCCGTCGGCGACTACTCGTCGCACCTGCTGCGGGCGCTGCGCAACGCGGCGGCGTCCAACGAAGCCGACCCGACCGTGGTGGTTCTCACCCCGGGTGTCTACAACTCCGCCTACTTCGAGCACTCGCTGCTGGCCCGGCAGATGGGCGTCGAGCTCGTCGAGGGCCGCGACCTGTTCTGTCGCGACAACGTCGTCTACATGCGGACCACCGAAGGCGAGCGCCAGGTGGACGTCATCTACCGGCGGATCGACGACATATATCTGGACCCCATGCAGTTCCGGCCCGACACCGTGCTCGGCGTCGCCGGCCTGCTCAACGCGGCGCGGGCGGGCAACGTCGTCATCTCCAGCGCGGTAGGCAACGGGGTCGGCGACGACAAGCTGGTCTACACGTACGTGCCGACCATCATCGAGTACTACCTGGGCGAGAAGCCGCTGCTGGCGAACGTCGACACGTACCGCTGCTGGCTCGAAGAGGAGTGCGAGGAAGTGCTCGACCGGATCCGCGAGCTGGTGATCAAACCGGTCGAGGGTTCCGGCGGCTACGGCATCGTCTTCGGGCCGGACGCCTCGGAGAAGGAGATCGCCACGATCTCGAAGAAGGTCCGCGCCGACCCGCGCGGCTGGATCGCCCAACCGGTGGTGCAGCTGTCGACGGTGCCGACGCGGATCGGAGACAAGCTGGCTCCGCGGCACGTCGATCTACGGCCGTTCGCGGTCAACGACGGTGACGACGTCTGGGTGCTGCCCGGCGGGCTGACCCGCGTAGCGCTGCCGGAGGGCTCGCTGGTGGTCAACTCCAGTCAGGGTGGCGGCTCGAAGGACACCTGGGTGCTGGCGTCGCGGGCTTCGACCGCCACGCACGAGCTCGGCGCCGCCGAAGTCGTCCGCTCCCTGCCGTCGGCCGGCCAGGCCGCTGACGAGGGACCACCGCAGCAGGCCGTCCAAACTGCCCAGCAACAGCAGCAGCAACAGCAACAGGCGGTGATGTACTGATGTTGGCGCGCAACGCGGAATCGCTGTACTGGATCGGCCGCTACGTCGAGCGGGCCGACGACACCGCCCGCATCCTGGACGTCACTGTGCACCAGTTGTTGGAGGACTCGAGCGTCGACCCGGACCTGGCATCGCGAACGTTGTTGCGGGTCCTCGGGATCGAGCCGCCGGCGGCCCCGCTGGACATGTGGTCGTTGACCGACCTGGTCGCGTTCGGCCGCGGTGACGGGCAGAATTCGATCGTCGAGTCGATCTCGGCGGCCCGCGAAAATGCCCGCGGCGCACGCGAAGTCACGTCCACCGAGATGTGGGAGTGCCTCAACACCACCTACAACGCCCTGGCCGAGCGCGAGCGGGCGGCGAGAAGGCTTGGGCCGCATGAGTTCTTGAGCTTCGTGGAAGGCCGGGCGGCGATGTTCGCCGGTCTGGCCGACTCGACGCTGTCGCGCGACGACGGCTACCGCTTCATGATGCTGGGCCGGGCGATCGAGCGTGTCGACATGACGGTGCGTCTGCTGCTGGCCCGCGTCGGTGACAGTGCGTCGTCGCCGGCATGGGTGACGGTGCTGCGCTCGGCCGGCGCGCACGACACCTACCTGCGGACCTACCGCGGTGTGCTCGACGCCGGCCGCGTCGTCGAATTCATGTTGCTGGACCGGCTGTTTCCGCGGTCGGTGTTCTATTCACTGCGGCTGGCCGAGCGGCATCTGGACGAGCTGCACAACAGGCCGCACGACCGCATTGGTGCCACCGGTGAGGCGCAACGCCTCCTGGGCCGGGCGCGCAGCGAGCTGGAGTTCCTGCAGCCGGGCCTGCTGTTGGACTCCCTGGAGGATCGTCTGGCGGGTCTGCAGCGCAGCTGCCGGGAAATCGGAGAAGCATTGGCGCTGGAGTACTTTCACGCGGCGCCGTGGGTCGCATGGACGGACGCGGGCCACCCGGTGTCGGTTATCGAAGAAGGTGAAATCTGATATGTGGCGGCTCAGAGTTGTCCATGCCACCGGGTATGCCTACAAGTCGCCGGTGACGGCGTCGTTCAACGAGGCCCGGTTGACGCCGCGCTCGGACTCGCGGCAGAACGTCGTCCTCAACCGGGTGGAGACCGCGCCGGCCACCCGCTCCTACCGGTACATCGACTACTGGGGCACAGCGGTGACGGCCTTCGATCTGCACGCGCCGCACACCGAGCTGGAGGTGACGTCGTCGTCGGTCGTCGAAACCGACAAAGGTGAAATGCCCGCGGAACTGGTCACCTGGGACGACCTGGCGGGTGCCGGCGTCCGCGACCGGTTCGACGAACTCCTCGTCCCGACCGCGTACACGCCCATCAGCAAGCGGCTGCAGCGCGTCGGTCAGCGGATCATGAAGTACTACGACCCGCAGGAAGCGGTAATCGCCGCGGCGAACTGGGTCAACACCGAGCTGGACTACGTCCCGGGTACCACGGGTGTGCACTCGTCAGGACTGGATGCGCTGCGCGAAGGCAAGGGCGTCTGTCAGGACTTCGCGCACCTCACACTGATCTTGTTGCGCAGCATGGGGATTCCGGGCCGGTATGTCTCCGGTTACCTGCACCCGCAGCGCCGGGCGGAGGTCGGCGACACCATCGAAGGGCAGAGTCACGCCTGGGTGCAGGCCTGGACCGGCGGCTGGTGGGACTACGACCCGACCAACGACGTCGAGATCAACGAGCAGTACGTGACCGTCGCTGTCGGACGGGACTATTCGGACGTCACGCCGCTGAAGGGCATCTACTCGGGCGAGGGGTCCACCGATCTGGATGTCGTCGTGGAAATCACCCGGCTCGCTTGACTTTCCCGTCGTACCGTCCGGCGCCGACTACCATGGTGTGAGGGAGATCACGATCGGAGGCGGGCGATGCGGATCGCGGACGTGCTGAGTAACAAGGGTGCCGCGGTAGCGACCATCGCCCCGGAGACCACGGTGTCCCAATTGTTGGCCAGCCTCTCGGCGCTGAACATCGGTGCCATGGTGGTGGTCGGGCCGGACGGCTTGGCCGGCATCGTGTCCGAACGCGACGTGGTGCGTGAGCTGCACAAGCGCGGCGGTGGCCTACTGGGCCAGCCGGTTTCGGAGATCATGACGACCGTCCTGGCGACCTGTACGCCGCGCGACACCGTCGACCACCTCGTGGTGCTGATGACCCAGAACCGGGTGCGGCACGTACCCGTCCTCGACGACGGCCGGCTGGCCGGCATCGTCAGCATCGGCGACGTCGTCAAGACCCGCATGGAAGAGCTCGAGACCGAGCAGCAGCGCCTGCAGGACTACATCACCCAAGGCGGTTAGCTTTTCCCGCGAGCGGGGGAGTCTGTACGGCGACACGCCGGTTTCGGCGCACAATTCGGGCAAGCTGGCGGCATGCGTGAAATTCAGACCCGGGCGGCCACTCGTTCCGACATCGGTGGCATATCGCACACCTTGGCCGGCGCATTCGCCGACGACCCCGTCATGAAATGGATGCTTCCCGACGACGGACTGCGTCGGCGCCGATTGCCGCGCTTGTTCGCGGCGCTCACCAAGTACCAGCACTTCGATCACGGTGGCGTCGAGATCGCCTCGTCGGCGGACGGCATCGGTGCGGCGGCACTGTGGGATCCGCCGGGCAAGTGGCAGCAGTCGCGCAGCGCCGAGCTGCGGGCCGTGCCCATGATGCTGCTGACGTTCGGCACCGCGGTGTTGCGCGGACAGGCGGCCGCGGAGTTGATGAAGAAGCATCACCCGGAGGAGCCGCACTGGTATCTCGCGGTGATCGGTAGCGACCCGACGGTGCGCGGCGGCGGTTTCGGGCAGGCCCTGATGCGATCCGGGCTGGACCGCTGCGACGCCGAGCACGCGCCCGCCTACCTGGAGTCGAGCAATCCGGTGAACGTGCCGTACTACGAGCGGTTCGGGTTCGAGGTCACCGGCGAGATGAAGCTGCCCAACGGCGGACCGAGCCTGATTCCGATGTGGCGGCAGCCCCGGTAGAGGGCTCAGCTCCAGGAGTAGCCGGCCCGCAGGCGGGCGGCGATGAGCTCGAACTTCTCGCGTTCGAGGATCGCGCCCTCGCGGCGGATGCCTTCCTCCGGCACGTCGAGCACACGATCGAGGCGCACCCAGCTGGCGCGTCCTTCGTAGTCCCAGCTGCCCGATCCGATGCCCACCCAGTCGGGGTCGCTCTGGTGGTGGTCCTGGCTGGACAGCATCAGCCCCAGCAGGGTGGTGCGGTCGCGGCCCACGACCAGCACGGGACGGTCCTTGCCGCGGGTCGGGTCGTCTTCGTAGACGACCCAGGTCCAGACGATCTCGCCAGGGTCGGCCTGGCCGTCCAGGTCGGGTGCATAGACGACGCGACGGGCGCGGTGGGCTGTCGGGACCATGTTCTCGGTGACGGGGCGCCCCGCGGTGATGGCCGCCTGCGACTCCGTCGGCACAGCGCCGAGCGCCGTCAGACCCACCTCGATACCGAACCGGATGCCCTGCTGGATGGTCCGTGACAGCCCGTCAGGCTGCTGCAAGTTACGGATGAGTCGCGGCGCCTCGTTGAACACCAGTTGTTCCGCCAGACGCTGGAACGTCCTCCACTGCGACGCCATGTGTTCGAGCATAGGGGAGTTTCCGGGCCGCGATTTAGTCGCCGGGGTCCAGGCTCGATACCCTGGTAGCTGCGCGTCGCGGCATATGACGGTGCGCAGACCGACCTTTATCAGGAGATTCCCATCAGCAGTTTCGCCGACAAGACGTTCACTGCGCCGGCGCAGATTCGGAACTTCTGCATCATCGCCCACATCGACCACGGCAAGTCGACGTTGGCCGACCGGATGCTGGGGATCACCGGTGTCGTCGCCGACCGCGATATGCGGGCCCAGTACCTGGACCGGATGGACATCGAGCGTGAGCGCGGTATCACCATCAAGGCCCAGAACGTGCGGCTGCCGTGGCAGGTGAACGGTGAGGATTTCGTGCTGCACCTCATCGACACCCCAGGCCACGTCGACTTCACCTACGAGGTGTCCCGCGCGCTGGAGGCTTGCGAGGGCGCGGTGCTGCTCGTGGACGCCGCACAGGGCATCGAGGCGCAGACGCTGGCCAACCTGTACCTGGCACTGGACCGGGACCTGACCATCATCCCGGTGCTCAACAAGATCGATCTGCCCGCCGCCGACCCGGACCGCTACGCCGGCGAGATCGCGCACATCATCGGCTGCGAGCCGTCCGATGTGCTCCGCGTCTCCGGCAAGACGGGCGAGGGGGTGCGCGAGCTTCTCGACGAGGTGGTGCGACTGATCCCGGCGCCCGTCGGCGACGCCGACGCACCCGCGCGGGCGATGATCTTCGACTCGGTCTACGACATCTACCGCGGTGTGGTCACCTACGTGCGCGTGGTGGACGGCAAGCTCAACCCGCGCGAGAAGATCAAGATGATGTCCACGGGCGCGACACACGAGTTGCTCGAGGTCGGCATCGTCTCGCCGGAGCCGAAGGCCTCCGACGGTCTCGGCGTCGGTGAGGTCGGCTACCTGATCACCGGCGTGAAGGACGTCCGCCAGTCCAAGGTCGGTGACACCGTCACCTCGGCCAGGCACGGCGCGACCGAGGCCCTGACCGGCTACCGCGAACCGCGGCCGATGGTCTACTCAGGCCTGTATCCCGTGGATGGCTCGGACTATCCCGTGCTGCGCGAGGCCTTGGACAAGCTGCAGCTCAACGACGCCGCGCTGACCTACGAGCCGGAAACCTCCGTGGCGCTCGGCTTCGGTTTCCGCTGCGGCTTTCTGGGCCTGCTGCACATGGAGATCACCCGCGAGCGCCTGGAACGGGAATTCAACCTCGATCTCATCTCCACGGCGCCCAACGTGGTGTACCGCGTGGTCAAAGACGACAACAGCGAGCTGATCGTGACGAACCCGTCCATCTGGCCAGAAGGCAAGGTGCGCAGCGTCTTTGAGCCCGTCGTGAAGACGACGGTGATCGCGCCCAGCGAGTTCATCGGCACCATCATGGAGCTGTGCCAGCAGCGTCGCGGCGAGCTGGGCGGGATGGACTACCTGTCCCCGGAGCGCGTCGAGCTGCGCTACACGATGCCGCTCGGTGAGATCATCTTCGACTTCTTCGACTCGCTGAAGTCGCGCACGCGCGGCTATGCCAGCCTCGATTACGAAGAGGCCGGCGAGCAGGAAGCCGACCTGGTGAAGGTCGACATCCTGCTGCAGGGCGAGGCCGTCGACGCGTTCAGTGCCATCGTGCACAAGGACGGTGCGGCCGCATACGGCAACAAGATGACCACCAAGCTCAAGGAACTGATCCCGCGCCAGCAGTTCGAGGTGCCGGTGCAGGCTGCCATCGGGTCGAGAATCATTGCGCGCGAGAATATTCGGGCCATCCGCAAGGACGTGCTCTCCAAGTGCTACGGCGGTGACATCACCCGTAAGCGCAAGCTGCTCGAGAAGCAGAAGGAGGGCAAGAAGCGCATGAAAACCATTGGCCGGGTGGAAGTTCCGCAGGAAGCCTTCGTGGCCGCGCTGTCCTCCGATGCGGCGAGCGACAAGCCCAAGAAGTAGTGAATTTGTGCACGATTTTCCGCGGTGACCGCGGATGATCGTGCACAAATCCAGAGGTCAGACGACCCGCAGCACGGCCTTGCCCGCGACGGTGCGCCCCAACAACGCCTGCGCGGCATCGGCGATGTTCTCCCACGAGTCCCGCAGTCCGATCTGCGCATCGATTTCGCAGTCGGCCAGCAGCGTCAGCAGGTAATCCAGATCGGCGCGAAATGGTGCCCGGACTGTGAACGGCTCCAAGCGTTTCCGAGCACCGGTGCGCCGTTCGGCCTCGAAGTTGATCGTGGTGGGCTCATTGGAGGCCATCCCGATGGACTGCACCGAGCCACCGTCGGACACCAGGCTGAAGGCCTGTGCCAAGAGCTTGCCGCCGACGTTGTCGAGCACCCCGAACACCGGCTCGGTTACCGCATCGAGCCCGACCACCACTTCGGCCGCGCCCAGTTCCGCCAGGCCTTCGCCGCGGGGTGCGCTTCCGACCGCGGCGACCACATGGGCGCCGGCCCGAGCCGCCAGTTGCACGGCGAACCGTCCGACCCCGCCGGAGGCACCGGTGACCAAAACCCGGCGGCCGACGACCGGGCCGAGAGCGCGCAGTGCCTGCAGTGCGGTGACGCCGGCCACCGGAAGGGCGGCGGCATCCTCGAACTCGACGAACTCGGGCAGCTCGGCCATATTGTCGGTCGACACGACACGTCGTTCCGCCCAGCCGGCCTCACCGCCGAATCCGACCACGCGTGCCCCCACCTGAGGCCCCGAGCCGTCGGCGGCGGCCCGAACCACGACGCCGGCACTGTCCCACCCCGGAACTTCGCCCGGACGGCGCATCTGGTCGATGAAGTGCAGCTCGCCGAAGTTCAGTGCAATCGCATGCACGTCGATCAGCGCCTGGGACTCGGTGGGTGAAGGTTCGGCCACCTCGTCGAACCGGAGATTGGCAGGGGCGTCGGGGGCATAGACGAGAGCGCGCACGAACAGGCCAACCCCGGAAGGTATTCCCGTATTCCCGGTATTCGGACACCGTGGCGCACAGGGACGTGTCCTCAAGGGCAAACCCGTTGAGCGGCAATAGCACACGACTGATCGACGCGGCGGGTTGTTCCCATCGCATCGTTCTGAGCGCAACTGTGGGCGCCTGGCACGTCGAGTCGTAGCTTGCTCCCTGTGTCGAAAGAACTTCATCTGCTCGCCTTCGGCAACACCCGATCTGCCGGACCGTGGCGGCATCCCGATGCGGACAACAGCACTGCCGGTGTGCGTCGCCGGCTCATCAAGCACGCGCAGACGGCGGAAGCAGGTACCTTCGACGCGCTGTTCTTCGCCGACGGGTTGAACTACGGGCCGCAGGCCACCTGGGCCTACAAGATTCCCGAGGATTTCGAACCGTTGACCGCGACGGCCGCGTTGTCGTCGGTAACCGACCACATCGGATTGGTGGTCACGGGCTCGGCGACGCTGCAGCATCCTTTCCACCTGGCGCGGCAACTGCTTTCGCTCGATCACCTCAGTGGTGGGCGTGCCGGCTGGAATCTGGTGACCAGCTTCGCGCGCGCGGCGGCGGACAATTTCAGTGCGCAAGGCGTGGTCGATCACGACGAGCGCTACCAGATCGCCGAAGAAGCGCTCGATGTGGTTCGCAAGCTGTGGGATGGCTGGGGCGAGGACACGATCATCGAGGACCGGGCAGCAGGGGTGTTCCACGACGTCAACAAGATTCGCGCGGCAGACCATCACGGAAAGTACTTCGACGTGACAGGCCCGTTGGGTGCCTCGCGCTCCGCGCAGGGCCAGCCGGTGATATTCCAGGCCGGAGCATCAACTACCGGAAGGACTTTCGCGGCCAAGCACGCCGAGGTCATCTTCACCAGTCATGGCAATCGCGGCCGGGCGCAAGAGTTCTATCGACAGATCGACCAAGAGGCGCGGCGTCTCGGTCGTGTGGGACCACCGCTGATCACCCCGTCCTTCCGCTACGTCATCGGCTCGACCGAAGACGAGGCGCGCCGTGCCGAACGTGACGAGTACGAGTACTTCAGTCCCGAATATCAAGCCGCCTGGTTGCTCGAGGTCGAGGTCGACGTTGTCGGCGCCGATCTCGACGGACCCGTGCCCGCCTCGGCATTTCCCGAATTCACTCAGACGCACCAGACCGCGCTGGCCGGATATCGCGCGCTGGCCGCGGAAAGCCCGACGGTGCGGGACTTCCTGTATCGCACCGTCAACGGCTGGGGCGCCGGGGTCGTCGGCACGCCGGAACAGATAGCCGATGAGCTCGAGGAATGGTTCACCGAAGGCGCCGCAGACGGTTTCGTCCTGCGGGACTCGGGATTGCCCGGTCAGGTCGAGTTGTTCGTCGATCAGGTTGTGCCGCTGCTGCGCAAGCGCGGCCTGTTCCGCCACGAATACGCGGGCACCACCCTGCGGTCGCATCTCGGGCTGGAGATCCCGACTCGGTCTCCGTCGCTTTCTTCGCCGGGTGCCCGATGACGGAGCCTTTCGTCCTCGCCGGTTTCACCATGTCGACGGTGTCGCACGGCAACTTCGGTATGTGGCGTCACCCGCAGGACCAGACGTCTCGATACACCGACCTCCGGTACTGGGTGGAGCTCGCACAGCTATTGGAGGCCGGTGGCTTCGATCTGCTCTTCATCGCCGATGCGGTCGGACAGCTCGATGTCTTCGGTGGCAGCGCGCAGGCGGCGCTCACCGGCGCGGTACAGACACCGGTCACCGACCCCATGCTCGCCGTCTCGGCGATGGCGGCCGCCACCGAGCATCTCGGGTTCGGCATCACCGTCTCCACCACCTATGAGAGTCCATATCTGTTGGCGCGCAAGTTCAGTACGCTCGACCACCTCACCGGTGGGCGGATCGGGTGGAACATCGTCACCTCACTACTGGACAGCGCGGCCCGCAACATCATCGGACGCGACCGGCAGATCCCGCACGATGAGCGGTACGCGATGGCGCAAGAATTCCTCGAGGTCACCTACAAGCTGTGGGAAGGGTCCTGGGAACCCGACGCGATACTGCGCGACCGTGACCGCGGTGTCTACACCGACGCCGACAAGGTCCACCCCATCGGGCATCAAGGCCGCTACTTCAGCGTGCCGGGTGCGCATCTGGTCGAACCGTCCCCGCAACGCACTCCCGTGCTGTTCCAGGCCGGAACATCGTCGGCGGGAAGAGAATTCGCGGCGCGCAATGCCGAGTTGGTATTCGCCAGCGATCCCAGGCCAGATGTGTTGCGCGCCAACATCACCGATATCCGGCGCCGCGCAGTGCAATACGGGCGGCGCCCGGACGCCATCAAATTTCTGACCTCGATCGAGGTCGTCACCGACAGCACCGATACCGCGGCACGGGCGAAGGCCGACGAGCTGGCGGGTTACCACGATCTCGAGGCCGGTCTGGTGCTGTTGTCGGCGCTCTCGGGTGTCGACTGGTCCGACTACGGGGTGGACCGGCCGATCGAGCAGTTCGACACCGACGCCAGCCGGTCGATCCTGGCGGCCGTCGCCGATCCCGATGCGCGCCAGCGTCTTACGTTGCGTGACTATGCCGGTGGGCTCGGCGGCTTCGGCGGCGCATTGTTCGTCGGCTCGGGCCGTACCGTCGCCGACGACCTGGAACGTTACGCGGAGCACACCGGCGTCGACGGCTTCAACATCGCGTATCACATCACCCCCGGCAGCTTCGTCGACGTCGCCGAATACCTGATCCCCGAACTGCGCCGGCGGGGGCGGGCGCGTGAGGCCGGCCATTCGCAGACGTTGCGCCAGCGAGTTTTCGGCGGCGGGTCCGCACTGCTGCCCGACGATCATCCCGGTACCGCGTTCCGGCATCAAAGAATCCCGTCGATTTGATCGCTGCCGTATCGGCCGTGACTGCGGGACAGTGAACATCACGGTAATGGATCGGTAAATACCTGTGCGGCAAAGCATTACGCAGGGTGGAAAGGCAGGCAATGTGTCCGCACCGAATCGCGTAGAGCTGGCCGGCCGCGCACTGGCCTCCGCGCAAGGCCACGGGTTGCAGAAAGACGCGCTGGGATTCTGGGGGGTCTTCGCACAGGGCCTGGCGGCTGCCGCACCCAGCGTCGCGCTGGCGTCGGTGCCCTTCGCGCTTTTCGTGGCCGCCGGTAGTGGAGCGACCTGGGCGGTGCTCGTCGGCTTGGGCATCACCGTGCTGATCGCCACCACCATCAGCTTCCAGGCCAAGCGCACCGTGTCATCCGGCTCACTGGGCACCTACACCGGTAATGGGCTCGGGCCGGGGTTCGCCTACACCGCCGGTTTCAGCCTGCTGATCGGTTACATCGGCTTCGCCACCACCGGCACCCTGGGCGGCGTCGTCTACCTCGACTCGTTCCTGGAATCCATCGGATTGGGTTCGCAGGCAACGTGGTTCCGTCTGCTGCTGGTGGTGGTCATCGTCGGCGTCGGGACCTACCTGCCGTTCCGCGGTGCGTCCATCGCAGCCAAGTACGAGTTGGTCTTCGAACTGATCGCGATCGCGTCGATTCTGGTGATCATCGTCGCCTCGTATCTCGGATACGGATTCCGCGTCGATTGGGATCAGTGGAACCCGGCGCATCTGGGCAGCAGTGCCACCTTCATCGCCGCGGTATCCGCCGTCGGTTCATACGCCGGCTTCGAGAGCGTCGCCTCGCTCGGCGCGGAAGCCAAAGACGCACACCGCAATATCGCCCGCTCGCTGCTACGGGTGGTGCTGCTACTGGGTGTGCTCTACGTCGTGTCGACCTACCCGCAGATCCTGCACTTCAACTCCATCGACGGTGACAAGGCGATCCTGCCGCAGCTCGCGGATTCCACCGGCGTGCACTGGGTGAACCAGCTCGTCAGCGGAACCGTTGCGATTGCGTTCATCGTGTTCGTCACCGCGGTGACCACCGCCGCGGCGCGGTCGCTGTTCACCTTCGCCCACGAGGGCGCGCTGCCGGCCGCGTTGACCAAGGTGCATCCCAAGTACAAGACGCCGTGGGTCGGCATCGCCTTCATCGGCGTGCTGTCCTTCGCCTTCTCGGTGGTGGCCACCGTGAGCTCGGCGGGCCGCGTGGTGTTCGACGTCTACGGCGGCTACGTCTCCAACTGGGGCTTTCTGATCAGTTACCTTCTCGTCGTCGTCGCAACGCCGATCTGGCTGTACAAGATTCGGGCCCTCACCCCGCTGCGGCTCATCGTGTCCGTGGCCGCGACACTGGCCATCGGGTACGTCATCTTCAGCAACTTCTACCCCGCACCGAAGTTCCCGTTCAACATCCTGCCGCTCATCTACGGGGGAATCCTGCTGGCCGGGCTGGCCTGGTACTGGTACCTCAAGCGCACCCGCCCCGAGGTGGCGCGCCGGATCGGCTCTATCCAAACCTTGTCCGAGTCCGAGCAGCAGCGGCTGATCGACGAAGGCATCCTCGAAGTGCTCGATGACCGGGCTGAGCAGTCGAGTGCTGATGACGACCTCGAGCCGCGCCGAGACAAGGAGCCGGTGGCGCCATGACACTGGAAGCAGAACGCAGCGTCGCCAGCTGGACGGTGACACCCGCGACGCCGATCGATCATCCGCAGATCGCCGATTTCCTGGCCACCACTGTCGGCATCAGTGGGCGCAAGTTCGCGGCCGATTCTCGCGATATCGCTGAACAATTCGACGACGTCCTTCCCGGCGCGCTGGTGGTGGTGCGCGACGAAGCGCAGCGCGTAAGGGGTTATGCGGCACTACATGAGCCGCACGGGCTGGCCCCGGAGTTCCTGGCCGATTTCGTCTTCGACCCGGCCGCCGCGCACTACGTCGTCGACGACACCGTTACGGCGGTATTGGCCCGGTTCGAAAGGGAAGCCGCCACGATCCCGAAAGCGTTCCTGCGCAGCTTCATCGGGCCCACGCAGCAGACCGCCCTCGACGCCCTCATCCGACGCGGTGCCACCGAAGAAGGCAGGTTCATCCGGACCCGCAAGTCCCTGGAGGACGAGGATGCCGAGTACCTGCAGGCCCTCACGCTGCCCGGGTTCACCTTGCTGAGTTGGCCGGAAGTGATCGAGCGGGGCCTGGCCGAGCAGGTGCGCAGCCTGCAGTTCGACACGTTCCTCGAACACTTCGGCAACATGTCCAAGACGCCGGAGAGCTTCGCCCACCACATCGAGAGCCGTTCTTTCACACCGGATTTCAGTAACGCGGTGGTCAACCAAGCGGGCGAGGTGGTCGGGTATGTGCTGGGCTCGACCTACACACATCTGATCGGCGGTGCCGAGGAACGCAGCGCCCACACCGATTACATCGGGGTGCGCGCAGATCAGCGTAAGCACGGTATCGGTGAGTTCTTGCTGCGCAAGATCTGGCTGGCGGCGCTGCGCCGCGGCCTGTCGATCGCGTCACTGGGCACCGATGTCAACAACGCGAGCAAGGCGCATCTGCTGTATGCCCGACTGGGATATGTCGCAGTCGAACACCAGTCCGCGTACCGCATCGACTCCGAAGGATCCGCCAAATGAGTTCCACCACAAACTATCTACAGACCGCCACCGCCGATCTCGACGACCTGCGAGCGCACTTCGCCCCGGTCTTCGCCAAGATCGCCGAGGCGAATCTGGAACGCGAACGCACCCGCACCTTCCCACATGAACAGGTGAGCCTGCTCAACGAAGCGGCGTTCGGCACATTGCGAATCCCGTTGGATCGCGGTGGTTTCGGCGCCTCACTGCAGCAGGTGTTCCTACTGCTCGCGGATCTGGGCGAGGCCGACGCCAACGTTTCGCACATCTGGCGTAACCATCTGGCCTTCGTCGAAGACCGGCTGAATGCGCCGGTATCGGATACCAATGACGCCTGGATCAATCGGTTCCGCGCCGGTGAGTTCGTCGGGGGCGGGTGGACGGAAGCCAACAATGTCACACTGGCCAACCTGGTCACCACCGTCGCCGCCGAGGGGGACCACTACCGGGTGACCGGCGCGAAATTCTATGCCACCGGCAGTCTTTACGCCGACTGGCTCGATGTGCTCGGTCGCGGTGCCGACGGCGAACTGCTCACCGCACTGGTGCGCGCCGATGGTCCCGGGGTCACCTTGGTCGACGACTGGGACGGATTCGGCCAGCGCACCACGGCCAGCGGGACCGCCCGCTATGAGCGAGTGCGGGCCGAACGCGGAGACGTGTTCCCGGCCGCCGAGCGGTTCGCCTATCAAGGGCACTTCTATCAGACGGCGATGTTGTCGGTGCTGACCGGAATCACCAGGGCGGCACTGCGGGACGGATCGGCGGCCTTGGTCGGCCGCAAGCGCAACTACCCGCAGGGGCTGACCGAGGTGCCCGCTCAGGACGCGCAATTGCTGGCCGTCATCGGTGAGGTGTCCGCCGATGCGTTCGCCGCAGAGGCCGCGCTTGCCAAGGCCGGCGAAGCGCTGGACCGGATTGCCGGAGACCCCGACGGTGCCCAGCGCAGGCTGATCGCGGCCGAGGTGGCCGTGGCCCAGGCGCAGCTGGTGATCATCGCGGCGGCCCTGCGTGCCACCACGAACGTCTTCGACGCGCTCGGCGCATCCGGGGTGTCCGAAGAGCGTGGCCTGGACCGGCATTGGCGCAACGCTCGCACGCTGGCCTCGCACAACCCGCGGGTGTACAAGGCGCGCATCCTGGGCGATCACCTGATCAACGGCACCGATCCGGTGCCGGACTTCGCCGCGTTCGGGCGTGGGGGACAAGGAAATTAGCGGCCCACGCCCGTGGAGTCAGACCGCGTGGTGCGGGCCGGCGGAGTGACCGCCGTGGTGGTGTAGCCCGGGGATCATCATGGGTACCTCGGCACGGTAATTCCGGTACGAGTCACCGAGACTCGCAGTCAGGTCGTGCTCCTCGAGCTGGATCGCGATCAGGATGTATCCGGTGGTGGCGAGCGCGAACATCAGATGCCCCGCGGTCATCGTCGGGGTGGCCCAGAAGGCGATGAGGAATCCCACCATGATCGGGTGCCGCACCACCCGGTAGAACAGCGTGGTCCGGAAAGGCAAGTCGCGGTAGGGTTTTCCGCGCCACGCCAGGTACACCTGGCGCAGCCCGAACAGATCGAAGTGGCTGATCATGAATGTCGACATCAGCACGATCGCCCAGCCCGCCCAGAACAGCGTGAGCAGCGCGTAGCGCCCGGCCGGCGCGCTGACGTGCCAAACGACCTGTGGCATGGTCCGCCACTGCCAGAACAGCAGGCCCAACAGCAGACTCGACATCAGGACGTAGGTGCTGCGTTCGATGGACTGCGGCACGAAACGGGTCCACATCTGTTTGAACGCCGGCCGCGCCATCACGCTGTGTTGCCCCGCGAACAGGCCGAGCAGCACCAGATTGACCACCACCGCCTCGCCGACCGATGCGGCGATCCCGTGGTCGACGGTGCGGGGCACCACCACGTTGCCCACGAAGCCGATCGCGTAGAGGAACGAGACCAGGAACACCGCGTAACACAGCACGCCGTAACCCAGTGTCAGATAGCGCTTCATCCTGTCCTCCGAATCTCGAATGGTCCGGTGACGCAAGAGATGGAGGAGGGGCCGGCAGACTGCCGGTCCGTGACGTCATACCTGGCGCTGCAGCCCCTGGTCACTCTTTCAATATATTCCTGAAACCCGCAGGTGGGTATGTATTTCTTTGGCGGTCCGCGAGACGCGAAAACCCCCAACTCTGAAGTGCTCCCCAGAAGTTGGACTGAGAAGTTCAGTTCCTTGTTCTGGGGAGTACTTTTTTGCATCCTCGTAGTTCGTTGACCGAGGGGCAGCGTGGTGCGGTTGTCGCGTTGTTCGAGCAGGGGTGGCGGTATCACGCCACGGCG
>NZ_JBFUJW010000014.1:0-107641 GCF_056555145.1 Mycolicibacterium sp. P4_G11
GTCGTTCGGGTTTGTGCCGAAGATGGAGTCCAAGGTCGGTTTGATCAACTGGCTGATCCAGGATCCGGGTAATCCGTTGGTGGCCGCGGAGCAGGAGTTCGTGACGCGGCTGGCGGGTGAGGAACCGGCGGTCAAGCGGACGCTGATGCTCGATCTGTACAAGCGGGTCATCGATGGGGTCGGTGAGTTGGGTTTCCCGATCAGCATCCATCTGGAAGCGGCGTACGGGGTGTCCAAGCCGGCGTTCGAGACGTTCGCCGCGATGTTGGACTACTGGGCACCCGACCAGCCCTAGCCTTTTCCCCGCCGAACCGGGGCTTGCCGAACCGGTTGGTTCGGGATTACAGTCAGTTTCCGAACCAACTGACTCGGGAGGTCCTTGTGGACGTCGATACCGCTCGTGCTCGTTTCACCGAACTGCGGGGCCAGGCCCATGTCGATTCGGCCGAGCTGGACGAAATCTGGGCCTCGCTGCAGCCGGTCCGTGCCGAAGACATCGTCGGCAACTGGAAGGGCGACGAGTTCGACACGGGACACAAGATGAACGGCCAGCTCCAGGCCGCCCGGTGGTACGGCAAGATCTTCAAATCGGTCAACGACGTCGAGCCCATCGTCTGCTACGACGAAGCGGGGCAGCTGTTTTCGAACCGCGACCTGAGCCGCGGCGGAGCATCCTTGTGGGACATCGAGTTTCGCGGCGAGGTCACGGGGACCATGGTCTACGACGGCCAGCCGGTGTTCGATCATTTCAAGCGGGTCGATGACGACACGCTGATGGGCATCATGAATGGCAAGCGCCAGCGGACCGGCGACAAGTTCCTGTACTTCTTGTTGGAACGTGACCAGTGAGGTAGCTGGCTGTTACCCTGGCGATTGCTATGAGGGCGGCCGGACATGCAACGCGTGAGCGCATCATGGCTGCCGCCAAAGCGGAGTTCTCCGCCCTCGGATTTGCCGGCGCCCGGCTGAATCGCATTGCGGCCGAGGCCAATGCCAGCAAAGAGCGGCTGTACAGCTACTTCCAGAGTAAGCAGAACCTCTTCGAGGCAGTCGTCGAGCAGTGGATTCAGGACGCGCCGTACGACGCGATCTTCAAACCCGACGACGTCCCGGCGTACACCGTCGCGCTCTTCGACTACATGGTGGCCGATCCGGTCGGGGCGCGTCTGCAGCGCTGGATCGAGTTGGAGGCGGCCGGCGGGATGTTCGGTGACCACGTGCTGCGCCGCATCTTCCAGTCCAAGCTCGATCGCATCGCCGAAGCGCAACGCAACGGGGTCATCGACGCGTCCTGGCGCCCGATCGACCTGCTGATGTTGCTCAACGACATGACCTACGCGCTGGCCGCGGGCGGATTCGGGATCGACCGCATCGTCGATCAGCCGATGTCGCCGGAAACCGCCGCCGTGCGCCGGGCCGCTGCCGCCGAAGCTGCTCGCCGGCTGGTTCTGCACCCCGAACAGTGAACGACCAGTTGGCCGCGTTCGGCCCCTTCTTCGGCGTTGTGCGGCACGAGGATTCACCGGCGGCACCGTGGCGGCCGATGGCCGAGCTCGCCGACAGTCCCAGCGTCTTGGCGGCGCGAGTGGACCGCGTCCGGTCGGCGCTGGCGGCCAGTGGACTGCGCCGGCCCGAGCAGATCGACGGCCGCGTCGCTGCGTCGGTCGCGCACCTCGGGCTGGTGGCGCGGCTGATCGCCCCGATGATCGGTACTGCCGCTCTCGGCGAATCGGTGTCGTGGTCGCTGGCCGACCTGTCCTGGCAGGACCAGTTGGGCGGGCCCTACCCGCTCGCGGTGTCGACGTCGGCCAGCGCGGGCCCGCCCGCGGTAGAGGCCATCACCGAAGCGTTCGCACCATTCGGCGTCAGCCCAAAAGTGTTGTGGGGCAACGTGGGATCGGCGGCCAACAGTGCGGCCAAGCAGATCATCCAGGCCCGGCCGGACCTGACCGGGCCGGCCGGAAAGGCGGCCGACGCCGTGCTCGCAGACTCCAGGGTCGACGGGGGAGTGCTGCGGTCAGGGCCCGCATTCCGCCGCAACAGCTGCTGCCTGATCTACCAATTGGCAGACGGCGCGGGCGGTTACTGCGGCGACTGTGTGCTCACCGCACCGGGATGAGATCGAACGCCTGCTTGATGATGCTCAGCAGCCACTGCGCCGCGGTCTGACCCTTGAACGTCGGCCAGGTCAGCTGGAAGTTCACCACCCATGGCTGGCCGGTGTGGTCGACGGCGTACCAGCTGAAGCCGAGGTCGCCGGGCAGGTTGCCACCCTTCGAGCCGAGGTAGGGCCACTTGGCCCGGTCCAGGTCGATGCCGGCGACCTTGGACATGATGTCGTGTACCGGCGCGGCGGGCCCGACCGCGGCCGCTTGCACCGCGACGTGCTCGCGGCAGATGTCGGCGGCGCTGCCGTACCACTCGGCCCCGATGCTGGAGGCCGGCGTGCGGGTGCGGTACGGGTCGGGCTCGTACGGGCGCGAACTCACCTGCTGCAGCAGGGCCGTGCGCTGCTCCTTGGTGCCGTTCTTCCACTGGTCGCGGACGTCGGGCTTGCCCCAGCCGATGGAGAACAACTCGTGCATGGTCGGGTAAGGCGTCAGGCTCGCCGGGTCGTGATGCCCGGCGACGACGAGCGCCTCGTCCACCGCGGCCGGACCCACCTTGTTGATCAGCATGTCGGTGGCCATGTTGTCGCTGACCGAGATCATCTGCTGGGCGGCCTCGTGCACCGTCACCTGCGTGCCAGGGGCCAGGTTGTCCAGGCCGGCAGAACCGAGCTTCTTGCCCTCGGCGGTGACGGTGACCTTGTCGTCCCAGCTGAGGGTGCCGGCTGACACCGCGCGCGCAACGGCAAGCAGCACATAGATTTTCATGATCGAGGCCAGTGGCATCGGTTCGTCGACATTGGTGCCTGCGACCTTGACGCACTTGCCGTCGACGACCTTGGCGACCTGATACGAGTAGTGGGCGCCGGACTTCGCGATCTGCGTGTCGACGTCGGCCCAGGACTTGACGGGCGGCGGACGCAGCGAGACCTCCATGCGGTCGACGGTGCCCTTGCTGTCGACGTGCAGCTCGATGTCCTGGTTCACGCCGTACGAGTTGGTGACGTGCAGGGTCGAATGCCCGGCGCCGATGTCGATGCCCGTGAGCTTGAACGGGCGGTCCCACCAGATCCACTTCATCCGGTAGGTGATGTCGTCCACCTGGTCGGGCGCCGCGAGCGTCTTGACCCCGGCGGGCTCGATGGACCAGTCCGAGTTGAGCATGTCCATCGTCTGCCTGGACCGCATGCCCTGAGGCGTGGTCATGTCGATCAGCGCGCCGTAGGCAGCGCTCGACAACGGCGGGGCGGCTGCAGGCGTGCTGCAGCCACCCAGTACCACGATGATTGCGCCGGCCAGGGCCAGCGCAGTGCGGGTCTTACGACTGCTGGTCGGAACCGGCAACGTCCAACACAACCTCGAATTCGAGAAGTGATGCTCCGGTGGCGACGGGGTTGGCCCGCTGCCCGGCGTGTGCCTCGACGGCGGGGCCGGTGGCCCAGGCCTGGAACGCCTCGTCGGACTCCCACTGCGTCACCACGAAGTAGCGGTTCTCGCCCTTGACCGGGCGCAGCAGCTGGAACCCGAGGAAGCCGGGCTGGCCGTCCACTGCGTGAGCGCGGTTCGCGAACCGCTTCTCCAATTCCGGACCGGCGTTGGGCGGAACTTCGATCGCATTGATCTTCACCACAGGCATGTGGTTCAGGTTACCGCGCTGGCCCGCAGGCAGGGCGGGCCGCTGCCGGCAGGCAACAGGGGCGCTGCCGCCAGGCAATATAGGGCTATGACGACCGACCTGCTCACCGCCCGAGGCGGTACCGGCGAGCCGATTGTGCTGGTGCACGGATTGATGGGCCGTGGGACGACGTGGGACCGGCAGTTGCCGTGGTTGACCGACCTGGGCGAGGTCTACACCTACGACGCGCCGTGGCATCGCGGCCGCGGCGTCCACGATTCCGAGCCGATCAGCACCGAACGGTTCGTCGCCGACCTGGCCGACGCGGTCGGCTCGCTGGGGCGCCCGGCGCGGTTGGTCGGACATTCGATGGGTGGGCTGCACAGTTGGTGTCTGGCTGCGGCGCATCCGGAACTGGTCACCGCGCTGGTGGTCGAGGACATGGCCGCGGACTTCGTCGGCTTCACCATCGGTGCCTGGGATCCGTGGACCCACTCCATTCCGGCCGAATTCAATTCGGCGCAACAGGTTTTGGACCTGTTCGGCCCGATCGCGGGCCAGTATTTCCTGGACGCCTTCGACCGCACCGAGACCGGCTGGCGGCTGCACGGCGAGGCCGGGCACTGGGTGGCGATCGCCGCCGAATGGGGCACCCGGGACTACTGGCAGCAGTGGGCGGCAGTGCGGGTGCCGACGCTGCTCATCGAGGCCGGGAACTCGGTCGCACCGCCGGGGCAGATGCGCAAGATGGCCGAGATCGGCTACCGGACAACATATCTGGAGGTTCCTGGCGCCGGGCACCTGGTGCACGACGACGATCCGGACGCGTACCGCCGTGCGGTCGAGGATTTTCTCGCGTCCGTCTGACTAGTCGAATCGGGAACGCACCGCGTCGAGGTCGTGCGCGGCGCGGTCCAGGTCGCGGCTGTCGCCGACGTCGGTCCAGTTGAAGTTGCCGAAACCATTGCGTGCACCGGGATTTCGGGTGATGGCGCTCAGCGCGGCGCCGAGTGCGAATGGGGCGACCATGATCGCGACCATCGCGACCAGGGTCAGGACGGTGTTCATGTCAACAATTGTCGAATCGGGGGCAACCGAATAAACAGTGGCAGTTCGGACGGCATTCGATAAAATGCTGCCATGATCAACAGTGTCTCGGTCCTGGTGATGGACGGGGTCGCGCCGTTCGAGTTCGGCGTGGTGTGTGAGGTGTTCGGCATCGACCGATCGGGCGATGGTGTGCCCAACTTCGATTTCAAGGTGTGCGGACCGGAGGCCGGGCGGCCAGTACGAACGTCGGTCGGTGCATCGTTGATTCCCGACCACGGCATCGACCAGCTCCTGGGGGCCGACTTGGTCGCCATTCCGGCGGTGGCGGGTCCCAACTATCCGCAGTCGGCGCTGGATGCCGTGCGCACCGCCGCGGACTCCGGTTCGATCATCCTGACCATCTGCTCAGGAGTCTTTGTCGCAGGCGCTGCCGGACTGCTCGACGGTCGGGCCTGCACCACGCACTGGATGCACTCGGACCGGCTGGCCCGGCAATACCCGACCGCGCGGGTCGATCGCGACGTCCTGTTCGTCGACGACGGGAATCTGATCAGCAGCGCGGGGACCGCGGCAGGCATCGACGCCTGTCTGCATCTGGTGCGCCGCGAGTTGGGCAGCGAGATCACCAACAAGATCGCGCGGCGCATGGTCGTGCCGCCGCAGCGTGACGGCGGGCAGCGTCAGTTCATCGAGCAGCCGATCCCGGTGCGGTGCTCGGAAGGCTTTGCGCCCCATCTGGATTGGATTCTGACCAACCTGCGTGTCCCGCACACGGTGGACAGCCTGGCCAAACGGGCGAGCATGTCGGGGCGTACGTTCGCGCGACGTTTCGTCGAGGAGACAGGGCGGACGCCCATGCAGTGGGTCACCGACCAGCGTGTCCTCTATGCCCGCAGGCTGCTGGAGGAGACGGATCTCGATGTGGACCGGGTGGCCGACAAGGCCGGATTTGGTACCGCAACTCTGCTGCGGCACCATTTCCGGCGCGTTGTCGGCGTCAATCCGTCGGATTACCGTCGACGGTTCTCCTGCCCGATCGGGCTTGCGTCACAACGGGATGGCTAGCCCTGCGGCCGGCACTGCACGTTGACGTACACGGTGTCGAACTGGCCGGAGTTGATTCGCTGGCCCCGGTTGTCGACGTTGGAGCCGGACAACCCGTGCACATCGGTCACCGAGCACGCGGACAGCGGCCCAGAGGTGCTGGTGTTGACCTGGACGTGGTAGCCGCGGGACTGCAGCTCGTTGATGGTGTCGACGGCGGACCCTCCGCCGGTCGGCAGCGCCGACGCCGTGCCCACTGCGGGCGAGATGGCCACTGCGGCAAAGGCGGCTGCCGCGGCTCCAGCGATGACGAGGCCGCGACGACGGTTGTTAACTTTCTGTTCACCTGAAATTCGGTATGCGGTCATGCTTCCGTTCTATCCGAGGATCACGGCGTGTGGTACTGACTCATGCCGTTCTCATCGGAAAGCGCGTGATTTCATGCCGTTCTCATGTAAACCCGCGAGCGGGGTCAGTTCTCGCCCTCGCCGGCCAGCGCGTATCGGTCATCGGCGGTTTGCTCGACCAGGCCGTCGACCAGCAGTGAGTCCAGTGCCCGGTCACGCTGCGCGGTATCGGTGAGCCAGGCCACATCCAATTGCGCACGGGTCACCGGTGTTGCGCTGCCGCGCAACACATCCAGTAGCCGGCCGCGAACCTGGCGATCGGTGCCGGCGTATTTCTGCACCGGACGCGTCGGCGTGTCCATCTCCGGATGACCTGCGCTCCGCCAGGCGCACGTCGTCAACGGGCATACGCCGCATTTCGGATTGCGGGCAGTGCAGACGATCGCACCGAGCTCCATGAGTGCCGCCGAAAACACATGCGCCGTACCGTCTTTCGGCAGGAGTGCCGCGACGTCGTCGAGGTCGCGGGTGCGCGCCGGGGTGTCGGCCACGCCGCGCACCACGCGGGCCACCACCCGGCGCACATTGGTGTCGACCACGGGGACGTCCTGTTGATACGCGAAACAGGCGACGGCCCGCGCGGTGTAGGCACCGACGCCCGGCAGCGTCAGCAGGGTCTCGACGTCGCGGGGCACCACGTCGCCATGCTCGGTGCTGATGACCTCTGCGCATTCGTGTAATCGCTTGGCGCGGCGCGGATAACCCAGCTTGCCCCAGGCCCGGAGTACGTCCGCCGCGCCGGCCGCGGCGGTCGCGGACGGGGTGGGCCAGCGCGCGATCCAGTCCCGCCAGATCGGTTCGACCCGCGACACGGGGGTCTGCTGCAACATGAATTCGCTTACCAGAATTTGCCAGGCAGTCACGTCCGGGGCGCGCCACGGCAGGTCGCGTTGTGCCGTCCGGTACCAATTCAGGAGCTCGTCGGCGGGGATGAGAATTTGCCCTGAACTCATTGCGCGGCGTCTATGTGTTGAGGGCACAATGGGCGGCATGCCCAACTCGAACCCGATAAACGCCTGGAAAGCACTGAGAGAGGGTAACGAGCGATTCGTTGCCGGTGAACCAGCGCATCCCAGCCAGAGCATCGAGCGTCGGACGCAGTTGGCCGGTGGTCAGAAGCCCACTGCAGTGTTGTTCGGCTGTGCAGACAGCCGCGTCGCCGCCGAGATCATCTTCGATCAGGGCCTCGGCGACATGTTCGTGGTGCGCACCGCCGGCCACGTCCTCGATTCCGCGGTCATCGGGTCCATCGAATACGCCGTCGTAGTCCTCGAAGTACCGCTGATCGTGGTCCTCGGCCACGACAGCTGTGGCGCGGTGAAGGCCACCATCACCGCGCTGGACGACGGTGCGGTGCCCGGCGGGTATGTCCGCGACATCGTCGAGCGCGTCACCCCGTCGATCCTCGTCGGCCGCCGCGAAGGGCTGACCGAGGTCGACGAGCTCGAAGCCAAGCACGTAAACGAAACGGTGCGTCTGCTGAGCGAGCGGTCCAACATGATCGCCGAACGGCTGGCATCGGGCAAGGTCGCCATCGTCGGTGCGACCTATCACCTGGCCGAGGGTCGGGTCACCAAGCGCGACCACGTCGGTGACATCGGCGAGTAGTCGGCCGGCCGACGTGGCGAACAACACCGCAGTTCACAGGCGACACGCCGCACCGGGTCAGGGCGCACCACGTTTCGTGCCCTTACCGTGACAATGTGCCGGATCTAGAACCGCATGGCCCGCTGCCATCCCAAATCTATTGGCGACGGCGGATGCTGGCCATCGGTGTGGGCGCTGTCGTCCTGCTCCTGGTTGTGATCATCGGGGTCGTGGTCTTCAGCAACAGCACCGGCGACTCCAAGCAGACTCAGTCCACCGCGAAGACGTCGACATCCGCGACGCCGCTGCCCGGCGAGACGCCCGGGGTGAAGAGTCCGATCGAGCCGCCGCCGAACGCGTCTCCCGCACCGACGCCGACCCCGACCACCGCCGTCACCCCGCCGCCGGTGCTCAAGGCAGGCGACGATTGCCCGGACACCACGCTCGCGGCCAAGGGCATCACCAACCAGCCGAACTACGTGATCGGCGATCAACCGAAGTTCACGATGGTGGTCACCAACATCGGGCTGGTCGAATGCAAGCGTGACGTCGGTGCCGCTGTGCTGGCCGCGTACGTCTACTCGCTGGACAACAACCGGCTGTGGTCCAACCTGGACTGCGCGCCGTCGAACGAGACCCTGGTCCGCGCCTTCAAGCCTGGCGAGCAGGTGACCACCGAGGTGACCTGGACCGGCATGGGCTCGGCGCCCAACTGCCCGCTGCCGCGGCAGGCGATCGGGCCGGGCACCTACAACCTGGTGGTCCAGCTGGGCAACCTACGGTCGGCTCCGGTGCCGTTCGTGCTGTCCGAGGCCCAACAGCCCGGACCGGGTGCGCCGCCTGCGGGCGAGGCTCCGCCGCCGCCGGCTGCACCGGCGCCCGGCGAGCCGACGCTGCCCGGACCCGCCAACTGATCTCAGGCCAGCCGGTCGGCGATGGTCGATTCGGCGAGCAGCGACAGACCCTCTCGGATGTGGCGGGCCCACATGGACCCGATGCCCTCCACCGACTGCAGGTCGTCGGCGCTGGCGGCCAGTAGGCCCTGCAGCGATCCGAACGAGCGCACCAACAGGTCGACGTGTGCGAACTGCAGGCGCGGGATGCCCGCCATCGCGCGGTAGCCGCGCGAGCTCATCGCTGAATCCTGTGCCTCTGGCGTCGACGGATAGCCGAAAACCCTTGCCAGCGTAGTGAAGTCGAGAAGTTCGTTGTCGCTCAGCGCATCGAGTTCCTCGAGCGTGGCGGTCACCTGCTCGGCGGCCGGCGGATCGGGGTTGGCGTGGTAGTCGCGGACGATCAGTTCGCGGGCGGCGTCGTTGTCGCCGACCAGTTCGTCGAGCTGCAGCTTGAGCTGACGCCCGTCGGTACCGAGCTCGACGACGTCGGCGTCGATCTCCAGGCTGATCCGGCGGACCATCTCCATGCGCTGCACGACGGTCATGACGTCGCGCAGTGTCACGAAATCCTCGATCTCGGCCATCGACAGCTGCTTGCTGACTTCGTCGAGCCGGAACTTGTAGCGCTCCAGGGTCGCGATGGTCTGGTTGGCGCGCGACAGGATGGTCGGGGTTTCCGGTACGACGTGGCGTTCACCGGCCACGTAGACCGTCACGATGCTCATCGAGTGGCTGACGGACACCACCGGGAATCCGGTCTGGATGGCCGCGCGCTCGGCAGAGCGGTGCCGCGTGCCGGACTCGTCGGTGGGGATGGAGGGGTCGGGCACCAGCTGCACGTTGGCCCGCAGGATCCGGGTCAGGTCACTGGAGAGCACGACGGCGCCGTCCATCTTCGACAGCTCGCGCAGCCGGGTCGGTGCGAACCGGACGTCCAGCGGGAAGCCACCGTCGCAGATGGCCTCGACGCTGTCGTCGTAGCCCAGCACGATCAGCCCGCCGGTACGACCACGCAGGATCCGCTCCAGACCGTCTCGCAGCGGCGTTCCGGGCGCCAGCTTGCCCAACGTCTCGCGCAGCGTCGGTCGGGCCAGGTGCACGACGTTGCCCCGTCCGGACCGATTGGCCGATTTCACCGACATCGGTGTACTCCTCGGGTTTCCGGCCGGGCTCTACCCGGTCCGGTCCACATTCTCTGTGATCTTGCGCAACACCCGCAACGCCGCGGTGATGTTCTCGGCCGGCAGGACCCGAAGACCGCGCGGTGGCGACTCGGTTCCGGTGGGCACCACGGCCGTCGTGAAGCCGAGTCGGGCGGCCTCGGCGAGCCTGCGGTCCATGCCGGTGACGCGGCGCAGATCGCCGGCCAGACCCACCTCGCCGATGGCGATCGCAGTGGCCGGCAGCGGCAGGTCCGTGTACGCCGACGCGATGGCGAGTGCCACCGCCAGATCCGATGACGGGTCGGTCAACCGCATACCGCCGACCGTGGACAGGTAGATGTCGTTGGTACCGACGGGCAGGCGCGCCCGCTTCTCCAGCACCGCGGTGATCATGGCCGCGCGGGCCGAGTCGATTCCGCTGACCGCGCGGCGCGGGGAGCCGGCCGACGGCGATCCGATCAGTGCCTGCACCTCGCCGATCAGCGGCCGCTTGCCGTCCAGGCTGACCGTCACCGCGGTGCCGGACACCGGGGCCGGACGCTGGTCGAGGAACAGCCCCGACGGGTCGGCAACGCACTCGATTCCGTTGTCGTGCAACATGAAACAGCCGACCTCGTCGGCCGCGCCGAAGCGGTTCTTGACGCCGCGGACCATGCGCAGCGTCGAGGCGCGGTCGCCTTCGAAGTGCAGCACCACATCCACCAGGTGCTCGAGTGACCGCGGCCCGGCGATGGCGCCGTCCTTGGTGACATGGCCGACCAGGACCATGGCGATGCCCGTCGTCTTGGCGGCCATGGTGAGCGCGGCGGTGACGGCGCGGACCTGCGTCACGCCGCCGGTGACGCCGTCGGTCTCGGCGGTCGACATGGTCTGCACCGAATCCACCACCACCAAAGTGGGCTGCACCGCCTCGATGTGGCCGAGTGCGGTCTGCAGGTCGGACTCGGCGGCCAGGTAGACGTTGTCGTGGGTGCAACCGGTGCGCTCGGCGCGCAGCCGGATCTGCCCGGCCGATTCTTCGCCGGACAGATAGAGCGCACGTCGCCCGGACATGGCCCAGCGATGTGCGACTTCGAGCAGCAGCGTCGACTTGCCGACGCCGGGATCGCCGGCCAGCAGCGTCACCGAACCCGGCACCACACCGCCGCCCAGCACCCGGTCCAATTCGCTGATCCCGGTGTGGAAGTGCCTGGTGGTGCCCGGATCGATCGAGCTGATCGGAACGGCAGGGGAGGTGGGTGCGACAGCGCGGTGCGTCGCGGGCGTCAGCGAGCTCAGCACCGCTACTTCATTGACCGTGCCCCAGGTGCCGCAGTCCGGGCAGCGCCCCACCCATTTGGCCGTGGTGTGCTGGCACTCCGAGCACCGAAACTGCGAACGTACTTTCGAACCGGTTCTGGCCATGCCGCGAACTTAGTCGTTGGTACCGACAGATTGCGTCAGGCCGGCGGTGTGGGTGCTTCCCGCAGCGCGACCGGAGGTGGCTGCGAGGAACGACGCGAGGTTAGTGATGGCCCTCGCCGCCGCCGGCGGGTGCCGGAGCAGCTTCGCCACCGGCCTCGCGGCGCGGGGCTTCGCCGGCGGAGATCGGGACCTCGATGGTCTTCTCGCCGGCGTTCTGGAACTTGAACGTGAAGCTGTAGTTCAGGCCGTTCGAGATGGGCTTGGTCAGCGCCACCATCGCGATGGAGGTCGTGGCGTCCTCGGAACGCGGCAGGGTCTGCTTCTGGCCGTCCGGGGTGCCGACCAGCAGCACGCCGCCGGCGGGCACCGTGGTGCCGCCGTTGACCAGCACCTCACCGGTGTCCGAGGTGATGCCGACCAGCTTGTCGGGGTTGTCGGGCGACTTGTTGGTGGCGACGAACAGCAGCTCGACCATGGTGCCGGGCTTGACGAAGTCGCGGGTCTGCGGGGCGCGCAGGTACACGTTGCGCAGGTCCACACCGGCCTTCTCGTCACCGATGCTGGTGGCGGTGCCGTTGACCGCAGGCAGCTGGTTCGCGCTCTGCGAGACCTGGCCAGCGCTGCAGCCGGTGAGCGTCACCGCGGTGGCCAGCCCGAAGGCGGCCAGCGTGACGGCAGAAGTGCGCGATTTCATGCGGTTCACTCAAGCCTCCTGCTTGGGCGCCAGCGGCGATGCGCGTGACGGCCTTGGGTATGTCTGCTGTGCTCCCCGGACTGGTCCGGCGTTCGACTATGCAGAGTAGTAGGTGGCCGTGGGCGGCGGTAGCGGAGGCCCGCTATCGGCCTGGTTCGGGCGTATTTCCGGCCGCGAATGACCGGTGAATGGGACGTGAATCGGGTGCAATTCGGCCGTAATGTGGCCCTCGCCACTGCACGTAAATGCCGTGCTGTCAACCCCTTTCACGCATCTGCATGGCCCCTGACCTGCATTGTTGATCCGCGGGTGTCCGACGCCCGTGCTAACATTGCTATGTGAAAGGGGCCCGAATCTGATGATTTTCAAGGTCGGAGACACCGTCGTTTACCCACACCACGGTGCAGCATTGATCGAGGCGATTGAAACCCGGACCATCAAAGGCGAGCAGAAAGAATATCTCGTCCTCAAGGTTGCGCAGGGCGATCTGACCGTTCGAGTACCCGCAGAAAACGCTGAATACGTCGGTGTTCGCGACGTGGTGGGTCAGGAAGGCCTCGACAAGGTGTTCCAGGTGCTGCGCGCCCCGCACACCGAGGAGCCGACCAACTGGTCCCGTCGTTACAAGGCGAACCTGGAGAAGCTGGCCTCCGGTGATGTGAACAAGGTTGCCGAGGTCGTTCGCGACCTGTGGCGTCGTGATCAGGAGCGCGGTCTGTCCGCCGGCGAGAAGCGCATGCTGGCCAAGGCTCGTCAAATCCTGGTCGGTGAACTGGCTCTGGCCGAGAACACCGATGACGCGAAGGCCTCCACCATCCTGGACGAGGTTCTCGCCGCGGCGTCCTGAACGCCAGTCCCAACGGAGCAGTGAACTTCCGTATCGGTCTCGGTACCGACGTACATCCCATCGAGGCAGGGCGGCCATGCTGGCTGCTCTGCCTGTCATTCGAAGGTGTTGACGGCTGTGCTGGGCACTCTGACGGCGACGTGGCCGCGCACGCACTCTGTGATGCTCTGCTGAGTGCGGCCGGCCTCGGCGACCTGGGCAGTGTCTTCGGCACCGACCGTCCCGAATGGCGCGGCGTCACTGGCGCCGACATGCTCAAACATGTCTCCACGCTGCTGGCCGCTGCCGGTTTCCGCGTGGGCAATGCGGCGGTCCAGGTGATCGGTAACCGCCCGAAAATCGCTCCCCGCAGGGAAGAGGCGCAGCAGGTGCTGTCGGCGCTGCTGGACGCTCCTGTCTCGGTTTCGGCGACCACCACCGACGGCCTCGGACTGACCGGCCGGGGCGAGGGTCTGGCCGCGATTGCGACGGCGCTGGTGGTCTCGCCCGATTAGGCCGGTAAGCTGGCCCGTCGTGACCGAACACCGTCTCGAGGGCCTACGGCTCTACGACACCATGACCGGTGCCGTGCGGGACTTCACCCCGGTGCGGCCCGGACACGCATCCATCTACCTGTGTGGCGCAACTGTGCAGGGCCTGCCCCATATCGGCCATGTGCGCAGCGGCGTCGCGTTCGACGTGCTGCGGCGCTGGCTGACGGCCAAGGGCTACGACGTCGCGTTCATCCGGAACGTCACCGACATCGACGACAAGATTCTCAACAAGGCTGCCGACGCCGGCCGGCCGTGGTGGGAGTGGGCCGCCACCTTCGAACGGGCCTTCACGGCCGCCTACGACGCGCTGGGGGTGCTGCCGCCGTCGGCTGAGCCGCGGGCGACCGGACACATCACCCAGATGGTCGAGGTCATCGAGAAACTGATCGAGCGCGGGCATGCCTACGCCGCCAATGGCGACGTCTACTTCGACGTGCTGAGCCTGCCCGACTACGGCAAGCTCTCGGGCCACCGCATCGACGACGTGCACCAGGGCGAGGGCGTGGCGACCGGCAAGCGCGACCCGCGGGACTTCACCCTGTGGAAGGGCGCCAAGCCCGGCGAGCCGTCGTGGCCGACACCGTGGGGCCGGGGCCGCCCCGGCTGGCACACCGAGTGCGTCGCGATGTGCCAGGAGTACCTGGGCTCCGAGTTCGATATCCATGCCGGCGGTATGGACCTGATCTTCCCGCATCACGAGAACGAGACCGCCCAGGCCAACGCCTGCGGTGACGAGTTCGCGCGATTCTGGCTGCACAACGGCTGGGTCACTATGGGCGGCGAGAAGATGAGCAAGTCGCTGGGCAACGTCCTGGCGATTCCGGCTGTGCTGCAACGGGTTCGGGCTGCCGAGCTGCGCTACTACCTGGGCAGCGCGCACTACCGGTCCATGCTGGAGTTCTCCGAGAACTCGCTGCAGGACGCGGCCAAGGCCTACACCGGCATCGAGGAATTCCTGCACCGGGTGCGCACCCGGGTGGGTACCGTCGAGGTCGGTACCTGGACCGAGAAGTTCGCGGCCGCACTGGACGACGACCTGGCGGTGCCCGCGGCGTTGGCCGAGGTGCACGCCGCCCGCGCCGATGGCAACCGGGCACTAGACGCCGGTGATCACACCGGCGCGATGGAGGCTGCATCGTCGATCCGGGCCATGATGGGCATCCTGGGCTGCGATCCGCTCGATGAGCGCTGGGAAACCCGCGACGAGACGTCCGCCGCACTGAATGCTGTTGACGCCCTGGTGCAGTGGGCGCTCAAGAGCCGCACCGAGGCCCGCGAGAACCGCGACTGGGCCGCCGCCGACGCGATCCGCGACCAGCTGAAGCTGGCCGGCATCGAGGTCACCGATACCGCTGATGGCCCGCAATGGGCCCTGACTGATGGGGCCTGACGATGGCTGGAAACTCCCAGCGCCGCGGCGCAATTCGTAAAGACGGCACCAAGAAGGGTCCGACCGTCGGCTCCGGCGGGCAGCGCCGTCGCGGTCTCGAGGGCAAGGGCGCAACTCCGCGCGCCGACCAGCGCCCGAACCACAAGGCGTACAAGGTCGCGCAGAAGACCGCCCGCTCGAATCAGGGGCGGCACAAGAAGACCGACGACGTCGAGGTCGTGGTCGGCCGCAACCCGGTGGTGGAGTGCCTGCGGGCCGGCGTGCCCGCCACCGCGCTCTACGTCGTGCTCGGGACCGAAGCCGACGAGCGGCTGACCGAATCCGTCACTCGGGCAGGCGATGCCGGCATCGCGATCCTCGAGGTGCAGCGCCACGACCTGGACCGCATCACCAGCAATGGCATGCACCAGGGCATCGCGCTGCAGGTGCCGCCGTACCAGTACATACATCCGGACGATCTGCTGAAGTCCGCGACCACCGACTCCATGCCGGCGTTGTTGGTCGCGCTCGACAACATCTCGGACCCGCGCAACCTGGGCGCCATCGTGCGCTCGGTGGCGGCGTTCGGCGGGCACGGCGTGGTGATCCCGCAGCGGCGTTCGGCGTCGGTCAGCGCGGTGGCCTGGCGCACCAGCGCCGGCGCGGCGGCCCGGCTGCCGGTGTCACGGGCCACGAATCTGAATCGGACGCTGAAGGATTGGGCCGATGCCGGCCTGACGGTCGTCGGGCTCGATGCCGGCGGCGACACCACGCTGGACGAGCTGGACGCCTCCGGACCGATGGTCGTCGTCGTGGGCTCCGAGGGCAAGGGGCTGTCGCGATTGGTGCGGGAGAACTGCGACCACATCGTCTCGATCCCGATGGCCGGACCCACCGAGTCGCTCAACGCGTCGGTGGCAGCCGGTGTGGTGCTCGCCGAAATCGCGCGGCAGCGAAGGGACTAGCGGTCGGTGCGGGGCCGCGTGAGGGTGAATTTGTCGACCGCCCGGACCTCGCCGAACGGACCGCTCACCGCGTAGTAGGTGGCGTCCATCGACGTATTGCCGCCAGGCTGGCCGGGATCGACATCGAAAGCCACGAAGCCGCAAGGATTTTCCCGGTCCCGGAAGACGGACCAGGGCGCCGCTTCCTCGGTGTAGTTCGGCGTCTTTCTTCCGGTGCCGGGGTTCGCCTCGCCCACGGACATGAGGACGCGGCATCGCGGCTCGGGAAAGAGCATCGCGTTCGACGGAATCGACGTGCCACCGCCGCCGATGACCAGATGTACTGTGCCTTTGCTGGTATCGATCGAACCAGATTGTGCATCAACCGGATTCGGCGTCAGGGTGTCGGTCGGTAAGGTGCCGCGAAGTGCATGGCTACGTTCGTAGTGGTGCTCGTGCCCGCAGACCACGAGATCGACGTTGAACCGGTCGAACAGGGGCAGCCAGTTCTCGCGGATGCCCAGGTCGGCGCCGTTGGTCTTGTTGCCTGTGGAGACCGCTGTCTGGTGCATGCACACCACGACCCAGTCGATCTCCTTGTTGCTCCGAGTCCGCGCGAGTTCTTGTTCCAGCCAACGTTTTTGGGCTCCGCCCGAGTAGCCGCGCACGTATGAGTTGCCGCCGTCCTGGTAGCACACGTCGTCGTTGGCCAGGATGATCACGCGGACCGAGCCGGCGGTGAAGGCGTACCACAGGCCGCGGAGTTCGGGATCGGAACCGGAGTCCGGCAGCCCGAAATAGGCCTGGTAGGCGCCGTAGCCGATCGGGCCGTTGCCCAACTCGTTCTCGTGGTTTCCCGGCGCCGGCATCCACGGTCGATACCGCGCGGACCGGGTGTTGTTCTCGAACCACTCCGACCAGGTGCGGACCCGGTCGTGAGCGAGGTTGGCATAGCAGAGGTCGCCGTTGACCAGGTGGAACAGCGGGGCCACCCGCTCGACGGCGGTCGTGATGTCACCCGCGGCCGGGGACCCGACGTGGTCGCTGCCGAAGGATGCCGCCACCTTGGCGTCCAGCATGGGGGTCGATTGATCGCCGAAGCTGGTGAAACGGATGGGCGCCCGGCCCCGAGGTGCGGTACGCACCGTGCCCAGCTCGGGACCGGCGCCGTCATGTACGGCGGCGTAGACGTAGTCGGTGTCGGGTGCGAGGCCGGTCAACCGTGCATGGTGGACGCGAATCTCGGTGCGGGAGGCCGCGTCTCGGTAGGTGACGGTTTCGGCTGCGACGGCATTGCCGAACCCGCCGTCGGGGGTGCCCACCGTGATGCGGGGGTTCTTGACCGCGGCGGCGGTGTGCCAGGACACCACGGCCTCGGTGGCTGCGTCGGCGCCGAACTGGGTGTGCAATCCCGTGACCGGTGGTGCGCCGCTGCGGTCAGCGCGCCGCCACAGCACCGGGCCGGTGCGCTTGGTGGTGAAGTACCCGGTGGTGCCGGCTCCGACGCCTGCGCCGACGAGAGCCGACGTACCTCCCACAATCAGCGTTCTGCGGCTCACGTCCACGACAGCCATCTTGCCTACGAAGCGCCTGGCCCGCTCGGCCGCAACGCCGCCCGGCTACGAATCGACGCGCGCTGTTCTCGTTCAGGTAACCGCGCTGATTCAGCGCCGCTGCAACTCGAACACCGGGATGAGGCGGTCGGTCTTTTTCTCGTACTCGGCGAATCCGGGCGCGCGCTCGACGATGTGGGCATAGGCGGCGTCGCGCTCCGCACGGGGCAGTTCACGCGTCACGACGTCGTATTCGTCGGTGCCGATTTCGATGTGGGCGTTGGGATTTGCCCGCAGGTTGTGCACCCACGCCGGGTCGGCGTCCGCGCCGCCGGCGGAGCCGACGATCCACAGCTTGCCGTCGCTGTCGAAGGTGGCCGCGGGGTTCACCCGCGGCTGACCGCTCTTGGCGCCGGTGGTGTGCAGGACCAGCAGCGTCAGGTTCGCGAACTGGCCGCCGACCTTGCCGCCGTTGGCGCGGAATTCATCGATGATCTGCTGGTTCCAGCTGTCGGCCATGATCTGCCAAGCCCTTCCGGTAGTCAGTGCATCCCCAACAACGAACAGCCCAACCATAATCCGGTCACGGCCAAAACCAGCGTGACCGGCACGGTGACCAGCCCGACGGCCGTGAACTCCCGGGCCCGCGCGGTCATCTCTGGGCGGACCACGTTGCGCCACAACAGGTTCGACAGCGATCCGGGGTAGGTCAGATTGGGGCCGATGTTCACCCCGATGAGCACCGCCAGCACCGCGACCGGGCCGCCGGCGGCGACCAGGGGCAGCAGCACCAGCACCGCGGGCAGGTTGTTGATCAGATTCGACAGCACCGCCGCCACCGCGGCGATGCCGAGCAGCGCCGGCAGCGTGGTGCCGTGCGGCAGCAGCGCAGACACCGCGTCACCCAGGCCGAGGTCGAGTACCGCGCTCACCAGCACACCCAGCGCCAGCACTGCGACGAGGAAAGGCACGTTGGCTGCCCGCACGATGCCGAAGACCGTCTCGTGACCGCGGACGACGGCCCGGATCGCGAGCACCGCGGCGCCGGCGAACGCGGCCCACGCCGGCGCCAATCCGAGTAGCGACGTCGCGCCGAAGCCGATGAGCGTCAGGATCAACACGGTCAGGACGAAGTACGGGATCTCCGGCGGGGGKGGGGCCGGCCGGTCGACCATGGCGACCCGTAGCTCACGCCGGAACAGCCACCGCAGCAACACGAATTCGGCCGCTACGGCGACCAGCCAGGGCAGCGTCATCGCTGCGGTGAACCTGGTGAAGCTCAGGCCCGCGGTCGTAAACGCCAGGAGATTGGTCAGATTCGACACCGGCAGCAGCAGCGACGCGGTGTTGGCCAGGTGCGCCGCGGCATAGCCGTGTGGCCGCGCCGGCACCCCGAGCGTGCGTGCGGTCGACAGTACGACGGGCGTCAGCAGTACGACGGTGGCGTCGAGGCTCAGTACGGCGGTGGTCCCGGCCGCGATCAGGAACACGGTGACCAGCAGCCGCCGGGCCGCGGATTGTCCTGCGCCCCAGCTGTGCCGGGCCATGTACACGCCGGCGGCGTGGAACAGCCCTTCGTCGTCGCAGAGTTTGGCGAGCACCAGGACGGCGGCCAGGAATCCGACCACGGGCAGCAGTCGGCCGACCTCCTGCAGAGCGGTGTTCACAGCCAGGGGTCGGCGCGTTGCCAGAGGGTCGGAAGATGCAGGGGCAGGCCATCTTCGGCGGCCAGGCGGCCCAGCACTCGCATCGAGACGTCCAGGTCGTCGCCCACGTAGGGCAGGGCGCGCAGGGGTTCGTGCAGGGGGCGGAAGAAGTCGTCCCAGTGCGTCAGCACCACGCGGCGCGCGCCGACGGTGCGGACCGTCTCGTTCCAGTAGTCGAGGAGATACTGCTCGGGCTGCAGGCCGAGTTGCCCGATCCCGAGGTACACCACGTCGGCGTGCTGCCCGGCCAGGGCGCCCGGCACGAACCCGGCGCTACCGACGGCAAGCAGGCTGCGCCCGCTGGTGCGGTGCGCGATGAGCGTCGACCAGGCCTCGCCGCACTTGTACGCCGACGCCCGCACCGGCGGCACCACCGGGGCGGTGATGGTCCCGGGGAACCGGTCGGGCGGGCAGTGGTGACCGGTGAACAGTGTTACGTCGAAGGCGCCCAAGGCGATCGACTCGCCGGGGGTGGCAACGGTCAGCTGGGAGTCGGTGAGCCCGCCGCCGCGGCCGATGAAGGCGGCCGAGGTGCCGCCGACCAGTTTCGCGCCGGTGCGCGCTGCGACGGCTGCGGAATCCATGGCGTGGTCGAAATGGGTGTGCACCGGCAGCACCGCGTCCAGTCGGTCGATGCCGAGCCGGTGCAGGCAGCCATCAATGCGAGGTAGTGCCGGGCTCAACTTGCCCAACCCCACCGATAGCAGACTCGGCCGGGAGAAGAATCCGTCGGTCAATAGGGCTGACGTCGAACCGGCCGGATCCGTCGCGGTGACCAGCATCGTGGTGACGCCCGCCCAGGTGACGGTCAGCGGCGAGCCGACGTCTGCGGCAGGCTGATCGAAGTAGCGGCTATAGGAGGCCAGGTCGGGCCGGCCAAGTTTTAGTCGCATCAGCAGAAGGCCTCGATCTGTACGTTCTCTGCGGTCAGGCGTTCGCGGACCGCGCGGGCGATGTCGACGGCGCCGGGCGAATCGCCGTGGACACAAATCGAATTCACGGTGATCTTGATGGTGGAGCCGTCGACGGCGGCAACCCGTCCCGCGGTCACCATGGAGGCCACCCGATCGGCGATGGTCGAAACGTTGTGCAGCACCGCATTGCGCCCCGTGCGCGGCACCAGTTGTCCGTCGGGGCGATACGAGCGGTCCGCGAAAGCCTCGGGCACGGTGCGCAATCCGAGCTCGCCGGCGGCGGCGAAGAATGCCGAGCCGGCCAGCCCCAACACCGGCAGCGAAGGATCCACGGCATGCACCGCGGCGGCCACCGCGCGCGCCTGCGCATGGTCGGTGACGATCGTGTTGTACAGGGCGCCATGGGGTTTGACGTAGCTGACGGTCGACCCGGCGACCTGGGCCAGGGCCTGCAAGGCACCGATCTGGTAGATCACGTCGGCGGTCAGGTCTTCGGCGGCGACGTCGATGTGGCGGCGGCCGAAGCCCGCCAGGTCGGGATAGCCCACCTGCGCGCCGATCCGAACCCCGCGCTCGGCAGCGGCCCGGCAGACCCGCAGCAGCCCGGCCGGGTCACCGGCGTGGAACCCGCAGGCGATGTTGGCGCTGGTGACCAGATCGAGCATCGCGTCGTCGTCACCAAGGCGCCACACCCCGAAGCTTTCGCCGAGATCGGCATTGAGGTCCACCGCTGACATGTCTGCCAGCCTAGGCTTGCCGCCATGTCCACTCGTGACGACGTTCTCATCACCGCCTTCGGTCTGGCCCAGCTGATCGCCGCCGGCGACGTGACGCTGCTCGACGTGCGCTGGCAGCTGTCGAAGCCCGACGGCCGCGACGACTACCTGGCCGGGCACATTCCCGACGCGGTGTACGTCTCGCTGGAGGACGAGCTGTCCGACCACACCGTGACAGGGCGGGGCCGTCATCCGCTGCCGTCGGGTGCCGCGGTGCAGGAGGCCGGGCGCCGGTGGGGTGTGCGCCAGGGCGTGCCGACCGTCATCTACGACGACTGGAACCGCGCCGGCTCGGCTCGCGCCTGGTGGGTGCTGCGCGCCGCGGGCATCGAGAACGTCCGCATCCTGGACGGCGGGCTGGCGGCGTGGACCACCTCGGGCGGGCCGCTGGACCGTGGCGACGTCGAACCGGAACCGGGCGACGTAACCGTCACGCACCAGGACCTCTACGCCGGTGCCATGCCCACCTTGACCGCCGATGAGGCCGCTGCGCTGGGGCCGCGTTTGGGTGACGTCCGCGCGCCGGAACGGTTCCGCGGCGACGTCGAACCCCTCGATCCCGTGGCTGGGCACATTCCGGGCGCGGTCAATCTGCCGAGCGTGCTGGCCGCCGACGGCACGCTGCGCACCGACGGCGCCGACGTGGACGCTGTCTATTGCGGATCGGGCGTCACCGCGGCGGTGGCGGTGGCCGCGCTGGCGGCCGCAGGCCGGGACGTGGCGCTGTTCCCCGGCTCGTGGTCGCAGTGGAGTAACGAGCCGGGCCGAGCAGTGGCTACCGGCGACTGACTCGTCCCGCGCCCCAGCACAGCAGGTAGATGCCGAACGAGATCGACGTCACGAAGACCGACACCGGGACGCCCGGCGCCAGTGACAGCACGATGCCGCCGACTGCGGCGATCTCGGCGAACACCACCGACGCCACCATCGTGGTGACGGGGGAGCTGAACACCCGGCCCGCGGCGGCGGCGGGAGTGATCAACAGCGACATCACCAGCAGTGCCCCGACGATCTGCACGCCCTGGGCAGCCGCGACGCCGACCAGTGCGGCGAACACGATGCCCAGCGCCCGCACCGGAACCCCGCGGGCGGCAGCCACTTCCGGGTCGGCGGTGGCGAACAGCAGCGGCCGGTAGCAGGCCGCGAGGATCGCGACCACCAGCACGGTGACCACGGCCAGCAGCGTCAGACCCGAATAGCCGACGCCGACGATCTGCCCGGTGAGCAACGCGAAACTGGTGCCGGTCCGGCCGGGATAGAGGTGGATGAACAACACGGCCAGGCCCAGGCCGAAGGCCAGCACGACGCCGATGGCCGAGTCCCGTTCCCGCGACCGTTGCCCCAGGATGCCGAAAAGGATTGCCGCCAGGGCACTTCCGACCAGGGCGCCGAGGCCGACGTTGAGCCCGGTCAGCAGCGCGAACGCGGCGCCGGTCAGGGACAGCTCGCTGGAACCGTGCACCGCGAACGACATCTGCCGCATCACGATGAATGGACCGATCAGGCCGCCGAGCAACGCCAGCAGCGCCGCGGCCAGCACCGCCTGCTGGACGAAGTCACGGCTCAGCAGGTCCGCGGTCAGCGCGGGGTTCCAAAAGGCATTCACAGCCTCATTCATGACAATGCCCGCTCGCATGCTCGGAGTTGTCGACGCCCGCACCGTCCTGGCCGACCACGACGTACTGGCCGCCGATCCGCGCGACCTGAATGTCGGCGCGGTACAGCGCGGACAGCGTCTCGGACGTCATGACCTCCTCGACGGTGCCGATCCGGAAGCGGCCGTCGACCAGGTACAGCACCCGGTCCACGTACTGCAGCACGGGATTGACCTCATGGGTGACGAACAAGACGGCGGTGCCGGCGTCCTTGCGGCGCTGGTCGATCAGGCCCGATACCAGCTTCGCGTTGGCCGGGTCGAGGTTGAGCAGCGGTTCGTCGCACAGCAGCAGCGCGGGATCGGAGGCCAGGGCCTGAGCGATGCGGACTCGCTGTAGTTCGCCGCCGGACATCACCGACACCGGGACGTCGGCCAGCCGGGCGCCGTCGACCTGGCCCAGGGCCTGGGTCACCACGGCGCGCCGCTGTGCCCGCTTCCGTGGGCCGGCGAAACCCCAGCGGTGCCCGTCGCAGCCGAGCCCGACCAGATCGCGGCCGCGCAGCGTCAGCCCGGTGTCCAGCGAGCGGTGTTGGGGGACATAACCGATGGCGCCGGTGGTGGTCATCCGGCCGGCCGTCAGCAGCTGTTGGCGCAGCAGCACCTTGAGCAGTGAGGTCTTGCCGGTGCCGTTCGGGCCGAGCACCGCGATGAACTCGCCGCGGCGCACCGTCAGATCCAGCCGGTCCCACAGCACGCGGTCACCGAATGACAGCCGCGCGCCGGTCAGTTCGGCGACCGCCGTGGCGGACGAGGGATCAGTAGGCACGGGTTACAAATTATCGCGGCTTATCGCGCCGCAACGGGTGCGGTATCCAACTGGTGTGCCAGTGCCTCGGCGGTCTGGCGCTGCCAGGTCAGGAAGTCCTGTCCGGCGGGCAGCGTCTCGGTGACCTCGACGATGGGCAGTGCCGCTTTGCGGGCGGCATCCTGCAGCTGCTTGGTGACGGCGGTCTCGGTCTGCTTGTTCACCACCAGCGCGTCGACCTGGTGGCCGTTGATCAGGTCGAGCACGGCGGCCACGTCGGCCGGGGCGGGGTCGTGGCCTTCTTCGGCGGCGGCGGCGAACCCGTGCGGGGTGCGGTCGACGACGCCGGCGGCGGACAGCAGGTAGTGCGCGACGGGTTCGGTGGAGACCACCGCGCTGCCGGGATGCTTCTGCCCGATGGCGTGCTCGGTCGCGGCGATCTCGTCGGTCTTCTTGCCGAATTCCGCGGCATTGGCCCGGTAGGCGTCGGCGTGCGCGGGATCGGCCCCGGCCAGGTCGTCGGCGATCTTGGTGGCGACGGCCTTGGCCACCGCCATGTTGTAGAAGACGTGCTCGTTGGCCTCGCCCGCCGCGCTGTGCGGCAGCAGCGAGTACGCATCCACGGTGGTGACGTTCTTGTGGTTCTTCAACACGTCGTCGGCCCAGTGGTCGTAGCCGCCGCCGTTGATGACGACCAAGGTGGCGTCGGCGATGGCTGCGGCGTCGGCCGGGCTCGCTTCGAACGAATGCGGGTCGGCGGCGTCGTTGGTGAGGATCGCCTTGACGTCGGCATGCCCGCCGGCGACCGCGGTGGCGACGCTGCCCCACACGTTGGTGGTGGCGACGACCTTCGCCGAACGGGCGGAGTCGCCTTGCGACCCGCAGGCGGCGATGGTCAGCGCGGTGAGGGCGGACAGGGCGATGAGGCTGGTCCGGGTCATGGCGGCTCCTGCGGGCTAGTGTTAATGAAAACCGTTTGCAATAAATCTAGTGCACCGTTGCCTTGCGGCGCGAATCGGATGCGCTAGCGTCACAAAGATGCCGAGGAGTCCCAACCCGAGGCGTCGGGCCACCCTGGCCTCGCTGGCTGCCGAATTGAAGGTCTCGCGCACCACGATCTCCAATGCCTACAACCGGCCCGACCAGCTCTCCGCCGACTTGCGCGAGCGGGTGCTCGCCGCGGCCAAGGAGATGGGCTACGCCGGCCCCGACCCGGTCGCACGCTCCCTGCGCACCCGAAAGGCCGGCGCCTTCGGACTGATCATCACCGAGTCGCTCAACTACTCGTTCCGCGACCCGGCGGCGCTGGATTTCGTTGCCGGGCTTGCCGAATCGTGCGAGGAGGCCGGGCAGGGCCTGCTGCTGGTGGCGGCCGGCCCGAATCGGTCGGTCGAGGAGGGCGCCGCGGCAGTGCTCTCCGCCGGGGTCGACGGGTTCGTGGTCTACGCCGCCTCCGACGACGATCCCTACCTGGCGGTGGTGCAACAGCGCGGCGTCCCGATCGTCATCGTCGACCAGCCCAAGGACGTCCAGGGGGCCTCCCGGGTCTGCATCGACGACCGAGCGGCGATGCGCGGGATCGCCGAATATGTTGTGGGACTTGGTCATCGGGAGATCGGCCTGCTGACGATGCGGCTGGGACGGCACTGGCCGCACGGCGATGCGCAGTCGGCTGTCGCGGACCCGGAGCGGCTCACCTCGCAGCATTTTCACGTGCAATGCGAACGGATTCTCGGTGTCCGCGACGCGATGGCGGGCGCCGGGCTGAACCCCGATGCCCTGACCGTGGTGGAGACCTACGAGCACTTACCGAGCTCCGGCGGGTCCGCTGCCGCTGTTGCGCTGCAAGCCAATCCGCGCATCACCGCATTGATGTGCACCGCCGACGTGCTGGCCCTCTCGGCGATGGACCACCTCCGGTCCCGAGGCATCTACGTGCCGGGCCAGATGACCGTCACCGGATTCGACGGCGTCCCCGAGGCGTTGGCCCGCGGGCTGACCACCGTGGCCCAGCCGAGCCTGGAGAAGGGCCGGCGCGCCGGATACCTGTTGAACAATCCGCCGCGGTCGGGGATCCCGGCGATCGAGGTGCTCGGCACCGAGCTGGTCCGCGGCCGCACCTCGGGCCCACCGGCCTAACGCGCGCGGCGCCCCGCCAGGTACGCCAGCGCCTCCGCGACGTCCTCGGGGGAGTCGATGCGGTACTGCGCGGCCGACGGTCCAGGACCGACCTTCACCCCGACGTCGCCGTCGCGCAGCCGGGCGAAGGCCTTCTCGTCGGTGACGTCGTCGCCCAGGAACACCACGGCGGTCGCGTCGTCGCGCTCCCGCAGCGCATCGATGGCCGAGCCCTTGTTGGTGGTGATCACCGCGAACTCCAGCACCGCCTTGCCCTCGGTGGCTTCGGCGGTCCATTGCGTGCCGGCCGTCCGCGCGGCGGCCAGCGCCGCGGCGCCGTCGTCAGCCGAGGCGTTGCGCACGTGCAGGGCGACGCTGGCGGGTTTGGTCTCGACATTCACGCCCGGGTACCGACTTGCGATCTCGGTGAGCGAATCGACGATCTGGGCCAGCAGCGTGCCGTCGACTGTCTGGGTGAACCCGGTGTCGAACTCCGCGCCGTGGCTGCCGACCAGATGCACCGACGCGGGCATACCGGAGAGTTCGCGCAGGACCTCCAGCGCACGGCCCGACACCAGCGCGACGAAGGTGTGCGGCAGGTCCGCCAACGCGAGCAGGGCGGCAGACCCGGCAGGCAACGCGCGCGCGTCGGCAGGGTTGTTGACGATCGGCGACAGGGTGCCGTCGAAATCGGAGGTGACGAGCAGTCGGGGTGTCGCGGCGACGGTGTCGAGCGCCGCGATCAGATCAGCCGGGAGCACCGGTCAGATATTAGGTTGCTCCCCGTCACCGATCAGCAGGCGCACCGCCAGATCGAGCCGCTTGCTGACATCGGTGGCCGACGCGCGACGGGTCAGCCAGGCCAGCAGGTTCGACAGCCAGACATCGGAGATGACGCGGGCGATGTGGTACTGGTCCTCGGTGGGCTCGCCCTCGCTCATGGCGCGGGCGAACATCGAGTCCATCAGCTTGCCGACGTGATCAACCTCACCGGCCGCGGACGCGTCAGCGAACACGAATGCGCGTGTCATGGCCTCGGTCAGCAGCGGATTGCGCTGCATCGACCGGTTCAGCTTGCCGACCATCGCATTGAGCCGCTGGTACGGCGTGCCGCCGGTCAGCGCGGCGCGATCGGTCTTGGCGTCGATGCGCTCGAACTCGCGGCCCAGCGCGGACACCAGCAGGTGCACCTTGGACGGGAAGTAGCGGTACAGCGTGCCCACCGCGACATCGGCGCGTTCTGCCACCGCACGCATCTGAACAGCCTCGTAACCGCCCTTTGAGGCGATTGCCAAGGTGGCGTCGAGGATGCGCTTGCGGCGCTCGCGCTGCGCTTCGGATCCGAGTTCGGATTCGGCGAGTACAGCCATGGTCGTCACCTCCCTCGGGCGAACGGCGGAATCGGATTCAGGTGTTGCTGGCGTCGGCATGCGGCGGTCAGCTCCTTCGGGTAGCGCATTGGGTGAAAACGATACGCAAAGTGTGCGGTAATTTCCCACCTCCAGGCGCCCCGGGACACCCGAGTGTCCTGCTGTAATGGCGATCGACTTGACGTCTGATTGCTGTCACCATTAGAACACGTTCTAGTGAGAAGCGTGTTCTTCTCGCCCAAACGCTAGGAGCGCATGGTGTCCATCACTTCCACAACTATCGACTCGGAGCGGGCCGAGGTCCGCGAAATGGTCCGTAGCTGGGCTGTCGCGTCGGGTTCCATTGATGCGGTCCGGGCTTTGGAAGGCGGGGCGGGGGATTCCGGAGCTTCTTGGCGTGGCCCGTACGACGGTCTGGTCGAACTAGGGACCTTCGGCGTCGCGGTGTCCGAGGACCTCGGCGGCGCCGGTGGATCGATCGCGGATCTGTGCGTGATGGTCGATGAAGCCGCCGCCGCACTCGTGCCCGGTCCGGTGGCCACGACCGCTCTGGCAACTCTGGTGATCACCGACGCCGCGCTGCTGGAGGCGCTGGCCTCCGGGCAGCGCACCGCCGGCCTGGCCCTGAGCTCCGACATCGCCTTCGACGGCCAGTCCGCGACCGGCACCGCCAAGTTCGTGCTGGGCGCCCTGCCCGACGGCCTGCTGATCCTGCCCGCCGGCGACGTCTGGCTCCTGGTGGACGCCACCGCGCCCAGCGTCACCGTCACGCCGCTCGCGGCCACCGACTTCTCCCGCCCGCTGGCCCGGGTCGAGCTGGACGGCGCCGCGGCGACCGTCATCGACGCGCCGGTGGCCGACCTGGCCGTGACCGTGCTGGCCGCCGAGGCCGCCGGTCTGGCCCGCTGGCAGCTGCAGACGGCTGCCGACTACGCCAAGGTGCGTGAGCAGTTCGGCAAGCCGATCGGCAGCTTCCAGGCGGTCAAGCACATGTGCGCCGAGATGCTGCTGCGCTCGCAGCAGGTCGCGGTCGCCGCGAGCGACGTCGCCGAGGCCGCTATCGACGGTGATGCCACGCAGCTGTCCATCGCCGCGGCGGTGGCCGCCGCGGCCGCCATCGACGCCGCGAAACACAATGGGCGCGACTGCATTCAGGTGCTCGGCGGCATCGGCTTCACCTGGGAGCACGACGCTCACCTGTACTTGCGGCGCTCGTACGCCACCGCGCAGATCCTCGGCGGCCACGGCACCTGGCTGCGCCGGGTGGCCGCGCTGACCCGCTCGGGACTGCGCCGCCAGCTGCACGTCGACACCGGCGAAGCTGAGTTGACCCGTCCCGAGATCGCCGCCGCGGTGGCCCAGATCGCCGCGCTGCCCGTCGAGAAGCACCAGGCCGCGCTGGCCGAGGCCGGACTGATGGCGCCGCATTGGCCCGCGCCGTACGGTCGCGCCGCGTCGCCGGGCGAGCAGCTGGTGATCGACGACGAGCTCAGTGCCGCAAGTGTTGTGCGCCCGGACATTTCGATCGGCTGGTGGGCCGCGCCGACCATTCTGGGTCACGGCACTCCTGAGCAGATCGACCGCTTCATCCCCGGCACCCTGACCGGCGACGTGTACTGGTGCCAGCTGTTCAGCGAGCCCGGCGCCGGCTCGGACCTGGCGGCGCTGCGGACCAAGGCCGTCAAGGTCGACGGCGGCTGGAAGCTGACCGGCCAGAAGGTTTGGACCTCCAACGCGCACCGCGCCAACTGGGGAATCTGCCTGGCGCGCACCAACCCTGATGCGCCGAAGCACAAGGGCATCACCTACTTCGTCGTCGACATGAGCTCGCCCGGCATCGACATCCGTCCGCTGCGCGAGATCACCGGCGAGGCGCTGTTCAACGAGGTGTTCCTGGACGACCTGTTCGTGCCGGACGACTGCGTGATCGGCCCCGTCGACGGCGGCTGGGCGCTGGCCCGCACCACGCTCGCCAACGAGCGCGTCGCCATGGCGGCCGGTGGCGCGCTGGACAAGGGCATGGAGCACCTGCTGGACGTGCTCGGCGACCGCGAGCTGGACGCCGCCGACGCGGAACGCCTTGGCGCACTGATCGTTGCGGCCCAGGTCGGTTCGCTGCTGGATCAGCTGACGGCGCAGATGGCCGTCGGCGGCCATGACCCGGGTGCCCCGTCGAGCGTGCGCAAGCTGATCGGTGTGCGCTACCGCCAGGCCCTGGCCGAGACGATCATGGATGCCCAGGACGGTGCGGGTATCGAGGATTCGCCGGACGTCCGGTACTTCCTGAACACCCGCTGCCTCTCGATTGCCGGTGGCACCGAACAGATTCTGTTGACCGTGGCCGGCGAGCGCCTGCTGGGTCTGCCGCGCTAGCTGTACTGACCTGAGAGGTTGGGTACGCGGGTAGCGGGTGGTTGACCGTTGAGTGCGGTGTGGCCGCGGTGGTGATTGTAGGTGTGTAGCCATTGGGGGTACTCGGCGCAGCGTTCGGCGTCGCTGGTGTAGAGGCGGGCGTAGGCCCATTCATCGGCCAAGGTGCGGTGGAATCTCTCTACCTTGCCGTTGGTCTGGGGCCGGTAGGGACGTGTTCGGCGGTGTTCGATGGCCCCGAGTGCGTCACGGAACGCGTGAGATCGATAGCAGGATCCGTTGTCGGTCAACACCTTCGATACCGTGAACCCGCATTGGTTAAACCATGCATTGGCCCGGGCCCAGAACGCCGATGCGGTCTCCTTGCGCTCGTCGGCAAGGAGCTCGGAGTAGGCCAGCCGTGAGTATGCATCGATTGCGGTGTGCAGGAAGTGATGGCCCTTGATCGGGTGACCGTGCTTGCTGATGCGGCCAGAACTCTTATCGGCGCGCGTGTTGTGGTTGCCTGCGGTTCTGCCCAGCATCCGCCATCCCCCGCCGGCAGGAATCTTGCCCAGCTTCTTTACGTCAACATGCACCAACTCGCCGGGTTGTGCGGCGTGAATTCTGCGGATCACCGTGCCGGTGGGTCGGTCGAGCCAACGCAGTCTGGCCACTCCGTAGCGGGTGAGTACCCGGTGCACGGTCGAGGGATGGATTCCTAGCAGATACCCGATTCGTGCTGGCCCCCAACGCCGGATGACCCGCACTTTGATGATCCGGCGCTCGGTACGAGTCGGTGTCTGGTTGGGGCTTCGCTGTGGACGTGAGCTGCGATCGACCATGCCGGCCGGGCCCTGCTCGCGGTAGCGGCCTGCCCAGCGTGCCGCTGTGGTGACCGCGACCTGGAATCGCTCGGCTGCGCGGCGCAGCGACCAGCCTTCATCGACGACACAACGGGCCAATCGCAGACGACCAGTTTCTGACAGCGGGGCATTACGGTGTGACACGAAGACCTCCGAGAGGGTTGGTGCGTTCCTAGACAGCTCGCACTTCACTCGGAGGTCTTCTTCATGTCACCACGCCACGCCGTACCTAACGTCCGTGGTCAGTACAGCTAGCGGCCCCTGCGGAAGTCTCGCGGGGTCAGGCCGACGCGCTGCCGGAATGTGGTGGCGAAGTGGTTGGGTGTCGAAAACCCAACCGCGGCACTGATTTCGGTGATCGACAGCCGCGTCGAGGACAGTAGCGTCTTCGCGCGGTCGATGCGGCGGTCGAGCAGGAACTGGTACGGCGTCGTGTGAAACGCGGCCCGGAACGCCTTGATGAACGTTGCCACCGACATCTGGGCAAGGCGCGCAAGCGATTCCAGACTGATATCGGATTCGAGGCTGCCTTCCAGGAACTCGATGATCGACGCCCGCGTCGACGGGGGCAGGGCGTCGCGTTCGGCGTCCGGCGGTGGCTCGACCGTGTAGGTGTCCCGGATCAGCAATCGCAGTGTCTCGCCGGCGGAATCGAGCAGTAGCCGGGCCAGCGCGTCGTCGCGGCCCGCGACGCTGCGCATCTTGGTCACCAACGCCAGCATCAGTGGATCGTGATGCTTGCGCCGGGGCACGTGCACGACCTCGCCCAGTGCGTTCTCGGGTATCGAGATTTCGCAGAAGCCCGAGATGTCGCCCGTGACAACCGACGTGCAGCGCACGCCCGCAGGCACCACCCAGGTATCGCCGATGCGCGGCAGCGTGCGGTCGGTCGGACCCCAGTCGAGATTGGCCTCCATCGACCGGAGTTCACCGTGCCGGTGGATGTAGATGAGGTGCCGACTCGAATCATGGCAGCACCAGTCGGTGGTGCGCTCGATCCGCTCGGTCGCGAACCGCAGCGACATACCGCGACTGTCGACGGACCTCTCGCCGACCACGATGCGAGGCGTCATGGGCCGGTCGTCGTTCCATGGCTTGAGGGCCACGCCGAACCTCCGGGGTATCCAGCTTGGCCACGATCATGCGCCGTGATTTGTCGGCTCGTGACGGCTTTCTCGAAAGATTCTGTGTAAAACCTGCGAGCCCGTCAATAGAAATTAGAACTTGTTGCAGATTCCGAATGTTTGTTTTCGGCTTGGTCACTACCGTCTGCGCGGCCAGAAGTGCTGACACCCCAGAGTCCAAGGAGAATCTATGGCATTCGAGTTGCGCCGATATTCGACGGCGGGAATCGCAGTCGCGACCGCCGGCGTCATCGCCATCAGTCCACTGACGGTCCCGCTGCCACAACTTCATGTGGCGGCACCGTCGAGCTTGGTGTCGACGCGGACCGTCGACCTCACCGCGTTCGTCAACCCGATCGCGGCTTGGGGCGACGTGCTGACAACTACGGTCGGTGACATCGGGAAACTGGGTCAGGCGTACGCCGCCGACCCGTTCCCGATTGTTCGTCAGGTCATTGCCAATCAGGTCGGCTACGCGCAGCAGATCATGTCGATCGGTCAGCAGATGGGCAATGGATTGCGCTTCTGGGCAAACCGCGCGCCGGGGGTGTTCCGGACGGCTTTGCAGCAGTTGGCCTCGGGTCAGTTCTACAACGGAGTGACTGGCCTCTACGGCTTGGCGCTCAGCGGGGTGTTCGGCGTCATGTTCCCCCTGCTGCAGTTCGATATTCCAAAGAAGATCGCCCAGAACGTCACCAACGTCATCGGCAGTCTCAGCTCGGTCGGCGTGCAACTGGCCGTTGGCGCGTTGTCGACGATGGGTCAGGGAGTGCAGGCGTTCGCCGACACTGGCCAGAAATTCCTCGACGCCGTCAAGGCCGGAGACGGGGCCACGGCCGTCAGCGAGGTGATCAACTTTCCGGCGACCATGGTCAATGCAGTGCTGAACGGATATGGACCGTTCAAGGGTCAGTCCGGCGTTTTCGGAACCAACGGGTTTGTCGCTCAGGTCATCAATGCTCTCAAAACAATCGCCAACGCGATCAAGCCTCCGGCCCCGAACACCCCCGTCGCGGCGACAGTCGACGGCCCGGCCGCAGTGCCTGCCTCGGCAGATATGGCCAGTAACGCCCTGGCGCCGGCCATCAAGCCGGCGGCCACCGCGGCGGTCAAGGCCGGCGATGCCGACAAGGTGTCGGCGAGTCCGGCGAAGTCGAAAGCGTCTGTGACCAAGGAGGATCCGAAGCCTGCGACCCCGGTCGTGACCGAGACTCCGGAAACGCAGCCGGTGAAGGTTGTGGAGCCGACGAAGGTCGACACGTCCACTCCCGCTGCGGAACCGGTGTCAGCCGAACCGGCCAAGGTCGAGACCACGAAACCGGTTCACCAGGACAGCACCAAGTCCGAACCCGGCACCAAGCCGTCGGGCGCAACCTCGTCGGACTCCGATTCGGCAGGCAAGACGGACAAGCCGGCTAAGAAGGCCGAGAAGGCCGAGAAAGCACAGAAGGCGCCGAAGACCCCGAAGGTCGCGAAGACCGGTAAGCAGGGGAAGGCGGCGTCGTCGACGCATCAGGCGGCCAACGCCGGCTGATCGGGGGCGAGATCGGCGAAATGGTTGCGAAAGCCGTTCGGTAAGCGACCATTTCGTCGATCTCGGCCGAGTTCTTCAGCGCCGCATGCGATGTGCGCCGGCGACGATGGCGTCGTGCAGCGCGACCTCGGCTTCGGACGGCGTGCTGCGCCGGTGTAGTAGGACGAATTCCAGATGGCCGAGATTCGGCAGTCGGCTGTCGGTGAGCGGTTGAAGCCCTGGCGGCAGAACCGATTCGGAATGGGCGATGATGCCGAGTCCGCCAAGTGCCGCGGCCTGCAGGCCGAGCAGGCTGTCGCTGACGCACGCGATGCGCCAGCTGCGGCGCTCGCGTTCCAGTTCGCGTAGTGCGACGTGCCGGGTCAGGCTCGGCGGTGGGTAGGTCACGATCGGTACCGGGTCGGTGATGTCGGTCAGGCCGGGCCGGCCGGCCCACACGAGGCGGTCTCGCCACAGCAGTTCGCCGTGTTGCTCGCCGGGCAGCCGTTTGGCCACCATCAGGTCCAATTCGCCTGCGGCCATTCGGGTTTTGAGGTTCTCGCTCAGGCCCACCACCAGCTCCAGGTCGACGCTGGGATAGGACCGCCTGAACTCGACCAGCACGTCGGAGAGCATCCGGCCGACCAGATCATCGGAGGCGCCGAGCCGGATCAGGCCCGTGGGTTGCGATTCGGAGAAATAGCGGTCGGCTTTCGCTTGTGCGTCCAGGATGTCGTGCGCGAAGCCCACCATCGCCGCGCCGTCGGCGGTGAGCGCCAGATTGCGGGTATCGCGCCGGAACAGCTCGCGGCCGACGGCCTGCTCCAGCCTTGCGATGTGGCCGCTCACCGTTGATTGACGGAGCCCCAGCAGGTGGCCGGCGGCAGTGAATCCGCCGGCGCGGTCGACTGCGAGGAAGGTGCGCAGCAGTTCGGGGTCGAACACATTCATCACGATATCCGGTTAGAGATATCAGATCTATCGCCTAGTGCTATGAGTTGACAGAGCAGTACGTTCTTTCCGTGAACCTGCTCGCCAAGCTCCGCATCGACGGCTTCCTGCTCGGGCTGTTCGCGGCGATGGCCATCGGCGTGCTGCTGCCGGCCCGTGGTGACGCAGGTCAGGCAGTCGAGACGGCGACCAAGGTCGCGATCGCCGTGCTGTTCCTGCTGTACGGCACTCGCCTGCACCCGCGTGAGGCGCTCGAGGGGCTGAAGCACTGGCGGCTGCACACCACGGTGCTGGCCGCGACCTTTGTCCTGTTCCCGCTGCTCGGGCTGGCGATGAAGCTGCTGGTGCCGTCGGTGCTCACCGACGAGCTCTACACCGGCATGCTGTATCTGTGTCTGCTGCCGTCCACGGTGCAGTCGTCCATCGCATTCACCTCGATCGCCCGTGGCAATGTCGCGGCGGCTGTCGTGAGCGCATCGGCCTCGAACCTGCTGGGCATCTTCCTCACCCCGCTGTTGGTGACCCTGCTGATGCAGACCACCGGCGCTGCCACGGTGTCGGCGAACTCCGTCCTGGAGATCGTCGTGCAGCTGTTGCTGCCGTTCCTCGCCGGTCAGCTGCTGCGGTCCAAGCTGCACCGGGTGCTGTCTCACACCACCCTCTCGAAGGTCGTCGACCGCGGTTCGGTCTACCTCGTCGTGTACGCGGCGTTCAGCGCCGGTATGGCCGAACACATCTGGACGGGAATGAAGGTCACCAATGTGCTCGCGGTGATCGCCGTCAGCGTGGTGTTGCTTGCGGTGGTGCTCGGCATCACCGCTGGGGTGGCGCGGTTGTTGAAGTTCGACCGCGCCGACCGCATCGTGATCATCTTCTGTGGATCGAAGAAGAGCCTCGCGACCGGGTTACCGATGGCCACCGTGCTGTTCGCCGGCCACCCGGTGGGCCTGATTGTGTTGCCGCTGATGATCTTCCATCAGATTCAGCTCATCACCTGCGCGACATTGGCCGCTCGGTGGGGACGTCAGGCCGACGCCGCGGCGGCGGAACAGGATCTCGCGGCCGCGCGGAGCTGAACCGAAATCGTCAGTCGCCCCGCAGATATGCGGCGAGCATCGCGACGATTGAATCCTCCAACTGCTGTGCGTCGGCGGGCTGCGCGCAGGCAATGAGCCGGTGGGTTAGCGACTCGATGGTCGCGACCGTCATCCGGGCCGCGAATTTCAGATCGGGGACGTGAACCTCGGGATGCCGGGTGAGCAGAGCGTATGCGGCCGCCACCGCGGTTTCTTCGGCATCGCGCAGCCGGGCCAGGAGCGCGGGTGACCGGGGTGCCTCCGCGAACAACACCTGGTGCAGATGCGGATCGTCCCGGTGGTTGTCGATGGTCGCGCGCGTGAACAGCCGAAGTTGGTCCTCGAGCGCGGGTGGTACCCCCGCCGCCGCCCGTGCCGTCAGCAGTGCCGCCCCGGCATCGATGTGGGCATCGGTGAGCGCGGCCAGGATCGCGTCCTTGTTCGGAAAGTATTGGTAGAGCGAGCCGATCGAGATGTTCGCGGCCTCGGCAATGCGATTGGTGGTGCCGCCGCGGTAGCCGAACTCGGCGAAAACGCGAGCAGCCGCATCGAGGATCCGTTGTCGGGTCTCGGCAGACCGTTGTTGTTTCGGCTGCTTGCGGGCGCGAAACCGATCCGGTGGTGCCACGGTCACCTCCGCGCGGAAAGCGAGTAGTCACCGGCATCTCGCCGGTCGATGATTAGGTGACCCTAACTCAAAGGAGCGTCATCGTGAAGACGGTGTACATCGAGTCCGAGCTGGCCGCCGACCTGGATCGCGTATGGCGCGACATGCAGCTGCCGGCGACCTTCCTGTACCTGTGCCGCGGTCTGTTCGGGGTGCCGGCGCTCGCCGGCCGCACCGATCCGCTACACGCGGGGGAGCGCGGGACCGGCTGGCTCATGGCATTTCACGTGCTGCCCGCCTACCGGCACACCATCGAGGTGTTGTCGGTCGACGAGGCGACACACACCATTCGCACCCACGAGTACGGCGGGCGGATCAGGTCGTGGAATCACACCCTGCACGCCGAGCCGATCGGCCCGCGGCGGTGCCGGTACGCCGACACCATCGACATCGATGCCGGGTGGTTCACCGGTGTGGTCGCGCTGGGCGCGGCCGGCATCTTCCGCTACCGGCATCGCCGGTGGCACAAGCTGATTCGGTCTCAGGCGACGAATCAGACGCCGAAAATCCGGGCCGCATTCCCGCCGAGATAGAGTTCGCGCGCCTCGGCGTCGAGGTTCAACTCGTCGAGTCGTTCCAGGCAGCGCTGCGCGGACAGCATCGGCCAGTTGGTCCCGAAAAGCACTCGGGTGCGGCCGGATCCGCTCAGGTAGTCCACCAGTGCCGGGGGCAGGCGGTGCGCGGCGTAGGCCGAGGTGTCGATGTGGAAGTTCGGAAACTTCTTGGCCAGGAACAACACTTCGTCGATCCACGGTGCTCCGACGTGGCCGCCGATGACCACGAGTTCCGGGAATTCGAGCAGCACCGTCTCCAGATAGGGGATCGGCCGGCCGGGCTCGGACGGGCACAGTGGGCCGGTGTGTCCGATCTGCGTGCAGAACGGGATGCCGAGTTCGACGCAGGTCTGCAGCAGAGGATAGTAGCGGCGGTCGTTCGGTGGCAGGTTCCACAACCACGGGACGACGCGCAGGGCCACCATGCCCAGATCGGTTACCGCACGCCGTAATTCACGGACCGCCTCGACCGGACGGGTGAGGTCCACGGAGGCGACGCCCGCGAATCGGTCGGGGTGCGCGCGGACGTGTGCCGCCGTCTCGTCGTTGTCGATGAGTGCGCCGTACGGCCCGACCCACGCGCACAACAGCGACTTCTCGACGCCGGCGTCGTCCATCGCTTTCAGCGTGACATCGATGGGCAGGGCCGGTAGATCTTCTTGGCGCGTCCAGCGCAGCAGCGGCTGCAGCCATGGCTGGCGCATGAACAACTCGTTCGGTTGTTGGGACCACGCGTCGATCACTCGTGTCATCGCTCAATTACTTCACTAGTGAAGTAATAATGCAAGGGTGAATTCGAAGAACAGGTCGCCGGCCGGCAGGCGGCGCGCGTATTTCCAGCTGCAGACCGTCGCGCAGCGGCTGCGCACCACCGCCGACCGGCTGTTCGTCGAAGAGGCCGGCATCACCACAGCGCAGGCTGCCGCGCTGATGCTGATCGCGAGCCATGCCGGGTGTCGGCAGTCGCTCGTCGCCGCGCAGCTCGGCCAGCGGGAGTCGGCGGTCACCGCGATGGTCGGACGCCTCGAGAAGGCGGGGTTCGTCGAACGCCGTCCCAGCGAGAGCGACGGCCGCGCCTGGGAACTGTGGCCCACCGACGCCGGCGCGGATGCCCTGCGCCGGCTGGATGCCGCGCTGGCGACCGTCAACGGCTACATCGACGAGGCCATCGGTGTCGACGATGTCGATGGCGTCGTCGACGCGTTGCAACGGCTGAGCAAGCTGCTCGAATCCGACCGCCGAGAGTGAAGTAGATAGCGAAGAACTCGCGAAAGTTCGCGATCTACTTCACGTTCGGCGACTCAGAAGTGGGTGGTGGCGCAGGCCGTCGGCGTGGTGAGGTTCACCCCTGGGTAGGTGACCTGAATGTCCGCGCAGGCAATGAAATTGGCCTCGGTGTTCGGCCTACCGGTCCGGACATCGAGCGGCAGCGAGGTGCCATCGACGGCGAACTCTTCGAACGTGCCGCCACCGTTGAAGGTCACCGACACGAGCGCGCTGTTGTGGGACTTGAGCTGCCGCGAGTTCACCGGGCCGTTCCACGAGCCGCGGTTGATCGGTGGTGCGCCGGTCGGTGCGCTGTACGAGACGTCCTGGTACACATCGCGGTTGGCGCTGCGCAGCGTGATGTTCTCGCGCGCCCAGGTATTAGGCGGCAGCGGAACCGGATTGCCACCGACCACCAGATTCGTGGCGGTGTTGAAGGTGCACGCACCTCCCGAGCACTGCGCGGTCACGTGAATCTGAATCTTGGTGCCGTCGTCGACCGGCACGAAGGCGTCCGCTGAGTTGACTGCGGCAGCAGCCGTCACGGGGGACATCAGGGCGGTCGCGGTCAGCACAGCGGCCGCGCTTGCTGCAGTAAGCCGGTTCACAGTCAAGAAAGTAATCCGTTCGCTACTCGTCGTAGGTGACTTCGACGGAATCCGTCTTGGGCACCGCTTGGCATCCGAGGATGAGGCCCTCTTCGAGGTCGGACGGCTCCAACACGTCGTTGATGGCCATGTCGACGTCGCCCTTCTTCATCAGCACCGCACACGCTCCGCAGTGCCCCTCGCGGCAGGAGAACGGTGCGTCCAGTCCCTTGTCGAGCAGCACGTCGAGCAGTACGGCATTGCGCGGCCAACGCAGCTCGTGCGTCTCGCCGTCGAGCGTGACGATTGCGGTGGCTGGGCCCTCATCGCTGTCATCTTCGGCGAGCACGACAGCTGCGAATGGGTCGGAGTCCAGTGACTGGAACACCTCGAGATGGACATTGCTCTTGTCGGCGCCGGATTTGAGCAGCGCTTCCTCGGTGGCGGCCATGAACGGCGCCGGGCCACAGATGAAGGCCTCGCGCGTGACGTAGGGCGCCAGCTGGGTGGCCAGGATGGTCGGGTTGGGCAGCCCCTGCACCGACTCCAGCCAATGCACGACGGACAGCCGGTCGGGGTACAGCGAGGTCAGCTCGCGCAGCGCCTTGCCGAAGATCACCGAGTTCTCATTGCGGTTGGCGTAGAACAGCGTCACCTTGCCGGTGCCCTCGGACAGCGCGGACTTGAGGATCGACAGCATCGGGGTGATGCCGCTACCGCCGGCCAGCAGCAGGAAGTCGGCGTCCAGATTCTTGGGGACGAAGGTGCCGGACGGCGCCAGCACGTGCATCCGCATGCCGACGTGCGCGTTGTCGCACAGCCAGTTCGACGCGTAGCCGTCGGCGGTGCGCTTGACCGCGACGGTCAGCGCCTCGTCGGAGTACGGCGAGCTGCACAGCGAGTAGCAGCGGGCGACGGATCCGGTGCGGGTGCTGGGGACGCGCAGGGTCAGGAACTGACCGGGGGAGTACTTCAGCCGGTCTGCCGGGATGTCGCTGCCGTCAGGCGTCTTGAACACCAACACGCGTGCGTCGGCGGTCTCTGCGACGACGTCGGCCACCACAAGTTCCAGCACGTGGCTGCCCAGCGGCTCGTCCACAACCATCACCCTTCTTTCAAGCCAGCCCACGGTCAGTAACTAGAACAGGTTATAGAAGCCCACTTTTGCGGGTCTACCTGCTGTAGAAGAGCCGTGCTCGACACAAATCGTAACGTGTTCTAATCTTCTGTCTAGATGACCACTCCCCGGGAGGCAATCCGTGACGTCAATTGAACAACGCGACGTGCAGGCCGTGCTGGCCGGTATCGACGACCTGTTGCCGGTGCTGCGCGAGCGCGCACAGCTGACCGAAGACCTGCGCCAGGTGCCGCAGGAGTCTATCGACAGTCTGAACGACATCGGCTTCTTCAAGCTGCTGCAGCCCGCCCAGTGGGACGGCCTCGAAGCCGATCCCACGCAGTTCTACGAGGCGGTCCGCCGCATCGCCAGCGCCTGCGGTTCCACCGGTTGGGTCGCGTCGATCATCGGCGTGCACAACTGGCACCTGGCACTGTTCGATCAGCAGGCCCAGGAAGACGTCTGGGGCGACGACTCCACCGTCCGCATCTCCTCGTCGTACGCGCCGATGGGTGCGGGTGTCGTGACCGAGACCGGTGACGGCTACATCGTCAACGGCGCCTGGAACTGGTCCTCGGGTTCGGAGCACGCCACTTGGGCGTTCCTCGGCGGCCCGGTGATCAAGGACGGCCGCCCGGTCGATTTCGGCAGCTTCCTGATCCCGCGCACCGAGTACACCATCGACGACGTGTGGAACGTGGTCGGCCTGCGTGGCACCGGTAGCAACACGGTCGTCGTCAAGGACGTCTTCGTGCCGCGCCACCGCTTCCTGTCGTACAAGTCGATGAACGACGGCACCGCCGGCGGCTACCAGACCAACACCGCCCCGGTCTACAAGATGCCGTGGGGCACTGTGCATCCCACCACCATCTCGGCGCCGATCGTCGGTATGGCCTACGGCGCCTACGACGCGCATGTCGAGCACCAGGGCAAGCGCGTCCGTGCGGCGTTCGCCGGTGAGAAGTCCAAGGACGACCCGTTCGCCAAGGTCCGCATCGCCGAGGCCGCCAGCGACATCGACGCCGCGTGGCGTCAGCTGATCGGCAACGTCGCGGACGAGTACGCCCTGCTGGTCGCCGGCAAGGAGATTCCGTTCGAGCTGCGGGCCCGCGCCCGTCGCGACCAGGTGCGCGCCACCGGCCGCGCCATCGCGTCCGTCGACCGGCTCTTCGAGGCGGCCGGCGCCACCGCGCTCGCCAACGGCACTCCGCTGCAGCGCTTCTGGCGTGACGCCCACGCCGGTCGGGTGCACGCCGCCAACGAGCCCGAGCGGGCGTACCTGATCTTCGGCAACAACGAATTCGGTCTGCCGCCCGCAGACACCATGGTCTAAGGGGATATTCGGTCAATGACTGTGATCAAGGCCCTCGGCTACATGCGCATCGAGGCCACCGACATGGCGGCCTGGCGCGAGTTCGGGCTCAAGGTGCTCGGCATGATGGAGGGCGAGGGCACCAACCCTGACGCTCTCTATCTGCGGATGGACGACGTCGCGGCTCGCCTGGTGATCGTGCCGGGCGAGAAGGACCGCCTGCTGGCCTCGGGCTGGGAGGTCGCCGATGCGCCTGCCCTCGAGCAGCTGAAGGAAACCCTGACCGCGAATAGTGTCGCCTTCTCCGAGGGCACCAAGGACGAGCTGCTCGACCGCAAGGTCGAGGGCATGATCAGCTTCCAGGATCCCGCCGGCAACACCCTCGAGGTGTTCTACGGCATCCAGTACCTGGGTCGTCGTTTCGTCAGCCCCTACGGCCACAAGTTCGTCACTGCCGAGCAGGGCCTCGGGCACGTCGTCCTGACCTGCGACGACGACGCCGCGGCTCAGGCGTTCTACCAGAACGTCCTGGGCTTCCGGCTGCGTGACTCGATGCGGCTGCCGCCGCAGATCGCGGGCCGCCCGGCCGATGGCGACCCGGTGTGGCTGCGCTTCTACGGCTGCAACCCGCGTCACCACGCGCTGGCGTTCATGCCCATGCCCAACCCGACGGGCATCGTGCACCTGATGGTCGAGGTGGAGAACTCCGACGACGTCGGCCTCTGCCTGGACCGCGCCAACCGCAAGAAGGTCAAGATGTCGGCCACGTTGGGTCGGCACATCAACGACAAGATGCTGTCCTTCTACATGAAGACGCCGGGTGGCTTCGACATGGAATTCGGTTGCGAGGGACTCGAAGTCGAGGACGAGAGCTGGATCGCCCGCGAGAGCGTCGGCATCAGCCTGTGGGGCCACGACTTCAGCGTCGGGTTCAAGTAGGCTCGCGCGGCATGAGCGACGAGCGCTTGCGCGAGGAGCATCGAACATGAGCGACACCCAGATCGACCCCCGCACATTCCGAAATGTGCTCGGGCAGTTCTGTACCGGCATCACCGTCATCACCACCGTGCATGACGGTGTGCCGGTCGGTTTCGCCTGCCAGTCGTTCGCCGCGCTGTCGCTGGATCCCCCGCTGGTCCTGTTCTGCCCGACGAAGCACTCGCGGGCCTGGAAAGCCATCGAGGCCAGCGGCAAGTTCTGCGTCAACATGCTGCACGAGAACCAGCAGCACGTGTCGGCGCAGTTCGGTTCCCGGGCCGAGGACAAGTTCGCCGGAATCGGTTGGAGCCCTTCGGAATTGGGTTCCCCGGTGCTCGACGGCACGCTCGCGCACATCGACTGCGAGGTGCACTCCGTGCACGACGGCGGCGACCACTTCGTGGTGTTCGGCGCGGTGCAGTCGATGTCTGAGCCCCCGGCGGTCAAGCCCCGTCCGCTGCTGTTCTACCGCGGCGAGTACACCGGCATCGAGCCGGACAAGAACACCCCGGCGCAATGGCGCGATGATTTGGAAGCGTTCTTGACCACGACAACCGAGGACACCTGGCTATAGTCGCGCCATGAGCGCGCCGATCCGGTCCGGATTGCGGCGGGTTGTCCTGGCCTCCATGGCCGGCACCGTCGTGGAGTGGTACGAGTTCTTCCTGTACGGCACCGCTGCCACGATCGTGTTCAGCAAGGTGTTCTTCGGGCAGAGCGGCAGCGATCTCGACGCGATCTTCGCGGCCTTCGTCACCTACGCGGTGGGCTTCGTCGCGCGCCCGCTCGGCGGTGTGGTGTTCGGTCACTTCGGTGACAAGTTCGGCCGCAAGACGCTGCTGCAGTTCTCGCTGTTGCTGGTCGGTTCGGCCACCTTCCTGATGGGCTGCCTGCCGACCTTCGGGCAGATCGGTTATTGGGCGCCGACCATGTTGGTGGTACTGCGGTTCATTCAGGGCTTCGCGGTCGGCGGCGAATGGGGCGGCGCGGTGCTCCTGGTCGCCGAGCACAGTCCCGCGCAGAGCCGGGGATTCTGGTCCAGCTGGCCGCAGGCCGGGGTGCCGGTGGGCAACATCCTGGCGACCGTCGTGCTGCTGACGCTGACCGGGACGCTGCCCGAATCGGAGTTCCTGTCCTGGGGCTGGCGGGTGGCGTTCTGGCTGTCGGCGGTGGTGGTGCTGGTCGGCTACTACATCCGGACCAAGGTGACCGATGCGCCGATTTTCGTTGCGGCGCAACAGGAAGCCGAGGCGTTCAAGGCATCGTCATTGAGCGTGGTGGAGGTGCTCCGGTACTACCCGGGCAAGGTGCTGACCGCCATGGGTCTGCGGTTCGCCGAGAACATCATGTACTACCTGGTGGTCACGTTCTCGATCACCTATCTGAAAGTGCATGCGGGCGTGAGCACTTCGTTGATCCTGTGGTACCTGCTGGTGGCTCACGCGGCGCACCTGGTGGCAATCCCGTTGGTGGGAAAGCTCTCCGACCGCATCGGCCGCCGGCCCGTGTACCTGATCGGGACGCTGCTCACCGCGGTCTGGGGCTTCGTCGCGTTCCCGATGATGGACAGCAAGCACTACTTCGTCATCATGAGCGCGATCACCGCGGGCCTGGTGGCGCACGCCTTCATGTATGCGCCGCAACCCGCATTGATGTCCGAGATGTTCCCGACTCGGATGCGCTATTCCGGTGTGTCCCTTGGCTATCAGGTGACGGCGATCTTCGCCGGTTCACTCGCGCCGATCATCGCGGTGCGGTTGTTGAAGGACTTCCACTCATCGGTGCCGATCGCGCTGTATCTGGCGGGGGCCTGCGTGGTGACGCTGGTCGCGCTGGCGTTCGCCAAGGAGACCAAGGGGATCGATCTGGCCGACGTCGACCGCGCCGACAGCGAGCGAGCAGTGGTCGGGTGAGCTAGGACCCGTCCTGCATCGCGGCTTCCCACAGCCCGCGGCCCAGTTCCGACAGTCGCAGCGCGAGCTTCTCCACGCGCGCGGGGAAGGGGCCGCGCGAGGCGTCCTTGATGGCCTTCAGCACCATCGATTCCGCGCTGAGGATTTCGTAGTCGGCCTTCAGATCCGGGTCCTCGGGGACGGTCTCGACCAACCCGAGCGCCAGCAGGTGGCTGACGTACTGCGGCACCATCAGGGGCAGGGCGACGTTGGCGGTGCGGCCGATGAGGCACGCGTTCTCCAGCGTCGCGACACTGCGGTTCCGGGGGTAGATGTTCACCAGCGGTGACGACTCGTTGTCGGACAGCGCGCCGATGATGCGGGCCTCGTCGGCCACCAGCTGATCGAGCAGTCGGTGATAGAGCTCGGTCTTACCGTCGGAAGTGCTCTGATCCAGGGCGCGGTCGAGCAGGCCGCCGAGCTTGCCGTGCAGTGACTGGGTGGCGGGTTGCTTTTGCTGCTTCTGCGGCGCCGGCGCCGGGGTGCGGTCCGGGGACATCTCGATGGCTTCGACGGTGGTCTTGGTCGCGATCGCAATCTGCTCGCCGCCCCAGGCCGCCAGCTTGAAACCGAACTTCGCGACGCCGAGGGCGCGGTTGGCCAGGCCGAGCGGATCGAATCGCTTCGGGATCGCCAAACCACCGCGCGGCGTCGAGATCGCGATGGCGATCTCCCCGATGGGCGTGGACAGCTTGATGCCGTGCCGTTCTAGGCCCTCGCGGTTCACCGGTAAGTCGTCAGTAACTTCCGGTTCTGGGTTGTCGGTTTCCTGGGACATTGCGGACCGATGGTACCGGGCTGCCGTCTGATCTCGGTGGTTGTGTGGCAAACGCCTCAGCGGCCGGCAACAGGCACGTCAGGAGGCGGCGAGCCAGGGCCCCAGGCGGCGCAGCGCTTCTTCGATGTCGGACTTCGGTCCGGCGAATGACAACCGCACGAACGAGCCGCCGTGCTGGGTGTCGAAGTCGACGCCCGGTGCGATCGCCAGACCGGTGTCGGCCAGGAGCTTCTCGCAGAACGCGAGCGAGTCCGTGGAGTACTTCGAGATGTCGGCGTACACGTAGAACGCGCCGTCTGCCGGTGCCAGCTTGTCGAGACCCACCTCGGCCAGCCCGGCGAGTAGCAGCGCCCTGTTCTCCGCGTAGTGGTGCACCAAGGCGTCGGCCTCGGCGATGGCCTCCGGCGTGAACGCCGCGACGGCCGCGTACTGCGGCAGCGTCGGTGGGCAGATGGAGAAGTTGCCGGTCAGGCAGTCGACGGCCCGGCGCAGCGGCTCGGGTACCAGCAGCCACCCCAGCCGCCAGCCGGTCATGGCGAAGTACTTCGAAAAACTGTTCACCACAATGGCGTTGCGCGAGGTCTCCCAGGCGCAGCTGGTCGCGGGCGCGTCGTCGTAGATGAGGCCGTGGTAGAGCTCATCGCTGATCAACTGCACGGAGTTGTCGTCGCACCAGGTGGCGATGGCGGCCAGATCCTCGGCCGGCAGCACGGTGCCCGTCGGGTTGTTGGGGCTGGCGATGATCAGCCCCTTCACCGGCGGGTCCAGCTGCTCCAACATGGAAATGGTTGGGTGGAAACGGGTTTCGGGGCCGCAGGGCACTTCGACGACCTCACAGCCCAAGGCCGACAGGATGTTTCGGTAGCAGGGATAGCCCGGGCTGGCCACCGCGACGCGGTCGCCGACGTCGAAGCACGACAGGAACGCGAGTAGGAAGCCGCCGGTGGACCCGGTGGTGATGACGACCGCGTCCGGTTCCACCTCGACGCCGTACCGGTCGAGGTACGACTTGGCGATCGCCTCACGCAGCTCCGGAATGCCCAGGGCGACGGTGTATCCGAGGTTGTCGTTGGCCAGCGCCTCGGCGGCAGCGGCCCGGATGGGCGCCGGTGCCTGTGCGGCGGGTTGTCCCGCCGACAGGTTCACCAGGTCGCCGTGGCTGCGCTGGCGCTCGGCCGCGGCCAGCCACACGTCCATGACATAGAACGGTGGAATGCCTGCGCGCAGAGCTACCGGATTGGTCATGCTTCGACGTTAAAGCAGGGCGACGTCAGAGCAGAACTTCGGCTTCGAGGCGACGCAGGTGCTCCCGCGACGACCCGAGCAGCTGGGCACTGCCGTGCGCCCGCTTGAAGTAGAACTGGATGTCGCTCTCCCAGGTGATGGCGATGCCGCCGTGCATCTGGATCGCTTCGCCGGCAACGGCATTGAATGCTTCGGTGGCCATATACCGGGCCAGCGATGCACTCGTGGGCGTCGGGTCGGCGATGGCGTCGTTGACGATCGACCGGGCGGCCGACACCTTGACGTACAGGTCCGACATCCGGTGCTTGAGCGCCTGGAAGCTGCCGATCGGGCGGCCGAACTGCACGCGGTCCTTGGAGTAGGCGACGGTCAGGTCCAGGCAGCGGCTCGCGGCTGCCACCTGCTCGACGGCCATCAGGATGGCCGCGGTGTCCGCCAGGCCGGGGTCGGCACCGAGGACGGCGGTGCTGCCGGGCGACACGGCGGCGAGCCGGCGGGTCGGGTCCATCGCGGTGGCCGGGGTGACGGTGTTGTCGGTCCAGCGGATCAGCTGGCCGTCCTGCGCGGCGATCACCACGTCGGCGACGTCGCCGTTGATGACGTAACCGGCGTCGAAAACGACTGTGCCGATGGAGGTTCCCTCGGCCAGGCCCTCGAGCGGCTCTTCCTCGCCGACGGTGAGCAGAGCCAGTTCGGCCAGCGTGGTGCCGAGCAGCGGCGTCGGGACCAGGTTCTTGGCCAGCTCCTCGAGCACGACTGCGGCGTCGCCCAATTCGCCACCGGCGCCGCCGAGCTCCTCGGGCACGACCAGCGCCGCGGCGCCGACCTGCTCGCACATCAGCTGCCAGAGGTTCTCGTCGTAGCCCTTCTCGGACTCGATAGCGGCCCGGACCGCTTCAGGGCCCGCGTGCTTCTCGACCAGCGCTGCGACGGTGGCGCGCAGCATCTCCCGTTCTTCGCTCACAATCACAGTCCTTCCAGCACGCGGGTCCGGTGCCACGTCGAATCGCCCCACGCCGAACGCAGCGCCTGGGTGCGCAGCAGCAACAACGACAGGTCGTGTTCCTGCGTGAAACCGATGGCGCCGTGGGTCTGCAGCGACGAGCGAGCGGCCAGCAGCGCGGCCTCGTTGGCAGCGACCTTGGCGGCGCTCACGTCGCGGGCCAGTGTGGGCGAGCCGTCGGCCAGGGCCAGGGCAGCGCCGTAGACCAGCGGACGGGCCAGCTCGACGGCGATGTGCACGTCGGCCAGCTTGTGCTTGATGGCCTGGTACGACCCGATCACGGTGCCGAACTGAGTGCGCTGCTTGGCGTACTCGACAGCCATGTCGAGCATCGCCTGACCGGCGCCGACCAGCTGCGCGGCGGTGGCCAGCGCACCGAACTCGAAAGCCTTTGCGGTGTCGGCCGGTTGGGCCTCGCCGGTGGCGGTCACGTCGAACAGATGGCGGGCCGGGTCGACGGACTGGTGCTCAGCACCGATGGTCGCGTCCTGCACCTGACCATCGGAGGCCAGCAGGATCAGGCCGGCGGTGTCGGCATCGACGGCCCGCGGGGCCAGCGGCGGCTGGGCCACCGTGGCGATGAGCTCACCGGAAGCCAGCCCTTCCGAACGCTTATCCGATGCCAGCAGCACCGGGGCCACCGCAATGGATTCGGCGACCGGACCGGGCACGGCCCAGTAGCCCAGACGCTCAAGGGCGACAACCAGATCCACCGGATGCGCGCCGATGCCGTCGAATTCCTCCGGCACGTTCAGTGCGGTGACGCCCAGGTCGGCCAGCGTCGACCAGACCTTGCGGCCGGGGGCGGCGTCGGCCGCCTTCTCGACCCCGCCCCACGCGCGCACCGCGGCGGGGACATCGGCGGCACCCAACGCGGCATCGATGCTCGCAGCGAAATCGCGCTGCGATTCGTCCAATTCAAAGAACACGGTCTGAATCTCTCTTATTTGCGGGGCAGGCCCAGCAGGCGCTCGGCGATGATGTTGCGCTGAATTTCGTTGGTACCGGCGTAGATCGGGCCGCCCAGGGCGAACAGCAATCCCTCGGTCCAGTGGTCGTACAGCTCGGCGTCGGCGCCGCGCAGGTCGAGCGCGGTCTGGTGCAGGGCGACGTCCAGCTCGGACCAGAACACCTTGGTCACCGAGGACTCGGCGCCCAGTTCGCCACCGCTGGCCAGCCGCGTGACGGTGCCGAAGGTGTGCAGACGATAGGCCTGAGCCTTGATCCAGGCGTCGGCCACGCGCTCGGCATAGGCCGGGTTCTGGTCGACCTTCCATTGCGCGACAAGGCGTTCGGCAGGGGCGACGAAGCGCGCCGGACTGCGCAGCGACATGCCGCGCTCATTGCTCGACGTGCTCATGGCGGCGGTCCAGCCGTTGTGCACCTGGCCGATGACGTCCTCGTCGGGGACGAACACGTCGTCGAGGAAGATCTCACCGAAGCCGGTCTCACCGCCCAGCTGGGCGATCGGACGGACCGTGATGCCCTCGGCCTTCAGGTCGAACATGAAGTAGGTGAGGCCCTTGTGCCGCTGGGCTTCTGGGTCGGAGCGGAACAGGCCGAAGCCGCGCTCGCCGAACGGAGCGCGTGAGCTCCAGATCTTCTGGCCGTTGAGCTTCCAGCCGCCCTCGACCTTGGTCGCAGTCGAGCGCAGGGAGGCCAGGTCGCTGCCGGATTCGGGCTCGGACCAGGCCTGCGCCCAGATCTCTTCGCCGGAGGCCATTTTCGGCAGGACCCGCTGCATCTGCTCCGGGGTGCCGTGCGCGAACAGTGTCGGCGCCAGCATCGCGGTGCCGTTGGCAGAGGCCCGGCCGGGAGCGCCGGACTTGAAGTACTCCTCCTCGTACACCACCCACTGCAGCATGGTGGCGTCGCGGCCGCCGTACTCCTTGGGCCATGCGATGACCGACAGGCCGGCGTCGAACAGCACCTTGTCCCAGACCCGGTGCTGCTCGAAGCCTTCACGGATGTCGTAGGACTTGGTGGGGAACTTGTCCCTGTTGGACGCCAAGAAGTCGCGGACCTCGGCCCGGAATTCCTCGGTTTCGTCGTCGAATGTCAGATCCATTTACCGGCTCGTCTCTCCGTTTGTCTTTCCCGTCGCTTCGCTCGCCCTGACCGCGGAGCCTTGAAGTTAGCCAAATGTTCTTTGGTGTAGGTCTCCGGTGGGGTCTGCCGACCAGGCTGCTGGGTGCCGTCGGACCCACTCATCGGAACTCCCTCTAACAAAGCAAGTGCTTGGTAGGTTAGCCTACAAGGGTGATAGAGGTCCAGACGTTCCGGGCTGAGGTCCGGCAATGGCTTGCCGACAACCTCGTCGGTGAATTCGCAGCTCTGAAAGGCCTTGGTGGCCCCGGTCGGGAGCACGAGGCTTACGAAGAGCGACGCGCGTGGAACCAGCACCTGGCCGCGGCGGGCCTGACCTGCCTGGGCTGGCCGGAGGAGCATGGTGGCCGCGGCTTGTCGGTCGCGCACCGCGTCGCCTTCTATGAGGAGTACGCCAAGGCGGACGCCCCGGACAAGGTCAACCACCTCGGTGAGGAACTGCTCGGCCCGACGCTCATCGCGTACGGCACCGAGGAGCAGAAGAAGCGCTTCCTGCCGAACATCCTCAACGTCACCGAACTGTGGGCCCAGGGCTATTCGGAGCCCGGCGCCGGCAGCGACCTGGCGAACGTCTCGACCTCGGCCGAACTCGTCGGCGACGAATGGGTCATCAACGGCCAGAAGGTGTGGACCTCGCTGGCGCACTGGGCGCAGTGGTGCTTCGTCGTGGCGCGCAGCGAAAAGGGCTCAAAGCGTCACCACGGCCTGTCCTACCTGTTGGTGCCGCTGGACCAGCCGGGCGTCGAGATCCGTCCGATCGTTCAGCTGACCGGCGACTCCGAGTTCAACGAAGTGTTCTTCGACGACGCCCGTTGCGACGCGTCGCTGGTCGTCGGTGAGCCCGGTCAGGGCTGGGGCGTGGCGATGGCGACGCTGACCTTCGAGCGCGGTGTTTCAACGCTCGGCCAGCAGATCCGCTACAAGCGTGAACTCGAAGGCCTGATCGGCGTCGCCAAGTCGTCCGGCGTCATCGATGACCCGCTGATCCGGCACAAGCTGACCGAGTCGTGGACCGGCCTGCAGGCCATGCGGTCGTACGCGATGGCCACCATGGACGTCGAGCAGCCCGGTCAGGACAACGTGTCAAAGCTGTTGTGGGCCAACTGGCATCGCGAGCTCGGCGAGATCGCCATGGACGTGCAGGGCATGGCCGGGCTGACGCTGCCCGGCGGCGAGTTCGACGAGTGGCAGCGCCTGTACCTGTTCTCGCGTTCGGACACCATCTACGGCGGGTCCAACGAAATCCAGCGCAACATCATCGCCGAGCGCGTGCTCGGCCTACCCCGAGAGGCCAAGGGCTGATGGATCTGTCAATCGCTCCCACCGAGGTTGAGGGCCACGGCCTCCTGAAGGGCAAGGTCGTCCTCGTGACGGCAGCCGCCGGCACCGGCATCGGCTCGTCCACCGCCCGTCGGGCGCTGCTGGAAGGCGCCGATGTCGTGGTGTCCGATTACCACGAGCGTCGCCTCAACGAAACGCGTGACCAACTGGCCGCACTCGGCCTGGGCAAGGTCGAGGCCGTCGTCTGCGACGTGACCTCGACCGAGGCCGTCGACGCCCTGATCACCGCGGCCGTCGAGAAGATGGGCCGGCTGGATGTGCTGGTCAACAACGCCGGCCTGGGCGGGGAGACCCCGCTGGTCGACATGACCGACGACGAGTGGGACCGCGTCCTCAACGTCACCCTGAACTCGGTGATGCGGGCGACCCGTGCGGCACTGCGGTACTTCCGCGGCGTCGAGCACGGCGGTGTGATCGTCAACAACGCCAGCGTGCTGGGTTGGCGCGCGCAGCACTCGCAGTCGCACTACGCCGCGGCCAAGGCCGGCGTCATGGCGCTGACCCGTTGCAGCGCAATCGAAGCCGTCGAGTACGGGGTGCGGATCAACGCGGTGTCCCCGAGCATCGCGCGGCACAAGTTCCTGGAGAAGTCGGCCGATGCCGAGCTGCTGAACCGGCTGTCCTCCGACGAGGCCTTCGGCCGTGCCGCCGAGCCGTGGGAAATCGCCACCACCATCGCGTATTTGGCCAGCGACTACTCCAGCTACCTGACCGGCGAGATCATTTCGGTGTCGAGCCAGCGGGCGTAGTTTTCATCCGGCCGCGAGGTTCGGATATATGCACTTGCCCGCCCGATTGCGACAATGTTGCCGCAATTAGGCGGGCATTTTCATGTGCGGCTGGCTCGCGATCTCGCGAGCCTGACGTGGTGGCGGACCCTCTCGATCAGATGATCGCCTGCTCCTGCAAGCCCGCGATCCGCGCCGCGTCATAGCCCAGTTCACCGAGTATCTCCGCGTTGTGCTCGCCGATCACTGGCGGCGCGAGGCGGATCGTCGCTGGCGTGGCACCCATACCCGCCAGCGGGCTGCCGATCAGGTCGACCGATCCGGCGGCGGCCCATGCATGCGGCGTCGTCGCGCGCAGGCCCCGGTGCTGCACCTGCGGATCTTCCCAGACCTCCGCCAGATCGTTATAGCGCGCGGCCGGGATGCCCACGCTGTCGAACTTCGCCTGGAGCTCCTCCGTCGTGAACTGCCGGCTCCACACGTTGATGATGTCGATCAACTCCGCGCGATTGATCTTGGCCCGCTTGGCGTTGGTGTCGAAGCGCGGGTCGGCGTAGAGCTCGGGCTGGCCCATCAACTCCGACATGCGCCGCCAGTGAGCGTCGCTCCCGGCCGTGATGTACGTCATGCCGTCGCGCGCATGGATGAGGTCGGCGGGGCCGCCGCCGTTGCCGCCATTGCCCAGACGCTCCGCCTGGACGCCGCTGATCAGATAGTCCTGCATGATGTGGCAGATCATCGCCACGGAACTGTCGAGCAGCGCCATGTCGATGTGCTGGCCCTCGCCGGTGTTGTTGCGATGGTTCAGCGCGGCGAGGATCGCGATGGCGCTGTTGTGGCCGGTCACGAAATCGACGAGGCTGGGACCGGCTTTCACTGGCCCCGCGCCGGGTTGGCCTTCGGGGATGCCGGTCACGGCCATCATGCCGCCGCTCGCCTGGAACAACCCGTCGTAGCCCGCGCGCGCCGCCATTGGCCCGGTCTGGCCAAAGCCGGTGATCGAGCAGTAGATGAGGCGGGGATTGATCGCCTTCAGGCTCTCGTAGTCCAGCCCGAACCGCTTGAGGTCGCCGACCTTGTAATTCTCGATCAGGATGTCCGCGGTCTTGACCAGGGCACGCAGGATGTCCTGCCCCTCCGGCTTGGAGTGGTTGACCGTGATCGACCGCTTGTTGCGGTTCGACGCGGTGAAGAAGCCGGACTGGCGAAGGTCCTTGCCGTCCTTGCCCTCGACCGAGGCAAGACCGTAACCGCGCCCTTCGTCACCGCTGCCCGGTCGCTCCACCTTGATGACGTCAGCGCCGAGGTCGCCCAGTATCTGCGCGCTGATCGGGCCGGCGAAGACGCGGGTCATGTCGATGACCCGGATACCCTCCAGGGCACGCTGTGTCGTGCTCATGATCTCCTGCTACTCATCCATTTCAAGTCGTGCTGCGCGCAAGCATAGGGCTCGAATCGAAGCGCCCGACGCTTTACGCACCCCATCTATCGGTCGCGGTCGAGAACCGCGCGTGTGACCTCGCCCGCTCTCAGGGCCGCGATCGCCTCAACGTGCGCGACCCCTGTGAGCAGTCGATCTTTGTGTACGTGGTGGCCAAGTCAACACCGGCCCGACCTACCCTAGCAAGCGCTTGGTTTCCACGCTGTTGCGATGGCGTCTGAATCGCCAGCACTCGCTATATATCTGCACAGTTTCTTCACAATCGCTGCCGGTAAGCCCCACAAACCGCGCTTACAGTCGTAAAGCGTGAAGCGAATCCTGGTGGTCGACGACGAGCCGACCATCCTGTCCTCGGTCGCGACCCGGCTGCGTGCCGAATCGTTCCAGGTGGAGACGGCCGTCGATGGGCCCTCGGCGGTGGCTGCAGCGGCAGCGACGCAGCCCGACCTGGTGGTGCTGGATGTCATGCTGCCCGGCTTTGACGGGCTGGAGGTGTGCCGGCGCATCCAGGCGGGGCGTCCGGTGCCGGTGCTCATGTTGACCGCGCGCACCGACGAGACCGACATGTTGATCGGTCTGGGGATCGGAGCCGACGACTATCTGACCAAACCGTTCAGCATGCGCGAGCTGGTTGCGCGGGTGCGGGTGTTGCTGCGTCGCGTGGACCGGGCAACCGGAGACCAGCCGCTGTCAGTGGGGGAGTACCGAATCGATCTCGCCGAGCGTCGCGTGCACCAGGGAGACACCGAAATCCATCTCACCCGAACCGAATTCGATCTGCTGGCCTTCCTCGCCGGACGTCCCCGGGCCGCGGTGGCCCGGGAGACGCTGCTGGAACACGTCTGGGGCTGGGGGTCGGGGGCCGAGACACGCACGGTCGACAGCCACGTCAAGGCGTTGCGCCGCAAGCTCGGTGCGGAACTGATCCGGACCGTCCACGGAGTTGGCTATGCCCTCGAGGTGCCGCGGTGAGCGCCCTTGGCGAACTGTGGGACCGACTACCCAGACCGTTGGACCCGTTCGCGTCCTTCAAGGTCAAGATGGGCCTGCTGGTGGGTGGGGCAATCCTGTTGGCTTCGTTCACCTTCTGGATCGGCGCGAGTTGGCAGTTCCGGTACGCGCTGCTGTCCGCACTGCTGACCTCACTGCTGTTCACCCAGTTTCTGGCGCACGGCATGACCTCTCCGCTGCGGCAGATGACCGCCGCGGCCCGAGCAATGGCCAAGGGCGACTACAGCATTCGGGTCCGAGCCACCTCACGCGATGAAATCGGCCAGCTGGCAACGGCATTCAATCAGATGGCAGCTGATCTCGGCGCCGCCGACGAGTACCGGCGCGGGCTGATCGGCAACGTATCCCACGAACTGCGCACGCCCATCACCGCATTGCAGGCGGTGCTGGAGAACGTGGTGGACGGGGTGGTCGAACCCGACGCGCAGACCATGCGGTTGGCGCTGTCTCAGACCGAGCGCCTCGGCGAACTGGTGACCGATCTGCTGGACCTGTCCCGGCTTGAAGGCGGGGCAATTCCATTGCAGATCAGTCGGTTTGATGTGGACGCGTTCCTGCGCGCGGCTGTCGAGCACGTGTCGGTATCGGCGGGTGACGTGCCGGTGGTGGTCGAGGTGTCTCCGCCGGGGCTGACGGCACTGGCTGATCCGGCACGGTTACGGCAGGTGGTGGTCAACCTGGTGGACAACGCGATTCGGCACAGCCCGGCAGGCGGCAGTGTGACGGTGCGCGCGACCCGCGAGGCATCAGACTTGCGGCTCGAGGTGGCCGATCAAGGCCCGGGTATCGCGTCGGCGGAGCGCGAGCGGGTCTTCGAACGATTCACCCGCGGTGCCACCTCTGACGGCGGCACCGGTCTGGGCCTGGCGATCGCCCGCTGGGCAGTCGAATTGCACGGCGGCGTCATCGACGTGGCGGAGACGAAAGTGGGATGCCGCTTCAGGGTGAGCATTCCGGAATCAGAGGAGCAGTCGGCATGACGACGTTGATGGGTTACCCAGGGCAGCCGATGGTTCCGCCGCTGATCGGGCCGGCGCTGCCACGCCGCGGTGAACCCGGCTGGACGATGTTGCCGCGGCGGGTCTGGCCGATCAGCCCGCTGGCGGCAGCGCCACATCGGGTCGTCCTGCTTGCCGTGGTGGCCGGTCTGCTCGGCACCGCGTTGTGGCGGCCGTCGTCGCTGAGCATCGGCTACCTCGTCGTTGGCGTGATGGTCTTCGCCGTCGTGTACGGCACTGCCGGGCGTCGCCCGACGCGCACCGAGTGGGTCGGCGTGGCGCTGACCCTGGCGCTACTTGCAGTGCCCGCGCTACTGGCCGCTGACTGGCTGGGCGTGCTGTGCATCATGGCGGCCTGGATCGTCGGATGGTGCACGTTGTTCGGTGGGCGCACCTGGACCGCCGTCGTGACCGGCCCGTTCCTGGCATGGGCGCTGCCGGTTCGCGTCCTCGGTTGGGCGCGACGCGGAGTGTCGGGCCGGGTAGGTATCGCCAACCCGGTTCGCGTTGCCGCCGTCATCGGGCTCACCGTGCTGCTGACATTGGTGTTCGGTGCGCTGTTCGCCTCGGCGGACGCCGCTTTCGCGCATCTGGTGGGCAAGCTGGTGCCGCGCTTCGACGGTGTCGACGTCGTCGCCCGCATCGTGGTCTTCGGCATGGTGGCGGCGTTCGTCCTGGGCGGCGCCTATCTGACGCGGTTCGCGCCGCGGCTGGATGTCCTCGCACCCAAGCCGATGAAGCCGGTGCCGCGCTGGGAGTGGGCGGTGCCGCTCGGGGTGCTCGACGCGCTGTTCATCGCGTTCGTGGCGGTGCAGGCCGCGGTGCTGTTCGGCGGTCATACCCACGTGCTGGAAACCGAGGGGCTGACGTACGCCGAGTACGCGCGGCAGGGCTTCTGGCAGTTGTTGTGGGTGTCGGCGCTGACCCTGTTGGTGCTGAGCGTGGTGATCCGGGTCGCGGGGCGCGTGACCGCCGGTGACCGCCGCGTTCTTCGGGTGTTGGCCGGAATCCTTTGCGCCACTTCGGTTGTCGTGGTGATCTCGGCGATCCACCGGATGTGGCTGTATCAGCAGGCCTACGGATTCAGCACCGACCGGTTGATGGTGATCACCATCGAACTCTGGTTGGGTGCCGTGTTCCTACTGGTCGCCGTGGCGGGAGTGCGAATGTCTGGACGCTGGTTGCCGCACGCCGTGCTGGCGGCCGGGGTCGTGGCGCTGCTGGGGTTGGCGGCACTCAATCCCGAGCGCCTCGTCGCTGATCGCAACATCGACCGCTTCGAGCAGACCGGCCAACTCGATGCCGAGTACCTGTCCCGGCTGTCGTCGGACATCGATCCCGCGCTGCACCGATTGCCCGAGCGTTTCCGCGCCTGCGTGCGAGCAGACCGCGCGCACGACGACCCGTGGTACCTGTTCAACCTCTCCCGATCGAACGCGGACAGGCCGGTCGGCACCGACCTGCCCGATTACTGCGACCAGTACTGGTCATACCGCGACTAGCGGCGCGAATGTCGGCCGTGCTCTTGTTGTTTCGCGATGAAGCGCCGCCCGCCGTAGTACATCGCCAGGTAGCCGGCGGGGAAGAGTCCGACCGTCAGGATCGAGAGAAACGCGAACTGTAGGTATTGGCCAGCGGCTACTGGGTTGTTCAGAAGTCGGTCGAGGTAGCCGAAGCGTGCGCCCGCGAGTGGCGCGATCGCGACATAGGCAACCAATTCCCAATCGTGGCCGCGGCTATTTGCGAAGGCATATACCGGATACGAGAAGACGATTGCCGCCAATACAAACACCCACCACATCTTCGGCGTGCTGACGTGCGAGCCGTAGGGCTGACGTTCCTCGCTGTAGAACGTCCAGGTTCTGCCGCCGAATGTAATGAAGCGCGTGTGGATGTACGCGATGAACCAGATGCAGCCCGCTGAGAATGCGATCCCACCGAGGGTTTCAGTCCAGCCCCGCGGTAGGCCGATGGCAATAGCGGCCGCAGTAGTGATCGCCGCGCCGGTCCAGAAGGTCGGACGTGCGTAATCCTTGTCGTCTCGGAAGGCGGCGAAGGCCATGACGACAAGCCCGATAACAGCCACCCCGAAAGCCACGTCCCCCACCTCGTCAGCCTATGGCCCCGCTACCTCGCCGAACGTGAGGAAGTTGGCGAGATTTCGGCGATTTTTGGCCATCAAGTTCACGTTCGGCGGGGAACGGGGTTGGTGGGGGAGAATCTGTCCCACGCAGTGGTGACACTCACTCGCCACCACAATCGACCTAACAAGCGCTTGGTTGCTATGCTGTCGGGATGGCGTCTTCACCGCCCAGTCAGCCCGCGAGCAGGCGCGACGAGCTTCTCGTGCTCGCCGCGGCGATGTTCGCTGAGCGTGGGCTGAAGGCAACCACTGTCCGGGACATCGCAGACTCGGCCGGCATCCTGTCAGGCAGTCTCTACCATCACTTCAAATCGAAGGAACAGATGGTCGAAGAGGTCATGCGGGACTTCCTTGATTGGTTGTTCACCCGGTACGAGCAGATCATCGCCACCGAGCCTGATCCGCTGGAGCGCTTCAAAGGTCTTTTCATGGCGTCCTTCGACGCCATCGAGCACCGGCACGCGCAGGTCGTCATCTACCAGGACGAGGCCAAGCGGCTGGGCATCCTGCCGCAGTTCGGCTTCGTCGACGAGCGCAATCGCGAGCAGCGCAAGATGTGGGTCGACGTCCTGAAGCAGGGAATGGCGGAAGGCGTTTTCCGGTCCGACCTGAACGTCGACCTGGTGTACCGGTTCATCCGTGACACCACGTGGGTCTCGGTGCGCTGGTACCAGCCGGGCGGCAAGTTGACCGCCGAGGACGTGGGTCGGCACTACCTGAACATTGTGCTCGGCGGTGTCGCGGTAACGCCGTAACACCTTGCCGTCAAATGAGTTTCACCCAAAGAAGGAGATGAGAAATGGCCGCATCTGAGGCGTACGTCATCGACGCTGTGCGCACCGCCGTCGGCAAGAAAGGTGGTGGCCTCTCCGGTTACCACCCGATCGACCTCGGTGTGGAGGCGTACCGCGGCATCTTCGCCCGCAACGACATCGACCCCGCCGCGTTCGACGACGTCATCGTCGGTTGCGTCGATGCCATCGGTGGTCAGGCCGGAAACATCGGCCGGCTGACCTGGCTGGCCGCCGGCTACGACGAGGGCGTGCCCGGCACCACCGTCGACCGGCAGTGCGGTTCCTCGCAGCAGGCCATTTCCTTTGGCGCGCAGGCCATCATGTCCGGCACCGCCGACCTGATCCTGGCTGCCGGTATCCAGAACATGAGCCAGATTCCGATCAGCTCGGCCATGATCGTCGGCGAGCAGTTCGGCTTCACCTCGCCGACCAACGAGTCGAAGCGCTGGGTGGAACGCTATGGCGACCAGGAGGTTTCGCAGTTCCGCGGCGCCGAGATGATCGCGGAGCAGTGGGACATCTCCCGCGAGGACATGGAGCTGTTCGCGTTCAACAGCCACCAGCGGGCATTTGCCGCGATCCGCGAGGGCCGCTTCGACAACGAGATCATCCCGATCGACGGCTTCAAGGTTGACGAGGGTCCGCGCGAGAGCACCCTGGAGAAATTGGCCTCGCTGAAGGTGCTGGTCGAGGGCGGCCGGCTGACCGCCGCGCTGGCCAGCCAGATTTCCGATGGCGCGTCGGCCACGCTGCTGGCCTCGGAGGCGGCGGTCAAGGCTCACGGCCTCAAGCCACGCGCCCGGATCCACCACATCAGCTGCCGCGGCGACGACCCGGTGAAGATGCTGACCGGCCCCATCCCCGCGACCAAGTACGCGCTGGAGAAGACCGGCCTCACCATGGACGACATCGACGTCGTCGAGATCAACGAGGCCTTCGCGTCCGTCGTGCTGGCGTGGGCCAAGGAGCTCAATGTCGACCTGGCGAAGGTGAACCCCAACGGCGGCGGCATCGCCCTGGGCCACCCGCTCGGCGCCACGGGTGCCAAGCTGTTCGCCACCATGCTCAACGAGCTGGAGCGCACCGGCGGTCGCTACGGCCTGCAGACGATGTGCGAGGGTGGCGGCACCGCCAACGTCACCATCATCGAGCGCCTCTGATACCTGTGCTCGCAGGCACAAACTGCCCCTTTCCTTATGGAGAGGGGCAGTTTTGCGTCTGGCCAGATTGTTTACGCGCTCAGTTGAGCGGGCATTCGGGAAGGATGTTCAAACCCGTCGTTCTCATGGCCGTGGCAGCCGCCGTCCTCGGTGCAAGTGCCTGTTCGCAAGAGTCGCCGCCGCCGTCGAAGCCCACGTCGAGCACGAGCACGACGGTGACCTCAACGGAGATCATCCCGGGAGTTCCGGTCGGTCCGTCGACGCCGGCGACGACCCCGTCGACGCGGGCCAGCACCGCCACCGCAACCGTCACAGTCACCGCGCCGCCGCCGGGGATTCCCGCCCCTCCGGGAATGGGAGATGTCGGTCCTCGACGGTGAGGGGCTACGCGGGTCGGTGACCCAGCAGCGCGCCGATGGCCTGCTCGGCCTTGCCGACCTCCAGTGGCTCGCCGGTGATGATGTCGGCGTAGACGAACGACTCCACGATGCGCACGATGAGAAACGCGAGATCGCGCGACGGGAGTGGCGGGTCGAGCTGACCCGTGGCGATCTCGTCGTTGAGCAGTTCTTCGATCGCCGCGACCAACCTGCCTTGGAAGGTCCCGGCGCGGGTGGCCAGAATCCGCAGCGCACGTTCAGGTTCGCGCCGCAGAAAGGCCTGGAAGAACCCGGACTCGTCGATCACGGTGGCGTAGTGGCCGACGGCCCGCGCGATGTGTGCGGCGCCGTGCCCGGGTGCCGCGTCGATGGAGGCCCGCAGGGTGGGTTCGGCCAGCGACCACAGGATTTCGGCGAGCAGTTCGTCGCGGCCGCCGACCCAGCGGAACAGGGTGGCCCGATTGATGCCGAGTTCGGTTGCCAGTTCCTGCATTTCGATGCGACGACCCTCGAGGAACCAGCGGCGCGCGATGCGGAACGCCTCGATCGGGTCGGGGCGTCGGTCGGTCGACGCGAGCATGCGTCCCAGCGGTGTCTCGGTGATACCGCACCTCCTGTGTCGTCGCGGGCACCTCGCATCATGGTAGCCGTTGATGTTCGAGTGAGATATATCTCGATCAGTCTCGCGTATGCAACATATCTGGATATGATGCACGAGTGACCCAGAGTGACGCAGCTTCGATCCTTGATCTCTTCCGCCTCGACGGCCGAGTCGCCGTCGTCACCGGTGCCTCGAGTGGCCTCGGCGTCGGATTCGCGCAGGCACTGGCCCAGGCGGGCGCGGACGTCGTACTCGGTGCACGACGCGAAGACCGTCTCGCCGAGACCAAGGCGCTGGTGGAAGCCGCAGGTCGCAAGGCTGTCGCGGTGCGCACCGACGTCACCGACCCCGACGACTGCAAGGCATTGGTCCAGGCCGCCGTCGATTCCTTCGGGCGCGTCGACATTCTGGTGAACAATGCGGGAGTGGGCACTGCCGTCCCGGCGACGCGCGAAACGCCCGAGCAGTTCCGGTCGGTCGTCGACCTGAACCTGAACGGGTGCTACTGGATGGCGCAAGCATGTGCCGCGCACATGCGGCCGGGCAGCTCGATCATCAACGTCAGCAGCATCCTCGGCCTGACGACCGCCGGACTTCCGCAGGCCGCCTACGCATCGTCGAAGGCCGGGCTGATCGGCTTGACCCGCGACCTCGCGCAGCAGTGGACGGGCCGCAAGGGCATCCGCGTCAACGCCCTCGCGCCGGGCTTCTTCGCCTCAGAGATGACCGAGCAGTACGAGGACGACTACTTCGAGACGACCATCCTGCCGCGGACGTTGGCCGGACGGCTCGGGCGCACAGAGGAACTCAGCGCCGCACTGATCTTCCTGGCCAGCGATGCCAGCAGCTACGTCACCGGAATCACCCTGCCCGTCGAGGGTGGACTGCTCACCAGCTGAGCCCAAAACCCATCAAGGAGAAGAACACTCGTGAAGCAGCTCAGCGGCCTCGACGCCACGTTCCTGTACCTGGAGACGCCGACGACGTTCGGTCACGTCAACGGGCTGATGATCTTCGAGCGGCCCAACGAGGAGTTCGACCCCTACGCCGCGGTGCACGCGAAGTTCGGGTCGTTGGTCGGCGAGCTCGCGCCGCTGCGGCGGCGGCTCGTGGAGGTGCCGCTCGGGCTGGACCATCCGTACTGGATCGACGACCCGAACTTCGACCTGGACTTCCACGTCCGCGAAATCCATTTGGCGCGACCGGGAATGGTCGACCAGTTGGCCGACCAGGTGTCCCGCATCGTCGGGCGACCGATGGACCGCAGTAGGCCACTGTGGGAGGTGTACGTCATCGACGGGCTCGACACCGGGAACTGGGCGATGCTGACGAAGTACCATCACGCCACCATCGACGGCGCCGCCGGGCAGATCATGCTCAACGCCCTCACCGATACGGTGCCCGACGCAGCCCCGCCGGGACCGGGCCCCGATTGGGAAGCCGAGGCAGTGCCCGGCAGCATCGAACTCTTGCGGAAGGCCGTCATCAACCTTGCCGGTCATCCCGCCAAGGCGCTGCGGTTCCAGACGCGGTTGGTCGGTCAGCTCGCCGACGCGGCCGGCATCGACAGTGTCGGCAGCGCTGCCAGCAAGGCCGGCTCGGCCATCAAATCCCTTGCCCGCCTTGGCAAAGAAGATGGGCCGAAGATCCCGCTGCCGACCTCATCCGCGCCTCCCACGCCGTGGAACAAGACCATCACCGGACACCGGCGCTTCGCCATGCGCACGGCGTCGCTCGAGAACGTCAAGCAGCTCAAGACCGCTACCGGTGGCACGGTCAACGACATCGTGATGGCGATCTGTGCAGGTGCTCTGCGCCAGTACCTCCTGGCCCACGATGCACTGCCGGACGGACCGTTGCGCGCCATGGTGCCGGTGTCCATCCGCACCGGCGACGAGGAGGACCCGTGGACCAACCGGGTCTCGGCGATCTTCCCCGAACTGCCGACCGACTGCGAGGACCCGCTCGAGCGCGTGGCCCGCTGCCGCGAGGCGATGCTCGACGCGAAGCGGCTGCTGGATCTCGTGCCCGCCAGTCAGCTCGGCGACATGGCGCAGGTCTCGGCCCCGGTGCTGTCGACATCCGCGATGCGGCTGGCGTCCCGCTTCGGACTGGCCCACCGGATTGCCGCTACGCCGTTCAACCTCGTGATCTCGAACGTGCCCGGTCCGCGAAAGCCGCTGTACTTCGCGGGGGCGCAGCTGGTCAATCAGTTCCCGGTGTCGATCGTCACCGAAGGGCAGGGGCTCAACATCACCGTGGTGAGCTACCTGGACCGCCTGGACTTCGGCTTCATCGTCGACCGCGAACTGGTGCCCGACGTGTGGGACCTGGCGGACATGCACATCGACGAGATCGGCCGGCTGATGGAGGCCAGCGGTGCGCAGTGGGCGCAGGAGCCGCAGCCCGCGGCACCGCGCCGCGGACCGGTCCGGGCTGTTCAGCCCGGCGACGCCTACTGACGGGCTCTACTGTTCAGGGCATGAGTGATTCGGGCGGCGAGAGTCTCCTGACAGTCGTCGTCGCGCTCGGTGCCAATGCTCTGATCGCGGTGTCGAAAACCGCCGCGGCCGTCGTCACCGGGAGCGCCTCGATGCTCGCCGAGTCAGCGCATTCCTGGGCCGACACCGGCAACGAGGTGTTCCTGCTGATCGGCACCCGCAAGTCGGACAAGCCGGCCGACGCCGAGCATCGACTGGGCTACGGCAGAGCCGGATACATCTGGTCGATGTTCGCGGCCTTCGGGTTGTTCACCGTGGGCGCCGTGGTGTCGATCTCGCACGGCATCCAGTCGCTGCACGGCGAGGCCGAGGCGACGTCCTACGGGTGGGCCTATGCGGTGCTCGCGGTCTCCTTCGTGCTGGAGGGATCCTCGTTCCTGCAGGCGTTGTCGCAGACCAAGTCTGGCGCGCTCGAGCGACGAATCCATCCGCTGCGCTATATCCGTGTCACGTCGAACCCCATGCTGCGCGCGGTGTTCGCCGAGGACCTCTCGGCCCTCATCGGCCTCGTCATCGCGACGTGCGGCATCCTGGCGCACCAGCTCACCGGCAATGCGGTCTGGGACGCCATCGGCTCAATCCTGGTCGGTGTACTGCTCGGCGCCGTCGCGCTGTTTCTCATCGGGCGCAACATGGATTTCCTGACGGGGGAGAGTGTCACCCCGCTCGCCCGCAACAATGCACTGCGTGCCCTGCTGGACCATGAGGATATCGAGCGGGTCAGCTATCTGCACATGGAATGGGTTGGCGCGGATCGGATCTATCTCGTCGCGGCCGTCGACCTCGTCGGCGACGCGGCCGAATCGAACGTGGCCGCCCAGCTCAACCTCGTCGCCGACGCGTTGGCTGCTCGCCCCGAGATCGTGCGGGCCGTGCTGACGTTGACCCGCCCGGGTGACACGACGGATCTGCGCCCCGTCCAGTTGCCCGATTGGTATCGCTAGTCGGGGTTGATCGTTGCGCGGCGCGTGGTCGCGACCAGCGCGCGCGCCAGCACCGAGCCGGGTTCGGCGGCACTGGTGACCAGCGCGACCGTCGCCGTCACCTGTGGATCGTCCAATGGCACCGTCCGCACTCCGTCCGGCGTTCGCAGCGTGTGCAGCCAGGTCTGCGGGATGATGCTCGCCCACCGGCCGCCGCTGACGTGGGCCAGCAGGGACACCACCGAATCGGCCTCGAGTCGCGGCGTCGCGGTCAAGCCGTGGGCGGACAGCGCGTCGTCGAGCAGCTGACGGCCCCGCATCCCGGTGTTCAACAGACACAGTGGCAATTCGAGGGCGTCGGCCCAGGTGACCGGATCAGCTTGGCCGGCAAGCAGGTCGGCGCCGGCGATGAGCACCTGTCGTTCCTCGTACAGCGGCGTCACCGTCAGGCCCGCGGTGTCGACGCCGTCTGGGTAGATGATTCCAGCGTCGAGTTCGAAGCGGCCTATGCGTTCGACGATGCCCGCCGAACGCAGGCTGCTCTCCAATTGCACTCGTACCAAAGGATGTTCGAGGCAGAACGGATCGGTCAGCAGTGCCACGGTGCCGGAGGCCGCGGGGATGACGCCGAGCCGCAGCTCGCCGGTCAGGCCGGTCTGCAACGCGGCGACCTCGTGGATGAGCGCGTCGTGATCGGCCAGAATCCGGCGGGCCCACAACACCAGCCGTTCGCCTTCGGGCGTCAGACCTTCGTAGTTCTGCCCGCGCCGCACCAGCGGAACCTTGAGCTCGTTCTCGAGCTTGCGGATCGCTTCGGACAGTGCCGGCTGCGACACGTAGCAGGCCGCAGCCGCGCGCGCGAAGTGCTTCTCGCGGGCGAGCGCCACGAAATATTCGAGCTGGCGGAAGAGCATGGACTATTCGACCACGTCTGATAGGCGGCGCCTATCAGACTCACGGAAATTGCCCTTGGACGTGGGCGTCCTCTGCCGAGCAGACTTGAGCCCATGACCGACCGGAGCACTGAGCAGCGTACCGAGTCAGACGAGCACGGCGAACCTGAGTTCAAGCCCTATCACCATCCCGCCGCCGGTTGGGGCGCGGCGATCAGCGTCACGAAGTTCCTGGCCCGCGAGCGCGAGCCCATCAGTGGGCCACACGCGATCATGAAGATGAACCACGAGGACGGCGGCTTCGACTGCCCCGGCTGTGCCTGGCCCGACGACATGAAGGGCCTCAAGCTCGACATCTGCGAGAACGGCATCAAGCACGTCACGTGGGAGATGACGCACAAGCGCTGCGGGCCGGAATTCTTTGCCCAGCACACGGTTTCGGAACTGGCGGAGTGGAGTGACTTCGCGCTCGAAGACACGGGCCGGCTCACTGAGCCGATGGTGTACGACGCCGCGACCGACCGGTACAAGCCCATCAGCTGGCGCGACGCTTTCGATCTCGTCGGCCGGGCCCTGGCCGATCTCGATGACCCGAACCAGGCGTCGTACTACACCTCGGGCCGGCTCGGCAACGAGGCGACGTTCCTCTATCAGCTGCTGGCCCGGGAGTTGGGGACCAACAATCTGCCCGACTGCTCCAACATGTGCCACGAGGCCAGCGGCCGCGCCATGCAGGCGTCGCTGGGCACCGGCAAGGGCACCGTCGATCTCGAAGACTGGGAGGCCGCGGACGCCCTGTTCGTCATCGGAGTCAACGCCGCCTCCAATGCGCCGCGCATGCTCACCGCGCTGTCGGAGGCCTACCGCCGCGGCGCGCAGATCGTGCACATCAACCCGCTCGTCGAGGCCGGTGCCACCAAGACCATCATCCCGCACGACTTCCTGCGGATGGCGACGTTCAAGTCCACCAAGACCAGCACGCTGAACCTGCAGCCCCGGATCGGCGGGGACATGGCCCTGATCCGTGGCATCGCCAAAGTTGTTCTGGAACAGTCGGAAACGGATCCGAAGGCGCTCGACATCGAGTTCATCGAGCGGTACACCACCGGGTTCGAGGCCTACCGGGCCGCGGTCGAGGCCACCTCGTGGGATGAGATCGTCTACAAGTCCGGGGTGTCGGAGCGCGATATCCGCAGGGCCGCCAAGATTTACCGCGACGCCGACCGCAGCATCATCAGCTGGTGCCTCGGTGTCACCCAGCACGAACACGGCGTCGACAGCGTCCGGGAGATCGTGAATCTGCTTCTGCTGCGCGGCAATCTGGGCCGTGAGGGCGCCGGCCCCTCGCCGGTGCGCGGCCACAGCAACGTGCAGGGCAACCGCACCTGCGGTATCGACCACCGGCCGGCCGAGGCCTTCCTGGAGCGGCTCGGTGAGGTCTGCGGCATCGATCCACCCCGCGCGCACGGCCTCGACACCGTCCACACCATCGAGGGCATGCACACCGGCGACGTCAAGGTGTTCATCGGCATGGGCGGCAATTTCGCCAGCGCGGCACCCGACACCGCGTACACCTTCGAGGGGCTGCAGAAATGCGACCTCACCGTGCAGGTCAGCACAAAACTCAACCGCAGCCACGTGATTCACGGTCGGCAGGCCCTGATCCTGCCGTGCCTGGGCCGCACCGAGAAAGACCACCAGAAGGAGGGCATCCAGTCGACCTCGGTCGAGGACTCGATGAGCATGGTGCACCTGTCGGTCGGCATGAAGAAGCCGGCATCGCCGCACCTGCTGTCCGAGCCGGCGATCATCGCCGGTATCGCCGCGGCCGCGCTGCCGCAGAGCCAGACGCCGTGGCACTGGTATGTCGAGGACTACGACCGCATCCGCGACACCATGGCCAAGGTGCTCAACGGTTTTGAGGACTTCAACCGTCGGGTTCGGCTGCCGCTGGGCTTCCGGATCAAGCAGCCCGCGCGGGAGCTGATCTTCCTCACCCCGTCCGGCCGCGCCGAGTTCTCCGCGGTCGAGTTGCCCGACGACACCGTCAGCGAAGGCACCCTGATCCTGGCGACGCTGCGGTCGCATGATCAGTGGAACACCACCGTCTACTCCGACAACGACCGGTACCGCGGCATCAAGAACCTGCGCACGCTGATCTTCATGAACGAGCGGGACATGGGCGACCGCGGGATCAAAGAATTCGACGACGTCGACATCGTCGCGACGGCGCGTGACGGCAGCGTCCGCTCGCTGCGCCGCTACAAGGCGGTGCCGTACGGCATCCCGCGCGGCAACGCAGCCGGGTACATGCCCGAGATGAATGTGCTGTGCGCCATCGGCGATTTCAGCACGCAGAGCGATCAGCCCATCATGAAGAACGTCAAGGTGACGGTGACGAAGTCGGCGGGAGACTAGAAGCTTCTCGGCGCATCCGGGCTTCACGCCCGGGGTGTTTTCAAGAGCGAAAACTTGTCGGTGCCTTCTGCTTTGATGGTGTCATGTCCAGCACCGCAACGGCTTTCGATGTTGAGGCGTCGCCGTGTGAGCGTATGGATGCGTACTTCGATGAGATCGGTGAGCTGACCGGGCAGCGCAACGCGATCGACGCGCGCCTGGTGGAGATTGCGGCCGAGATCGACCGCGATGGGTTGTGGGGCGCCACCGGAGCCCGGTCGCTCACGGCGTTGATGGCGTGGAAAACCGGGGTGTCGCCGCGCAATGCGGAGGTGATGGTGGCGGTCGCGCACCGCATCGAGGAGTTCCCGCGGTGCGCTGAGGCGATGCGCGAGGGCCGGTTGTCGTTGGATCAGGTCGGCGTCGTCGCCGAACACGCCGCGGACGGTTCTGATGAGCACTACGCCCAGTTCGCAGAAAGTGCCACCGTCACCCAGTTGCGCAAGGCCGTGAAGCTCGAGCCGTGCCCGGAGCCGGAGTCGGAGTCGACGCCCGAACCCGAGCGGTCGATCAAGAAGGCCACCCACGATGACGGGTCGACGACGTACACGGTCAGGTTGCCGAAGCTGGAGGCGGCGAAGTTCGATGCCGCGCTGGCTTCGCACCAGGATGCGTTGGTCGCGGACTGGAAACGTGACCACGAGAACGACGAGGGTGTGTCGGAGGCGGCGCCGCCGTTCCCGAATCAGGTGGACGGGTTCATGAGCCTGGTCGAATCCGGGTGGGACAGCGATGTGGAACGTCGGCCGCACGGGCAGCACACCACCGTCGTGGTGCACCTGGACATCGAACAGCGCTCGGCCGCTCTGCATGTGGGGTCGGTGCTCACCGATGAGGAACGTCGGCTGTTGTTGTGCGATGCGACATGCGAGGTATGGCTGCAGCGCCACGGGCAGCCGATCGGTGCGGGCCGCACGACCCGCACCATCAGCCGACGGCTGCGCCGGGCGCTGGAGCATCGCGACCGCTGCTGTGTGGTTCCGGGCTGCGGGGCCACCCGGGGTTTGCACGCGCACCACGTCATTCATTGGGAGGACGGCGGGGTCACCGAACTGCACAATTTGGTGTTGGTGTGTCCCTACCATCACCGGTTGCACCACCGGGGTGGCATCACCATCAGGGGCCCTGCCGACGGGCTGGTCGTGACCGACGCAGCCGGACGGCCCTTGAGCAACCGATCACTGGCCCGGCCACCCACCACACCGCCGCCCGATGTTCCGCCGTGCCCCGGACCGACCGGGGAACGCGCGCAATGGTGGTGGTATCAACCATTCGAACCACCACCAACACCGTCGACCAACTAGGCGGAGCGCCAACGGAACTGGCCACGCGCGACGCCTATTCGCGGGTGCCGGGCAGCAGCATCGATACAGCGATCGCGGCGGTGACGCCGATGATGGTGTCGATGCCGCGATCGGCCAGCAGCACAAGCGGCTCGGTGGGCACGGCCAGATCGGTCATCAGCATGATCAAGGGCGTGAAGAAGCCGAGCGCGACCGCATGGTGGTGGGCCATGAACAATTCGGTGGGAAACAGCAGCGCCATGACACAGATGGCCAGCACGTACTCGCTGGGCCCGGGCACGAGTAGCGCGGCCGCCACGGCGAGGCCGATGAAAGTGCCGCCGAGGCGGTGGATTCCGCGCCTGATGCGACCGCTGGCATCCGCCGCGGCGAGCGGCCCGGCTGCCGCTGCAATGGCCCAGTTGGCATGGTCGACACCCAGAGCCAGGCCGGCGGTACCCGCCGCTGTGATGGAGAGCGCGTAGCGGCCCGCGTGGATCAGCACGTCGCGACGGTTCGGCAACGCCAGTCGGGTCACCGGCTCCGCTGCGCGGGGCGCATCGAGAACGCCGAGCAGGACAGACAGTAGAGCTGTTGCAGCACAGAGCAATATCGCGGACGCCGGCGCCACCCGGCCGGCCGGCACCGTGGCGATGGCGCCAAGCGCGAAGACGCCGTAGAACGGACCCTCCGGTTTGAGCGCGAGGTAGTCGGTCACCACCGATCCGACGGACGCGAATGTCACGGCGGCGATGACCAGGACCGCCGGTGGCACATGGGAATTGGCCAGCGCCACCCCGATGGCCACGCCGAGGACCAGGATCACCGCGCCCTGCGTCTGGTGTGCGAACCGGCGGCCGCGGGTTTCGGTGCGGCCGTACATGCCGGTGATCGCACCGAACACCGCGTAGATGATCAGGTCGGGGCGCCCGGCTGCCAGCAGGGCGATGCCGGGGATAGCCAGACCGAGCGCCACCCGCAAGGCCGGGCGGTGGTCCTCCATCGGCGGGGTCATGGCCCTGCGCACGCGCGTATAGACCGTGCGCATGGGCCCACTCCGATCGATGAACGACTGACTCAATCAGGTTGTCGTACCAGGGGAGTGACCGTCAAAGTGGAAGTTCCGAGCAACTGATCGGTTGCGCCTATTACCCCAGCACGGGGAAGCTGCGGCGCTTGGCCAGCCGATCCATGCCGGACTGGATCGCGAACTGCACTTCGTCGTACACCTTGTCGACGTACGCGGCATCGTTCGCCCGCTCGGGGTCGGTGTCGACGTAGATCGGGTCGAGCAGTTCGGTGCGGATCTTCGCGGGCAGTGGCAGATGCGCGGGCAGGATTTCGATGGCGAGCGGGAACGGGAAGCCGGCGATGATCGGCATGTTGGCGCCGCGCAAGCGCTTGCCGAGGCCGCTCCACTTGGCGAGGAACTTGCCTTCGTTCAACACGAAGACGGTGTCGTGGCCACCGATCGTCGCGACGGGCACGATCGGCACACCGGACCGGATCGCTTGCTTCACAAAGCCTTTGCGGCCGGCGAGCACCGCCTTGTCGCGGTCGCGCCAGGTGCGCATGGCGTCGAGTTCGCCGCCGGGCCACACCACGACGTCACGGCCGGCGGCCAAAGCGCCCGTGACACCGTCGCGCGAAGCCGGGATGACCCCGACGGCGCGGAAGTAGTCACCGAGACCGGGCGCGCCCATCAGCACGTCGTGCGCGGTGCCGTGCAGGACCCGCTGCCCGTCGAAATGCCGGTACCAGGAATGCACCAGGGTCCAGGCATCCATGGTCAGGGAGCCGCCGGAGTGGATACCGATCAGCAGCGACGGCTCGTCGGGCACCTTGTGCCAGCCGTCGACCTCGAGCCGGAAATAGTGGTCACACAGGAAGTTCCAGATCGGGTTCTGGACATACCGCATGAAGGTCGGGTTGGGGACGCTCGGGGCGGCGGCCGGGTTGGGGGCGGCGGTCAGCGTGGTCATGAGTCCTCGTTTGCGGGGTCTGGCCGTCCGCGGCGCCTACCGATCGCGCGGACCATGGCGTTGATCGCGGCAAGGGTCAAAACGGGGAGCAAGGTGACGACGACGTAGGCCACACCGCCGATGACAGTCATGCGACGCCTCTCTGGTGCGGATGTCGAGCCTGTGCAGGTAGGAACCTTGCCGCTGTGGTCGATGGCTACGTTACGGAGGCCGGAGGGTGGCGGCGACATCCCCAGCGGCCGAAGATCTGGCGCTATTTCGCGGATATGTTGTCGCGAGAAGCCAACGCGATCCCCAGCAGTTGACGCACCGGCGGAACGTTGCTGGTGGCCGACGGGTCCCGCGAGTAATCCCGCCAGCAGACATAAAACTGCCCCTTTTCGCTTGAAAAGGGGCAGTTTTATGTCTGCTCGCGCAGAGAAGTTGACCTACACGATGTAGCTGGTGGCAGCCTGCAGATGCTCGATGGCCTCGGCGGCGATCTGGGGCACCAGCTCGGCGCATGACGGCAGGCTGTCGATGATGCCCGCCACCTGGCCCGAGGCCAGCACGCCCGCTTCGGTGTTGCCTTCCACCAGACCGGCTTTCAGCAGCATCGGGGTGTTGGCCGCCATGACGACCTGCGACCAGGTCAGGTCCTTGCCGTGGCGCATGGCCAGGCCGTCCTTGACCATCGACCGCCAGGTCATGCCGGACATCTTCTTGAACTTCTGGGCGTTGCCGATCGCGGCGGCGAAACCCCGCACGGGGGAGCCGCTTTCGAGCTTCTCCACCAGGCCCGTACGCAGCACGCGGTGCGGCATGCCGTCGACGCGGGTCGACACCACGGTGCCGTCCAGCGCGGCGTCCAGGTACCGCTGCTTGACCGCATCGGGCACCGTCGAGTCCGAGGTGAGCAGGAACCGCGTGCCCATCGCGACGCCGGCGGCGCCGTAGGACAGCGCGGCCGCCAGGCCACGGCCGTCGAAGAAGCCACCCGCGGCGATCACCGGCATGCCGGTGTCCTTGACCGCGTCGAGCACCGACGGCAGCAGCAGCGTGGTGGCGATCGGGCCGGTGTGGCCACCGCCCTCGCCGCCCTGCACGATCACCGCGTCGGCACCCCAGCTCGCCACCTTCTTGGCGTGCTTGGCCAGGCCGACCGACGGGATCACCACGACGCCTGCGTCTTTCAGCTTGGCGATCAGCTCGGGCTTGGGAGCCAGGGCGAAGGAGGCGACTTTGACTCCTTCGCGGATCAGGAGGTCGCAGCGGGCAGCCGCATCGCCGGCGTCGGCACGCATGTTGATGCCGAACGGCTTGTCGGTGGCCGCCTTGACCTTGGCGACGGCGGTCTGCAGCTCTTCCAGCGTCATCGTCGCCGACGCCAGAATGCCGAGACCACCGGCGTTGGAGGTGGCCGCGACCAGACGCGCACCGGCCACCCAGCCCATGCCGGTCTGCACGACCGGGTACTCGATGCCGACCAACTCGGTCAGCGGGGTCTTGAGCTTGGACATGACCTAGGCCTTGACTTCTTTGTCCCGCAGCGACTTCGGGTCGATGACCTCGCGCAGCAGCTGCAGTTCATCGGCGGTCGGCAGGCGGGTCTCGCCGGCGGCGTCCAGGCCGTGCACCGCGAATGAGGTGTTGTCGGCGACCTCGTCGGCCGTCACACCCGGGTGCAGCGACACCGCGCGCATCTGGTGCTCGGGGCCGTTGAAGTCGAACACACCCAGGTTGGACACCACCTGGTAGACGTTCAGGAAGCGGTACGCCGGGTTGGCCGGATCGACCTTGTCCCAACCGATTCCGGAGACGATGTCGACCGAGTCGGCGAACACGCGCTTGGTGTGGTTGCCCACGAAGTAGCTGGTGGCGTGGTTGATGCTGTTGCCGGGTGCGCCGCGGACACCGAACATCTGGCGGGTCGGCTGCTGGATCGGGCCGAAGGCCGACAGGTTCTGGTTGCCGTAGCGGTCGATCTGGTTGGCGCCCATGACCACATGGCGACGGCCCCAGGCCAGGGTCTCGAAGACGCGGTTGAACGGCATCCAGCCCTCGACGGCGAACGGGGCGCCGATCGCCGGGGTATCGGCCAGCATGCGGGCCTCGCCGTCGGTGATCACGATGTCGGGGGAGAAGGTCAGCCGGGCCAGCCGGGCCCCGATCTGCACGACGGTCGTCATGGGGCTGGCCATGATTTCCCCTGCGTCACGGAACAATTCGGCACAGGCGACGGCACAGACCTCGGCGCGGGTTGCGTCACTCACTTGGCGGCCTCCTTCTGGGCTGCTTGAGCCTCGGCGAACTTACGGACCGCGGCCTGGTAGTCGGCTTCGGTTCCGGACAGGTAGGTCTTGACGAACTCGGCCCACGTCTCCTCCGAGCCGGCGGCTTCGGCGTAGTGGCGCTGGAACTTCTCGTCGCGCCGGTAGTCGGGCTCGTTGGTGGTGAAGTGGGCGCCGTTCGGGGCCTCGACCACGGTGTCGACCATCATGCGGTTGATGACCTGCTGCTGCGGCACAACCGATTTCACCAGCTCTTCGGTGGAGACGATCTTCTCGACCGACAGATGGCGGCGCTTGGCCGACATCAGGAACAGGTCGTCGAAGTAGGGGTCGATGCCGGTGTAGGCGGCATTACCCTTCACATCGCCGAGGTTCATGTGCACGAACGCGGCGTCGAGGTTCAGCGCCGGCATGGCGACGAGTTCCTCGTGCGCACCGTCGGTCTCGTACGGCGAGGTGACGGTCTTGAGCTCGTCGCCCCAGAAGGCGCGGACGTCGCTGCCGAGGCCGGCGCGGATCGGCAGGAACGGAAGACGTTGTGCGGCAGCCTGCAGGCCACAGCGCAGCATGCCCTCGTCCATCTCACGGGCCTCGATGGCGCCGCTCATGCGGGCCTTGGCGAACCACGGGTCGTAGAACGGCGGCGAGTCCAGCGACACGAAGCCGTAGTAGACGCGCTTGACCTTGCCTGCGGCACACAGCAATCCAAGATCCGGGCCGCCGTAGGTGACGACGGTCAGGTCGGTCACGTCAGTGCGCAGCAGCGCGCGGATGAACGCCATCGGCTTGCGGCGGGAACCCCAGCCGCCGATGCCGATGGTCATGCCGCTTTCGATCTCGGCGACTGCGGCTTCGAGAGTTGTTGTCTTGTCTGCCATTCTATTTGGCTCCCTTGTTGGTCCCCGCGAACTCGTCGCGGTGCTCGTCGGACACGCCGGCCAGATTCAGTTCGAAGGTGAAGCCCTGCTCCATGCGGTAGCGCGCGTTGACGGGCTGCACGTCGATGAAGTTCAGCGCCTCCTTGGCGGCGCGGATGACGCGGGTGTCCTTGCTGGCGATGTCGCGGGCGACGCGCAGCGCAGCCTCGTCGAGCTCTTCGCGCGGGACGACCTCGTGTACCGAACCGAAGTGCTGCAGCGTCGTCGCGGGCACGGTGGCGGCGGTGAAGAACAACCGGCGCATCATGTGCTGCGGGACCAGGCGGGACAGGTGGGTCGCCGCGCCCAGGGCGCCGCGCTCGACCTCGGGCAGGCCGAACTTGGCATCGTCAGAAGCGACGATGACGTCGGCGTTGCCGACCAGGCCGATGCCGCCACCGACGCAGAAACCGTTGACCGCCGCGACGACCGGGACCTGGCATTCGTACACCGCGCGGAACGCCTCGTAGCAGCCGCGGTTGGCGTCGATCAGCGCGCCGAAGCCCTCGGTGTTCTGCATTTCCTTGATGTCGACGCCGGCGTTGAAGCCACGTCCCTCGGCGCGCAGGATCACCACGTGGGTGCTCTTGTCGCGCCCGGCCGCAGTGATCTGGTCGGCCAGCTCGAACCAACCTGCCGACGGGATGGCGTTGACCGGCGGGTAGTTCACGGTGACCGAGACGATGCCCGGTTCGACTGTTTTGGTGGTGATGGTCATCAGTCACTTCCTGGGGGACGGGTACCTAAGCAAGCACTTGCTTGGTACGCTAGCACAGTGACTGCTGGAATCAATCTGCAATTGGCCGGGCGCGTGGTGCTGGTCACCGGCGGTGTGCGCGGTGTCGGAGCCGGTATCAGCGCGGTGTTCGCCGAGCAGGGCGCGACCGTCATCACCTGCGCGCGGCGCGAGGTCGAGGGGTTGCCCTACGAGTTCCACGCCTGCGACGTTCGTGACGACGCGGCGGTCAAGGCGATGATCGACGCCATCGTCGCCAATCACGGTCGGTTGGACGTCGTCGTCAACAACGCCGGTGGCTCGCCGTTCGCGCTCGCCGCTGATGCGTCGGCCAAGTTCAGCACCAAGATCATCGAGCTCAACCTGATTGCGCCGCTGCTGGTTTCGACCCACGCCAATGCGGTGATGCAGCAGCAGTCCGAGGGCGGCGTCATCGTCAACATCTCCAGTGTCAGCGCGCATCGGCCGACCCCCGGCACCGGCGCCTACGGCGCTGCCAAGGCGGGCATCGACAGCCTGACCACGACGCTCGCCGTCGAATGGTCGCCCAAGGTCCGGGTCAACTCCGTGATCGTCGGCATGGTCGAGACCGAGCAGTCCGAGCTGTTCTACGGCGATGCCGAGTCGGTGGCCGCCGTCGCTGCGACCGTTCCGCTCAAGCGGCTGGCCAAGCCGGCCGATATCGGCTGGGCCGCAGCATTTTTGGCCTCCGAGGCCGCGTCGTACGTCAGCGGTGCGTCACTCGAAGTGCATGGCGGCGGCGAGCCGCCGCAGTACCTGGAAACGTCAAGCGCCAACAAGTAGGGCGGACAGCGCCCGTAAACAACCACAGTAGGAGAGATCAATGGGATTGCTCGACGGCCGCGTGGTCATCGTGACGGGCGCCGGTGGCGGAATCGGGCGTGAGCACGCGCTTGCGTTCGCCGCCGAAGGCGCCCGCGTCGTGGTCAACGACATCGGCGTCGGCCTGGACGGTTCGCCCGCCGGTGGCGGTAGCGCCGCGCAGAACGTGGTCGACGAGATCGTCGCGGCCGGTGGCGAGGCCGTGGCCAATGGCTCGAACGTCGCCGACTGGGAGCAGGCCGCGGCCTTGATCCAGCAGGCCGTCGACACTTACGGCACGCTCGACGTGTTGGTGAACAATGCCGGCATCGTGCGCGACCGCATGTTCGCCAACGCCACCGAAGAGGAATTCGATGCCGTCACCGCGGTGCACCTCAAGGGGCACTTCGCCACCATGAAGCACGCCGCGGCGTACTGGCGGGCCAAGGCCAAGGCCGGCGAGACCGTGGACGCCCGCATCATCAACACCAGCTCGGGCGCCGGCCTGCAGGGCAGCGTCGGCCAGGCCACCTACAGCGCCTCCAAGGCGGGCATCGCCGCGCTGACGCTGGTCGCCGCGACCGAGATGGGCCGCTACGGCGTCACCGCCAACGCCATCGCGCCGTCGGCCCGTACCCGCATGACCGAGACCGTCTTCGCCGACGCGATGAACACCCAGGACCAGGCGTTCGACAGCATGGCCCCCGAGAACATCTCGCCGCTCGTGGTGTGGCTGGGCAGCGTCGAGTCGCGCGACGTCACCGGCAAGGTGTTCGAGCTCGAGGGCGGCAAGATCCGCGTCGCCGAGGGCTGGGCGCACGGCCCCGAGATCGACAAGGGTGCCAAGTGGGACCCGGCCGAGCTGGGCCCCGTGGTCGCCGATCTGCTCACGAAGGAGCGTCCGCCGGTTCCGGTCTACGGCAGCTGACCGCGGGTGCCCATCTGCGTTGACTCGGAACTGGCGGCGCAAAACATCGAGTAACCACCGCCATGAGTTCAGAGTGAACTCGCCAATGACGGCGCACCGCGTTGATCTGGAAACCAGGGCGTCACCCTGCCACCAGACAGACACTGCAAAAAGCTCCCCCAGAACGAATCTCGTTCTGGGGGAGCTTTTTTGCTGCGGCTACTTGGCGGAGTCGGCCTTGGCGGCCTTGTCCTTCTTCTGCTTCTTGGGCTTCTCGACCTTGGGCTTGTCGGCCGTCTCGGACTTGTCCTTCTTCGGCTTGTCCTTCTTGACCTTGGTGTCGTTGCCCTCGGCACCCTTGTCGCCGGCGTTCGGCTTCGGAGCGTCCTCGGTCTTGGTGTCGCCGGCCTTGGCGTCGTCGACCTTGGTGGTGTCGACCTTGGTTTCCTCGGTGGCCTTGACCGTCTTGTCCTTGGCGCCGGTCACGGCAGGCTTCCGGGCGGAGACCTGCTTGGTGATCGTCGGCGTCACCGAGGGCTTGTCGGCGCTGTCGGTGTCCTTCGCCGCGGCGGCAGAGTTGGGCGTGACGGCCTGCACCGACGCCGGCGGCGGCGCCGCCTTGAAGACGGTGCCGGTCTGGACCGACTTCACGACGCTCTTGACCACATTGATCGGCAGATTCACCACGGCCTTGGCCGTGTCGAACACGCCGTCGCGAATGGCGTTGGCGATGTTGGAGATATTGCCGGTGCCGAGGGCCTTCGTCACGTTGTACAGCGCCATCTGCGGCACCTTGACAGTGTCACGGACGTTGACGAACAGCTTGGTGGGCAGCGCAGGATTCTGCGTGACGGCGACGCCGCCCCAGTTCTCCAGGGTCCAACCGTCCTCGGGGTTGCCGGTCACCTTGACGATGTCGGTGTTGCCCAGGGGGTGCTTGAGCATCAGCGTGAGGTCGGGATTCTCCACGTTCATCAAGGTCCAGGCCATGATCGACATGCCGTGTGCGAACGCGACGGGGTTCTGTGCGCCGCTGGCGTAGATGTCGTCGACCGCGCCGTTGAACCGGTCCTGGAAGACCGCGCCGTTGGCGTCAGGTGAACCGGGCATCGGCATCAGGAGGTTGCCGGTGGCCCAGGACAGCGGGATCAACGCGTACAGGATGCGGGCGAAGCCGGAGTCCTGCGACTGGCCTTCGAAGATGCCGGCCTGGACCTCGTGGAGGCCGCTCAGCACCGTCACCGGCATGCCGGTCGCGGTGGCGTACGGCGCCGCGGTCTGCTGGGTACGCACCATGTCGGAGGCGAAGATGGCGTCGTGCGCCAGGCCGTCGTTGGCGAGGACGCCTGCCACGGTCTGGGCCTGGGTCTGACCTGTCGCGGTCAGGTCGGGGCCCGGGATCTTGGTGTCGATGAGGCCCGAGGCGTTGCCCTGGGATTCGCCGTGGCGGACGAATGTGATGGTGATGTTGGTCGCGGCCCAGGCGGAGAACGCCGAGGCCAGGAACATGAAGGCCGCGGTGACGACGACCGCCACAGCCTGTCCTGCGCGCTTGAGGGTTCGAGTGTGGGGAATCCCCGTGCGGAACGTTGATGACATAGACGGCTCCAGATGTGGCTCAGGCTGTGCGTGGGCGCACATGCGGCATTGCACGTGCGCCACGCCACACTATGTACACATCTGCGAATCTGTCTAGTCTCAGCCGTTAATTAGCCCCGGAAATTTGCTGAGCACCAGACCGTCGCGGCTAGTGGTGCTGCTCCCACTGGAAGCCGGCGACGTCGTATTGGCTCACGGCTTTGTCGGTGTTGCCCCGGTTCGGATTCAATGCGCTGCCCGCGTAGTGCTGTTCGGCATTGGCGAACCCCTTGCTGCTGAAGCCCGGCGGCTTCAGGGCGGGGTCGTCGCTGGCTTCCTTGCCCGGCTGGCCGGTGGTGCCGGGGGCGTGCGGGTTGTCGGCGAGTGCGATGCCGGCGGGCGTCAGCGCGACAAACGCGGTGACCAGGCAAGGCAGGATGATCGAGCGCTCCATGAGTTTCTCCGATCGTGAAAGTCCCCTCTGTAGACCACGATCGCCAGGCCTGGCCGGTTCAGCGCCGGCAACCTTGTTGCGAAACCAAAAACTCCCCTGGCGCGAATGCGGTCCAGGGGAGCTTTTCGGGGCTGTGATCAGGCCGGATCGAGCAGGATGATCGGAATCTTCCGGTCGGTGTGCGAGCGGTAGTCGACGAAGTCGGGGTACATGGCATCGAGCTTGGGCCAGTACTCGTCACGTTCGGCGTCGGTGGCTTCGCGGGCGGTCAGCTGCAGCTTTTCGCCACGCACCTGGAACTTCACGCTCGGGTTGGCAACCAGGTTCAGGTACCACATCGGGTGGGTGTCGCGGCCGCCCTGTGAGGCGACGACGACGATCCGACCGCCTTCACGCAGGTACAGCAGCGGGCTGTCGCGGGGCTCGCCCGACTTGCGCCCGATGGTCGTCAGGATGCCGACCGGTGGAGGGGTGGCGACAGGCTTGGAGCCGAGCCGCCACTTGGCGCCGATGCGGCCGTCGGTGGCGCGGAACGCCCAGGTGTTGATCCGCGACATCCACTTGAAGCCGACCTGCATCCCCTTGGAATTCAGGATCTTCAGCTGCCTGTCGTTCATTTCCCCGTCGGCCATGGTGGCGACCCTGCTCCTAGATGCGCTCGATGATCGTGCCGGTGGACAGCGCACCGCCGGCGCACATCGTGATCAGCGCGGTCGACTTGCCGGTCCGTTCCAGCTCGTGCAGCGCGGTCGTGATGAGCCGCGAGCCGGTCGAACCGACCGGGTGGCCCAGCGCGATGGCGCCGCCGTTCACGTTGACCCTATCCATGTCGGCCTTGTGCACCTGAGCCCAGGACAGCACGACGGACGCGAAGGCCTCGTTGATCTCGACCAGGTCGATGTCGGCCATCGACATGCGCGCCTTCTCGAGCACCTTGGCGGTGGACTGTACTGGGCCGTCCAGGTGGTAGTAGGTCTCGGCGCCGACGTTGGCCTGCGCGATGATCCGGGCGCGGGGCTTGAAGCCGAGCGCCTTGGCCTTGTCCTCGTCCATCCACAGCACCGCGGCGGCACCGTCGGAAATCTGCGACGAGGTGCCCGCGGTGTGGATGCCGCCCTCGATCACCGGCTTCAGCGAGGCCAGGCCCTCCAGGGTGGTGTCGCGCAGGCCCTGGTCGCGGCTGACCAGATTCAGCTCGGCGGTCGGCTGCTTGTTCTCGTCGATGACGGGTGCCTCGATGGGCGAGATCTCGCGGTCGAAGCGGCCTTCGGCCCAGGCCTGCTTGGCCTTGGCCTGCGAGGCGAAGCCCAGTGCGTCGATGTCGGCGCGGGTGATGCCCCGGCGGTTCGCGATGCGCTCGGCCGCGTCGAACTGGTTGGGCAGGTCGATGTCCCACGATGCGGCGCGGGCGCCGCCGCCGTTGGAGCCCAGGGGCACCCGGCTCATGGCCTCGATACCGCAGGCGATGCCGATGTCGATGGCGCCGGTGGCGATCAGGCCCGCGATCAGGTGGTTGGCCTGCTGGGCGCTGCCGCACTGGCAGTCGATGGTGGTGGCACCGACATGCTCGGGCAATCCGGCGACCAGCCAGGACTGCCGAGTGATGTTGTTGCCCTGCTCGCCGTACTGCGTGACACAGCCGCCGATGAGCTGCTCGATGTCGCCGGCGTCGAGCCCGGCCTTCTCTACGAGAGCCTTCTGCGTCGCGCCCAGAAGCTCGGTTGCGTGCAGGCCGGACAGCCAACCTCCCCGCTTGCCGATCGGGCTGCGAGTGGCTTCAACGATGACAGGATTACCCATGAGCTCAGGCTAGAACACGTTTCATTAGTCTGACAAGCAACGATTGGGTTGGGCCTTTGATCTGCGGTGAAGGCATGTTTCAATGGTCGCAACAGGAACTAGAAGGATTTGTCTCGGAACCCAGTTCTGAGGCGTTGGATTCCCCAAGGAGACACCATGCCCTGCCCGATTCCGTCCGATCTCGACTTGCTGGACGCCAACTTGAACCTCGAGCGACTGCCCGTCGAGGAGCTCGCCGAGCTGCGCAAGTCCGAGCCGGTGCACTGGGTCGACGTGCCCGGCGGCACCGGCGGCTTCGGCGACAAGGGCTACTGGATCGTCACCAAGTACGACGACGTCAAAGAGGTGTCGAAGCGCAACGATATCTTCGGCAGCGCGCCCGATGGTGCGATTCCGGTCTGGCCGCAGGCCATGACCCGCGACGCCGTCGATGTGCAGCGCGCGGTGTTGCTCAACATGGACGCCCCGCAGCACACCCGGCTGCGCAAGATCATCTCGCGTGGTTTCACCCCGCGCGCCATCGGCCGGCTGCAGGCCGAGCTGAACGAGCGGGCCCAGAAGATCGCCGAGACCGCGGCCGCTTCCGGTACCGGCGACTTCGTCGAGCAGGTCTCCTGTGAACTGCCGCTGCAGGCCATCGCCGGCCTGCTCGGTGTGCCTCAGGAAGACCGCGACAAGCTGTTCAACTGGTCCAACGAAATGACCGCCGGTGAGGACCCGGAGTACGCGCACATCGACCCGGCTGCGTCCTCGTTCGAGCTGATCACGTACGCCATGAACATGGCCGCGGAGCGGGCCAAGAACCCGACCGACGACATCGTCACGCAGCTGATCGAGGCGGACTTGGACGGCGAGAAGCTGTCCGATGACGAGTTCGGCTTCTTTGTGGTGATGCTGGCGGTCGCCGGTAATGAGACCACCCGTAACTCGATCACCCACGGCATGATCGCGTTCGCGCAGAACCCGGAGCAGTGGGAGCTCTACAAGAAGGAACGCCCGGAGAGCGCAGCCGACGAGATCGTCCGTTGGGCCACACCGGTTACCGCGTTCCAGCGCACCGCTCTGGAGGACACCGAGCTCGGTGGCGTGACGATCAAGAAGGGTGACCGGGTCGTCATGTCCTACCGTTCGGCCAACTTCGATGACGAGGTGTTCGAGGACCCGCACAGCTTCAACATCATGCGTACGCCGAACCAGCACGTCGGCTTCGGCGGCACCGGTGCGCACTACTGCATCGGCGCCAACCTGGCGCGCATGACCATCAACCTGATGTTCAACGCCATCGCCGACAACATGCCCGACCTGGTCTCGATCGGCGAGCCCGAGCGGCTGAAGTCGGGCTGGCTCAACGGCATCAAGCACTGGCAGGTCGACTACACGGGCAAGTGCCCCGTCCAGCACTGACGGCAACTGAGCGAGTAGCCCGGTAACACGAATCAAGGAGGATTCGGGTGGATTTCACACCGAGCCCGGAGCAGCAGGCTGTCGCCGACGTGGTGACATCCGTGCTGGAGCGGGAAAACACTTGGGACGCACTGGTTTCCGGTGGCGTCGTGGCGCTTGCGGTGCCCGATCGGCTGGGCGGTGACGGGCTCGGGCTGCTGGAGGCGGCCACCGCGCTGACCGAGATCGGTCGGCGCGGCGTCACCGGGCCGGCGCTGGCCACCATCGGGCTCACCCTGGTCCCGCTGCTGGAACTGGCCACGGACGCGCAGCAGGACCGGTACCTGGCCGGGGTGGCCAAGGGTGCGGTGATCTCGGCCGCACTGGACGAGCCCGGTGCCCAGTTGCCCGAGGCGCCGTCGACCAGCTTTGCCGGTGGCAAGCTCAACGGCACCAAAATCGGTGTGGCCTATGCCGAAACCGCGCAGTGGCTGCTGGTCACCACCGACAGCGGTGTGGTCGTGGTGTCACCGCAAGCCGCCGGTGTCACTGTGACCGCGACCCCGACGGCGAACGGTTCCGACGAGTACGTCGTGACCTTCGCCGACGTCGTGGTGCCCGACGAGGACGTCCTGGCCGGCGCAACGGCTACGCGGGTGAATCAGTTGGCGCTGGCCATGATCGGCGCGTTCGGCGCCGGTCTGGTGGCCGGTGCGCTGCGTCTGACCGCCGACTATGTCGCGACCCGGGAGCAGTTCGGCCGGCCGCTGTCGACATTCCAGACCGTGGCGGCGCAGCTGTCCGAGATCTACATCGCCTCGCGGACAATCGATCTGCTCGCCACGTCGGTGGCGTGGCGGCTCTCGGAGGGGCTGGATGCCGCCGAGGACTTGGAGATTCTCGGGTACTGGCTGACCTCGCAGGCCGCGCCGGCCATGCGACTGTGCCACCACTTGCACGGCGGCATGGGCATGGACATCACCTACCCGATGGACCGCTACTACTCGTCGATCAAGGACCTGACCCGTCTGCTGGGTGGTCCGTCGCACCGTCTGGACCTGGTGGGAGCCTGATGTACATCGAACTGACTCCGGAGCAGCGCAAGCTGCAAGCTGAACTGCGCGAATACTTTTCGACGCTGATCAGGCCCGAAGAGGCGGCGGCGATGGAGGCCAACCGGCACAACGACGCCTACCGGGCCGTTATCAAGCGGATGGGCGCCGACGGCAAGCTCGGCGTGGGTTGGCCCAAGGAATACGGCGGCCTGGGCTTCGGCCCCATCGAGCAGCAGATCTTCATCAACGAGGCGAACCAGGCCGACATCCCGCTGCCGCTGGTCACCCTCCAGACCGTGGGCCCGACCCTGCAGGTGTACGGCACCGAGGAACAGAAGAAGAAGTTCCTGCCCGGAATCCTCTCCGGTGAAATCCATTTCGCGATCGGTTACTCCGAGCCCGAGGCCGGTACCGACCTCGCCTCGCTGCGGACCACTGCGGTACGGCACGGCGACGAGTTCATCGTCAACGGTCAGAAGATGTGGACCACCGGCGCCCATGACGCCGACTACATCTGGCTGGCCTGCCGCACCGACCCGACCGCGGCGAAGCACAAGGGCATCTCGATCCTGATCGTCGACACCAAGGACCCGGGCTACTCGTGGACCCCGATCATCCTGTCCGACGGTGCCCACCACACCAATACGACGTACTACAACGACGTGCGGGTGCCCGCCGACATGCTGGTCGGCGGGGAGAACGGTGGCTGGAAGCTGATCACCACCCAGCTCAATCACGAGCGGGTGGGGCTGGGGCCCTCCGGTCGCGTCGCGGGCATCTACGACCAGGTGCACTCCTGGGCCTCCAAGCCCGGGTCGAACGGCGTCACGCCGATCGACAATGCCGAGGTGCGCCGGTTGCTCGCCCAGATCAAATCGATCTGGCGCGTCAACGAACTGCTCAACTGGCAGGTCGCGTCTTCCGGCGAGACCATCGCCGTCGCCGACGCGGCGGCCACGAAAGTCTTTTCCACCGAACGCATTCAGGAAGTCGGACGGCTGGCCGAGGAGATCGTCGGCCGCTACGGCAACCCGGCTGACGCGGACACCGCGCACCTGCTCGTGTGGCTGGACAAGATGACCAAGCGCAACCTGGTCATCACTTTCGGTGGCGGGGTCAATGAGGTCATGCGCGAGATGATCGCGGCATCGGGCCTCAAGGTGCCGCGGGTTTCGCGGTAAGGGAGACAAGCGATGAGTGATCTTCAGGCCGGCATCGACGAGATCGTCGCCGCCGGGCGCAGCAAGCCGACCCTGAGCCGAGATCCGGTGAACCAGCCCATGATTCACCACTGGACCGATGCGATCGGCGACAAGAACCCGATCTACGTCGACGAGGAGGCCGCCAAAGCTGCCGGGCACCCCGGCATCGTGGCGCCGCCGGCCATGATCCAGGTCTGGACCATGATGGGCCTGGGCCGCACCCGGTCCGACGACGATCCGCTGGCCCGGATCATGAAGTTGTTCGACGACGCCGGGTACGTCGGCGTCGTCGCCACCAACTGCGACCAGACCTACCAGCGCTATCTGCAGCCGGGAGAGCGCGTCAGCATCAGCGCCGAGGTCACCGATGTGGTGGGCCCGAAGCAGACCGCGCTGGGCGAGGGCTACTTCGTCAACCAGAAGATCCGCTGGCATGTCGGTGACGAGGAAGTCGCCGACATGGACTGGCGCATCATGAAGTTCCTGCCCGCCAACAAGCAGGGCAAGGACGCTGCCGAAACCGGTTCGATCCCAGCAGATCTGGACCCGGACAAGCTGATGCGTCCATCGTCGTCGCGGGACACCCAGTTCTTCTGGGACGGCGTCAACGCTCACGAACTGCGGCTCCAGAAGCGGCCCGACGGCTCGCTGCAGCACCCGCCGGTGCCCGCAATCTGGCAGGACAAGGACGCCCCGATCGACTACGTCGTCTCGTCGGGCCAGGGCACCGTGTTCAGTTACGTCGTGCACCACGCACCGAAGGTGCCCGGCCGCAGCCTGCCGTTCATCATCGCGCTCGTCGAGCTGGAGGAGGGCGTGCGCATGCTCGGTGAGCTGCGCGGCGTCGAGCATGACGACGTGAAGATCGGAATGCCGGTCTCCGCCACGTTTATCGACTTCCCGGACAGCGACATCAGTCCGGCCTGGACCCTGTACGCATGGGAGGCCGCAAAGTGACCGCCACTGTCAGCACCACCGTGGGCACCAAGCTGCCCGAGCTCTCCATCTACGGTGACCCGACCTTCATCGTCTCGACGGCCATCGCCACCCGGGACTACCAGGACGTGCACCACGACCGGGACAAGGCACAGGCCAAGGGCTCCAAGGACATTTTCGTCAACATCCTGACCGACACCGGTCTGGTGGGGCGTTACGTCACCGACTGGGCCGGCCCGAACGCCATCATCAAGTCGATCAAGCTGCGCCTCGGTGTGCCGTGGTACGCCTACGACACCATCACCTTCCGCGGTGAGGTCACCGCTGTCGAAGGCGACCTGGTGACGCTGAAAGTGGTGGGCAGCAACAGTCTTGGCGATCACGTCATCGCCACGTCCACGCTCACGATGGGAGCCGCGCAGTGAGCATCTCCGGCAAGGCGGTCATCGCCGGTATCGGCGCCACCGACTTCTCCAAGAACTCCGGCCGCAGCGAACTGCGGCTGGCCGCCGAGGCGGTCACCGACGCCCTGAACGATGCGGGCTTGTCGCCCAAGGACGTCGACGGACTGGTGACCTTCACCATGGACTCCAACCTGGAGACCGCGGTGGCCCGCTCCACCGGTATCGGCGAGCTCAAGTTCTTCAGCCAGATCGGCTACGGCGGCGGTGCCGCGGCCGCGACTGTCCAGCAGGCCGTGCTGGCGGTGGCATCCGGTATCGCGGAAGTCGTTGTCGCATATCGGGCTTTCAACGAGCGTTCGGAGTTCCGCTTCGGCCAGGTGATGACGGGTCTGACGGTCAACGCCGACTCCCGCGGTGTCGAGTACAGCTGGTCCTACCCGCACGGGCTCAGCACCCCGGCCGCCTCGGTGGCCATGGTCGCGCAGCGCTACATGCACGAATACGGCGCTACCAGTGCCGATTTCGGCGCGGTGTCGGTGGCCGACCGCAAGCACGCGGCGACCAACCCGAAGGCGCACTTCTACGGCAAGCCGATCACCATCGAGGACCACCAGAACTCGCGGTGGATCGCCGAGCCGCTGCGCCTGCTGGACTGCTGCCAGGAGACCGACGGTGGCGTCGCGATCGTCGTCACCACGCCCGAGCGCGCCAAGGACCTCAAGCAGCGTCCGGTCGTCGTCGAGGCGGCGGCGCAGGCTGCCGGCGAGGACCAGTTCACCATGTACTCGTACTACCGCGACGAGCTCGGCCTGCCCGAGATGGGCCTGGTCGGCAAGCAGCTGTGGGGCCAGAGTGGCTTGACGCCCAATGACATTCAGACCGCGGTGATCTACGACCACTTCACCCCGTACACGCTGCTGCAGCTCGAAGAGCTCGGCTTCTGCGGCCGGGGCGAGGCCAAGGACTTCATCGCGGGTGGCGCGATCGAGCTCGGTGGCAAGCTGCCGATCAACACGCACGGCGGTCAGCTCGGTGAGGCGTACATCCACGGTATGAACGGCATCGCCGAGGGCGTCCGCCAGCTGCGCGGCACTTCGGTGAACCAGGTGCCCGATGTCGAGCACGTGCTCGTCACCGCAGGCACCGGCGTCCCGACGTCGGGCCTCATCCTGGGCTGAGTCCCCTTCACGAGCAGACACAAAACTGCCCCTCTTCTACGGAAGAGGGGCAGTTTTGTGTCTGGTCACGAATAGGTAGTCGGGTAGTCCTACTCATCCGGATCGGGGTCACTCGGCGCGATGATGTCACGATGACCGAACCGCAGCGGGCGATGGTTGCCCGGCTTTCCCAGGATGTCGCAGCGATGTCCCATCACTTGGCCTGGGTGTCGGCCTGCCTCACCGAACTCGATCGGTCGATGGCGCACCAGCAGCCGACGCCGCAGCCCGTCGCGTACGCCGCACCGCAGCAGTATTGGCAGCCGGCGCAGGCCGCGCCGGTCACGGCACCGGCGCCGCAGCCGGCACCTCAGCCGCAGCCGCCGACGGCGGTGCCGTACCCACAACCCCAGCCACAGCAGCCATCCCGGCCGCGGCCCGAGCGCTCGGAGGGCTGGATCGGCAAGGTGCTGGCCGCCGCTGGTGTCGCGGTGACGCTGATCGGCGTCGCCCTGCTTTTGGTACTGGCCGCGCAGGCCGGGCTGTTGCGGCCCGAGTTCCGTGTCGGCGCGGGGGCGGTGCTGGCCGCCGGTCTGGTGGTCGGGGCGATCCGGCTGAAGACGCGGCCCGGTGGGACGGTGGGAGCTGTTGCCCTGGCCGCCACCGGTATCGCCGCCGCGTACATCGACGTCGTCGCGGTCACGACGGTCTATGAATGGCTTTCTGCGCCAGTCGGTTTGGTCTTGGCGGCGGTGATCGGCGGCGGTGGTCTCACCCTGGCCCGGCGCTGGGACTCCCAGCAGCTCGCGCTGTTGGTGCTGGTGCCCTTGGCTGTGCTGGCGCCGGTGGTGGCCGACGGTGTCTCGCTGTTGCTGATCGGATTCATGCTGGCGCTGTCCGCGGCGTCGCTGCCGGTGCAAATCGGCAAGGACTGGGTCTGGATGTACGTGGCGCGGACCGTGGTCTGCACCTTCCCATTGCTGCTGGCGCTGGCCTCGGCCTCATTCGGCACCAACCGCAGTCCGGGACTCGCGGGCGCCTGCGCAGCCGCAGCCGTCCTGGCCGTCGCCGGCGCGCTGATCCTGTTGCCCAAGACCACCAACCGCACACTGCTGGCCCTGGCCACCGCGGGCGGTGCGCTGCCGGTGCTGTTCATCTCCGGGGTGGTCCGCCCGATGATCGCCGCGTCGATCATCGCCGCGGTGGCGGCCCTGTTCCTCGCGGTCGTGCTGGCCGGCAACCGGTTGCCCGGGCTCGCCGGTGTGGTGCAACGGATCTGGTCGGCGGTGTCGGCGGTGTGCGCGCTGGTCGCGGTGCTGGTGGCCTTCGACGGCAGGACCGGCGGCGCGGTGCTGCTCGCGATGTCCGTCGTGGTGGCCGTCGCAGGCCGTCGTGACGCGATCGCCCGCTGGGTGGCTGCCGGGTTCGGCGCCGTCGGCGGTGCCGTCTACCTCGGTTACTCTCCGCCCGAGTTGTTGTTCCGCGCGGTGGAACTGAGCACGCGCAGCGCGATTTCCACGATCATCTCCAGCGTCTTGGCCGTGGCTGCGGTGGTGGCAGTGGTGTGGTCGTGGGCCGGCAAGCGTGACGATGATGAAGTCCGGCTGATGTGGGCCGGCGCGGTCGTGGTCGCCGCCTACGCGTCCACCATGCTGACCGTCACCGCCGGCGTACTGATCGGCGGCGTGAAGGGCGGATTCTTCGCCGGCCACATGGTCGCGACGATCGGCTGGATCGCGGTGGCGGCAGCGCTGTTCGGGTACGCGGCGCGCCAACAGAAGGCGCAGCGGTCACTGCCGATCGGCGGCGGCTTGGCATTGGTGGCCGCGGCGATGGCCAAGCTCTTCCTGTTCGATCTCGGCACCCTGAACGGCATGTTCCGGGTGGCGGTGTTCATCGTCGTGGGCCTGGTGCTGCTGGCCATGGGGACCGGCTACGCCCGGCTGCTCGCCCGACAGGATCAGCCGAACCCGTAGGCAGCCCGCGCAAACGACCACACCGTCATTTTGCGTCGGGTAGGTGCCCGTAAGGGCGGTAGGCTCGAACGGACGCGGTATGTCTGGGGAAGGGGGCCGTGTCTATGGGGATTCAGCCGGACAGCAGTCCGTTCGGATCGCAGACGGTGACGGGGCCGGGGTGGCCCAACGTCAATGAGGAGCAGCTCGAAGAAGCGGCCGCGCACTATACGAAGCTGGCCACCAAGATCACCGGATCAGTGGTGCCGCAGCAGACCAGCCAGCTGATGAATCTCACCGGCCAGTGGATGGGCGCGGCTTCTGCGGCGGCGGCAGGTGAGGCCGGCACCATCATCGGCGGTCACGAGGCCAACGGCGCGCAGGCGGCGGCCATCGCCGCCAAGCTGCAGTCCATGGTGGCCGCGGTCATCAAGACCAAGAACCTGGTCAACGCCACCGCAGAGGAAGTCCAGGCGGAGTGCATGGCCCTGTCAGCGGCGCCGTTCCCGAACGTGCAGGAGCTGATCCAGAGCCGGATCAAGATGGGCCTGTCCCAGAACATCGCCGCCGTGACGGCCAGCGCCACCGAGGTGGCCAACTTCGTCGGCGCACCCCCGAGCATCCCGACGCCCGGCGTGCCGCCGCAGGTCGCGGAGACAGCGCAGAAGACCGCGGAGTCGGCGTCCAAGGGTGGCGACCAGATGGGCCAGATGATGGGCCAGATGATGCAGATGGCCGGACAGCTCCCGCAGATGCTCGGGCAGCTGCCGCAGCAGGCCATGCAGCCGCTGCAACAACTTTCGCAGCCGCTGCAGCAGTTGACTTCCCTGTTCTCCGGCGGTGGCCAAGGCAAGGCCGGACTCGGCGCCTCGCCGTTCGGCGCGTTCTCGAACCACCCGTTGGCCGGCGGTTCCGGTGCGGCGACCGGCGCCGGCTTGATGAAGGGCGGCATGCCCGGCGGCGGTGGCGGCGGTGTCGGCGCGGCCTCCGTGCAGACGCCGCTGCTCGCCAAGATGGTCGGTCCCGGTGCTGGCGGACCCGGAGTCATGCCCGCGGGCGTGGCAGGCGGCATGGGTGCCGGGGGCCTGGCCCCGGTCGCAGCCGCCGCTGGTGCCGGCGGCGCGATGGGTGCCATGGGCGGCATGGGGCACCGCGAAGGTGGTGGTGGCGGCGGTCGGATCAACCAGCTGGCCGTGCCAGAAGCGCTGGACCATGGCTCATATGACGAAGACGTCGACGACGACTGGTGATTAGGGGGGATATCTGATGGGTTCACCGTTGCAGACACCGGACAACATCAGCTGGAATGCGGCGTCCGTCGAGCTGCCTGACATGCCGATGATCCAGCCCGGCGAGGACGCCATGAGCGCGACCATCGCTGCCGTGCTGCCGGCCATGGCCGCTGACATGACCGCCAACGTGGCCTCGTTGCAGGCCAAGGAGGGCATGTTCTCCGGCAAGGTCGACGCCGCCCAATCGGCATACGACAAGGGCGACAGTCAGGGCGGACAGGGCGTCGGTCAGCTGGGTCAGATGCTCGGCCAGCTCGGTCAGATGGGTCAGCAGGCGGGTCAGATGGCCGGCCAGGGCGGCGGCATGGGACAGATGGGCCAGCAGGCCGGTCAGTTCGGCCAGATGATCCAGCAGGCCATGGGCAAGGGCGGCGGCAAGGAAGGCGGCATGCCGGGCGGGGAACCCTCGGAAGGTCAGCCCGGTGGCCCGGCCGGCGGCGGCGCACCGATGTCCCCGGAACAGCGTCAAGCGCAGCAGGACGCCCGGGAGAACCAGCAGAACGACCGGCAATCCCAGCAGGACAACCGGCAACAGCAGCAGGACAACCGGCAGTCGCAGCAGGATCGGCGCGAGGCCCAGCAGGATGCCCGCGAATCCCGTCGGCACACGTCCGCTCCGGTCCAGCCGCCGGCGGCCGGCCCCAGCGCGGGCACGTCCAACCCGGGACCCGCGCCGATCGCCCCGGTGGCTCCGCCGCCGCAGCGTGGCGGTGACGTCAGCCGTCAGATGTAGTTACGCCAAACAACAAGCCAGACAAAGAAATTGGGGCCAGTCGCGATGATCGCGACTGGCCCCAATTCGATGTTCGACCGTTAGGACGCCGGTGCCGGGGTCGGGATGACCGGGGCAGCAGCCGGAGCGGCCTGCTGGTTGCCGGCCGGGGCGGCGGTGCCCTGACCCGCGCTGGACGCGGGCTGGCCGGCGATGGCCTGGCTCGGAGCCGGGGCCGGAGCCGGGGTCAGCGGAGCCTGCGAAACGGCGCCACCGGCAGTGGCAGCGGTGCCCGGGCCGCTTTCGGCGGCGGTGGGAACCGGAGCAGCTTCCGGAGCCTGGCCCGCGACCGGAGCCGTGGCCGGGGTGCCCGCCGGAACCTGGGCGCCGGCCGGGGCCGGAGCGTCAGCCGCCGGGGTGCCCGCCGGAGCCGGGGCAACCGCCGGGGTGCCGGCCGGAGCCGGGGTGCCAGCGGGAACCGGGGTACCGGCAGGAACCGGGGTACCGGCAGGAACCGGGGTACCGGCAGGAACCGGGGTACCGGCCGGGGTGGCAGCAGGGGTCTCACCGTTCGGCGTCGCCGCCGGAACCGCACCGGTGGTGGTGCCGGCCGTGGGCTGCGCACCCGTGGCGGCGGGAACAGTGCCCGCCGGGGTGGCGCCGGGCACGGCGCTGCCGAGGCCGGCGGGAGCAGCTGCCGGGGTGGCAGCGGGAGCGGCGGTGGGCGCAGCAGCCGGAGTCGCGGCGGTGACCGGGGTGGCGCCACGGGCCGGTGCGGTGCCCGGAGCGGCAGCAGCGGGGGCTTCAGTGCCCTGCCACTTGATCACTTCGCGGTCGCCGTCGGTGTACACGACGCTGGTCGGAGCAGCGCCCGTCACGTCGAAGTAGATCTTGCCCTTGGATTCCTGACCTTCGGAGAGTCCGGCGGGGTTGATGCCCTGCGGGGAGGCAACGCCCCACAGCACGCGGTAGTTGTCACCGCTTGCGGTGCGGGCGTTCAGGTTCGGCACGAACGGCTGCGAGTTGCCGCGCTCAGCCGTGTACTCCGCCGTCGCTTCCCACAGGGTGCCGTTGAGGTGCTCCGACAGGACATCGGTGCTGGGCTTGAGGTTGCTGATCTCCCATTCCCCGACGGTGTTTCCGTTGACGAGCTTGCCGTCCGCGCCGAATGCCACAGTGGTGGGGGCGGGCGCGACACCTGCGGGCTGAGTGGAGTCTGCCAGCGCGAACGGTGTGGCGATCAGGCCGAATGCGGCGGCTGCGCCGACAGCGATGGTGATCTTGCGGGTATTCATGGTGATGTGGCTCCTCTGTCTCCAAGTCGTCCGACGGGCGGCTTCCCCCACGGAAGTTGAGTCTCGTGTAGTCGGATAAATACTGACTACTACGCAAGCTAGCAGGTTAAGCGTCAGCTGTGGATGCAGGCAGACGCCGCAGCGGTGACCCGGCCGCTGCCCCTAGTTTGCCGGAATCGGCCGCCGTTTGGGCGCCAAAGGTTGGCCTGCAAGGTTTCACCCGGAATCACGGTGCCCGCGAAGCGCGCGCCGTAGGACCGGACCCGGCCGGCGTCGCCGTCGAGCACGTTGTCGACGATGGCCTTGCAGCCGATGCCGTAGGTGCACAGGCCGTGCAGGATCGGGCGGTCGAAGCCGGCGGCCTTGGCGAACGCCGGGTCCGAGTGCAGCGGGTTACGGTCGCCGCACAGCCGGTACAGCAGCGCCTGCTGCGGCAGCGTGGGCAGGGAGATCTGCAGGTCCGGTGCCCGGTCGGGCTCGGTCGCCGAGGTCGACGGACCCCGGTCGCCACCGAAACCGCCCTCGCCGCGGGCGAAGATGGACCGCTTCTGCTTCCACAGCGGAGCGCCGTCCAAGGTGGTCACCGTGGTCTCCGACCAGATGACCGCCGCCTTGCCCTTGTCCCAGATCTCGGTGAACCGGGTGACGGCGCGGCCCGTGCCCGACGGCGGGATCGGAGCGTCGGTGTAGATCGCCTCGCTGGCATGCAGCACCCGGCTCAGCTCGATGTCGATGCCCGGGAACTTGACCGACGGCGCCTTGGTCTCGTGGAAGCTCTGCGCCACGTTGCCGAACGTCGGCAGGACCTGCGGCTTGTCGTCGATCAGGTAGCGCAGCTCGCGCTCGCTCATGGGATCGGCGCCGGCGCCCAGGCCCAGGTGGTACAGCTGCACATCGCTGCTGCTCCACGAGAATTCGACGGGTGCGAGTTCGGCTCCGATGGCCTCATCGAGATTGATCGGCATGTCAGTCCTTTCCTGCCACGTGCAGTGCCGCGAGGTATCCGAAGGTCATGGCGGGGCCGATGGTCCCACCGGGGCCGGGGTAGGTGTGGCCCATCACCGGTCCGCTGGCGTTGCCCGACGCGTACAGCCCCTCGATCACCGAGCCGTCCTCACGCAGTGCGCGGCCGTGGATGTCGGTGACGATGCCGCCCTTGGTACCCAGGTCGCCGGGCACCATCTTGGCCGCGTAGAACGGGCCGTGCTTGATCTCGCCCAGGTTCGGGTTCGGCTTGTTGGTGGGGTCGCCGTAGTAGCGGTCGTAGGCGCTGTTGCCACGGCCGAAGTCCTCGTCGACGCCGCCGCGGGCGAAGCCGTTGAACCGCTCGATGGTGGCCTTGAGCTCGTCGACGGGCAGGTTGGTGAGCTCTGCCAACTCTTCGATGGTGTCGGCCTTGACGACGACACCGGCCTCGGTCCACTTCTTCGGAATGCGTTGTCCCGGCTGCAGACCCGCGAAGATATAGCGGTTGCGGTACTGCTGGTCGAAGAGCAGCCAGGCCGGCACGTTCTCGCCCGGGCCCTCGCCCTGGCCGTACTGGCCGCCGTACATGTGGTGGCAGGCCTCGACATACGGCATGGACTCGTTCATGAACCGCTTGCCGTTCAGGTTCACGATGATCGAGCCGGGGGAGTTGCGCTCCGACAGGGCGAACCACGGGTTGTCGGGCAGCGGCACTGTCGGGCCCCACCACGCGTCTTCCATGATTTCCAGTGCCGCACCGAGCTTTTCGGCGGCCAGGATGCCGTCGCCGGTGTTGGCCTTGGCGCCAACGGTCCAGTCGGTGGTGATCGGCTGACGCTGGTACTTGGTGCGCATCTCCTGGTTCTTCTCGAAGCCACCGCTGCCCAGGATGACCGCCTTGCGGGCCCGGATCAGTTGCGGTTCAGCGCTTTCCGGCGCATTCGTGTCACGGACATAGATGCCCGCAACCCGGCCGTCCTCGTAGTAGAGGTCGGTCAGCGCGGTGTTGAGTTCGACGGGGACGCCGGCCTTCTGCAGGCCGATGCGCAGCGGCGCGATCAGGGCGCGGCCCATGCCCACCAGGTTCTTGCCCGTGATGCCGGCGAAGGTGGCGCGGATGCCGACCTTCAGGCTGCGCAGCACGCCGCGCGGGTGGCGCTTGAGCTGGTTGAGCCGGACGTAATCCTGTTGCATCACAACCATGTTCAGCGGCACCTTGCCGTATGCCGGCTCCAGGCCCTTCTCGTCAACCCCGAGCTTCTTGGCGTTGAACGGCTTGGGCTCGACGGACCGTCCGCCGGCGCGGCCGCCCTCGGTCTCCGGGTAGTAATCGGAGTAGTTGGGCACCCAGCACAGCTTCAGTGGCGAGTTCTTGAGCACGAACGACAGCATCTCGGGGCCGCGCTGCAGATAGGTGTCGATCTTCTCTGCGGGCACCACGTCGCCGACGATCTTGTGCAGGTAGGTGCGGGCCGCTTCTGGGGTGTCCTTGACCCCCGCACGCTGCAGAATCTCATTGTTCGGGATCCAGACGCCGCCACCTGACCGCGCAGTGGAACCTCCATAGTGTGGGGCCTTTTCAACGACTACTGTCGAAAGGCCCTGATGGGCCGCGGTGAGGGCGGCGACCATACCGGCTGCACCGCTGCCGACGACGACAACGTCGTACTCCTGTCCAGTCATGTAGAACACGTTATAGAATTGCCCGGCCTGTGGACAACTGCGCCGGTCCATGAAGTTAGGGGAATTCACGAATGCTGTCCGACAACGTGCGTGCCGAGCTCGCCGCCTCGCTGGCTCAAGCTGAGCGCAGCCGGGTCGCGATGTCGCCGATGACCGACACGTACACCGACATCGACGTCGTCGACGCGTACGAGATTCAGCTGCTCAACATTCGTCAGCGTGTCGCAGAAGGTGCCCGCGTGGTGGGACACAAGGTTGGCCTGTCCAGCGAGGCCATGCAGAAAATGATGAATGTGGATGAACCCGATTACGGGCACCTCCTCGACGACATGCAGGTATTCGAGGACCAGCCCGTGCTGACCTCGAAGTACCTGTTGCCGCGGGTCGAGGTCGAGGTCGGGTTCGTACTGGCCGACGATCTGCCCGGGGCCGGCTGCACCGAGGACGACGTGCTGGCCGCCACCGCTGCTTTCGCCCCGGCCATCGAGCTGATCGACACCCGCATCACCAACTGGCAGGTCAAGTTGTGCGACACCATCGCCGACAACGCGTCCTCGGCCGGCTGGGTGCTGGGTAAGGAGCGGGTGTCCCCGAAGGACGTGGATATCACAGCCATTCCGGCCGTCCTGCGGTGCAACGGCGAGGTGCTCGGCGAGGGCCGCAGCGACGCGGTGCTCGGCAACCCGGTCACCGCGGTGGCGTGGCTGGCCCGCAAGGTCGACCAGTTCGGCGTGCGCCTGAAGGCCGGTGACGTGGTGCTGCCCGGCGCCTGCATGCGGGCGTTCGATGCCAAGCCGGGCGACGACTTCGTCGCCGAATTCGCCGGATTGGGTTCCGTCCACCTGTCTTTCGCCTAATACCCAAAGTTTCAAAAGAGGAGTGAGCATGCCGTCAAAAGCGAGCGTCGCGATCGTCGGCTCGGGAAACATCAGTACTGACCTGCTGTACAAGCTGCTGCGGTCGGACTGGCTCGAGCCGCGCTGGATGATCGGTATCGACCCGGAGAGCGAGGGTCTGGCCCGCGCCCGCAAGCTCGGGCTGGAGACCAGTGCCGAAGGGGCGGACTGGCTGCTGGCCCAGAGCGAGAAGCCGGACTTCATCTTCGAGGCCACCAGCGCCTACGTGCACAAGGCGTACGCGCCGCGGTACGAGGAAGCCGGCATCCGGGCCATCGACCTGACCCCGGCCGCCGTCGGCCCGGGCGTGATCCCGCCGGCCAACCTGCGGGCGCACCTGGATTCGATGAACGTCAACATGGTCACCTGCGGCGGCCAGGCCACCATCCCGATGGTCTACGCGGTGGCCCGTGCCGTCGAGGCACAGGGCGGCGTGCCCTACGCCGAGATCGTGGCGTCGGTGTCGTCGGCTTCGGCAGGCCCCGGCACCAGGGCCAACATCGATGAGTTCACCAAGACCACCAGCGCCGGTGTGCGCAACATCGGTGGGGCTCGTGACGGCAAGGCCATCATCATCCTGAACCCGGCCGATCCGCCAATGATCATGCGCGACACCATCTTCTGCGCCATCCCCGAAGATGCGGACCACGCCGCCATCACCCAGTCGGTCAAGGACGTGGTCGCCGACGTGCAGACCTACGTACCGGGCTACCGGCTGCTCAACGAGCCGCAGTTCGACGAGCCGTCGGTGGTCAACGGCGGCCAGCACGTCGTCAGCATCTTCGTCGAGGTGGAGGGTGCCGGCGACTACCTGCCGACCTACGCTGGAAATCTGGACATCATGACCGCCGCGGCCACCAAGGTGGGCGAAGAGATTGCCAAGGAAATCGTGGGAGCGAACGCATGAGCACCGCACTTGAACCCGGAGACATCTTCTTCGACGCCGCGTGGGACGTCCGGATGACGGACACCTCGCTGCGTGACGGCTCGCACCACAAACGCCACCAGTTCACCGGTGACGAGGTCCGCGCGATCGTCGGTGCGCTCGACAACGCCGGCGTTCCGGTCATCGAGGTCACGCACGGTGACGGGCTCGGTGGTTCGAGCTTCAACTACGGGTTCTCGAAGACCCCGGAGCAGGAACTCATCACCATCGCGGCCGAGACCGCGAAGACCGCCAAGATTGCCTTCCTGATGCTGCCGGGCGTCGGCACGAAGGAAGACATCCGCATCGCGCAGGGCAACGGCGGCTCGATCTGCCGCATCGCCACCCACTGCACCGAGGCCGACGTCGCGATCCAGCACTTCGGCTTCGCCCGCGAGCTCGGTCTCGAGACCGTCGGCTTCCTGATGATGAGCCACACCATCTCCCCGGAGAAGCTGGCCGCGCAGGCCCGCATCATGGCCGACGCCGGCTGCCAGTGCATCTACGTGGTGGACTCCGCGGGCGCGCTGGTGCTCGAAGGTGTCGCCGACCGCGTGGCCGCACTGGTCGCCGAACTCGGCAACGACGCGCAGGTGGGTTTCCACGGACACGAGAATCTCGGTCTGGGCGTTGCCAATTCGGTCGAGGCCGTGCGTGCCGGGGCCAAGCAGATCGACGGCTCCTGCCGCCGGTTCGGCGCCGGTGCGGGTAATGCACCGGTTGAGGCGCTGGTCGGGGTGTTCGACAAGATCGGCGTCAAGACCGGCATCGACTTCTTCGACATCGCCGACGCGGCCGAAGAGGTCGTCGCCCCGGCGATGCCGGCCGAGTGCCTGCTGGACCGCAACGCACTGGTGATGGGGTACGCGGGCGTGTACTCCAGCTTCCTCAAGCACGCGGTGCGCCAGGGCGAGCGCTACGGCGTGCCCGCCCACGAGCTGCTGCTCCGCGTCGGCCAGCGCAAGCTGATCGGTGGCCAGGAGGACCAGCTGATCGACATCGCGCTCGAGATTCAGCGGGAGCGGGCCGAGGGCAAGGCCTGACCGACCGAGACACGAAAACGCCGGCCGTCCCGAAAGGGGCGGCCGGCGTTTTGCGTAGCCGGGTCAGCTGTTGACGGAGTCCGCCGCGGTCTCGCAGCGTGCGACCAGCTCGGCCAGCGCCGCCGGCAGACGGTCGGCGATGCCGTGCGGATCCTCGACCTGGTCGGTGCAGGTGAGCACGCAGATCTGCATGCCGCCTTGGTAGCTCCAGCCGGTGATGTTCATGCCCATCGGGAAGACCAGCGGGCCGGTCGAGATCAGCTTCTCGACCGGGGCGCCGCCGAAGTACAGCGTCTGCTGCGGGCCGCGCATGTTCGACGCGATCATGCTGAACATCGGACGCTTCTTGACCTGCGCCCCGATGGTCGGCAGCACCCGCGAGTAGACCTTGAACAGCGGCCAGTACTCCATCCAGTCGTGCTGCAGCCAGGCATCGCGCTCGCTCTGCACCTCGCGGGCGGTGGCGGTGTTCGCCGAGATTGCCGTCAACCGCTCCACCGGATCGGCGATGTTGGTGGCGAGCTCGACGTTCCAGCGGGCCACCTTGTTGCCCCAGCGGTCGCCGTCCTGCGGGCGCATCGACACCGGCACCACGGCGGTCATGGTGTCGTCGCCGACCGGGCCGCGCGAGGCCTGGTACTCGCGAAGGACGGTGCTGCACATGGCCAGGAAGACGTCGTTGACGCTGACGCCGAACGCCTTCGTCACCCGCTTGATCTGGTCTATCTCGACGTTGACGAATGCGAATCCGCGGTTGGCGGTCAGCGGCTCGTTGAACGGCAGAGCCGGCGGGATGAAGGCCTCGGCATAGCCGGGCTTGCCCGACTTCTGCCGGTCCTGGATGGTGCGGGTGACCTTGGCCGTACGTGCCACGACCTTCGGGAATTTGGTCAGCGACTTGACCTGCTGCCGTGCCACCATCGGCAGCCATTCGGCAGCCGGCGGGCGGTGCTCGTCGGCCGCCGGGCGGGCCGACGGCTCGGGCAGCCGGTCGGCGGGGTCCTGGCTGTAGAACTGCTCGAGCAGGTTCAGCGACGCCATGCCGTCGGCGACGGCGTGGTGGATTTTGAGCACGAGGGCGACGCGGCCGTCGGCCAGGCCGTCGATGTACCACATCTGCCACGCCGGGCGGTCCCGCTCGAGGGGCTCTTCGAAGAGTTTCGCGATCTCCGCGCCCAGCTCTCGGTCGGTGCCGGGAGCGGCGGCGGTGGCGCGCTTCATGTGGTAGTTCAAGTCGCCCCGGGGGCGGGTGACCCACCACGGCCGGCCGGCACCGAACCGCGGCGACATCAGCTGCCACTGCAGGGGCTCGACGCGGTCGACGAGGCCGGGCAGTGCCGCCCGGACAGCTTCGAAGGTGATGGGTTCATGGCCCTGTGCCGGATCGAGCACGACGGCCTTGATGGTGTGCTGCGGCTGGACGGCACTTTCCCACGCCAGGAAGCTGTTGTCCTCGCCCGATAAACGTCGCATACATCACTATGAGGCCAAAAATGTGAGCCAGCGGACATGTTGTCTCGTTGATTGGGAACTACCTCTGAATTTCGGCTCGCACCCCGTTTAGCGTGCACACCATGAGCTGACTCGGCGTCGCGACGCGGAGCTGGAGGGGGCTTTGCCGGTCCGTGTCTGCACGCTTTTTGAATGGAGTAGGGATATGCAACTGAGGAACAGCCGAGTTCTGGTCACCGGTGCCAGCCGTGGTCTGGGCAAGAACATCGCGCAGGCGATGGCTCGCCGCGGCGCCGACGTCGCGCTGGTTGCCCGGAATGCTGACCAGCTCGAAGAGCTCGCCAAGGAGCTCGGCGGCAAGGCATATCCGACCGACCTGATGGACCCCGCAGCCGTCGAAGCGCTGATCGACCGGGTGGAGGCCGACGGTCCCATCGACGTCATCATCAACAACGCCGGTGTCGACCGGGTCGGCCGCTTCTACGAGGCGTCGTCGCAGGATGTGCGAGACCTGTTGCAGGTCAACCTGATTGCGCCGATGGAGCTGTGTCGTCAGGTGATGCCGCGGATGATCAAGCGGGGCCGTGGCCACATCGTCAACGTGTCCTCGATGGGCGCCATCTCGACCGGACCGGGCGTCACCCTGTACGGCGCCTCCAAGGCCGGGCTCAGTCATTTCACCGCCGGCATCCGCTCCGAGCTGCGCCAGAAGCCGGTCAACACCACGCTGGTGCAGATCGGTGAGGTCAAGACCGACATGATCGACCACATCCGGTCGTTCGGGCCGGCTCGCCGCACCATCGAGCGGTCGCTCAAGTTCCGGATGATCCCGCAGGAGCCGCTGGACGCCGACATGGTCGCCGAGGCCATCGCGAACGCGGTCGAGCACGAGAAGAAGCACGTCATCCTGCCCAAGCGCATCGCGGCGATGGCCTACCTCACGGAGACCCCGCGCCGGGTTTCCGAGCTGATGCTGACCGGTATCGACCAGGACAGCGACTAGCTATGGACCTGACCGGCAAGGTCGCGATCATCACGGGCGCGGCGCGCGGTCAGGGTGAGGCCGAGGCGCGGCTGTTCGCCGCCCGCGGCGCGAAGGTCGTCCTCACCGACGTCCTGGTCGAGGAGGGGGAGGCGGTCGCCGCGTCGATCGGCGACGCCGCCCGCTTCCAGCGACACGACGTCGGCAGCGAAAGTGATTGGCTGACAACGGTCGAGCTGGCGCTGAGCGAGTTCGGCCGGATCGACGCGCTGGTCAACAACGCGGCGATCTGCACCGTCGAACCCCTGATGGACCACACCGCGCAGTCGTGGGAGCGGCAGCTGCGCGTCAACCTGATCGGGCCGTTCCTCGGCACCCAGGCTGTCGTCGAGCCCATGCGCGCGAGCGGCGGCGGATCGATCATCAACATCTCGTCGCAGGCCGGGCTGCAGGGGCTGGCCGGGTACAGCGCCTACGGCGCCTCCAAGTGGGGCCTGCGCGGCTTCACCAAGGTCGCAGCAATCGAATTGGGCCCCATGGGAATTCGCGTCAACACCGTCTACCCCGGGATGATCGACACCCCGATGGTGGCGCACCTGCCGATCGAACGTGGCCTCGGCGGACACCCGGGCGCACCGCTGACCCGGGTCGGTGCCCCCGAGGAAGTAGCCGAGGTGGTGGCGTTCCTGGCGTCCGACGCGTCGTCGTACATGACGGGCGCGGATCTGGCGGTCGACGGCGGTGCGAGCGCGGGCCGAATCCCGGTCGTCCCGACGTAGCGAGCGACTTGTCAGACTTCCCCGGCAAGATGGGCGCATGGCCGAGGACGAATCAACGCTGGCGCCGGAGCGCCGACGGCGGGCCGGGTCGATGGAGCTGTTGCTCGTCGGCCTCGCCGGTCTGGCGCTGTCGGGTTCCTGGGTCAGCGGCCTGCTGACCGACCACGCCCGCCTGGCCACCGCGGCCACGGTGTTCTGCGGGGTTTTTGTGCAGGCCCTGCCGTTCCTGGTGCTGGGCGTCATCGTCAGTGGCCTGGTGGCTGCGTATCTCACCCCGGAACGGCTGGCCCGCCTGCTGCCGCGCCGGCCCGCGCTCGCCGTCGCGGTGGCCGGTGTCGGGGGTGCCGCGCTGCCGGGATGTGAATGCGGGTCGGTGCCCGTGGCGCGCCGGCTGTTCAGCGGCGAGACGGCCGGGGCCGCCCTGACCTTCATGTTGTCGGCGCCGGCGATCAACCCCGTGGTGCTGGTGGCGACAGCTGTTGCGTTTCCCGGCCAGCCGCAGATGGTGGTGGCCCGGTGTGTGGCGTCGCTGCTGACGGCGGTGGTGATGGGCCTGCTATGGCAGCGCTGGGGCCGCGCCGAATGGGTGACCCGCACACTGCCCACCCACCACGACGAGGGTGCGTCCCGATTCACCGTGTTCACCGAGGCGGCCCGGCACGACTTCCTGCAGTCCGCGGCCTATCTGGTGATCGGCGCCGGCGCGGCGGCCGTGCTGCGGGCGGCGGTGCCGCCGTGGGTGTTCGAGCATGTCGCCGGCAACCTGGCAGTCGGTGTGGTGACGATGGCGCTCTTGGCCGTGGTGCTGGCGCTGTGCTCCGAGGCCGACGCGTTCGTCGCGGCCAGTCTGACGATGGTCCCGCTGGTGCCGCGACTGGTGTTCCTGGTGGTCGGTCCGGCGGTGGACGTCAAGTTGTTCGCGATGCAGGCCGGCGTGTTCGGCCGGCCGTTCGCGGTGCGATTCGCACCCGTGACCCTGGTGGTGGCCGCGGCGTGCGCCACGGCCGTCGGGCTGCTGGTGCTCGGGGACGTGCGATGAGCCGGGAAACGCAGAACATCCTGGTGCTGCTGATCGGGCTGAGCACGGGGTTGATCGCAGTCAAGGGCACCTACCTGAATTTCGTGAAACCGGCGCTGTTCCCGTGGCTGCTGGTGGCCGCCGTCCTGCTGGTGGCGCTGGCTCTGGTGTGTCTGGTGCGGGACCTGCGCCACGGGCCGCCGGGCGGGCATCACCACCGGGGCCTGCTGGCGTGGCTGCTGCTCGTGCCGGTGGCATTGACTGCGTTCGTCGCCGTGCCGCCGATGAGCCCGGTCGGCGCCGAGACGGTCACCGCGGCGGTGGCCCCGCCGAAGCGGGCGTTTCCCCCGCTCCCGGCCGACGGCGCGGTATCGCTGCCGGAGGTGGTGCTGCGGGCCGCGGCCGACTCCACGAAAAGTCTTGAGGGACGGACCATCACCGTCACCGGATTCACGATGGGCGGCGATCTGGCCCGGGTCGTGATCGTGTGTTGCGCCGCCGACGCGCAATTGGCCCGCGTCCACCTGACCGGCGCCGTCGGTCCGCACCCGGATGACACCTGGCTGAAGGTGCAGGGCAAGGTGATACCCGGGACGTCCAGCCCGTCCACGAATTTCGTCCCGACCATGGAAGTGACCAGTGCCGACCCAATCCCCAAGCCCCGCAACACCTACGCGTACTGACGCACAGGCGCTACTCGAACAGCTCGCCGGTCCCGGCGCCGTGCTGCGTGACGACCAGTGGGTGGCCATCGAGGCACTGGTGGTTCAGGGCCGCCGGGCGCTGGTGGTGCAGCGCACCGGGTGGGGCAAGTCCGCGGTGTACTTCATCGCCGCCAAGCTGCTGCGGGCGGCCGGCCGCGGCCCGACGGTCATCGTCTCGCCACTGCTGGCGCTGATGCGCAACCAGGTGGCTGCTGCCGAACGAGCGGGCGTCCGCGCTGCCACGATCAACTCCAGTAACGTCACCGAATGGGACGAGGTGCACCAGCGAGTCTCCGCGGGCGACCTCGACGTCCTGCTCGTCAGCCCGGAGCGGTTGAACAATCCGGACTTTCGCGACACCGTGTTGCCGGCATTGGCCGCCGATGCCGGGCTGGTCGTGGTCGACGAGGCGCACTGCGTCTCCGACTGGGGCCACGACTTCCGGCCGGACTATCGGCGCATTCGCACTCTGATCGGTGAGTTGGGTTCGGGCATACCGGTTCTCGCCACCACCGCGACCGCCAACGACCGCGTGGTGCAGGACGTCGCCGCGCAGCTGGGCGTCGGCGGCGGCGACACCTTGGTGTTGCGCGGCGGGCTGGACCGGGAGTCGCTGCGGCTGTCGGTGGTGCACGCCGGGGGACCGGCGCAACGCGCGGCTTGGCTTGCGGCGCACCTTGATTCGCTGCCCGGCTCCGGCATCGTCTACACCTTGACGGTGTCGCAGGCGCATGACATCGCCGCGCTGCTGCGTGAGCAGGGGCATCCCGTCGCCTCCTACACCGGTTCCACCGACGCCGCCGAACGCGAACAGCTGGAAGCCGACCTGCTGAACAACCGGGTCAAGGCGCTCATCGCCACCTCGGCGCTCGGCATGGGGTTCGACAAACCGGACCTGGGCTTCGTCGTGCACCTGGGTGCCCCGTCGTCGCCCATCGCGTACTACCAGCAGGTGGGCCGTGCCGGCCGTGCCACCTCGAGCGCCGAGGTGATCCTGCTGCCGGGTAAGGAGGATGCCGACATCTGGCGGTACTTCGCCTCGGTCGCGTTCCCGTCGGAAGCCTTGGTGCGCAAGGTGATCGGCGAACTCGAGATGGACCGGGCGCTGTCGACCGCGGCGCTGGAACCGCTGGTGGACCTGAACCGGTCACGGCTCGAGATGGTGCTCAAGGTGCTCGACGTCGACGGTGCGGTGCGTCGCGTCAAGGGCGGCTGGATCAGTACCGGCGAACCGTGGTCGTACGACGAGGAGCGCTACCGGAATCTGGACGCCGCGCGGCAGCGTGAACAGCAGGCCATGCGGGATTACCAATCGACGACCGAGTGCCGGATGGTGTTCTTGCGCAGCCAACTCGACGATCCCGAACTCGACGGCCAAGGCTGCGGCCGCTGCGACAACTGCGCGGGTGCGCACTACACCGCGGACGTCGACGCCGGCGCCGCGTCGGCGGTACGGGACCAACTGATGCGACCCGGCGTCGAGCTCGCTACCCGAAAGCAGTGGCCGACAGGCCTGCGTTCCTTGGGAATTGAGTTGTCCGGACGGATTTCCGGCGGAGCCGAGCCGGGTCGGGTGATCGGGCGCCTGACCGACCTCGGCTGGGGTGCGAGGCTTCGGCAGCTGCTGGACGGGCCTGACGGCGAGGCGCCCGACGAGGTGGTACAGGCCGCGGTTGCGGTGCTGAAGGCCTGGAACTGGGATACCCGGCCGGTAGCGGTGATGGGCCTGGACTCCGACAGCCACCCGCAGTTGATCGGCTCGTTGGTGACCCGGCTGGCCGAACTCGGCCGGCTGCAGAACCTCGGCACGCTGCACTATCGGCCACAGCGGCGCCCGGTGACCGCGGCCAACTCGGCGTATCGGGTTGCGGCGCTGGTGGATTCGTGGGAGGTCCCCGACCTGGACGTCAGCGGTCCGGTGCTGCTGGTGGACGATCTCGTCGATACCGGCTGGACCCTGACCATGGCGACCCAGGTGCTGCGCGCCGCCGGGGCGCCCGCAGTGCTGCCGTTCGGGATCGCGTCCGTCAGCTGACGGGTCACTCAGCTCCGGCGCAGCCCCAGCTGGTCGATCGCCGCATCCACGCCACGCAGTTCGATATCGCTGCGGCGCATGGTGTCCCACTGTGCGCGGGTCATGGTGAATTCCAGCATGGTGTCGAAGACACCGCGCCGCGATTGCCGGGACGACCCGGTCTGCACATAGGGCAGCGACCGGGTGACACCGAGTGACGCCGCGTTGTCGTGCCACGCGGCGGTGCGGGCGACCTCGGCGTCGAATCCGGCGAAGATCAGCTGCAGCGCCGCGGCGCGCATTTCCCGACCCAACCCGCGGCCCTGGTGACGACGGCCCAGCCAGGAGCCGGTCGACACGGTCCGTCGGGCCGGGAAGCCGTCGGCCGTCACCGTGCACACGCCCACGGTGTCGTCGCCGACGATGACGGCCATCGGCACGTCCCAATGCTCTGTCGATACCTCGGCGCGGGTCTGTTGGAAGTACTGGACGGTGTTGCGCTCCAGTTCGGGGGAGACCGCGTCGGTCCACGGCACCGCGAACGGCATGGTGGCCGGATCGTGGATGCCCTCGTCGGCCAGGCGGGCGAGCTCGTCGGCCAGGCCATCGGTCACATGGCACAACCGCAGGACCGGAGTGATCACCTCCAGTTCCGCCAGCGGCCAGGACGAATACTGCATGCCCCAATAGCAACACAGCCGAGCTAATCCAGGAAAGCGAATATTTGCTGTACAGAGCCGCGCTGACCTGCAACTTTGAGCGCTTGTGTAACAGCAGTACCGCAGCGAGCGAAATACCCCCAGAGGCCGGGGAAGAAGGATGCGGCCAGAACCAAGGAGGATTCCATGACTCGTGCCGTTACCTTCGGCCGTTCCACCCTCGGCTTCATCGCCCTGGGCGCTGCCTGTGCAGCGCTCGTCGTGCCCCGCGCGTCGGCGGATCCGACGCCGGTGACGCCCACGCCGTCCACGACAGCCGCACCGACCACGTCTGCGACGGCTGCGCCGACCACCTCGGCCGCGTCCACCACATCCGCCACCGCGGCGCCGACGACGACCACGACGACCACCGTGGCGCCGGCCGCGACCGTCGCCGACTGCAGCACCGCGACGCTGGCCAAGACCATCAGTTCGGTCACCCTGCAGCTGTCGGACTACTTCGCCGCGCACCCGGATGCCGACAGCTCGCTGCTCGACGCCACCCGTCAACCGGCGTTCACCGCGATGAGCCAGTTCGACAACTACTTCAAGGAGCACCCGGACCAGGCCGACGCGCTGCGCGGCATCCAGGCTCCGCTGGCCGCCTTCAAGGATCGCTGCGGCCTGCAGGTCGCGCCGACCGACGCGCTCGCGGTGCTCAACGGCATCTAGCTCTCACTCGCCGAACGTGAGCGAATGTGTCAATCCACCAACGGATTTCGCACACAAGCTCACGTTCGGCCGGGCTGAGATCCGCCGAGCTGTGTCGTCAGCGTCGCGGCCGCGGCCACCAGCCCACGGGCGCGTTTACTGATCTCGGCATCGGTCAGCGCACGGCCGATCTGCAGTGACAGCACCATGACCTGACGCTGGTGATGGTCGAACACCGGCGCGGCGATGACGCTGATGTCGTGCTTGGATCGCCCGCCCGACTCACTGGGCAGGTACACGCGTTCGCCGATGTCGGAGACGAGTTCGCCCAGCAGGACCCGCAATTCGTCGGGCAGGTTGCTCGACATGCCGGCCATCATGGCGTACAGCCGCCGGCCACCGGGCGTCAGCCGCTCGACGAGGTAGCCCGATTCGCGGCACTCGGCAATCACCCGCTCCAGCCGCGCACTGTCGGTGCGCAGGGGGATCGTCGGGTCCTTGCCCAGCCAATCACGGACCGCACGCTCGTCCCACAGCACGAACATGAGGCCGACCGGCGGGGCGAACGGGTAGCTCTGCCCGACCTGTACCGGTTCCGGACTGCCCGGCGGCGCAACGAGTTCCAGCAGCGTGATGCGGTCGTCGATCACCGCCGACAGCGCCGCTGTGGCATTGAACGTCTCCGACAGCCGACGCAGTTCTGCCCGCGCGGCCGGGCTGATCCGCATGGACTCCTGAGCGGTATGGCCAAGGGTGATCAAACGCGGGCCCAGCCGGTAGGTCTTCTCGGCCGCGTCGCGCACCAGATAGCCGGCCTCGGCCAGCGTGGTGACGATGCCCAGACAGGTGGGCTTGCTGAGGTCGAGCCGGCGCGCCAATTCGGACAGCCCGAATTGTTCCTGGGGATGACGGGCCAGGAAGTCCAGCACCGCCACGACGCGGGCGGTGGGCGGCGACGCGCGGCCGATGTCAGTCATGGCAAGGAATGTACGACACCGGTCCAAATATGGACCGGTGTCAGGGAGTTTGGTCGGCCTGTTGACCTGCGCGGCATTGACGACAACTGCAACGCGTTCTACTCTTCATTCGGAATATCTACCGATACGTTCCAATATTGGAACGGAAGGGTGCTACCGAATGTTTACGCAGTCGTTCATCGACGCCGTCGCCGAGGCGGAGCGCCTCGTCGCCGCCGCGCTGTTCATCGAAACCGAGGCCGACCTGCTCGAAGGCCTGCAGTACCTCGCCGGCTGTATCGCGTCGTGCACGCACGTCGCGTTCGACTTCGACAAGGACCATCCGTTCCTGCACAGCGGCACGGGCCCCTTCGAGAAGATGGGCCTCGACAACCCCGACACCATGTACTTCGGCACCCGCGTGCAGCCCGGACATGAATACGTCGTCACCGGGCGTCGCGGCACCACCACCGACGTCAGCTTCCAGCTGCTCGGCGGCGAGTACACCGACGCCAACGTGCCGGACAGCGAGACGGCGTTCGACGACCGCAAGCTCGACATCGCCGCCGACGGCACGTTCGAGTGGCGGTTCACGCCGGCCACCCCGGCGCAGCTGGTGATCCGCGAGGTCTACAACGACTGGTCGGCGCAGCGCGGTTCGTTCGCCATCTCCCGGACCGACACCGCGGGGACCGCGCCGGACCCGTTGACCCGTGAGCTGATCGAGAAGCGGTACGCCGTCGCCGGTAAGCAACTGGTGCAGCGGGTCAAGACCTGGCTGCAGTTCCCGAAGTGGTTCTACGACAACCTGCCGGTCAACACCCTGACCGCGCCGCGACTGACCCCGGGTGGACTTGCGACGCAGTACTCGGCTGTCGGGCACTACGACATGACACCCGACCAGGCGATGGTCATCACGCTTCCGGTGACGGACGCGCCGTACCTGGGCTTCCAGCTGGGCAGCCTCTGGTACATCTCGCTGGATTACATCAATCACCAGACGTCGCTGAACGGCACTCAGGCGCAGGCGGATCCGGACGGCAAGATCCGGATCGTGGTGTCCGAGAACAATCCCGGCGTGACCAACTGGTGCGAGACGCTGGGCCACGCCAAGGGCTACCTGCAGTTCCGCTGGCAGCGGGTGTCCCGCGAGCTGACGGCCGAGGACGGCCCGACGTGCGAGGTCGTCACCCTGGATGAGGTGGCGTCGAAGCTGCCCTTCTACGAGAGCAACAAGATTTCCGACGAAGATTGGCGCGCGCGGATTGCGCTGCGGCAGAAGCTTATTGGCGAGAGGATGGTGGGCTGACCGTGAGCGGACTGCTCGATGGCAAGGTAGTGGTGATCAGCGGTGTCGGGCCCGGGCTCGGGACGACGCTGGCCCGCCGATGTGCGGAGAACGGTGCCGACCTCGTGTTGGCCGCCCGCACCGTGGAGCGGCTGGAGCTCGTCGCCAAGCAGGTGACGGCGCTGGGTCGTCGCGCACTGGTTGTGGGCACCGACATCACCGACGACGAGCAGGTCGCCAACGTGGTGGCTCGCACCGAGGAGGAGTTCGGCAAGGCAGACGTGTTGATCAACAACGCGTTCCGGGTGCCGTCCATGAAGCCATTCGCCAACACCACGTTCGAGCACATGCGGGATGCGATCGAGCTGACGGTGTTCGGTGCGCTGCGCATGACCCAGGGCTTCACCCCGGCGCTGGAAGCTGCCAAAGGCTCTGTGGTGAACGTGAACTCGATGGTCGTCCGGCATTCGCAGGCCAAGTACGGCGCCTACAAGATGGCGAAGTCGGCGCTGCTGGCCATGTCCCAGACCCTCTCGACCGAGCTGGGCGAGAAGGGCATCCGGGTCAACTCGGTGCTGCCCGGCTACATCTGGGGCGAGACCCTGGAGGGCTACTTCGGCCACCAGGCGCAGAAGTACGGCACCACCGTCGAGCAGATCTACGCTGCATCGGCCGCCGGCTCCGATCTCAAGCGGCTGCCGACCGAGGACGAGGTGGCCTCTGCCATCCTGTTCATGGCCAGCGACCTGTCCAGCGGCATCACCGGCCAGGCGCTGGATGTGAACTGCGGGGAGTACAAGGCATGACACGCACCAATGTGGGCACCATCGAGGACCTGCACGCCTCGGCCGTGAAGGCCTGTGGGCTGGAGGATTTCGGCGGCGACGACGACAACTACCTGGAAGCCCTTGGCGTGCTGCTGGATGCCTACCAGTGCGAAGCCGACCTGACCGAGCTCGGCAGCAAGATGCAGCGGTTCTTCACCCGCAACGCCCTGGTGGCGCGGCTGGTGTCCAACGCCGCGTTCAAGCAGTACCCGCAGCACGCCGATGTGCCGATCGAACGGCCCATCTTCGTCACGGGCCTGCCGCGCACCGGCACCACGGTGATCCACCGGCTGCTGACCGCGGACCCGGCCCACCAGGGCCTGGAGATGTGGCTGGCCGAGTTCCCGCAGCCGCGGCCGCCGCGTGAAACCTGGTCGGAAAACCCGGTTTTCAGTGCGCTGGATGCCCGATTCAAGCAAGCGCACGAGGAGAACCCGGACTACACCGGGTTGCATTTCATGACCGCTGACGAGGTCGAGGAATGCTGGCAGCTGCTGCGGCAGTCGTTGCATTCGGTGTCGTACGAGACGCTGGCGCACGTCCCGTCGTACGCCCAGTGGCTGGCCCGTCAGGACTGGACCAAGTCCTACCAGCGGCACCGCCAGAATCTGCAGTTGATCGGACTCAATGAGCCCGAGAAGCGTTGGGTGCTCAAGAATCCCAGCCACTTGTTCGCCCTCGAGGCGCTGTTCAAGGTGTACCCCGACGCGCTCGTCGTGCAGTGCCACCGGCCGGCGGAGACCATCCTGGCGTCCATGTGCTCGCTGTCGCAGCACACCACGGCCGGCTGGTCGAACTCCTTCACCGGCAAGGTGATCGGCGACGACGCGCTCGAAACCTGGTCGCGCGGACTGGAACTGTTCGACGCCGAGCGGGCCAAGCATGATCCCAAACAGTTCTGCGACGTCGACTACTTCGAGTTCATCAAGGACCCGGTCGGCGCCGTCGAAGGCATCTACCGCACCTTCGATCTGGAGTTCACCGACGCCGCGCGGCAGGCGATGGTCGACAGCCACGCCCAGAGCCAGCAGGGCCCGCGGGCGCCGAAGCACACCTACTCGCTGTCCGACTACGGGCTGACCGAGGAGCAGGTCAAGGAGCGCTTCGTCAACCTGTAGTGGCCGACCAGTCGTGAAAACCCCCTAAATCGCTTGATTGAAGTGGTCCCCGAAAGTTGGACTCTGACTTTGGGAGCTTAGGACTTAAGGGCCTGGGCCCGGTATTGGACCGGGCTCAGGCCCTTGAGTTTTGTCGAGATGCGTTCGGTGTTGTACCAGCGGATGTAGCCCTCGAGCGCGGTGGTG
>NZ_JBFUJW010000015.1:0-194778 GCF_056555145.1 Mycolicibacterium sp. P4_G11
ACCGGCCGAAAACTTACACACACCAAAAAAGAACCAATTGTGTGTAAACAAGAACATTGCACATCGTGCCCGCAACCACTATTCACGACACAAAAGTCGAACAGACCACACCCCACCACCAAATAACACCCCCAAAGGGTGCTAAACGGGCCGGTGGAGGCGTAATTAAATAGAGTTACGGCGGCAACAGCGGCAGGGAAACGCCCGGTCCCATCCCGAACCCGGAAGCTAAGCCTGCCAGCGCCGATGATACTGCCCTGCACGGGCGGAAAAGTAGGACACCGCCGAACACAAATTAGGAATCACCCCCCACATTTATGTGGGGGGTGATTCTATTTGAGGAATTTTTATTTCTCAGCTCGGAAATAGGCCCCGGGCCGGCCGCCGATGGGTTCGGCGCCGGTGCGCGGATGGAGAGTTTCGCGGGCAAAGTTCGGCCAAGGACATGTCGGGCCGTATTCTGACCTGAGATTTCGTAGGGAAAGGTTCCAGTGGTCGACAACAGGCAGGGCGACGATCGTCGCCCCTCGCGCAGGGACGATGGCGACGCACGGCGAGGACAGCGGCCTCAGCGTGACCGCCCGCAGGGACCCAGGCGGCCCGGCTCCGATCGGAACGGCCGGCCACCTCAGTCCCGTGATGGCGCGTCGACGTCGGATCGGCCGGCTGGCCCCAGACTGCCCGACGATGTCGAAGCCAAGCAGCTGTCGCCCGAGGTCCGTCGCGAGCTGACGACCCTCGACAAGGCGACTGCCGACTATGTGGCCAAGCACCTGGTCATGGCCGGCGATCTCATCGAAGAAGATCCTGAAGCAGCACTTGAGCATGCGCGGGCCGCGCGCGCTCGTGCGTCGCGCATCGCCGCAATCCGCGAAGCCGTCGGCATCGCGGCCTATTACTGCGGGGACTGGGCGCAGGCCCTGTCCGAGCTGCGCGCGGCGCGACGGATGGGGAGCAAGTCTCCGCTACTTGCCCTGATCGCCGACTGTGAGCGCGGTGTCGGCCGTCCGGAGCGCGCCATCGAGTTGGGCCGCAGTCCCGAAGCCGAGCAGCTCACCGGTGATGACGCCGACGAACTGAAGATCGTCCTGGCTGGCGCGCGGTGCGACCTGGGGCAGCCGGCTCAGGCGCTGGCGCTGCTGTCGAACCCGCCGCTGGATTCCACGCGCACGGGCCAGACCGCGGCGCGGCTGTTCTACGTGTACGCCGAGACGCTGCTCGCCCTCGACCGCACGAATGACGCACTCCAGTGGTTCCTTCATGCGGCTGCCGCGGACCTGGAAGGCGTCACGGATGCCGAGGACCGCGCCGCCGAATTGGGCTGACGTGACGATGCTGGCACTGCTGCACGACTGTCTGCTCCTGGATCTCGACGGCACGGTCTTCCGTGGGCATGAGGCCACTGAAGGAGCTGTCGACGCGCTCGCCGCGGTCACGTCCCGCAAGCTCTACGTCACCAACAACGCGTCGCGAAGCCCGGCGGAGGTGGCCGATCACCTCGACGCGCTCGGCTTCTCCGCGCATGCCGACGATGTGGTGACCAGCGCCCAGAGTGCGGCACACCTATTGGCGCTGCAGCTGCCGCAGGGCGCGAAGGTCCTGGTCATCGGAACCGATGCGCTGGTGACTGAGGTCGCCAACGTCGGGCTGCTTCCCGTACGGCAATTCTCCGACGACCCCGTCGCTGTGGTGCAGGGACATTCGCCGCAGACCGGTTGGGCCGACCTCGCCGAGGCGGCGTTGACCATCCGGGCCGGCGGTCTCTGGGTGGCGGCCAATGTCGACAAGACGCTGCCGTCGGAACGTGGTCTGCTGCCGGGCAACGGGTCGATGGTCGCTGCGCTGCAGACCGCCACCGAACAGGTGCCTCAGGTCGCCGGCAAGCCGCAGCCGACGTTGATGAACGACGCCCTGGCCCGCGGCCGGTACGAGACCCCACTGGTGGTCGGGGACCGGCTCGACACCGATATTTCGGGAGCCAACGCCGCCGGTCTGCCGAGCCTGATGGTGCTGACCGGCGTGAACACCGCAGCCGACATGGTGCATGCCATCCCCACTGAGCGTCCCGATTACGTGGCGCCGGATCTGCGCTCGCTCGCGACTCCTGCGGACGTGCTGCGGATCGGGCCGCACCCCGCGTGGCAGGTCGAGATGTCGGGTGATGACGTCACGGTGCACGCCACCGGCGAACCGATCGATGACGCACTGTCGGTGGTCCGGGCCACCGCCGTCGCGGTATGGGCCACATCCACGAACGGTCGGGTGCGGATCTCGGCCGGCGACGACACGGCACGCGCGGCATTGGATCAGTGGTCGCTGCTCGACGGCACCGATCCGCTAGCGTGAACATCGCTATGAGTACCGATCCTGACCAGATCCGCGAAGACATCGCGGTCCTGCTGTCCCACCTCCCGGATCTGTCCGGCGAAGGTTACGAGACCCCGGACCTCGAAGCTGTCGCGGCGGGTTTGGACCACGCCCACAATCTGCTGGTCCGGGCCCTGGAATCGGTCGAGAAGGGGTGATCGCACGTGACGCGACGCGCACGTGTTGATGCTGAACTCGTCCGGCGGGGGCTCGCCCGGTCGCGTCAACAGGCTGCCGAACTGATCGAGGCCGGCCGCGTGACCATCGACGGCATGCGAGCATCGAAAGCCTCGACCGCGGTCACGCCCGCGGCCAATCTCCTGGTCGCCGAATCTGCCGAACGCAGTTGGGTGTCCCGCGGTGCCCACAAGCTGATCGGTGCCCTCGATGCGTTCGGCGTCTCGCCGGAGGGACGGCGCTGCCTGGACGCTGGGGCCTCTACCGGGGGTTTCACCGAGGTGTTGTTGGACCGTGGCGCGCGCGAGATCGTCGCCGCCGACGTCGGGTATGGCCAGTTGGCCTGGTCATTGCGGTCCGATGATCGCGTCATCGTCATGGAGCGGACCAACGTGCGGGAGCTGACGGCCGAGGCCATCGGCGGGCCGGTCGACCTGGTGGTGGCCGATCTGTCGTTCATCTCTCTGGCCACCGTCCTACCGGCACTGACCGCATGTGCGTCGGCCCAAGCCGATATCGTTCCCATGGTGAAGCCGCAGTTCGAGGTGGGCAAGGATCGAGTCGGAGCCGGTGGTGTGGTTTCCGACCCGGAATTGCGCGCCGATGCCGTGTTGACGGTGGCGCGGCGGGCCGCTGAACTCGGCTGGCACGCAGTCGACGTCACGGCCAGCCCGCTGCCTGGCCCGTCCGGCAACGTGGAGTTCTTCCTGCGATTGCGGGCCACCGCTGATCAACCGCTCGAGGGTGACGCGCTGGTCGCCGCCGTCGGCCGCGCCGTCGCCGAGGGGCCGCAGTGACGCGCGAACGCACCGTCCTGCTGGTGATCCACACCGGGCGCGACGAAGCCACCGAGACCGCGACCCGGGTGGAAAAGGTACTGGGCGACAACGGAATCGGCTTGCGTGTCCTCGCGGCCGAGGCCGTCGACCGTGGTGCCCTGCACCTGGCGCCGGACCACATGCGGGAACTCGGAGTCGACATCACGGTCGTCGATCCCGACCAACACGCGGCCGAGGGCTGCGAACTGGTCCTGGTACTCGGTGGCGACGGCACTTTCCTGCGGGCCGCGGAACTGGCCCGCAATGCCGAGATCCCGGTGGTCGGGGTGAACCTGGGGCACATCGGCTTCCTGGCGGAAGCCGAGGCCGAGGCCATCGACCACGTCCTCGAGCGCATCATCGACAAGGACTACCGCGTCGAAGAGCGGATGACGCTCGACATCGGGGTCCGGGTCGACGGCGAGATCGTGCAGCGGGGCTGGGCCCTCAACGAGGCCAGCCTGGAGAAGAGCAGCCGGTTCGGTGTGCTGAGTGTGGTGCTGGAGGTCGACGGCCGGCCGGTTTCGGCGTTCGGCTGCGACGGTGTGCTGGTCTCGGCCCCCACCGGGTCGACGGCGTATGCCTTCTCCGCCGGCGGCCCGATTCTGTGGCCGGACCTGGAAGCAATCCTGGTGGTACCCAACAACGCTCACGCGCTGTTCGCCCGTCCCATGGTGACCAGCCCGGACGCTGCGATCGCGATCGAGGTCGAATCAGGCAACAATGACGCCATGGTGTTCTGCGACGGCCGTCGCCAGATGGTGGTCCCGGCCGGCGGCCGGCTGGAGGTCACCCGGTGTCACACGTCCCTGAAATGGGTTCGTCTCGACAGCGCCCCGTTCTCTGATCGTTTGGTGCGCAAATTCCGGTTGCCGGTGAAAGGGTGGCGCGGCCAGTAATGCTGACCGAGATCCGCATCGAGGCGCTGGGCGCCATCAGTGCGGCCACTGCCGAATTCGGGCGTGGCCTGACTGTGCTGACCGGGGAAACCGGTACCGGCAAGACCATGGTCGTGACGAGCCTGCATCTACTGGGCGGTGCGCGGGCCGATGCCAGCCGGGTGCGCTCGGGCTCCGCCCGCGCGGTGGTCGAAGGCCGTTTCACCACAACAGAACTCGGTGACGGGGTCTCCGAGCGGGTCGACGGGATCCTGGAAGCCTCGGGCGCCGACCGGGACGACGACGGCAGCGTCATCGCCGCGCGGTCGGTCAGCAAGGACGGGCCGTCGCGCGCCTACCTGGGCGGCCGCAGTGTGCCGGCGAAGTCGCTGGCCACGTTCACCACCGAACTGCTCGCCCTGCACGGACAGAACGATCAGCTGCGCCTCATGCGCCCCGACGAGCAGCGCGGCGCGCTGGACCGCTACGTCGACGTGACCGGGCTGCTGGCGAAGTACCGCAAGCTGCGTGACGAATGGCTCACGGCACGTAGAGATTTGATCGACCGGCGTAACCGGGCGCGGGACCTCGCGTTGGAAGCCGACCGGCTGCAGTTCGGGCTGGGGGAGATCGACGCCGTTGCGCCGGAAGCGGGCGAGGACGACGCGCTGGTAGCTGATATCCGCCGGTTGTCCGAACTGGACGCGCTGCGCGACGCGGCGCAGACCGCACGCGCGGCACTGTCCGGGGAGCTCGGTGACGGCCCGTCGGACGACGCCGCCTCCGCACTGGATGCCGCCGCGCAGGCCAAGTCCGCGTTGTCGGCGACGGACGACTCCGTCCTGCGCGCCCTCGGCGACCGGCTGAGTGAGGCGCTTGCGGTGATCGGCGACGTGTCCGGCGAACTCGGTGACTACCTGTCCGAGTTACCCAGTGACGCAAGCACTTTGGAATCCAAGCTGGCCCGCCAAGCCGAGCTGCGCATCCTCACCCGCAAGTACGCCGCCGATATCGACGGGGTGCTGCAGTGGGCTGCCGACGCCCGGCAGCGGCTGTCGCAGCTCGACGTCTCCGAAGAAGCCCTGGCTGAACTGCAGAAGCAGGTCGACGAACGGCACGACAAGGTCGTGCTGGCCGCTGCCGAGGTCACCAAGGCGCGAACCAAGGCATCGAAGTCCCTGGCCAAGGCGGTGACCACCGAGCTGGCAGGCCTGGCGATGGGCGGCGCCGGCTTCAGCATCGCGGTCTCGCCGCTCGAAGCGCGCGCCGACGACAGCGCACCGTTGACCTTGCCGGACGGCACCGCGGTGCATGCCGGTCATGACGGCGTCGACGCCGTCGAGTTCGGCTTCACGCCGCACAGCGGTTCGGACGTGCTGCCGCTGGCCAAGAGCGCCTCGGGCGGTGAGTTGTCCCGCGTGATGCTGGCGCTCGAGGTCGTTTTGGTCGCATCGCGCACGAATTCGATGGGCACCACCATGGTGTTCGACGAAGTCGACGCCGGTGTCGGTGGCCGCGCCGCGGTGCAGATCGGTAAGCGGCTGGCCCGGCTGGCCCGCACGCACCAGGTCATCGTGGTGACGCACCTACCGCAGGTCGCCGCCTACGGTGACGTGCACCTGGTGGTGGAGAGCGGCCCGAAGTCGAGTCGCGTGGTCCGCCTCGAGGACGACGACCGGGTCGCCGAGTTGGCCCGCATGCTGGCCGGACTCGGCGACACCGACAGTGGCCGCGCGCACGCCCGCGAGTTGCTGGCGGCGGCCCAGCAGGAGCATGCCGCGCCCTAGTCAGTCAGGGTTCGCGGGTGACAGCTCTGCCTGGCCCCACCGCAGCGGGCTGACGTCGGTCAGCTCGATCACCTCGTCGACGGTGAATTCCACTGAACATTGGGAGCCCGCGACGCCGCCGTCCCACACGATCTCGGCGGTGCCGGTGAGCTGGAGGGTGGTCCCGGTCTCCCAGTCCGGTATCAGCAGTCCACAGCGCGGGTTAGCGCTGATGTTGCCCAGCGTCATGAACATCGAGTTCCCGCGATAGTCCGGCCACCGCAGCCGGTTCGGCGAAAGCACCTGCAGGAAGCCCGGATTGCCGCCGCGGTGCGACGCATCGGCGTTCCCCTCCGGATCGGCCGATCCGATGAAGAACGTGTCGGCGCGCGCGACGATCCGCTGTAACCGTTCGTCGAGCACATCGGCGCTGCGAACGACCGCGGGAGATGCCACGTCCGCCACCTCGTCTATGTGCCTGCGCGAGATGTATTTCGGGCAGTTCGAGTACACCTGGTCGGGGTGGATACGCAGTCCGGACTCGGCCGGTTGGACGCTGCCGTTCACCCGCATGCGGCGTCGGGTCTGCGGTTCGATCGCGATCATGCCGACCTGCTGACCCGGCCGGCGCAGGACTTCGTGGAGCGGGTCGCCCGGGACGGGGAGGGCGTCGACCGCGATGGTCTGGTCGTCGTCGGCGTGCACGAAGCCGGCGGGGCCGGTGACCAGGCTGGCCCACACCCGGCCGGCGTCGTCGGTCGCGGCGAGCACGATCATCGGCTGCTCGGACAGGAAGGCCGCCGCGGCGGCCGGAATCTCCGTACGGATCATCCGGCCGACGCGGGCGGCGATCTCCGCCTGTCCCATGCGCCGCTGCACTGCCAGCTCACCGGCGTGGTAGGCATTCATGGCGCGGCTCAGAAGAATCCGCAGGTGGGGGCGGCGCCGCTCGGCGCCGGTGCGGCCTGCGCGCCATTCGGTGCGTAGATCTCCAGCCGGATGCCGTCGGGGTCGGTGAAGAAGATGCCGCCCGACGCCGCGCCTTCTCCGTGCGCCACCACGCCGTCATGGGCGAAGGTCACACCCAGCTCCTTGAGCGCGGCCTCCACGGTCTGAACCTGCTCGATGGTGTCGACCTGGAACGACAGGTGATGCAGGCCCGGGCTGCGGGTGGAGAACGCGCCGTCGCTCTGCTGCCACAAGGTCAGCCGCAGGGTGCCCTCGGAACCCAGGAAGGCGAAGCGGTGCTCGCCCTCGTCGCTGATGCCCAGCTGTTCGAAACCCAAAGCGCGGCGGTAGAAGTCGACGGATCGGGACAGGTCGGTGACGTTGAGTCCGACATGCCCGGGGGCGAGTTTGGGTGTGATGGCGGTGGTCATCGGTTCCTCCGTTGTAACTAGTTAACTGACATTTGAAGGTTAGAATCAGTAGCGCAACGTGTCAACCACCAAAATCAAAATAGATGGTTAGTGGACTGTCGGGAGGCTGTCGATGCAGGAGAGGCGGTTAATCTCAGCTATGCGTGATCCGCGCCCGCATGTCGGCGAACCCCTCGCGCTGGACCTGCTGAACACCCGGTGGATGTCGGCGGACGGGCCGCAGGATCTCCTCACCGATGTGGCGGGGCTCCGATGTTGGCTGGTCGCCAACGATCTCGTCGACCGGTGCGGCGCCGACGAGAAAACCCGGACGGCATTGGTGCGCGCTCGCGAGGCGATTCTGCAGGTGGTCACCGACGGTTCGGCTGACGAATTGAACGCAGTCCTGGACCACGGTCGCATCCGACGGACCCTCGCCGACTCCGGGCCGCAGGACGACGTGGAGGTGCCGCGATCTGAGTGGCTGCCGGGCTGGCTCGCCGCGGACAACCTGCTGCAACTGCTGGCCGAGTCGGCCGGGCGGATCAAGCAGTGCGCGCACCCGCATTGCGTCCTGTGGTTCTACGACACGTCGAAGAACGGCACCCGGCGCTGGCACTCGATGACGACCTGTGGCAACCGCGCCAAGGCTGCTCGGCACTACGCGGCGAAGCGAGATTGAGACCGATTGGCTGTTACAGATGTGACAAAAGAAAACTTCTGAGGCTGATGTTACGGCGCGCCTCCACCTCTACTTGAGGGTTCATCGCCAGAATCGACGCATGAAGATGGCAGCGCTGCTCACCCGAAATGCCGGACCGAAGCCGGGCGTGACTGGAACCGCCCGCGTTGACCGCGACATCGACCGACTGCTGCGCCGCGTCGGTCCGGGGGACATCGTCATCCTCGATGCACTGGACCTCGACCGCATCACCGCCGACGCGCTGGTCGAGGCCGAGGTCGCCGCAGTGGTGAACGCATCGTCGTCCATCTCCGGCCGTTACCCGAACCTGGGCCCGGAAGTGCTTGTCGCCAACGGAGTTACGTTGATCGATGAGACCGGCCCCGAGGTCTTCAAGAAGGTCAAGGACGGCGCCAAGGTGCGGCTGCACAACGGCGGCATCTACAACGGCGACCGTCGCCTGGTCCTCGGCAACGAGCGCAGCGACGAGCAGATCCACGAGATGATGCACGAGGCCAAGAGCGGTCTCGTCGCGCACCTGGAGGCGTTCGCCGGCAACACCATCGAGTTCATCCGCAGCGAGAGCCCGCTGCTGATCGACGGCATGGGCATCCCGGACATCGACGTCGACGTGGCTCGTCGGCACGTTGTGGTCGTGACCGACGACCCCAGTGCCGAAGCCGACCTGAAGGCCATCAAGCCGTTCATCAAGGAGTACCAGCCGGTGCTCGTCGGCGTCGGGGGCGGCGCGGACGTACTGCGCAAGGCCGGCTACCGGCCCGCGCTGATCGTCGGCGACCCCGAGGAGATGAGCGCCGACGTATTGCGCTCCGGCGCCCAGGTGGTGCTGCCGGCCGACGCCGACGGTCACGCCAAAGGCCTTGAGCGCATTCAGGATTTAGGTGTCGGCGCCATGACCTTCCCGGCCGCCGGCTCGGCTGCGGACCTGGCGCTGCTGCTCGTCGACCACCACGGCGCCGCGCTGATCGTCACCGCCGGCCACCGCGCCAACATCGAAGAGTTCTTCGACCGCACCCGGCAGTCGAGCACACCGTCGACGTTCCTGACCCGCCTGAAGGTGGGGGAGAAGCTGGTCGACGCGAAAGCCGTTGCGACGCTGTACCGCAGTCGGGTCTCCGGCGGCGCCATCGCGCTGCTGGTGCTGGCGATGCTGGTGGCCGTCATCGTCGCGCTGTACGTCGCGCGCGCGGACGCCACCGTCTTGCACCTGGTGACCGACTACTGGAACCGCTTCCTGCTGTGGGCCCAGGGTCTGGTGAGCTAGCCGCACGATGATTTCCCTACGCTCGCATGCAATCTCACTGGCCGCGGTGTTCCTCGCGCTGGCCATCGGGGTGATGCTCGGTTCCGGCCTGTTGTCCAACACGTTGTTGTCGGGATTGCGTGACGACAAACACGAGTTGCAGAACCAGATCAACACCCTGACCGATGACAAGAACGCGCTGAACCAGAAGCTCAGTGCGGCAGGCGAGTTCGATGCCCAGATGTCGCCGCGGATGGTGCGCGACGCGTTGGCGGGGAAGTCGGTCGTGGTGTTCCGTACCCCGGACGCCGTCACGGACGACGTCGATGCGGCCACGAAACTGATTGCGGCCGCAGGTGGTTCGGTCACCGGGACCGTCGCGCTGACTCAGCAGTTCGTGGACGCCAACGCCTCGGAGAAGCTGCTGTCGGTGGTGAACTCGCCGATCGTGCCGGCCGGGCGTCAGCTCAGCACCCGGACCATCGACCAGGGCTCCCAGGCCGGCGACCTGCTCGGCATCACCCTGCTGCGGGACCGCAATCCGGCTGTGCTGCCTGTCGACGACATGCAGCGCGACACCGTGCTGGCCACGCTGCGCGACACCGGGTTCATCACCTACGGCAACCAGCGCATCGGGGTCGCCGACAGCGTGCTGATCGTCACCGGCGGTGCCCTGGGCGACGACGCCGGTAACCGCGGGGCCACAGTGGCCCGACTGGCCTCGGGCCTGGCGCCGCACGGTGCGGGCACGCTGGTGGCAGGCCGGGACGGCTGCGCCTCGGGCACCGCGGCGGTCGCGGTCGTGCGCTCCGACGCCGGACTGTCCGGCGCGGTCGGCACCGTCGACGACATCAACAGCCAGGCCGGCCGCATCACCGCCGTCCTGGCGCTGCAGCAACTCATCTCCGGCGGTCATCCGGCGCAGCTCGGCATCGGTCGCGGTGCCAGCTCGGTGACCGTCCTGCAATAACCCGCCGGCCGTGGCGACCATCACCGGCGCGTCAGCTTCAGCTCGCGCCGGTCGGTGATAGGGTGAAATTCCGTGGGTCGGCAGGCCCCCAGGTAGCTCGACCGCTACCGTGCCCCATCACCACGGAGGTCATTCTTGGCATCGCTACGCAGGCACCCACAGGCCGCGACGAAGCATATTTTTGTCAGCGGCGGGGTCGCTTCCTCGCTCGGTAAGGGTCTGACCGCCAGCAGTCTTGGCCAATTGCTCACCGCGCGTGGTTTGCACGTGACGATGCAGAAGCTGGACCCCTACCTCAACGTCGATCCCGGCACCATGAACCCGTTCCAGCACGGCGAGGTGTTCGTCACCGAGGACGGCGCCGAGACCGACCTGGACATCGGCCACTACGAGCGCTTCCTGGACCGCAACCTGTCGCGCTCGGCCAACGTCACCACCGGCCAGGTGTACTCCGAGGTCATCGCCAAAGAGCGCCGCGGCGACTACCTCGGCGACACCGTCCAGGTGATCCCGCACATCACCGACGAGATCAAGAGCCGCATCCTCGAGATGGCGCTGCCCGATGCCAAGGGCAAGCGCCCCGACGTGGTCATCACCGAAATCGGTGGCACGGTAGGCGATATCGAGTCGCAGCCGTTCCTCGAGGCGGCCCGCCAGGTCCGCCACGACGTCGGCCGGGAGAACGTCTTCTTCCTGCACGTGTCGCTGGTGCCGTACCTGGCGCCGTCGGGCGAGCTGAAGACCAAGCCCACCCAGCACTCGGTGGCCGCGCTGCGCAGCATCGGTATCACCCCGGACGCGCTGATCCTGCGCTGCGACCGCGACGTGCCGGAGCCGCTGAAGAACAAGATCGCGCTGATGTGCGACGTGGACATCGACGGCGTCATCTCGACGCCGGACGCTCCATCCATCTACGACATCCCCAAGGTGCTGCACCGCGAAGAGCTGGACGCCTACGTGGTGCGCCGGCTCAACCTGCCGTTCCGCGACGTGGACTGGTCCGAGTGGGACGACCTGCTGCGCCGGGTGCACGAGCCCAAGGAGACGGTGCGAATCGCCTTGGTGGGCAAGTACATCGACTTGTCCGACGCCTACCTGTCGGTGGCCGAGGCGCTGCGCGCCGGTGGGTTCGCCCACCACTCGAAGGTCGAGATCCGCTGGGTCGCCTCCGATGACTGCGAGACCGATCAGGGTGCGGCTGCCGCGCTCGGCGACGTGCACGGCGTCCTGATCCCCGGCGGCTTCGGCATCCGCGGCATCGAGGGCAAGCTCGGCGCGATCAGCTATGCCCGTCGCCAGCGGCTGCCGCTGCTGGGCCTGTGCCTCGGGTTGCAGTGCATCGTCATCGAAGCCGCCCGGTCCGTGGGCATCAGCGGCGCCAACTCGGCGGAGTTCGACGAGCACACGCCGGACCCGGTGATCGCCACCATGGCCGACCAGCGCGACGCGGTGGCCGGCGAGGCCGACCTCGGTGGCACCATGCGCCTCGGTGCCTACCCGGCCGTGCTGCAGGCGGATTCGATCGTGGCCCAGGCGTACGACGCCACCGAGGTGTCCGAACGCCACCGGCACCGCTACGAGGTGAACAACGCCTACCGCGACCGCATCTCCGAGAGCGGGCTGAAGTTCTCCGGCACCTCGCCGGACGGGCAGCTGGTCGAGTTCGTCGAGTACGACGCCAACCTGCACCCGTTCCTGGTCGGCACGCAGGCGCACCCGGAGCTCAAGAGCCGCCCGACGCGTCCGCATCCGCTGTTCTCCGCGTTCGTCGGGGCGTCGCTGGACTACAAGGCCGCCGAACGGCTGCCACTGGAAGAGGCCGACTCCGAGGTGCACGGCAACGGATCACATGCGGAGGGTTCGGACGACGCCGAGCAGCTGCAAGAATCCCGTGGCTGAACACGATTTCGCCACGCTTTCGAGCGAAACTGTTTACGTAGGAAAGATTTTCGCGTTGCGGGCCGACGAGGTCGCGATGCCCGGTGGTGGCTCGGCGCGCCGTGAGGTGGTCGAGCACTACGGGGCCGTCGCGATCGTCGCGCTCGACGGGGAGGGGAACCTGGTACTGGTGTACCAGTACCGGCATCCGATCGGTCGGCGGCTGTGGGAGCTGCCCGCCGGGCTGCTGGACATGGGCGACGAGCCGCCGCACCTCACCGCGGCACGCGAACTCGAAGAGGAGACCGGGCTGGCCGCCGAACACTGGCAGCCGCTGATCGACGTCGACTCGGCGCCCGGATTCAGCGACGAGAGTGTGCGCATCTTCCTGGCGACCGGGCTCACCGAGATCGGCCGTCCGGACGCGCACGACGAAGAAGCCGACCTGGTGGTCAAACGGGTTCCACTGGCCGACGCGGTGCAGATGGTGTTCGACGGCGAGATCGTCAATGCCCTTGCGGTGGCCGGGATTCTGGCCGCCGCACACCGGCCGGCCGACTTGCGTCCGCTCGACGCGCCCTGGATCGACCGGCCGACCGCGCTGCGCACCCGGCGGGATCAGGACTGATGACGCCGGCGGCCTCGGCGTCCATGGGGGTCCGTTCGCGACTGGAGCAGCAGGTCCAGGGCTACCTGAACCACCTCAGCATCGAGCGGGGCGTCGCGGCCAACACCCTGAGTTCCTACCGACGTGACATCCGCCGGTACACCGCGCACCTGGCCGGCCGCGACATCGACGATCTGGGTGCGGTCACAGAGACCGACGTCAGCGAGTTCCTGGTCGCGTTGCGGCAGGGCGATCCGGAGAACGGCGTCGTCGCGTTGTCGTCGGTCTCTGCCGCGCGGGCCGTCATCGCGGTGCGCGGGCTGCACAAGTTCGCCGCCGCCGAAGGCCTCACCGACATCGACGTCGCGCGCGGCGTGAAGCCGCCGACACCGGGCCGACGACTGCCCAAGAGCCTCAGCTACGACGACGTGCTGGCCCTGCTGGACGGTGCCGGCGGTGACAGCGACGCCGACAACCCGCTGACACTGCGCAACCGCGCGCTGCTGGAACTGCTGTATTCGACCGGAGCGCGCATCTCCGAGGCGGTCGGCCTCGATCGCGACGACGTCGACACCGAGTCGCGGTCGGTGATGCTGCACGGTAAGGGCGGCAAACAGCGGCTGGTGCCGATCGGCCGCCCCGCTGTCACAGCGCTGGACACCTACCTGGTTCGGGGCCGTCCCGACCTGGCGCGCCGCGGCAAGGGCACACCGGCGATCTTCCTCAATGCGCGCGGCGGCCGGTTGTCCCGGCAGAGCGCCTGGCAGGTGCTGCAGGATTCGGCCGAGCGGGCCGGCATCACCGCGGCGGTCTCGCCACACACGCTGCGTCACTCGTTCGCCACGCACCTGCTCGAAGGCGGCGCCGACGTGCGCGTCGTACAGGAGTTGCTCGGCCATGCGTCGGTCACCACGACGCAGATCTACACGCTGGTGACGGTCAGCGCGCTGCGCGAAGTGTGGGCCGGGGCGCACCCGCGCGCCAGATAAGGATGACGATCGGCCGGCGTTAGCATCCGGTGATGGCCTTCTACGACATCATCGAGACGACCGGCAAGGTGATCGATGCTGTCGGTGTCGCGGTGATCGTGGGTGGTGCCGTCATCGCTTTGGCGGCATTGGTCGGTCGTCTGCGCGGCCCCGAGGGCGGCGCCTACGACGCATTCCGCAGGCAGCTCGGCCGCTCGATCCTGCTCGGGCTCGAATTCCTGGTCGCGGCCGACATCATCCGGACGGTGGCCGTCACCCCGACCGCGCAGAGCGTCGCGGTTCTGGCCGGCATCGTCGCCATCCGGACCTTCCTGAGCTTCTCTCTGCAAGTCGAGATGACCGGTTCGTGGCCGTGGCAGCGTCCGGCCCGGCCGCTGGGCGGCAGTCAGCCCAAGTAGTCCGATTCGAGCACCAGGTCGGGCAGCAGATGTTGGTACTCGACGTGAGTGGGGTGCTCCACTGTGTTCCAGGTCTTGCCCTGCTGGTCAGTCATGTACGCCCGGTACTTCGGCGCGCCGGGCACCTTGACGTTGTCGGCGACGACGACGGCGCCGCGGCGCAGCCAGCCGCGCTCCATGATCGCCAACAAGTCATCGAGGTAGGCGCTCTTGTCGTGGTCGATGAACATGAAATCGAGGTTGCCCGGCCCGAACCCGCGCTCGGCCAGCCGGTCGAGGGTGTCGCCCCTGTCGCCGATGGTGCCGACCACGCAGGTGATGCGGTCCGCGACGCCGGCATGAGTCCAGATGCGGTGGGCGATCTCCGCGTTGTCGGCCGACAGTTCGACCGTGAAGATGTGCGCGTCCGGGGCGGTGCGGGCCATCAGCAGCGCGCTGTACCCGCAGTAGGTGCCCAGCTCCAGGACCCGCTCTGGGTTGGCACGGATCACCGCGGATGCCAGGAGTTGTCCTTTTTCGTCGCCGACATTGACCAGCATCGACTGTTCCCGAGCGAACCTGTCGATGGTGGCGAGGACGTCATCGACGTCGCCGCGCCGGGCATTTGCTTCCACGTAGGCCGCCGCGGCGGCCTCCCGGCCGTCGCCGAATTGTCCTGTCTGGATGAACTTGCGCATCCCCAGCGCCATCTGCACGAACGACCACCGCTGCTTCCAGCTCATAGTTGACACATTAGGACAGCGGGTCTGCCGTCGTCAGCGGCGTGGCACCGTTAAACTTGCCCGGATGTTCGCTATGGGAGTCACGCCGCTGATCGGCGACACATGACCGATGTCCCAACAGGCTTGGGGGGTCTGAGCCCGATGGAACCGGTTTCGTTGTCGCTTGATGTCGATGGCTCGGCCACGCCCGCAGATCCAGAACCCGCGATCGGTCTGACCGGACGGCCCGCGCGATACATCCCGGAGCCCAAACCCAAGAGCGTGCACGGCCCGGCCAAGGTCATCGCGATGTGCAACCAGAAGGGCGGCGTCGGCAAGACCACGTCGACCATCAATCTGGGTGCCAGCCTGGCCGAATACGGCCGCCGGGTGCTGCTGGTCGACCTCGATCCGCAGGGTGCGCTGTCCGCTGGTCTCGGTGTCCCGCACTACGAGCTCGAGCACACCGTGCACAACCTGCTCATCGAACCGCGGGTGTCGATCGACGACGTGCTGATCAACACCCGGGTCAAGGGCCTGGACCTGGTGCCCAGCAACATCGACCTGTCCGCCGCCGAGATTCAGCTGGTCAACGAGGTCGGCCGCGAGCAGACGCTGGCCCGCGCGCTGTATCCCGTACTGGACCGCTACGACTACGTGCTGATCGACTGCCAGCCGTCCCTCGGACTGCTCACGGTCAACGGCCTGGCCTGCTCGGACGGGGTGATCATCCCGACCGAATGCGAGTTCTTCTCGCTGCGCGGCCTGGCACTGCTGACCGACACCGTCGACAAGGTCCGTGATCGGCTGAACCCCAAACTCGACATCAGCGGCATCCTGATCACCCGGTACGACAACCGCACCGTCAACGCGCGTGAGGTCATGGCGCGGGTCGTGCAGCGTTTCGGCGATCTGGTGTTCGACACCGTCATCAGCCGGACCGTGCGCTTCCCGGAGACCAGCGTCGCCGGTGAACCGATCACCACGTGGGCCCCGAAATCCGGTGGTGCCCAGGCGTACCGGGCATTGGCGTCTGAGGTCATCGACCGGTTCGGCGCGTGATTTCGGACGTCGACGTCTCTGATGTGGCCGGGGACGCGGCGCCGGCGGATCCGGCGACCGATCAGCCGGAGGAGAAGAAGGTCGGATTCCAGGTCAAGCTCACCAACTTCGAGGGCCCGTTCGACCTGCTGCTGCAGCTGATCTTCGCGCACCGGTTGGACGTCACCGAAGTGGCGCTGCACCGGGTCACCGATGAGTTCATCGCGTACACCAAGGAGATCGGCAGCCAGCTGGAGCTGGACGAGACGACCGCGTTTCTGGTGGTCGCGGCGACGCTCCTGGATCTGAAGGCCGCCCGGCTGCTGCCCGCCGCCGAGGTCCACGACGAGGAAGACCTGGCGCTGCTGGAAGTCCGCGACCTGCTGTTCGCGCGGCTGCTGCAGTACCGCGCGTTCAAGCACGTCGCCTTGATGTTCGCCGAACTCGAAGCCGCGGCCATGCGCAGCTACCCGCGGGCGGTCACTCTCGAGGACCGGTTCACCGAGCTGCTGCCCGAGGTGATGCTGGGCGTCGACGCCGATCGGTTCGCGCAGATCGCGGCGACGGCGTTCACGCCGCGTCCGGTGCCGTCGTTGCGGGTCGATCACCTGCACGTGCAGGCGGTATCGGTACCCGAGCAGGCGATGAAACTCATGGGCCTGCTGCAGAATCGCGGTGTCGGGGAGTGGGCGTCGTTCACCGAACTGGTCGCCGACTGCGATGGCGGGATGGAGATCGTCGGGCGGTTCCTGGCGCTATTAGAGCTCTACCGTGCCAAGGCGGTAAACTTCGAGCAGATTGAACCGCTTGGAGTGCTGCAAGTTTCGTGGACCGGGGAGCGGCCGACGAACGAGCATCTGGCAGCGGCGGTGGAAGAAGACTCATGACAGACAACGACGCGGTGATTACCGCGGATAGCAGCGTGGGCGAGGACGTCGACCCTGTCGCCGGTGTGACCGAGGAAGCCGTCGGCACTGAAGGTGACGCACTCGACACCGCCGCTGACGATTCCAGCGACGGGATCGACACCGAGATCACCGATGACGAACTGGGCTCGGCTCTGGAGGCCTTGCTTCTGGTGGTCGACACCCCGGCCCCGGTCGATTCTCTGGCGTCCGCACTGGACGAGCCGATCGAGCGGGTCGAGGGCAAGCTGCGCCGGATGGCCGCGGACCTGGCCGAGCGCGGCAGCGGCATCGACCTGCGCGAAGCCGGCGGCGGCTGGCGGATGTACACCCGCGCCCGGTACGCGCCGTATGTCGAGCGACTGATTCTCGACGGCTCGCGGTCGAAGCTGACCCGAGCGGCGCTGGAGACGCTCGCGGTGGTGGCCTATCGGCAGCCGGTGACCCGCGCCCGGGTGAGTGCGGTGCGTGGCGTCAACGTCGACGCCGTGATGCGGACCCTCGCCGCCCGCGGGCTGATCATCGAAGCCGGTACCGATTCCGATAGCGGTGCAACAACTTTCGCAACCACGGAACTGTTCCTGGAGCGGCTCGGGCTGAACTCGCTGGCCGAGCTACCGGAACTCGCCCCGCTGTTGCCGGACGTCGACGTCATCGACGACATCACTGAAACCCTCTCTGAGGAGCCGCGTTTCGCCAAACTCGGCGGAACCCCTGCGCCGGCGGAGCCGGCCAAATTCGACGTAGATCGGGACTGACATGGTGGCCAACGAAGAAGGCGTGCGACTGCAGAAGGTGCTGTCGCAGGCGGGAGTTGCCTCTCGGCGCGTCGCCGAGCGGATGATCCTGGACGGCCGGGTGGAGGTCGACGGCCAGATCGTCACCGAACTCGGTACCCGCGTCCACCCCGACCGGCAGGTGGTCCGCGTGGACGGCAGCCGGGTGCTCGTCGACGAGGACCTGGTGTACCTCGCGCTGAACAAGCCAAAGGGCATGCACTCCACCATGTCTGACGATCAGGGCCGGCCATGCATCGGTGATCTGGTCGAGCACCGGGTGCGTGGCAACAAGAAGCTCTTCCACGTCGGCCGGCTCGACGCCGAGACCGAGGGACTGATCCTGCTGACCAACGACGGTGAACTGGCGCACCGCTTGATGCACCCGCGGTACGAGGTGTCCAAGACGTACCTCGCCACCGTGCAGGGGACGGTGCCGCGCGGGATGGGCAAGAAGATGCGCGAGGGCGTGGAGCTGGAAGACGGACCTGTCCACGTCGATGAATTCGTGGTGGTCGACATGGCCGCCGGTAAGACTCTGGTGAAAATCGTTCTGCACGAGGGGCGCAATCGCATCGTGCGCCGGTTGATGGCCGAGGTCGGGTTCCCGGTCAAGGAACTGGTGCGCACGCACATCGGCACGGTGTCGCTGGGGGAGCAGCGGGTCAACAGCCTGCGGGCGTTGACGCGCAAGGAAGTTGGCGAGCTGTACCAGGCGGTGGAACTGTGAACGGCGCCATCGTCATTGCGATCGACGGTCCGGCGGGTACCGGAAAGTCCTCGGTGTCAACGGGTTTGGCGCACGCACTCGGTGCCAACCACATCAACACCGGGGCGATGTACCGGATCGTGACGCTGGCGGTGCTACGGGCGGGCATCGACCCCGCCGACGCCGATGCCGTCGTCTCGGTGTGTGAGCAGACCGACTTCTCCGTCAGCTTCGACCCGGACCACGACACGTCGTACCTTGCGGGCGAAGACGTTTCGGACGAGATTCGCGGTGACGCGGTGACCCTTGCCGTGTCGGCCGTGTCGGCGATTCCGGCCGTGCGGACCCTGCTGGTGCAGCGGCAGCGTGAGCTCATCGCGGAGGCCGGCTCGGTCGTCGTCGAGGGCCGTGACATCGGCACCGTGGTGAAGCCGGACGCCGATCTCAAGATCTTCCTGACCGCCTCAGCCGAGGAGCGCGCCCGTCGGCGCAATGCGCAGAACGTCGCAAATGGCTTGGGCGACAACTACGAAGCGGTGCTCGCCGATGTGCAGCGCCGGGACCATCTGGACTCCACCCGCGCGGTTTCGCCGCTGCAGGCCGCCGATGATGCGGTCGTGGTCGATTCCAGCGATATGACCCAGGCTGGTGTGGTGGCACATCTGCTGGATCTCGTGCAGCAGAAGGTAGGTGTGCGTCAATGAGTGACGACGGAGTTTGGTTCGACGAAGGCGACTGGGAGATCGGCGCGGAGGGATTCGAGGCCGAGCTCGACGAGTACGCGGGACCGCCCCCGGTGGTGGCCGTCGTCGGGCGGCCCAATGTCGGCAAATCGACTCTGGTGAACCGCATTCTGGGCCGTCGTGAAGCGGTGGTCCAGGACATCCCCGGCGTGACCCGGGACCGCGTGTCGTACGACGCGCAGTGGGTCGGGCGCCGGTTCGTGGTGCAGGACACCGGCGGTTGGGAACCCGACGCCAAGGGTCTGCAGATGCTGGTGGCCGAGCAGGCCACCGTCGCGATGCGCACTGCGGACGCGATCATCCTGGTGGTCGACGCCGTGGTCGGAGCGACCGCGGCAGACGAGGCCGCGGCCAAGCGGCTGCAGCGCTCCGGCAAGCCGGTGTTCCTGGCGGCCAACAAGGTTGACAACGAGAAGGTGGAGTCCGAGGCCGCGGCGCTGTGGTCGCTGGGGCTGGGCCAGCCGTATTCGATCAGTGCGATGCACGGCCGCGGTGTGGCCGACCTGCTCGATGCGGTGCTCGAGGTGCTGCCGACCCTGTCCGAAATGAGTGGCGGGACAGGCGGTCCGCGCCGCGTCGCGCTGGTCGGCAAGCCCAACGTCGGCAAGAGCTCGCTGCTGAACAAGCTGTCCGGTGACGAGCGGTCCGTGGTGCATGACGTCGCCGGTACCACCGTGGACCCGGTCGACTCGCTGATCGAATTGGACGGCAAGACTTGGCGTTTCGTCGACACGGCCGGTCTGCGCCGTAAGGTCGGCCAGGCCAGCGGTCATGAGTTCTATGCCTCGGTGCGCACGCACGGCGCGATCGACGCCGCCGAAGTCGCGATCATGCTGATCGACGCCTCCCAGACGCTGTCCGAGCAGGACCTGCGGGTGCTGTCGATGGTGATCGAGGCCGGGCGCGCGTTGGTCATCGCGTTCAACAAGTGGGACCTGGTCGATGAGGACCGGCGCTACTTGCTGGACAAGGAGATCGAACGCGAATTGGTGCAGGTGCAATGGGCGCCGCGCGTCAACATCTCCGCGAAAACCGGTCGGGCCGTACAGAAGTTGGTGCCTGCGCTCGAGGCTTCGCTGGCATCGTGGGACGCCCGCATCTCGACCGGACGGCTCAACGCGTTCCTCAAGGAGATCGTCGCTGCGACGCCGCCGCCGGTGCGCGGTGGCAAGCAGCCACGCATCCTGTTCGCCACCCAGGCGGCCTCGCGCCCGCCGACCTTCGTGCTGTTCACCACGGGCTTCCTGGAGGCCGGCTACCGCCGGTTCCTGGAGCGCCGGCTGCGTGAAGAGTTCGGTTTCGAGGGCAGCCCGATCAAGATCAATGTGCGGGTGCGGGAGAAGCGCGGCGTCAAGCGCTGACCGTCGCCGCGCCGCCGGACCCGTTTAGGGTCCGGCGGGAGGTCTGAGGTAGGCTTTCCAACCGTTGCCGGTTCGTCCGGTAGCGCCGCGGGCTGTGGCGCAGCTTGGTAGCGCACTTGACTGGGGGTCAAGTGGTCGCAGGTTCAAATCCTGTCAGCCCGACAACGAGAAGTAGGCTTTGACCTGCGGTTATGCTGAAGTTTCGACGTGTTGGGCACGTGAGTTGGCGGCCGTCCTTGGGACCACGAGGCTGCCCGCGGTTAGCCAATATTCGCCAATGTCGAGCCGGCGGCGCACGCTATGCGCGGCGACGCACGTTATGTCGTTCGATCGAGTTGTGGTTCTCGCGCCGAGATTGACCGATGGTCAAGTGCGCGGTGCGCAAGTGTCTTACTTGCCGTCACGCCCGAGTTGGGTTATTTGCCTTAGTGCCTTGAGATTTGGGCTGTCAGGGTGTCGGGAGCCAAGAAGTCGTGCTGATTCGAAATACCGCGTCCTTCCAGCAGACTCGGAACGATCTAAGGGGTGAAGTTGCGAAATCCGCAGACGGATCGATTCGTACTGCGCCGGGATCGGGACTACGCCCGTCGCGATCGCCCCACCGACCGCCTGTTCCATCCAGACCACGGTTAGCGGCCCTGAGCTGTCACCCCCACCACATACGCTCGACTGGTGGACCCGCTGCCCCTCACCCTGAGCGACATCGACACCTCCCGCGCGTTTCGCACGGACGATGAACTCCTGCAACTGGTCGCGGCGATCCACGGCTCGCGGGCCGAGGCGCAGGAGACGAACTGGCTGGAATGGAAGAGCGGCCTCGACCTGACCAAGGCCCCGGGGAAGTTCGCCGTCGCGAAGGCGGTCCTCGGGTTCGCGAACCGGTCCGTCGACGACGCCCGCGTCACCACCGGCGGCGTCGCTTACATGGTCGTGGGAGTGGAACCCGGCGCGGCGTCCGGCATCGCTGCGGTCGACCACGCGAACCTGACGCCGGGGATCAAGACGTACGCGTCCACGCCGCGGTTCACGCCGCGCACGGTGCGATTCGGCGGGGTGGAGGTGCTCGTGGTCATGGTCGAACCGCCCGAGCCAGGCGACCTCATCCACTCGCTGCAGAAGCAGTACGACAAGTTCGACGCGGGTGTGGTCTTTCACCGTGGGCATGCGCGCACGGCGCCGGCCGGCCCGAAGGAGATCGAGATGCTCGCCGACCGCCGCGCGCAGGGCGCACAGCGGTCGAAACTGGACCTCGCGCTGCGGAGCGCGGCCGATCCACTGCATCGGTTGAACGCCGGCCGTGACCAGGTCCTCGAGTGGCTGAGCAGACACGAGGCGCACGTCCGGGCTGTCAACGGCAGGCCACCGGAGCCGGAGCCGACACCTCCTGATCCGGCATCTGCGGGCGGCTTGTCGCTGCTGGGTCGATTCGCCGAGAACGCGTTCCTCACCACACTCAGCAGCAACCGTGAGTCTCATGCCGCGACGTTCGATAACCGGGTGAAGACCTACCTGGCGAAGCTCAGTCGCGTGCTCCTCAGCCATCTGTTCAGGGCGATAGCTCAGGACGAGAGCACCAACACGGTGCACTTCCAGGTGGGCAACGAGACCGAGGACCCGGTCTTAGGGGTGCAGCTGGCGTTATGCGTCCCGAAGGACCGTATCCGCGTCTACACGGCCGCGCCGCGTGTCGACAGCTGGCCGGAGATGCCGAAGTGGCCGGACCCCGTGGACGATTTCCCGCTCGCCAACATGGGGTGGGTCCGCCCCGACATCGAAAGCCTCGTCCCCATCTCGCGCCGTTCCGCGTCGATGACCGAACTGGACGACTCGTTTGAGGTCACGTGGGACATCGGCGACCTGCGCCCCGGCGAGTGGTCCCGTGACCTCACCATCACCGTGGTTGCTGGACCGAGCGCGCCGGATCTGGTCAGCATGGAAATGGTCGCGCGATCGACGAGTCACCGAGGGCAGGTGATCGCGAAGAAGACACTGACGGTGTCGGCGGACGAGTGGACCGTCGACGACTTCTTCGCGGCGGAATCCGAGTAGCCCAACTGTCTCGCCACGTTGCCCACCTTCAGGACATCTCCCGTGCTCACCCGCCGAACTCCGGCATCTGGAACGTTTCGGGCTCGTCGTGTCACCCCTCCCGCTTACGCTGCCCTGACCGACACCCCTCGCCGAGGAGGAACCGGTGGCCAAGCGAGAGAGGCTCGACCAACTCGCCGCTGCCGTTGCGGACACCGAACTGATCCCCGCCGATCGGGAACTCACGGCGGGGGAGATCGAACTCCTCGACGATCTCGCCGCCCGGCTGCGCAGGGTGTTCCTCAATGATCCGTCAGAAGAGATCCACGACGTGCTGCGCTGGGTGTCCGCAGTCCGCGCCGGCAAGCGCGACCCCACGCTCACCACACCGACCACACTGGCTGCGAATCTCGTATCGGCCGTCTCCTCGACCCAAATGAAGACGAAGCGATAGAAGAAACCGAAGACCAAGCGGAAGTCGTCGTCGCCACTGGAAGGTCTACGGTTCGTGCTCCCGGTAGGCACCGTGGGCAGCCCGGAACTCAACCTCGCACGGCATGAGGTGCTGGGCGGGTTGCCAGCATCGCGGCGGGGGACACTGACGTGAACGCCTGAACTGCCCGGGACCGAATCGACAGGCCCCGGGTCCGCCGTTCAGCTACCGCCGCGGGTATTCGTACCGGTCCAGTTCCTGCCGGCAGCGCGGCACCGGCGCGACGGTTCGGTTGCCAGCGGGATGCACTGGGCGTGGTAGCCGGGATGGTTGCAGTATCCGCAGAGTGCCATGATGCGGCCTCCCGACCTTCGTGGTTCGAGAGACACGGATGTGGCTCCCCACATTCATGTGCCAAATGCAGACGTTTAACAGTGAGGTGGTTCGCACCACCGCGGTGCGTGCACCTCTGTTCCGTACCGTCGCCGACATGGTGAACAACAGCAGGAATGAGACGACTGTCGAGCGGTTCTACGCCGCGTCGGGGCCGATGGCCACGTCGGTGTTCGAGTGCGACGCGCGCTACTACCGCGAGTGCCTCATGGCCGACCGGGGCGCCGTAACCGTGTGGCTGTCCTCCGGCGAGGTCGAGCACGTCGCCGGCACCTGGTACCTCGATGTGGAACGAGTGCGCGGCGACGAGATCGACGGTGCGATCGAGGTCATCTACGTCGGGGTGACGCTGCGGAAGTATCCGGCGGGCACCTGGACGGGGTGGGAGACCGTGGACACCGCTGAGGTGTGACCCGGAAGCGGGCGGCGATCAGGTTCCGGACCCGCCGGAGGCCGTCACCGCCAGCTTCTACCCTCGTGTGATGACCTTTACCCCCTTGCACCGCAGCTTGGGCCTCGCGCCGAGCGCGCTGACCGACGACATCCTCAACCAGGCCATCGCAGCAGGTGTCGCTGAGACCAACGACCTCGACTGGAAGTCGGAGCTGCCTGCGGCTAAGGGATTGCCCTTGTCCGACTTCCCGAAGGACGTCGCCGCGATGGCCAACAGCGGCGGCGGGATGATCGTGTACGGAGTGGAGGAGAAGAAGAAGGCCGCCGCCGGCCGCAAGGACGTCGTGGACCTTTCCCAGGAACACGAGCGCACTCTCCGCAGCGTTGCGATCACAGCGATCACGCCTCCGGTGTTCGGGTTGGAGATCCATCGTCTCGGCACCAGCCCAAGCGCAGTCGCGGTGATGGTGCCCGCCAGCGTGGACGGCCCACACCTGGTCTACAAGAACGACTACTTCGGTGCCCCGATCCGGAACGACGCCGACACCGCCTGGATGAAGGAGCCACAGATCGAGGCGATGTACCGAGCGCGGTTCGACGAACGCCGCCGGTCCAGCGAGGCGGTCGACTCGCTCTACGCCGAGGCTGCCACCGGCCGGGACACCGCGAACCGAGCCTGGCTGATCGCGGTCGCGCACCCTCGCATACCCGGTTCGCTCGTCCGCCCGACCCGCGAGGAAGCCCAACAGGTCTTCAAACAAGCCGAGCAGATCACGCACAGCTACTCGACACGTGACGGCAGCATTCACCCCCTTGAGAACATCGATCGGCTCAACCCCCGCCCAGGACTTCGACGATGGCTCGCACCCAACAACGTCTCGGGCGGCAGCGCCTTGTGGCGTGAGACGTGGGCAGCGGTGCACCACGACGGGGCGATCACACTCGCGACGGTTGTGGGTGGCCACCGTAAAGGCCCCAATGAGAATCACAGCGGCGGAGAGGTCGACGCCCGATCAGTCGAACGCGCGGTCGCCGACTTCGCTGCCCTGATCCGCGCGACAGCAGCGGCACTGCACCACGGGGAGTACGAGGTGCGCGTGGGCATCGAGTGGACCGGCGACGAGCCTCTCACCATCTTGACCATCGACGGGCACGGCTTCACGTTCGGCGGAAACTCGACACCGCTACCCGCCTACTCTCCGGTCCGGCTCACCGTCAACGCAGCAGCCACCGACACCGAGTTCCACAGGCAGGTGCAGGAACTTGCTCAGGACTGCGTGAACCAGGGCGGGATCACCTACCTGCACGTCATCAAGGAGCCGCCAGAGGACGGCAACTAGCCCTCGACGGCCACCGTGTCTGCCGGCGGCAGCGGTAACGCCGACCTGTCGGTACCACTGGCTAACGTGGGATCCGCCGCAGGACGCGGCGCGTCACTTTTCCCCGGGGAGGACCACATGACCTTCGACGAGCTACGCACTCTCATCGCCAACTCGCGCCCGTCCGATTGGCGGCAGATCAAGGCGATGGGGCCGACCTACCGCGACCGCTTCAGTTCGTGGACCGGACCCGGCGACCAGGCTGGCATCGATCACGACAGCCACGTCGACGTGGCCGTATACCGCCCGGACATCGACCTGACGATCGCCTACGGGATGCCGAAGAGCCAGCACGAGCACAATCTGACGTTCACGTGGTCGGAGGCATTCCCCGACTCAGAGGTCCGCGAGATCAGCATCGCCGACATGTTCTGGCGCGGCTCGCTGGTCGACCGCGTCAACTACGCGTATGTCGACGGTGGCCGGGGCATCGTGCCGATCGGCGGCGGGCATCAGGGCCTCCGCATCACGCAGTACGACCTCGCGGTAGCGCGGCTGCTCAGCGACATCGCGGAATACGACGAGTGGGACCGGTACTTCGGCGCGGTGCCGTTCGAGTTGCAGGACTGACCATAGTGCCGTTGCAACTCCTCGATCATCGCAGCGGCGCTGAGAGCAAGTACTCATGGCTCCCGGCGTTCGACTGGTCCAAGCCGTACGAGAACGAGCCTTGGTGGGAGGAGCCGCGGCGCTACCACCTGAGCGAGCCGTGGTTCGTGCAGGTGCTGGAAGGCGGCCACGAGGTGGCACGGGTCGAACGCGATGACTCGGGTGGCATCAACTCGAAGTATGTGAGGGCGCCGAAGCCTGTGCCGGAGCGCTTGGAGATCCAGTACATCGAGGTGGCCACCGCCGCGCGGGGGCGCGGCGTCGGAACGCAGGTAGTGGTTGCCCTTGCAGCGCGGCACCCGGACCGGAGGCTGTTCGCGTACAGCGAGGGCGCGCACGGTTTCTGGGCCTCGCTCGGCCGGGATCGGTTCGATCATCCGGAGGGCGAGCGATTCCACCGTCCGCTGTTCATTCAGAAGCCACAACACGACGCCACGATTCGGAGGTAGGGGTGACGCATCGCGGTGCTGCAGATCACCGACTTCGCCAACGTAGATTTTGCACGCACGATCCACCGTCGGGTCGAGGGGCGGTGGCCTCGCGCGGTAACTGTGGTCGACCTGGCGGACACGATCGGGATGAGGGACAGGATGATCGTGGCGCACCGGTTGGCTACACCGTTGGTGCAGGCCTTCGGAGTCCCTCGCCCACCATGGCTCGACGAAGACGGCACGCTGCGGTCCTTCTACATGATCGAGGAAGGCAGGCGCGCCTATGAGGAATGGGCGCGGCACTACGGCGTTCCCATCGACCCCTCGTCGTGACATCGACCTAATCCGCCCGGTTTTGCACAGCGGGTAACTCACCCATGCCGGTCTCAGCCCACGCCGGGCGTGAACTTCCCGTGTGAACGGCTTGCGGCCCGAAACGCGTAACCTACGTCTGCCGCCCAGCGGTTTTCAGCAGCATCTGCGTACGACCCCGCAGATCAAACTAATTACCCTCGGTGCGCCCGTGCCCGGTGATCGCGAACAGCCGTGCTTCGGTAGTAGACAGGGATGGCGAGCACGGTCAGACCGAGCGCTGGATGCACCAGGAAGCTCAGGGTGATGCCGGTGAGGTAGCCGATGATGCCGATGACCGGTCGTTGTGCTTGTGTGCGCCATGACATTCCGTTGGTCGGGTTGGTGTCGGGGTTGCGGCGGTGCAGGATCCAGAAGAACGCGACCCAGCTGGCCGACATCATGATGGCGATGCCGGCGTAGCGCCGGCGGCGGTTGAGGCACCGGTCCGTGCCTTCGCGGTGATCAGGGTGGGCTGCCAGCTTCCGGTGGCGGGTCTATCGGGGTCCGTAATGGTTTCGGTGCGGGCGGGGCGACAAGCTCGGCCTATTGCCGCCGACGTGGTCGTCCTGGCAAGCCAAACAGCTTCTCCTATTTGACCATTGAACTGAAGTGCAGCACCAGATCAGGAATTCCGATCTCCAGAACCTGACTCAGTCGAACCTGTGCGTCGGGACATCAGCACGGTCCAGGACATCGTAGAGATCGGCGATCTTCATACTGCCGCCGCGGTGATCGCACTGGGTGAAGATCACCCGCTGCGCCGCTCGCGACAGTCCGACGAAGAACGTGGAGGTTGAGATGTGGGGTTCACGCGGATGGGGCCACCACTGATCATCGTCGAGGGCAAGAAAGAACACGGTGTGGTATTCGAGGCCTTTGCTTCGGTGGATCGTCAACAGTGGCACCGCGTTCACTGATTCGTAGGCTTCGACAGCGTCCCACCATGATTGGCTGCGCTCGGCCACCTCAGTCAAGCGGATCTGGAACGCTTCGATGGTGACTTCTGACTCGTCTGCGATACCGCCCAAGTTCGCGAGCCGCCCGGCTGTTAAGTCCTCAAGGGCCAAGGTCAGACGCTCGCAGAGCGAGGGAACCGCCGCCGGGCGGCATTCAGTGTCGTCCAGCCATGACCGCAGAACGTGGATCTGTTGCGCCAGAGCATCATCGAGACGGGCCACCTGATGGTCGGCGGCATCGTTGCCGTATCGTAACCGTGCCATCGCCGAGGACACCTCCATCCAAGTCTGCGGTAGGCCGCCCTTGGCGCGATTGAGCGCGCACAACCGCAGTACACCGATAAGTAGCTGAGCAAGAGGGTCTTTGAGAAGCTCCTGCAGCCGCAGCCGGCCGCACGGAGCGTCGTCATTGCGCAGCGCGATCCCATGCTCGGACAGGGCCGCCGCGAACAGAGGTTCAAAGTTGGCGACCGTCTGCCGTGCCAGCAGCGCATACTGCCCGTACTCGCGGCCCGATTCCGCCGCGTCTGCGGCGATGAACGCCGCAACAGTTTGTGCCTCACGGCTGGCTTGTGGGAAGGACCAGACCTGGGCGGGGTGATCATCGATATCTGAAACAGCCTGTGCTACAGCGATTTCAGCTGAATCATCCAGCAACTGGGCGAACCTATGTTGGAGCGCCACCAGTGGTTCGGTCGAACGGAAGTTCGCCTTCAATTGAAATGGTTCCGCAGTAAAGTCCGCCTCGAATTCCTCGAATGCGTCCTCAAGGGCACCCGCCCATCCCATGATCCGCTGCTTGCGGTCACCCACCGCGGTGACGACCGTGCGCGTGCCGAACACCGAGCGGAGAAACGAGTACTGGGCGTAGGTCGTGTCCTGAAACTCGTCGACGAAGACGATGGGATAGGTGACGTGAAGGGCTTGCCGCAGCGCCGGGCTGGACCGGACGATCAGTTCAGCGAGCCGATTGATCATCACGAATTCGACACGGGGCGGCTCTCGATCGAGATAGTTGTGCCGCCACCATTGCTGGACCGCGTATTCGGTTGACGTCCGGGGAGCCGGGAACTGCAACGGAAGGTCATAGGAGCCGACGGCGTTCACCCGGAAGGACTTTCGGTGAATCTTTCTCAGATCTGCTGCGAGCAGCGGGGGCGCGTCGGGAGCGATGCTTTCCAGGAATTTTTCGATCAGCTTGTTGTCTTCAGTGAGCTCGCCGAGATCAACTTCATAGGGCGCGTTCATCTTCCATGGTTGCGGCAGCAGACCGCCGAATTGATCGAGGATGCTCTTGGTGAACGAGTCGAAGGTCATCGAGACGAATCGTTCGGCGTGATGCGGGATACGGCTGCGGACCCGGTGACCGAGATTTGTTGCAGCGGAGCGTTTGAAGGAGATCGCGAGAATGCGTTGGGGCTGTGCACACAACCCCGCCTGAAGGAGATAGCCGGCGCGCTGTGCGAGAAACTCGGTCTTGCCCGCACCAGGGCCTGCGGTCACGCAGGCAGAGCCCTCGTGCCGCAGGGCCTGCCATGCCGCCGGTTCGAGGTCGTCGATCCCGTGGGGTTTCCACGCATCAGGTGTCACCGAGTTCATTGGCGCGCGATGACTGCCTTGATGTTGCTGATGAGTGCTTCCAGTACCTCCGGGGGCTTGGCAAGATCGGTATCGGCCACGGCGGTCAATGCACGCAGGTGTGTCGCGGGTTTGGATCGGTTGGTGAACAGGTACCGATACCATCGCATCAATTTGACGGCTTCCTCGGTGGTCCAGTGGTCGATGCCCGGGGGATCCCCACCCAGTACGGCGGGGGCAGGGTCGGAGGTCTTGTCGGGGCCGCGTGCCCCCTCCTCCAGTACCGAGTAGCTGGTGAAGTAGTGATTGAGCAGCGACATGTCCAGGTCCAGGGGCGTGGAGAAGTACACGTTCCACTTGCGCAGATGGGGTATCCACATTTGTAGTTTTTCGACGGTGAGATCGTCGCGGATGTCGTCGATCTGGGTATAGCCGTCGATGCCGGCGAAGGGATCTTGGCCGATGAGCTGCAGTTGTTCGCAGGTGGTCCGGATCCGCCCCGCGCCGCCTCCGTTGCGCCCCCAGTCAAGATCGAGCAGCGTGGCGTGCGGAATCTGCAGGCTGCTGACCAGACGCCAGAAGTGATTGGTGTGCCGGCCGCCCAGCGGCACGATCGCCACGAAGGATCTGTCGATCGGTACAGCTCGAGCTTCGGCCAGCACCGGCAGGACGATCTCTTCGGAGTCGCCTTCGCACAACACGACATATCTGGCGAAATACAGTTCGGGATGAGCGCGTACCGCCTCCCGGATGTACTTGGCGGCTTCGGTCTGGTCGTCCGGCAGGTCGATGAGCCTGATTTTGCTGCACCCCGCTTCATCGAGGCGCAGGTATCGGACCTGCTGCGGTTCCACCCGTGCTAACGCGCTGGCGGAGTGGCTCGACATCACAGCCTGCACCCGCGACCCTGCCGATAACTCCATGAGTTGACTGACAACCCTGGACAGAAAGAACGGCGCCAGATGATTCTCGGGCTCCTCGACCACGATGACCGTCAGCGTCGGCAGGCTCGACGCGGACAATTCAAACTGTGCCGCGCGGGCGCCTGCGGCCACTTCGGTCTCGATATCGAGGGTGGCCGCGGTCAGCGCGAGGTGCAGCAGCGATCGCTGACCATCGCTGAGCACGGTGGCCGGATTCTGGCGGCCGTCTCGGGTGGGCCCAAACATCAACTCGGCGTGGCGGAACAAGTCACGCGTGTCGGTCTGGGTTGGATGCAATGACGGCACTGCGTGTACCGATTCGGTGTGCAGTTGACCCCATCGCTGCGTCAGCGCCGACACCACAGCGTCGACCACCGGCTCGGATTGAAACTTCTCCAGCAGTTCGGCCGCGGCACCGCTGACATGGTCATTGAGTTCTGCAGACCAGCGACCGGCCCGCCACAGTCGGCCCCGCAGGAAACTAGCCACCTGACGCACACCGTCGCGCGTGGGTGGCAGGTAGACAACCTGGACGCGGCCGCGGTCGCCGCTGCGCAGCGGCGTCGTCAGTCCACGTGGAGTGCAGCACCATTCGGCATTTCAATTTGCCGTCTACGGTGGCCGTCATCTGCCGGAAGAACTCGGGCACACTGTCGCGGGCAGCGACTGCATCGGGATCAGTCTCGTCGACATCATCAAGTTCGGGAAAGGCCAGGATCACGTCAACAGTCAGTGACCGTGTCGTCGGGGGTGGTTTCGCTTCATCGGCCGGTACGTGAAAATCGGTGATCCGCACCTGCCGCTGGTCTTGGGCGACGCCGAACATCCGCGTCAACGCGTGGCACAGTGCGGTCTTGCCCGCACCGTTGCCACCAATCAAGGCGGTCATCGAGGGATCGAGATCGACTGCTGTGGGCTGGCCGCCAAAACAGCGGAAGTTTGTCAGACTCACACGTTCGATGTACAAGGATCGACCTTTCCATCCGCCGGGGGCGGACATAGCTTAAGGATGGCTTGCTTGCTCACCGGGCCCCCGGGCAGTGGCCACCAGCACTGCCTCGCGGGAAGGCCAGCCGCCTCGAACCGCAATACGTCCCTACAGAGTTGCGCCTGGTACAACGACGTCACTGCAAATCCTGTGCAGCAGTGCGGTATTCGGCTGCGATCAAGATCTTCAGCTCGTCGGCCTCCTGCGCGGTGCAAGCCATTCCGGGACGCCGGAAGTGACAGTGCAACTTGACCAGCCGGGACCGGATCGCCCCGGCTGAACGCCCAAAACGTTCGGCGAGTTCGTCGACGACTGCCGCAGCGTCCCGCGTCGGCTCACACGCCAGCCATTGGGTCCGCAGGCTCAATTCGTCGTCGCTGGACCAGGATGCGTGTGACATGCGCGGACCACCCGCACGCGCAGGACGCGCCACCGGCTGTTGTCGGGCACCACCGGTGGCGCCAGAGCCTGCGCGTCTGCCCTCCAACGGCCATGTGTGGGCCGCCGCCCGCACCGACGCGGCCCGTTCCCGGGTGGCCGACGCCAACCCCTGCTTACCCTCGGCGGCCTGGCGCTCAGCGCGGATATCGAGTTGCGCAGCAAACTTGTGTTCCCGTTCGGTGTGCCATTGGGCCTGTTGACGATTCAACTCAGCCAAGCTCATCTGCGCCAGGTCGGGGTAGCAGCGAGCGAGCTTCCAAGCCAGCCGCGCTCCGGCGATCGCGTCTTGATCGCTCTGGTGAAACTGGTCGAGCTTGACCTTGTAGTACTCACACACGTTGGGTAGCCGCCTCGGCCCAGGCCGGTGCGGCTGCATGGTCCTGTCGATGCCTAGGGGATCGATCACCGGGCCGCTCAAAGCCAGCCGTCGGTTGAGATGGCGCTGCAGTTCGGCGTCCAGCAGGGTCAGATCGTAGGGAGCGTTGTAGATACACAAGGGCACCTCGGGAAGCCACAACCTGCCGAGCGCGGCGGCCACTTCAGCGGTCACCACCGGAGCAGGACGGCCCTGCGCGCGGGCAGTCGCGGTACTTATTCCATGGACTGCGGTCGCATCCGCCGGTATATCCACACCCGGATCCGCTAACCACCGAAGGCAATCCACCACAGGTGGGCCACTGGCTTGCGGAGTGATGGTCACAATTGAGGCCGTCACGATGAGGTCTTCGTGAGGATCACGACCAGTAGTTTCAAGATCGAAAGCCAGCAGAGGTCCTTCGCTCCACATCCCCCGATGCATCCCCGAACCCTAGCCGACAACCGGATGTCACCGTGCCGCAAACGGGCCCGGCTGCTGACCGCGTCGCCGTCAACACCTCTGACGCACACCATCTAGGGCGCCGTAGTGGCGGTCTTCGAGTTGACCGTAGAGCAGCTCGATGGTGGCTTGGTGTTGTGCCACGGCGGTTTTGAGCTCGTTGATCTCGCTGGCCTGGGTAGCGATCTTACGGCGCAGTGCGGCCACGATGCTGCCCCCGCGCCCGGTGGTGGCCGATGTCGATGCCTGATCGATGCCGGGGGAGTGGTTGCGGTATTGGTCGATGACAGCCATCAGGTCGGCGTGTTTGTGGACGGTCTTGCGGGTGACGTTGGCGCGGCGGGCCACGGTCGAGACGTTGATGTCTGCTCCGGTTTTGCGCAGATGGGCGATGGCCTTTTCAATGTCGCGGCGTGCCGGGGTCGGCTTTATGCAGTACCGATTCGTGACTGCCCCGGGTGCTGACCCGCAAGGTCGGGCCACGGTTCGCGGTGCCGGCGCCCCCGATCCCGGCCACGTACTCACCGGCGGCGTCGGGGGCCTGCAGCCGGCCGATTATGGCGTCCAGCGAGGCGACCTCGCGCCGCCGCTGATGGACCCACACGTTGTCGTCGGTCAGCTCACCGCCGATCCAGGCGGACCACATTCGAGCTGCAAGGGACCTACCAAGCCGAAGGTACAGCCGAAGCCGCGATTCAGAACTACAGAAATGATTCGGGCACGTCCTGGATCGAACGGGACACAGACGAGCAGGGTCACTTCATCGCTACGTTCTTCCCCGGTGGTCCCCCCGGGCCGTAGAACTGGATTACGTTGACCTCAGTAAAGCCAGGGCTCAGCCTGCCCGGTGGAAGCTGGGCCCACAGTAGGCTCGCGGCACCGGCCGTCCACCATGACGTGATACCCAATCAGCGCCGAGTCCCCGACGGGGGAGAGCGCTGGTGATCCGCATTTGGCGATAGCTGAGTTAGAAACCGCCCCAAGCTGTTTCATCGGATGAAGCCAAATCGCGCAATCACAGCTTTCTCGGGGTCAGAACTGGTGGGCATATCGAGCAATCGCTGGTCATGGCAACTAGAAGTTCTGAGGCTCGTTACGCGGCCGATTCGCGAAGCTAGCGGGACCAGCGTCGGGAAGGCGGTGATCTGGGTGCATCGCGCTGTGCAGGCCTTGGCCGAGTTGGTCGCGTCATTGGTCGAATAGCGGATCGTGTGCGACGTCGTCGGTCCAGTAGTTGAATCTGGCGCCCAGTATGCGGAAGAGGTCGTCTGGGTCGATGTTGGCCAGGTGCAGTTCTAATTCGAACCGGTGGAGAGCGGCCGCTGCCGCGACGAAGAGGTGAAATCGGAGATTTTCGGCGGTGAACTGTTCGGGGTCCAGTTGTTGGTCGGTGGTGGTGGTTTCCTCGGCGGTCATCAGGTCCCAGAATCGTTCGCGTTCCGCTTGATTCATGTCGCGGGACATGTTGAGTCCGAGGCGGCGGGCGCGGTCGTTGACGACGATGTTGGCGATGGCGGTGAGCAGGTGCCAGTCTTTCCAGCCCTCGGATCTGAGCACGGAAACGAGCTGTTGGAACGATGCATCGTCGCCAAGCCGCGTTAGGGTAATGCGCACGGGCGGGCGCAGGTTGGTGTAGGCGTCTTCGATCGCTTGGAGGGCGTTGGCATGGTGGTATCGAGTCGATACCCAGGGGTCTGCAGCCATGATTGCGTCCATATCCACGTCTTTGTCGCGGTCGCCGACCGCCGCGAATGAGGCAGCGGAGCACTGTTGATACATCTCTGATGGGTAAATGTCGGCCAGTTCGTCATAGGGGCGCACGGCACTGAGTTGGTGCCACAGTCCGCGCTGGAAGGACCTATCAATGATTGCGGTGAAAGAGTCTCTGGGAAGCACGGATTGAGTGAAGAGCACACGCAACAGCGCGGTAGCGGTCTCTAGCTCAGCCCGCTCGGGCGTCAGGGCGTGCAGGGGAGTCAGTGTGACAGCGAAGCCCCCGGGCTCGTTGTCGGTAAGATCGGCGAAGCCGTCTTGGATGTCGGTGTCGGCGTTTTCGCCGACCTCGATGTCGACGGTGATGGGTCCCGGAAGAATGAGTAGCTCGCGTGCGGTCTGTTCGTCGGCGAGAAGAATCTGCGCGGCGGCGATGAATCGCTCAGCGGCCAGCACGGCGTAGCGCTCGTTCTTCACGTGGATGCGCCAATGATTATTCAGCGCAACCCATTCGTAAATCCGTGTAGGACCAGCGTCCGAGAACGGCCGACCCATTCCGCTTCGTCGAGCGGCCTCGTCAACGTCGGCCTCGGTCGGCGTAGGGAGTTGCGTTGCACTGGCGATCATTGGATCGACGAATTGGTCCACGTGCGTGGACTCCACGACCGGGCGCAGGATCTCCATCGCAGCTGGTCGGATCGCGGCGGCCGTGCGCAGAATGAACGCCTGATCGATCAGCATGTTCTGGAAGTAGGGGTAACGGCTCAGACTCCATGGATCATCCGCGTACTGGGCTTGCGCCCAGATCCCTACGCGGAAACAGCATGTTGCCGAAAGCCATTGGCCCGCCATGTGATCGCACGTCGCTGCGACCATGATTCCGCGCGCCATGATGACTTCAAGGGCAGCGTCACCGGACTGCTTAGCCAATGTGGCTGCGGCGAGTGCGTATTGCTTGGCGGCCAACGGCAGTTTGAGGTCGTAGTACGTTTTCGATGCCAGCAGCATCATCAGCGCGGCTCCCATCGATGTGTCTCCGGTGAGCCAATTGATTTTTGCCTCGTGAATTTCGCTGAGTGCTGCTCGCGTGTCGCCTGCTCTGAGCAGCGCGACCGCGCGCGCCTGGGCCCGATCACCTTGGGCTGCTTGTCCTTCTACGCGTCCGGTCGCAGCATCGAGCGCGTCGCGCACCTGGATGTAGTCGGGGTGTTTGCGCAGGATTGGCGCGTGCAGGTCGAAGCTGGTCGTTAGAAAATGTATGGGGACAAGCGGGTTTGTCGGAAGCAGGTCGGTCAGTTGCTTGAGCGCCGACATCCCCAGCCCCAGATCGACCAGCTCGCCGTTTTCGGGGACAGCAACAGGAAACGGTCCCGTCGCGGCGGTGTCCCGTACGCGCTCGATGAGGTCGGTCATCGTTGGCTGCGTCGCTGGGTCCACGGTGATGTTGTGCGGCGCGGGGCTGTGCGCGAGGAACGCTTGGGCCACTAGCAGTTGAGCGTGCTGCTTGGGGCCGGCAGCCACGGTAAGCATCGCGTTGATGTGGCGGGCCAACTGGTCGTGCCAGTCCTGGATGGTCTCGAGCTGCAGGTCGGTGGCGCGGCGGCCGTGCATGGCGCTAATCAGGCGTAGCAGAAGGATTGCTTCCATCAGCACTGCCGGCTTCGGGGTGGTACCGAGCAGGCCGGTGAAGTAATCGACCGCGACCGCGTCAGCTGGTTTGAGCGTGTCGTGTCCGTACACAGTCGCGTGGATGATCTCGTAGTCGAGGCGCCTCTGCGTTTCGCTATCGCTGATGGCGCCTCGAAGCTGGTAGGCGATGCTGAGCCAGTCCGCGACGTCGGCATGGGTTTCGACGTGTGTGGAGGCATAGCGCAGCGGCTCGCGCAGCGCGACGACTTCACCAGTGAATCCTGTGAATCTGGTTCGGCCACGCCATTCGGACAGCTCGTCGAGGTACCACTGCGGTCTGTCTGGTTCGGTGATGGGCGGCTCGGGGGCCAGTTCGGTGGGAAGGTGCAGATGGTCGACGGCTAGGTAGAACAGGTCGTGATCGGCGAGGTGTTGGGCAATCCCTTGTGCGTCCCAGATGTCGAGTTCGATGCCGTGGGTGTCGCGTGCGTAGCTCTGTAGCTGGTGGCGATGTGCGACGGGAACAGCAGTGATGGTGAAGTAGATAACGCGGCGTATCTCACCGCCGGACTCGGCGATGGCGGAAAGATCGCGACGGATCTTGGCGACCACGTCGCTCTTCTGGATTGTGCATGCGAGCGCGACAGGCTCGGTTGATGCCAACAGCGAAAACCACGATGTCGTCCCTTCGTTGGGCAGATCCGTCCAGTGCGACTCAGCGTCTCGTCCTTGGTCGCCACCGGCGCTCACCGGCCCTGTTGCAGGCAGTAGGTTGCTCACGATCCGACGCCGGGCTAATCCTGCGCAGATGCGCTCGAATGCATGGTGGTCGTTCGTCTCGGCCAGCGTCTCAAGGGCAAAGCGAATCTGTGCAGCTAGCTGCGTCGGACTCGCCATGGGTGCACCTCATTTCACAGACTTACAGTTTTACATCCGCTACCGACAATGCGGCGACAGGCGCGGTTTCATCAACTCGCTGGGATTTGAGCTCTCGACCGTTGTTCGAAATGACGGCCGTCGCTGCGAAATTCCGTTGACTCTATGTTCGCGGGCATTGCCTCGTGGATGGTCGAGATCGCGTTGCCGTGGCAAGGCGATGGAATGGGGCGAGTCCTTCTTGGCCCGGAGCTCCATGGACAACACATGACAATTCGTGGGACCACCGTGGGACCACACGTCGTACGCGATGCTGAACGACCTGCGCGTCGGTGAGCGTCACGCCGTGCGCATTTAGCGGAGAAACCGCCGACGACCTGCGGATACGTGCTACCGCTGCTTCCTGGGGGTCAAGTGGTCGCAGGCTCAAATCCTGTCAGCCCCGACTTGGCAGATAGCTGGCGCGTCTTACATGAACCGGGTAACTCGGTTCAGCGGTTGCGCGTGATCCACTCCGATAGTGCTGATTCAAGTGCATCGCTCGGAGCTCGGTCCATCTGTCCTGCGAGGCTTTCGAATTCGCGAATTGCTGATTCGCTTGCACCGAAACTAAGACGGCTGGTACTCCTGTCGCGGGGACTCGGCTTCTGTCGCAGTTCATCAGTGGGAAATTTGGTAATGAGTTCTACAATGTTCTGCGGTGTAGGAATCATCAAGTCTCGCTTTGAGAACCAGCTGAGTTGCTGATTGCGTGCGGATGTCTTGCAAATTCCTCGATTGTGTACATAGTCATGCCGCATGCTCTTCAGGTCGCCGAAATAGTTGATCTGAAAATCGCCAGGGTTGCAATCATGGGCCGCTGCCAGCTGATGCCTGTAGTGTTCATCCCAGTCTGTAAAGAAACTGATAATCGATTGGGCGGAAAACTGCTTGGCGACCGCGGGGGGGAAACTCTGGAATCGATTTGACGTCAGGGTCAACTAGTGGATTATCTCGATTGGCATGGTATTTGAATCCCGCGAGGCTAAGCGTGGTAGGCGATTCTTTATCGACAAACGTCTTAGTCGGTATGTCGTAGTACCGGAGTGGAGCAGTTGTCTGCTTGATGAAGCTATCGACATGCCGAACCAGTTCTTCGGCGACCAGTCGTGTTGCACCTTGCTGACCTATGCACGAAATCAGCAGTGTCGTCCTTAGGGACGACAAGATGTCGCTGATTACTTCATCGACCGTCGGTTCCCCCATTGGTTCGGTGTCAAGCATGTGGCGGGCGGCTTGGACGACAACCGTGATGCCCTCCCACTGCGGCAATAACTCCAGGTCTGGGCTCAGGGCATTGACAGCATCCGCCACGGGTTGTAGTGCCGCCAACAGCAAGGGATCGCGCGGTTGATCTGTTGACCACAGCTGGAGGAACGGAGTTGTTATAGCTTGAGTGATGAGTCTGTAGAACAGTTGGTGCAGGGGAGCGCCGGGCCGGACGTTCGCCCGTACTTGCGGGGACTCAAGCTGTTGTCGCATGCGTTGGCCACTAGGCATCGTGCTTAGCTGTTCCATGTCGGCGAGCATGCGCTGCCATCGCTGAATTGATTCGCCCGCGGCCACGGTTAACCGTTTGTCTTGGGCTCGCTGTCGAGACGCCGAAGCGCGTTCCGCATACTCGCCGGGTCTGCGTCCAGTGCCTCGTCAAGCTCGTCTACGTGGCGCATCTCGTTGCGGATCGCCCGATGGAGTTCTTCGTGTTCTTCCCAGTCTCTGTCCAGGTGAGCAAGCGGAAGCCCCGAAACCTTGCGCGCTACCGCAGCGAGTTGTTGATGCCATTGGGTTGGGAAGGCTGCCGGGCTGGCTGCCGCGTTTCGAAGAGCAAAGGCTACAAACACTGCTTCGGTGGTAATCAGGCGAGCGCAATCCTTAAACCATGTCTCCTCTACCACTGGGTAAAGTCCGGGTTCGTTCTCGTCGCCATAGCTGAAGAGGAACTGTAGTGTGCTTTTCGCCAGAGGATGCGAGTACTGGCTGACGAAGTCGTAGAACCTGTCGTGGGCGAAGGAGTCTTTATCTGCGCCGGCCCATTCGTTAACTTCTTGGGTGAACTCGGGAGATGACATGGTTCGCGCAAAGTCGCGTGAGAATTTGTCTCTTACCCAAGACTCAGCAAAGACCCATTCCTCCGCTCGGTCGACACTTTTTGCTAGCGACCGTGCGAGCCCCGCGCATTCATACACAGTTCGGATCAGTCCGGTCGCTTCGACGTAGTAACCCAATGCGCAGAGGTTGGCTGCCGCCTGTAGTCCTTGGTAGGCGCGTGCCAGCAGTGTCAGTGCGGCGATGTTGTTCGGAAACCAGTGCTCAGGATTGGGGTCATGTGCGGCGCGAAGTGCTTGCTCGATGAGCGCCATCAATTCGTCAAGGTGCGCGAACTCTGAGTTCGAGAGGCCCTCGGATGCAGAGTAATTTCCTACTGCTCTGAACGCCCTGTAGCTGAGAAAGCTAGGTGGGTCGGCAGCCGGCATTGGTGAACCCTGCGTCATGCGTCGCTCCTTACTAGTGCGCGCGGCGCGTCGTTGACGCTGGGCTGTGCGCCTCTGTTCCCTATTTGGCACGGTGACTCACGCTAATCAGTCCTCGCGATCGCAACAACCGATTTTGGTCCGGCGCCGTACAAAAGTGACCTCTGTGACCCTTTCTCCGGGCGGTCGCATGCAATTCCCGGTCGCATGGGTGCTCCAAACGGACTAATGAGCCGGCCGCATAGACACGTTTCGTTCATGGAGGGCCTTCCAGACACTGCCCTTGCTCTTGCCGAGTTGGGTAGCGATGGCGCGAATTGAGCGCTACTCACGAACGTAGAGATGGACGGCTTGGTTGATCTCGGCATCAGTCATGGGCTGCTGGCGCATAGCGACACCATGGTCGGCTAGCAGCTTGAGGACGCCACCCTTCGAGATGCTGTACTGCTCGCAGAGTTGGTTGGTTGAGACACCTGATTGATACGCGGCGACCAGTTCGGCGACCGTGTCTGAGGATAAGCGTCGGTCCAGTTTACGGGTCTGAATTTTGGCATTGGTGCTGGTCACGGGCCTTTTTGGTGCCGCACTCACCCGTTCCATCAGACGTCTCAGACGGTCTGTATCATTTTTTGAATATTTTCCCAGGAGGCCGACAAAGTTTGTACAGGTCAAAGGCCTCGCGGTGGCTTGGATGGCGCCGTCTTACTGCCGCACCCACCCGAGGAAACCTTGATGGCGATCGCCGATGTCTCTGCCTACATGCACCTCAGCAGTGAGGACGTCGAAGAGATCGGCTACGAACTCGACGTGATCCGCCGAGACGTCGAGGAGTCGCTCGGGACGAAGGACGCGGCCTATATCCGGCGGGTGATCCACTTTCAGCGGGTGCTCGATGTCGCGGCGCGGCTGATGATCGCCGGTAGCCGGTCCAAGGTTGGCTGGGTGGCCGGCACGTGCGCGCTGGCGTACGCGAAGTCCATCGAGAACATGGAGCTCGGCCACAACATCTCCCATGGCCAGTGGGATTGGATGAACGACCCCGAAATCCACTCCAATACCTGGGAGTGGGACATGGTCGGGCATTCCGCGCAGTGGCGGTACTCGCACAACTATCGGCATCACGTCTACAGCAACGTGCTCGGCATGGACGAGGACATCGGTTACCGCCTGCTACGAGTGACGACCGACCAGCCGTGGCGGTGGGCTTATCTGTTGACTCCGCTGCGGAACCTGGTGCTGGCAGCGATGTTCGAATGGGGTATCGCCCTGCACGGCCTGCACTCGGAGCGGCTTCGGGGCGAGACGCCAGACGCGGTCGCGGTGGAGAAGCGGAAGTTTCTCGCCAAGGGCGCCCGCCAGTTGGGTAAGGACTATGTGTTCTTCCCTGCGCTGAGCCTGCGCCGGTGGCGTCGCACGCTGGCGGCCAATGCCAGCGCGAATGTGCTCCGGAATCTGTGGGTGTACGTGAACATCATTTGCGGGCACATTCCCGACGGGGCCGAGACGTTCGACCCCGCTGTGGTCAAGGACGAAACTCGCGGCGAATGGTATCTGCGACAAATTCTGGGGACGGCGAACTTCAACGCAAGCCCGCTGCTGGCGATTTCGGGTGGGCACCTGTGCTACCAGATCGAGCATCACCTGTTCCCTGATCTGCCGAGCAACCGGTTGCCTGAAGTGAGTGTCCGGGTCCGTGAACTGTGCGAGAAGTACGGCCTGCCCTACAACACGGCATCGCTTCCGCGCCAGTACTTTCGGACGCAAAGGATCATCCACGGGTTGGCGTGGCCCGACTGGCTACTGCGTGTGGGGCGGCGGCGCGACTAACTGTTCCGCCGGGTGAGTCGCCCTCAAAGCGTCTAGCCTGACGCCATGACCGTGAACTCGAAGGTTTCGCGCTCCTGGCTCCTGGTCAATCCGTCTCGCGAGCCTGATCTCGGGGCGCTGCTGGCGACCACGAACTCCGACGAGGTGATTCTGGATCTCGAAGACGCTGTCGCTCCCGATGAGAAGGAGGCGGCTCGGGACCGGGTCATCGAATTCCTCAACTCGGGGGCCCGCGCGTGGGTCCGGGTCAACGATGCGTCCAGTGATTTCTGGTCGGCCGACTGTCGTGCCCTGGCCGAGTGCAGCGGGATGAAGGGCGTCGTCCTGGCCAAGACGGAGGGCGGGAATCACATGTGGGACACCGCGAATCGGCTCGGCGGCGAGTCACCGGTGATTGCACTGATCGAAACCGCACGCGGGCTGGCGCGGGTGCATGACATCGCCGCGGCGCGGCCGTGCTTTCGCATCGCGTTCGGCGTCAACGACTACACGCTGGACATCGGGGTGGAGCAGGACCCGTTGGCGCTGGCCTACAGCCGGTCCCAGCTGGTCGTTGCATCCCGCGCGGCGCACATCCCGGGTCCGATCGACGGGCCGACCCGCGATCCCGATCAGCTGGCCGAGGGCGTGGCGCTCACTCGGCAGATGGGGATGACGGGCAAGCTCGCGCTGCGTTCGTCCGACGCCGAGACCATCAACACCGGGCTGAGCCCGTCCGATTCTGATATCGGCTGGGCGCGTGAGTTCGTCGAGCAGTTCAACGCCCGCGGTGGAAAACCCAAGGACGGCAGCGACTTACCTCGGTTGAACCGCGCCCGGATCATTCTGGAGAAGGCGCGCCAACTCCGGCTGATACCGAGCTGAACGCGGCCGGCGGCAACTGCCGCAAGGCAGCGAGGCGTCAGTTCAGCGGTACCCACCCGCGTGGGTCTACATCCGTGGGTACGGCACGGACGTAGTAGCAGTTGCTGAATCCCAGTGCACCTTCGCAATGGTTGAAGATGCCGTTGCTGTCGGATTGCCCGTCGCAGAATCCGCCCCATGGCGTGTTCATGCATTGTCCTGGCGTGGCGTGGGCTACGCCGATGGGGCTGAGCGCGATCGCGGCGGCGATCACTAGTGCGGTTTTCATCAGCCCATCCCTCCTTTGTTCACGTGATTTGATCCGGCCCGCGTGTGGTGAAGGACGTCTGCTGCAACGAGTAGTTGGCGCGCTGTGTGACGTCGGTGGTCAACTCGGTGCGCTTCTGGTGGGGGTTGCCTTCACCCGGCCCATAAATTCCGATGGTAGGCCGACCTCCGGAGTGCTGAGATCGATATCGGCGTAGGCGAAAGCCGTCCTCGGCGCTGTCCTGGGTACGGGTGTGACTCACGAGGTGGATGAGGAATCTGAGGGGATATCGGTACGCAATTGCCAACGCCGCCAATAGGTTTAGATCGAGGCTTGAGGCGACATCACCGCATGCGTGGGCGACCGCTGTGACTCCGGCCGAGTTCAACATGCGGTTGCGCACCCAGCCAACCGAGGGAGGCGTCTTCCACGCAATAGTCGGCCGCCAGGACCTACGCGGAACTCGCGATCAGAGGGTCGCGTACGTTCTTGGAGAGTTAAATCCAAGAACCCAACGCAACATCCAGAGAAGGCCAGCATGTCCGAGGATCAGAACACCGACGTACCGCCGAATCACCTCTCCATCGATCCGCGTAGCCCCTTCTATAGCGAAGAGGCGCTCCTCCGAGGCGTGGGTATTCGCTTCAATGGCGTCGAGAGAACCAACGTGGTCGAATACGACGTCGCCGAGGGTTGGGTGCGTTTGGAAGTCCCGACTGCCAAGGATCGCCGCGGAAATCCGATGGTCGTCAAGCAAAGCGGCACGGTTGATCCGTACTTCCGCCTAGCGGAGTAGCGGACCTCCGCGGGTTTGATGGTGCCAAGCCATGCAGACAGCACTGCTCCGCCCACGATCACCGCAGCGGTCCCCGGCTCCTACGAGTGGGGTGTGTTCCACGAGCGGCACCCAAAGCTGATTCGGCAGGTACTGGACACAACGCCGTACACCTCCGCTGAGGAGGCGATGCTGCAACAGCTTCTCGCCGAAAGCACCACTGGAGTCCTCGAGCCGTTGCCCGAGACGGCTCATGACCGTGCCGATTGGCTGGCTTGGGGAGAAGGCCTCTACGGACGACCGTGGGGTGACGTGCCGTTCCTGTGGAGCGAAAGCTACTTTTACCGCCGATTGCTCGAGGCCCTCGGCTACTTCGGGGCGGACGTCTGGCACGGAGTCGACCCGTTCGCCGCGGTCAAGAGCGCCGAGTTGGTGGGACCAGCAGTCGATGAAGAGCTGAGTGCGCTCGCCGACTTGGCGGACGCGGGGGACCAGCAGCACGAGGCACTGCTGGTAGCCGCACTATGGGGCAACCGCGCCGACCTCAGCTTCCAACTCCAACTGACCGCCGCCGCCGCAGAAGCGCGGTCGGAGGGCATCCTCGTCGACGACAGCGCGTTGCTGTGGTCAGCCCTCAGAGCACAGGACAATCCGCTCGTCTGCGTCGTGGCAGACAACGCAGGACGCGAGCTGCTGTCGGATCTCGTGCTGGCCGACAATCTGCTCACTCAACGTGTTGCGGCCGAGATCGTGCTGTACGTCAAGCCGCACCCGTACTACGTGTCGGATGCGACCATGGCCGACGTGCTGTCGGTCGTCCAACGCTTGAAGGCCGACCCACGTCCACAGATTGGCAGCATCGGCGACCGACTCTGGGAGGCCGTGCGCAGCGGCCGGCTCAAGGTACGCACGCATGAGTTCTTCTGTGCGCCGCTGGCGTTCCACGACATGCCCGACGATCTCGCAGCCGAATTCGCCACGGCCACAATGACGGTGATGAAAGGCGACCTCAACTACCGGCGCCTCGTCGGAGACCGGTACTGGCCCGCCACGACACCGTTCGACGAAACCGTGGCCTACTTTCCGTCTCAGGTCACCGCACTGCGGACGCTGAAATCGGAAGTTGTCGTCGGCCTCTCATCCGAACAAGTCGCAGAACTCGATGCCACTGGACAGCGCTGGCGGACCAGCGGCGGGCACGCAGTGATCCAAGTCCGCGTGGACTAGGGGATTCAGACGACTACCGGCGTCGGTACTGATCCACTGATGAGTCGTTCCCGCATCCACTGCTTGCCCCCTTCGAGTTCGAACGGCGCGTAGTGCGGGTTCGGGTTGCTGGCCAGGAACACAGCGCCGCTGATCATCGCCTTGATCACCGCGAACACCTCGTCGAAGGGCGCGTGGAGCGTGAAAGCGATCTGCCCGGCGAGGGAGAACGGGTTGCTGATCCAGTCGTTCATCACCGCTTCGTAGACGGCTGCTTTCACCGCACTTGCCTGGTCGTCCTTGTTCTCGGCGAAGATGTCGCCTTCGCGGTAGACGTCCATCCAGTTGTCGGGCTTGGCGGGGAAACCGGGCAACCCGAACCGCTGAAGCGGGTCCAGGCCGTGGGTACCGGTCGCTGTCACCCCTGGTCTGGCCCACGGCGCGATGGAATCGGTCTGCCGACACGGGTTGGCATACGCCAGCACACCTTTGAGATCCGGGGTACGCCAGGCCAGCGGCTGACCGGGTTGCAGGTACCGGAAGTAGAAGTACGATCCTACGATCGCGCCCTGGGAGTAGACGCCGAGCGACCAGGGTGTGCCCTGCGGGAACGGCACGCCGTTGTCCATCTGGGTGGCGCTGAGCAGCCGGGCGAGTTCGTTGACACCGCTGTCGTTGTCGAACGGGAGCGCGCCGTTGTTGTAGCCGATGGGCTGGTGACGGCAAATGCCCTGGGATTCAAGGGCTGTCGCCGTGTCTGCCACCGGCCCCCTGAACATGTCCGACAGATGGCCCTCGACCGTGAACATGATCGGGCGCAGATTCGGTGGCGGCGGAACGTAGTGGACGGCCTGCGCGGTCGTGTCGTCGAAGATGCCGGTCTGCGGCAATCCTAGGCGCCGTTGCATTTCGGTGACCGCGGCGACATCGCTGTCACCGTAGACCCGGTCCTTGATCGGTGCATACGCGCGATACTCACGCTGGAACCATGCTTGCCAGTATTCGATTTCTGTTCCGTGGGCCCCGGGCCCGTACGGTAGTGACATCGGTCTGCTCCGTTCTTGTCATGTCGCGCTGGTCCCAGGTCGAGACTTCGCTGTTCATCGTTTGTGGCTGTGCCTCGCATGTTCGATGCCGGCACCGACGGCGCTGACCGCCAACGCGAGCGCCCCGACGGCGATGAGGGGGTACCACCACTGGGCGCCGATCCAGTAGGCATGGGCGCCAACGAAACCGCTGTGCTCGCGGGTGCCGAACAAAGCTGACCGGACTGTGGGTACGGTCAGAGCCGCGATCAGGATCACGAGCGTTGTCGAGAGCAAGGCAAGCGGCAGCTTGCTGGAGCGTTGCCAGGTGCCCAGTGTGATGAGATAGGCGCCGGTCCCGCTCGCGCCGAGACCGAACAGTCCGAGCCCGGTTGAGGATTGCATCGCAGCCGCGATGCCGAGAATGAGCAGCACGGCGCCGGCCATGATGACCGGTCCCGCATTGCCTTTGGTCGACCACACGACACGATATGCACCCAGTGCCATGGTCCGGGCCGTGTTCAGGGGCGGCTTGAGGACGCCGGGCAGCTGCTGGACGCAGCCGACCGCCGCGGTCGCGGTGGCAACGGTTTTGGTGATGGTGCGCGACATGAGTGGCGAGCTCCTGTCGGTGGCGAGGGTCTCGCGGGCGACGGGATTCTCTGCCAGGAGAGCGTATTTGGCGGGTCCGGAGGGTTTGGCCAGTACTTTTTCGGCCCAGTCGTGAGTGGTTGTGGGGCTCCAGTCCGCGGGTTTCGGCGGTTGTGGGTTGAGCACCGCATTGGCCAGCGCGTCCAATTCCTCGTCGAGGACGCGCTTCTGCCACGCCTGCGCCAGCCACAGTGATGTGTTGGGAAGGCTGGACGGTAGCGGCATTTCTGGCTGGTCAAGGAATCGGAGTTCTGTGAGTACCGCGGCCGGCGGGGGAGTGGGACTCGGATTATCCTGTGCCCCAATCGTACTGAGCCTGCTCGCGAACCACTGGGCTCTGCAGTCCGGGCCGGCCGGCCATTCGGCTTTGTGTGTTTGGACGATCCGCTGCACTCGTCGTGGGTCCAGCAAGGCGTGGACGAGCCATCCTGCTCCGTCGAGTCGACCCCACATCCAGTCGTTGGCTCGCCATGACCGTTTGTAGAAGGCGCCGAAGTGGTGGAACTGCATGCCGGTGAGTTTCTGGGCGGCAGTCTGATGATTCGGTGCGAGCTGGCAGCGGGTGTCGGCGCTGACCTGTATCAGTTCGAGCGATTGTTCGACGTCTGCGTCGGCGGGGAGCATCGCTCGCTGGGTGGCGGCGAGGTTGAACAGCTTGGTTGCCACGGTCGCAGGGTTGGTGCCTGGCGCAAGGTATTCGAGGTAGGTCGTCAGCTGGTCGACTTGCCGCGCGTCGGGCGCGCGCACGCCATCTACTGCCGGGGCGGGCGTCGCTGTTCGGTTGGCAATGGCGGTCAGTGTTTTGTAACCGTCGACAATGGCAGTGCCCAGCGTGCCCCAGGGATCGTCGTCGACTCGGAAGTGTTCGAGGTAGTCGCCGGCGAGTTGGGTGGCGGCAGCTTGCAGCGATCCGTTTCGAGTCTGCGCGTTGGTACAGACCGTGTTGATGAGCTTGTCGAGGTCGAACGGTTCGGGTGGTGCGCACGCATCGGATATGCCGTTGGCGATTGCCGCCACGGCGGCCATTTCGGCTGGCGACGTCGCGAGCTGGTAGGCGGCCCGGACGATGACGATCGCGCACGCTTTGACGAGGTCGATGGCCGGTCGGCCGTACCGTGTGAGGTCGGCTGTGCTCGTCGGTAGCGATCCGCCAGGGGACAACCAGCGGGTCTTGATGAATTCGGTGATCGTTGTGCGGCAGAGGCTTTCAGCGTCGCCGCCGATCTTCAGATTGGCCTCCCAGTTCTTGGGGATACTCTGCGGTGAGCCGTTCGCCGCGGGCCATGTGCTGAGTTGTCGAAGCAGGGCGGCGGTGATGGTCTGCGCATGTCGGGTGGCTTCTTGCAGCGTGTAGTCCATCAGCAGCTGCGGTGTCAGCAACGGCGTATCGGCCCCCAGATTGATGGCGAGCTGTGCGAGATGCAGTCTCGTGTTGACGCGCGCGTGCATGCGATCTTGGTGGGTGCGGATGGCGCGCAGGTCGGCTGAGATCGACTGCGAGGTCATCGCGGTGAGATCCTTGAGGAGCGCGTCAACGAGCCCGAGTGGTTCGTTGAGTTCGTCTTTCGGAGCTTCTTCCAGGGTCGGAGTCGGTCCCGAAGATGGCACGACGAACAAGAGGACCCGGCGGACTGGTCGTTGGGCGGGACGGTCGAAGATTCGTTGCAGCAGAACGTCAATGGGCCGGTTGTCCAGCATCCCGCCGTCGGCAACCCAGTGCGGCCGCGTGAAGTTGGTGAAGCGTGCCATCGGCGGTCGAGCGGGCACGGCTCCCGTCTTGGCGGTTCCTTCGGTAAAGGGGATGAAGGAGGGTTCGAATGCGGCGGGGAACGAGGCGCTGCTGCGGGCCGCCAACGCCAGCGCAGACGCGGCATCGTCATCCGTGAGGTTCTGCTCGGTGAAGGTGAAGACGCCGCGGCGGTCGACATCCTGGACCTGAGTCCCGAAGGAGTCGGTGAACCTGCTGGTCTCGCCGTTGAGCAGCGTCGTCGTGATGTAGAGCGTCGTGGACGGGAGGTCACCGTTGTTGCCGGTGTGCTGGATCGGGAACGGCCCGTGCGCGAATGTCGGAATCTGGGCGTCGAGGCTCTTGAACATGCATTCGTCGCCGTAGAGCAGCGATGGCGTGCTGGCGTCTGTGGGATCGCGCAACAGGTCGGTCAGTGCTCCCAGGTCGAGCCAGAGTTCGCGGAGATTGCCCAGGTCGGCGCCCTTGACTCGGGACCAGGCAAGGAACGCCGCGTTGATGCCGCCTGCGCTGGTTCCTGACAGGACGTCGACGTCGACAACGACGTCGAGCAGATCGATCAGTTCGGCATAGAGCTTCAGGGACGCTTCCGCCGCTGTGGTCAGTGTGGAGGGAGGCAGCTCGCCGGGCCTGAATCGCCACTGCGACGCCTGGGTAAGCAGATTGATCTCGCGTGTCACCCCGGCCATCCAGATCGCGAGGCTGACACCGCCGGTCATCGTGGTCGCCAGTCGCAGTTCCTGGGTGGCATCCGATGCCAATGATGGATTCTGAAAAGCCATCGCGCACCTCCCTTTGATGGATTCGAAGCTAATGGCGGTGTCGCGTACCTGTATCGAGTAGTCGACTACTCGACTTTTCGAATTGAGGTGTCATGACTCGGAATTCGCTACCGGGACGGCACCATTACCGGTGCCCAGGAACGGCGTGAGAATGGTCATCATCATCGCTCCACCGACGGACAGCGAGCCGGACAGCAAGGTAAATGCCGACTCCGACACATTGAACTGCAGTGGCGACCCGGGCACTGTCAATCCGTAGACGGCCATCGACAACATGGCCGCCGCGATCGGCAGGTACGGCGGACGAATGCCACGTAAAGCCATGCCGCCAGCCACGCCACCGGCACCAGGGTGCAACGTGTAATTCCGCTTCGCGCAATAAGCCGCAAGAATTGTGGCTCCGCAGGCGATCACCGAAAATCCGTAGAGCACCCACCGGCCCGTGTTGTACGAACCGTCCGCGCGATAAAGCAAAGCCAACAACGTCGTGTAGGCGACCAGCGCCTCAGCGGGGATCTGCGCGGCCAGCAATTGCGCAAATCCGGCAGCTGTGTCAACCAGTGGTGCGGAGCTGGCGATTTGGCGGAGCTCAGGTGGTCGAGGCAATGTCGCCGTCGGCCCCATCGCCGGCATTTCCGACTGCGAGTACGGCAGTCCGTTCGGCGGCGCCGGTGGCGGAAGATCCGCGCCTGCCGAGCCCATCGCCGGGCTGTTCAGCGGTTGGCCGGCGGGTGCGAGGTCGCGCGCGATCGCCAACGACGCCATGCAAGCCAGACTCATGATGACCTCCTCTGTGATGGCGCGGACGACCGAGTCGCCGCGTCCGCTCGCGATCCAGTTCGCCTACGCCCCAACGATGTTGCGCCGCTGGCGGCTCGGGCACCCGCGTAGCCGGCTACTCGACCTTCGCCGCGTCACCACGACATTCGGTGCCCAGATCAGTACCGATTCGAGTAGTGGGCTACTGGTGCGTGCCTGCACATTTCGTCGCGACACTTGGTTTCCCATCACTTCATCAAAGGAGGGACCGATGACTGTCACTCGCGGCGACGTGGAGTTCGCCAAACGCATATTCTTGGACCGGCTCGGCGACGAGTACGTCTACGGCGGCACCTGGGATCCGAATGATCGCGGTGTGGGTTGTGACTGTTCGGGCTTGGTGACCGATGTGCTCTCAGCGGTGTTCAACGGCAGCGAAATGGTCTGGGGCAGGCAAGGTCTGTCCACCGAGTCGTATCGCTACCGGCCGGTTGGAGAGCAGCACGTCGGACCGTTCGATCTGATGCACGTCGCATCGTTGAGCGACGTGCCCGGCGACGCGCCAGTGGTGATCAACCTTCACCATGAGGGCGACGGCGGTCCCCACTCGCACATGAACTGTGTCGTCGACGGGGTCGCGATGGAATCGTCGGGATCCTGGGGGTGCTGTACCACCCCCAAGGCCATCCCCTCCGACAGCAACTACTGGAACGATCACTGGTACGTGGCCGGCCCGATCGTCGAAGACGGCACACCCCCGACTCAGGGCCACGTGGACAGCTTCTTTGCCGACGTGTCCGAATTCCAGGTGCCGGTCAGCGATTCTTACCCGTACAAGATTCTCTCGATCCGCGTGTGCGACGGCACCCATCGGGATTCCAACTTCGCGCAAAACTATGCGTGGATGCGAAATGCGCTGGACTCCGGCCGGTTGGATTGCGGCATCGTCTACACCTACGTGCGCCCGAATTGGCAGGACAATGCCAACACGGTGCGACAGATGATCGACGCCAACGGGGGACTGCACCCCAGGGTCGTACTGATGCTGGACGTCGAAAGTGGCGGGAACCCTGGCGGCGACGGATCGGCCTGGATCAATGCCCTCTACAACAATCTCGCCGAATACGCCGGTAACCCGGCGCGCATCATCGGCTACGCCAACCAGGGCGACTTCAACACGATGTGGCTGTCGCGGCCCAAAGGACTACGGGTGATCGCGGCGTCGTACGGCTCCAACCCGCTGCTGCCGGGGCAAATCGCCCACCAGTACACAGACGGCGCATACGGCGCCAATCAGGGCCTGCCGATGGGCTGTAACCCGTTCGGCAACTGCGATATGAACGTCGCAGACGGCTTGTCGCCCAACGATTTTGCCGCGGCCTGCGGCATCGGAACCGCTGCCGGCGTGAGACCGGCAGCCGCCACAGCGGCGCGAGGTGTGATCACCATGGCCCAGACTCAAGACATCTGGAACATGCTGAACGGCACCAACACCGACGGCTCGCCGCTGATCGGTCCTGACGGCGCGGACTACCGTGTGGTCGACCTGCTGGCCCCGGACACTGCGCCGCTCGACGTAAAGCAGAACGCCACCCGCTCGGTGCTGGACGAAATCACGACGTTGGCGAAAGTCCTCACCAGGACCCACAACAACAAGACGCTATTCGACATGGTGTCCGATCTGCACGACAAGATGTGACGTCCGATATTTCGGGCCGGACGTTAACTGCCGGCCCGAAAGGCGGGCCCGATATTTCGCTGTCATAACGCCTTCGACAGCGGAAACCGGCAGGTAGTCTTATGCGCCATGGCCCAGAACTGGCCGGTCGTTCACCGCGATAGTGAATTCTCGCTGATTCGCGGAGCATTGCTCGGGGAATCCGGCGAATGCGGCATCGTCCTGGTCGGTGACGCGGGTGTCGGTAAAACAACGCTCGCCCGGTTGGTCACCCAGTCGTTGCCGGTGCGTGCCCACTGGGTTGCGGCGACCGAGTCGGCGCGGGGCATTCCGCTCGGGGTGTTCGCTCATCTTGTGCGCAGCGCTACGTCGCGCGATCCGGTGGCATTCCTGTCCGCGGCGCGCGAAACGATTATGGCCGAGGGTCATTCGGTGATCGGCGTGGACGACGCGCATCTGCTCGATCAGTTGTCGGCGACTCTGCTGCATCAGCTTGCCATGGACGGGTCGGTGCGCATCGTGGCCACGGTCCGTTCCGGCGCGCCGGTCCCCGATGCGATCACGTCGCTGTGGAAGGACCGATATCTGCAGCGGTTGCACTTGATGCCGTTCAGCCAGCAGCAATGTGTCGGCCTGATCGAGGAGGCACTGGGCGGGCAGGTCGAGGGGTTGTCCGCCGAGCTGATGTGGCAGGCCTCGGGCGGGAACGCGTTGTTCGTCCGCCACCTGGTGGAAGGGGCCATCGAGGCGGGCACTCTGCGGCAGGTGCGGGGAGTGTGGCAGCTTCGGGGGCGGGCTGCGGTCACCTCAGAGCTGGCGTCGTTGCTCGATTCCAGGGTCGACCAGTTGCCCGACCAGGTGCTGCACGCGCTGCGGTTGCTGACCTTCTGCGAACCACTCGACCTGGACACCCTGACGGTGATCGTCGGTGCGGACGTGGTGGAAGAGGCGGAGAACCGCGGCCTGGTGCGCGTCGCCGAGGAGCCGGGTGGCATCGACGTGAGATTCACCCACCCATTGTTCGGTGAGGTGATCCGCCGGCGACTGGGGATGGCCGCGGGGCGCCGCTTGCGCGGCGAACTCGTGCGCGCGATGCGCGACCGTCCACTGGTCAGTTCGGCGCATCGAATCCGGCTGGCCGAGCTGACTCTGGACAGTGACGAGGTCCCCGAACTGGACCTGCTCGTCACGGCGGCACGAGAGGCGATCACGCTGACGAACGTGACGCTGGGTGAGCGGCTGGCTCGCGCGGCGACCAATCGCGGCGGTGGTCTCGAGGCCGGCGAATTGCTGGCGCGGTCGCTGCTGTGGCAGGGCAAGGCGACCGAAGCCGAGGAGACGCTGAGTTCATTCGACCCCGAGCCGATGACCGAACTGGAGCTGCTGCGGTGGGGATGGGCGCGAATCGCGAACCTGCATTGGTCGATGGGTGACGCCGAGGGTGCCGACGAAGTGCTCGCCTTACTCCGAGAGCGGATCACGAGCCCCGAGCTGGTACCGATCATCGACGGCACTGCGTCGGCAACCCTGACTTTCGAGAACCGACTGCCAGAAGCTGTGGCGATGGCCAATCGGGTGCTGGCCGACCCCATCGCGCACCCGGTCGCTTTGCAGTGGGCGGCATTCGGCGGTGCTCTCGCCCTGGCGCTGATGGGACGCAGCGACGAGGTGGAGGTATTGGCTCGCCGCGGTCGCATGGCCAGTGCGAAGGCGGACGGGCTGCTCCGCTATCTCACCGCGTTCGGGGAGGTACGCGCTTTGGTGCTCGCCGGAGAATTCGATGCGGCGAGCAGCCGATCCGCCGTCATGATGCAGATCACCTCGTCGGGTCAGTATCTGGCGTGGGGGATGGCCAATGTGCTCGCCGGCACCATCGGACTTGCCCGCGGCAACTTCATCGAGACTGTGTCGCGGATGGAGCAGACGGTGGCGGCGCTGACCGCTGAGTCGGCGGCCTCCTGGAGTTTCCCGGCCCGGCTGCTGCTGGCGCAGTCTTATTGCGCGTTGGGCCGGGTGCAACCTGGGGCCAAGATGGTGGCCGAGTTGAAAGTCCGCTCGGGACGGCACGTCGCGGTGTTCGGCCCGCAGCTGAGGATCGCGGAGTCGTGGCTCGCTGCGGCCGAGGGAAACGTAAGTGCCGCCATCGAACTGGCATTGGATGCAGCCCGGTTGGCCGATAGCTCCGGCCAATGTGCGGTGTCCATGCTGGCGCTGCACGATGCGGTGCGATTCGGTGACCACGGTGCCGCGGACCGGTTGATCGAGATCGCCTCTGCCGTCGGTGGCCGTCTCGCCACCGCGATTGTGGCGCATGCCCGGGCAGTCAGTGATCGCGACGGCGCTGGATTGTTCGCGGCTGCACTGCAATTTGAGCAACTCGGTGCGTTGTTGTCCGCGCTCGACGCGGCGGCGCAGGCATCGGCCGCCTTCGAAGCGGCCGACGACCGGCGGCGTAGCGCGGAGGCCTCAGCCGTAGCCAACCGGTTGGCCGCGCAGTGCGGTGGGGTGCGAACTCCGGCACTGGAATTGGCGACCCACCCCCTGCCCTTGACAGTGCGCGAACGCGAGATCGCCAACCTGGTTGCCGCTGGACTGAGCAACCGCGAAATCGCCGACCGGCTCACCGTGTCGGTGCGGACGGTGGAGGGCCACCTGTATCGGGCCTGCACAAAGCTCGACATCTCGGACCGTGAGGATCTCGCCGGGCTGATCCGCCACGGCGCCGCGAGTCGCTGAACCCTGAGCTGAGCTTGCGCCGCATACGCTGGCCGATGTGAACGAGATCGACAACCAGGACGACGACGGCGAGCTCCAGATCAGCGGTGCGGTGCAACTTCGTCGCGACCGATGCGCTGCCACCACTGCCGATCAGCGTCTGCTGGATAGGCAGCGTGACACCCAGTGGCTACACACGGACCCCTGGCGGGTGCTGCGGATCCAGGGCGAATTCGTGGACGGTTTCGATGCGCTCTCCGAAATGCCCAAGGCCGTCACGGTTTTCGGGTCTGCCCGCACAGAACCGCATTCGCCCGAGTACCGATTGGGCGAGGAATTGGGCACCGCACTGGCGCGGGCGGGCTACGCGGTGATCACCGGCGGCGGCCCGGGCGCGATGGAGGCGGTCAACCGCGGGGCCAGCGAGTCCGGCGGCTACTCGGTCGGTCTGGGTATCGAGTTGCCGTTCGAACAACGCCTCAACCACTGGGTCGATCTCGGGATCAACTTCCGCTACTTCTTCGTGCGCAAGACCATGTTCGTCAAATATGCGCAGGCGTTCGTCTGCCTGCCCGGCGGATTCGGCACCCTGGACGAACTGTTCGAAGCCTTGACCCTCGTGCAGACCCGCAAAGTCACCGCATTTCCGATCATCATGTTGGGCGTCGACTACTGGTCGGGCCTGATCGACTGGATCCGCAACACAGTCCAGTCCGAAGGGAAGATCTCCGAGTCGGACCTTGACCTGATCCACTGCACCGACAGCGTGGCAGAAGCCGTCGACCTCATCGTCGCATCAGCGCGGTAGCCGGCCCGTCGCTCAGCCCAGCGCTGCGGCGACGTCCCAGATCGGTTCCAGCGCTGCGATACCCGTGCGCACCAGGGGGCTGAGCACGATGTCGGTTGCACCGGCGTCGCGGTAGCGGCGCAGTTGTGCAGTCACCTGGGCGGCGGTGCCGACCGCCGCGAGGTCGATGACCGAGTCGACGCCTTCGCGTTCGATCACCCGCGCGTACGACGGGATGGTTGCGTAGAACTCGAGGGCCTCGGCGGCCCGGGCCCGGCCCTCGTCGACGTCGTCGGTCACCAGTACGGGCACCGCGGCGATCACCTTCGGTGCGGGCCTGCCGGCTGCAGTGGCTGCGGCGGTGATGGTCGGCACGATGAACTCCTCGAGGGTGCGCGGCCCGGCCAGATAGGGCAGCGTGCCATCGGCCAATTCGCCCGTCACGCGTAATGCCTTGGGGCCCATGGCCGCGACGTAGACGGGCAGGGGCGTGCCGCCGGCGACTGCCACCGGAAATTCCGGGGCGGCGGTGAATTCGTCGCCGTGGAAGTCGACGGTGCCGGTGTCGAGGATCGACCTGAGCACCTGCAGGTGCTCGCGTAGTCGGCCGATGGTGTTGGGCCACGCGGTCCCGAACGCCACCTGTTCTGGCGCGTGCGCCCCCAGGCCCAACCCGAGGCTGAAGTTCCCACCGGTGGCGGCTTGGGCGGTCTGTGCCTGGGAGGCGACGATCAGCGGATGCCGTGGGTTGATCGGTACGACGAAGGTGCCGACACCCAGGCCCGGCACCGCGGCGCCGACGTATCCGGCCAGCGAGATGGCGTCGTGGTCGAACTGCTGGGCTATCCACAGTTGGCGAACGCCGGCGTCGTAGGCACGTCGGGCCTGCTCGATCGCGGCGGTCACATGATTAGCGGAACTACGGTCGGGATCGAGCACAACACCAGTGGGCATACCGACGACAACAATGGGGACAGGGCTACGGATTCCGTTCAGCGCACGCTGAGCGGATGTCCGCCCTCAACTGACGCGGCGCTCGATCTTGGTGACGAAAGGCGATGTCATCGCACGCACGAGTGCGCCGTAGCCGACACCGAAAGCGATCTCGTCGCCGACCGCCACCTGGTGATCGCCGACGTCGACCACCAGGTGGTCGCTGCTCATCCCGAGGATCGTGATGCCCTCGGGTGGCTGCAGACCGTCGGGGTCCGAGTCCTGGCGACCGAGGGCCAGAATTGCTTGGCGCACAGTGCTGTTGCCGATGCGGACGGGCGCATGGCCGAATGCCGCCTGAGCGCGATCGCCCCAGGGTTGAGCCGGTTTCGTGGCGACCTCGATGACTTCGGCGGTCAAGGTGAAGGCGTCCGTGTGCAGCCCAGGGATCGCTGTCCGATCCAGGGGATCGACGCCGAGAAGGATGGCTTCGCCGAGTCGGAGCTCATTGATCCGGCCGACGTCGTGGGTGTGCAGAGCCCAGTTGAGGTTCGCCGAGTTGCCGCCTGAAACGACGTCGAGCGAAATCCCGTGCCGCGCCTCGATATCGCGCGCGAGCCCGGTGAGGATGCCCATGTTCCGGTCGTCGGGAACGACACCGTTCTGACACGCGAGATTGGCGCCGACCCCGGCGAGCCGCAGAGCGGAATGAGCGAGGACGTTCCGCGCGGCCTCGGGCAGATCGTCAAGCTGGATGCCCTCGCGTAGGTCACCGAGCTCGACCATGAGCACGACGGCGTGCGTCCGATGCTGTTGGGCCGCAGCCTGATTGAGCGCCGCCAGGACGACGGCCTCGGTGTTCAGGCTGACGTCAGCGAAGTCGACGACCTGTGCCACTTGGCTGAGCATGGGCGAGCGGATCAACGTGCGTGGTGGGGATGCGTCGAGGCCGGCCATCCGAGCGAGGTTCGGCACGCGGGAATCGCCGAGGCCGCGGGCGCCGCCACGCAGCATCGCCGCGCCGACTCCCGGCGAGCCCAACGCGGCCTTGGTGACCCCGGTGACCCGGATGCCCGTCACGGCCAGCCGGTCAACCAGGATCCGCGTGTTCTGCTCGATCTTGTCGAGATCGGTCTCGATCCGAAGCGTCACACGGTGGTGGTCGTGTCGGCCACCGCGGCGAGTGCCGGGAAGGCCGTCAGCACCATGTCGACCAACTCCGACGCCGGGCGGGTCAGGGGGTCGGTGACCGGGAGGCCGAGCTGCGAATGATGTTGGGAAAGCGCATCACTCAGCTCGTCTTGGGTCATCTCTTCGTGGTTGATCGTCACGCCGATGACGCGGGTGTCGACGAACGCCTCGATCAGTGCGATCTCGCTGGCCGCGGTCGGCATCGGCACCATCGGGAAGTCGCCGAGCACCTTCCGCTTCGGCGCATGCTGCACGATCACGCCGGCCGGGCGGCTGCCACGCAGGATGTGAGCCGACGTGATGTACGCGGGATGGCTGAGTGCGCCCTGTCCCTCGACCACGATCACGTCGGGGTTCTCACCTTCGAACGCGGCGACGACCTGGTGCTCGACCTCGCCTGAACAGAACTGGGGGACCAGCGCATCCAGCGCGACGCCATACTTCCCGCCCTGGATCAAGGTGGTCTGACCGGTGCCGACCATGACCGCCTTGATGCCGTGCGCGTTCAGCGCCTGGACCAACAAGGTGGCAGTGGTGCGCTTCCCGATCGCCCCGTCTGTTCCGAGGATCGCGATCCTCGGACAAGTCACGTCGAAGATCCGGCCGGAGAACAGATGCAGGTCGCGCTTGGCCTTCGGGCGGCGGACATCGGTGATGGTGACGCCGGCGATTACGGCTGCCGCCGCGAATTCGGCGTCGTCGTTGAGGAATTCGTGCAGGCCGTTGATGATGTGCATGCCACGGGCGATGCCGTCGAGCAGCACGACCCGCTGCTCGTCCGACAGCAGGCCGTCGGCAGGCGCCAGCCCGCAGATCAAGTAGTCAGGTACACAGCCGGCATGCGCGATGGACTCGGCGAGCGACGCCAGCACCGGGATGCCGTTGGCGGTGCCATCGAGGAACTTCCCGGCATCGACGCCGGCCCGGAGACTGTCGATGACACTGAGGATTTCGTACTTCTCTGAGTGCCGGACCAGGCCGTTGGCCGTCTTACCGTCCTGCTCGCCGAACTGGCCCTCGCAGTAGACGATCGCGGTGGAACCAACTGGCAGGGAAAAGGGAGCTGCCGGAGCGATCGACTCGCTGTGCTTGGACTTATCGATAGCCGGAATACCACTGGCGCGAGAAAACATAAGTTCCTCTGAGAAGTCTCAGAGGAGGCGACGAGATCGAGGCGAGGCGATGAGCCCAACGTCCAACGAGTTGTCTGCCCTGAGGGTCGGCAAGATTACCGACATGTTTCAGACTACCCGATCGGTGCTGATTGTCTTGCTTCCGTCGGGTCGCTAGTGCGGGCCCTCGGCGCGATTCACGCCGAGGGCTGCCACGCGATATCCGCTCAGCGGAGGGACTCTGCCCGCTTCTTGACGCCGTCGGTCATACCACCGAAGCCCTTCTTCAGCGCGCGGCCCATGATGCCGGCGACGATCGGCGACACCGGGCCGAACAGCTGGAAATGCGAGTCATAGCGGGTGCGGCCGTCGGGCAGCGTGGTCAGCCGGTGCGATCGCTCGCTGCGGAGTAGTCCCAGCGGGGCGGGCTTCATGTTGTAGCTGAACTCAACGCCCGGGGTGAAGGTGTTGATGAATTCGCGCTGCTTCTTCGGCGGGCCGACCAGCACGACCTTCATGTCGATCGGGCTGCCGGGCTCGAACGTCGACGAGCACTCGGTGACGAACGGATTCCACTCGCCGTAGCTGGCGCCGTCGGTGAGCACCTGCCAGACCACGTCGGCGGGCGCGTCGATCTCTACTGACCTGTCAATCGTGAAACTCACAGACACACCGTACGGGAGAGGGTGTACAGCTGCCGACAAATGTCCACTGATCGGCCAACGCCACCCGGGCTAGCCTGGCGAGCATGTCCAACAGCATCTTCGACAACCCGGTCGCCCACGCCCTCAACAAGGCGGCGGTGGGTCTGACCACTGTCCCCGTTCTCGGCGGAATCGTCAGCCGCAACCTGGTCGAAATCCGCTACACGGGTCGCAAATCGGGGCGCAGCTTCCAGACCCCGGTGAACTACCGGCTCTCTGGTGACGTTGTCGTCATCAGCGTGATGGCGCCGGATTCCAAGAGTTGGTGGCGCAACTACCTTGGCGACGGCGGACCGATCACGCTGCTCAACTTTCGTGGCGCCGACCGTGCCGGCCATGCCATCGCCACGCGCGACGACAAGGGCCGGGTCACGGTGCGGGTCGCCCTGGCTTAGATGCGAGTCAGTCCTCGCAGGGTAGAGCGGACCGCTCGGCTCAATGTCGAGTGCTGCATCGTCGACGAAGATTCTCGGCGTGCCGTAGGCGGTGATGTTCCGGTTTCGCCCGCGATAGGCAACACGCAGATAGTCTGAGCGCATTTGTCGCTCAACTGCTACGGGGGACGTATGGTTCACGCTAGTGCGGGCTTTTTGCCCAGCCTTGGTTTGATACCGGCGCTCGTCCTTGGCATGTGCGCATTGTGTGCCGGCGCTTTTATTATCGGTCGACAGTCATTGACTCTAGCGTACCAATCGGTAGGAGTTGGCGCGGCAACATTCGCTGCTAGTTTTGCCGTGCTAAATGTTGCACTGCAGTTGGACCAGATTGACCGGCAATTTTGGGCCGACGAAATTGCACACGGCAGGCTCGCGCTACGAGTGACCTCCGTCGTCTTCTTGGTTCCGTTTATTCAGATACTGCGAGACATGCTGAAAGACACGGCACTCCCGCCGCCAGATCATCCATACCCGACTGTTCGGAAATATGATTGGGAAGAGAGGCACAAGGGCTGGCCCCTGACAAGCGTTGCAGAACATGCCAACGTATTTGCAATCGCACTCGCGATGATCTGGTCATTTACGCTAAACGGCAAGACGACCCTCGTTATCGCGCTATTGAACTGGATATTCGCTTTTATAAGTGACGATTTCCTTATCGCCGCCAGCTACCGGAGAAAGCTTGGTGTCACACCGCCGTCCTTCGACGCTTGGCGGATTAATCTGGGTTCGCTAGGCTTGGTTGTGCTAATGGTCGTTGCGTCGACCATGGAGTACCCAAGGTGGGCTACCTGGGCAATGGTCTCTGTCATTCTTATATTTCGCATAATTGCGCCAAATTTTCATCGAATTCGAGAAACTGGGGCGGAGACGATGGAGCTATGGGGAGTTTACGTGGGGGACGAGCTCTACATTCTCAACAGCGAACTTCTCAGGCGTGCAGTTATTGATCGCGATAGCGAGATCGTGCGGCGAATTCGTGACGCGCACGAAGCTGGAGTCGAAGTTGACGAGCTGTCGGCGATTAGTGGCTACAGCGCCGATCGCGTGACCGAGATCGTTCAATCGGACAAAGAGGACTGTTAGCGCCGATCTGTGGCTGCCATCTACGACCGCGGAGACGCCCGGCTACCACCGTCACGCCGACTGGGCCACGGCAGAAATGGCATGATCCGGATGTCGATATCCGCAGGAGGCGCGAACATGCCGGTGGCCCACCGTGAGGCGAAGGACTGGGTGTCCGTTGCCTGACGAACTGAGGGTCGTCGACCTCGCCTCCGGCCCCGGCGCCGCCGGCTTGGTGATCGGGGTCGGGGATCCCGCGGGCGACGACGCCGAGTTCTGGTTGCGGGAAGCGACTTTCACGCTGGTCGACCGCCCGTGTGCGGACCCGAGGACCGTGCAGGTGCCCGACGTCGGCGAGGCGCTGGCGCAGATCACCGACCGCGTAGCAACCTGGCCCCAGACCGCCGCGGTGTGCGACGACGTACTCCGCGTTTTCGATCCCACGGCGCCGACGTTCGCCGGGGTGATCACCGAATCGCTGGCGTATTCGACGCTGCAGTCCGGCCGTGAGTTCGCCCGTTGGCTGGCTGAGCGCGGCCCGAAAACCGTTCCGCTGCTGCCAGACCCGGTGGTGTCGCACCGCGACGGCGACACCTTGCACGTGGCGTTCAACCGTCCGCAGCGCCACAACGCGTTCTCCACGGATGCCCGGGCGGCGCTGCTGGAGGCGCTGGAGGTGGCCCGCCTGGACACCTCTGTCACGGGTTTGGTGCTCACCGGGAACGGCCCGTCCTTCTGCAGCGGCGGCGATCTTGCCGAATTCGGGACCTTCGACGATCCGGCGTCGGCGCATCTGGCCCGCACGCGCTTCAGTCCGGCCCTGGTGCTCGACGAGATCACCGGAAGATTGGGCACAGCATGCCAGGCCGTCGTGCACGGTCAGGTGCTCGGCAGCGGGCTGGAGATGGCGGCGTTCTGCGGGCAGGTGACCTGCCATCCGGATGCGACGCTCGGCCTGCCGGAATTGTCGCTGGGGCTGATCCCCGGTGCGGGCGGCACGGTGAGCATCACCCGGCGGATCGGTCGTTGGCGCACCGCATATTTGGTGCTGTCCGGCGTGACGCTCGACGCGGCGACGGCACAGGACTGGGGCTTGGTCGATGCCGTCGGTGCGTGACTGGTCGGTCAGCGGGCTGGCCGCGCTGACCGGCACGTCCGACGGCCCGCCGGATGTCAGTCGCGCCGCGGTGTTGGGCCAGGCGCGCGGGGTCGCGTCCGAGTTGTCCGGTGCCTTCGGCGTCACGGTCGACGCCGCGGAACTCCTGGCGGGTCGCGCCGCGCTGTTGGGGCTGCGCCGGCAGGGCCGGATTAGCGCGGGCGGGGCCACGCGACTGCTCGGCGGCCGGGACGGGTGGTTCGCCCTGACTTTGGCGCGGCCCGATGACGTCGCTGCGGTGCCGGCGCTGCTCGAATCCGATGTGCCGGTGGACTACGCGTGGTCGGCGATCACCGAGTGGGCCGGTCGCCGCCAGGTCGCCGACGTCGCCGAGCGCGCCCGACTGCTCGGGCTGCCCGTCGGCGTACTGGGGGAGACCGCTGCCGCCGCGCCGGTGGTGCGGCGGCACGGCAACCGAAATCCGTTTCGGGACTACGCCCGCCTACTGGTGGTCGACCTGTCCTCGATGTGGGCCGGACCGTTGTGTGGGCAGCTACTGGCGCGGGCCGGCGCGACGGTGGTCAAGGTGGAAAGCCCATCTCGGCCCGACGGCACCCGACGGGGCGAGCGACGATTCTTCGACTGGACGAATGCCGGAAAGCTCTGTTATGCAACCGATTTCGGCCAGCCAGACGACCTGCGGCAGCTGTTGGCGGTGGCCGACGTGGTGATCGAATCGTCGCGTCCCGATGCGCTGGTGAACCGGGGTCTTGGGCCGACCGACGTCCCGGGACGCGATGGTCGGGTGTGGCTGCGGGTCACCGGTCACGGCACCGACGGCGAGCGCGCCCACTGGGTGGGGTTCGGTGACGACGCCGCGGTATCCGGTGGTCTGGTCGGCCACGATCCGGCGGGCACCGGGCCGGTGTTCTGCGGTGACGCGATCGCCGATCCGCTGACGGGCATGCACGCGGCGCTCGCGTTGGCAGAGTCGCAGCAACGCGGAGGTGGCGAGATTATCGAGATCGCTCTCGCGGCCGTGGCAGCCGAGTACGCCGCGCTGCCGCTCGCCAGCGGCGACAACGTCGATCCAGTCGGGGAACCGGCGGCGCCCGTGCTGTCGTCGCGCGCCGCAGAGTTGGGCGCCGACAACGCGCAGGTGCAGGCAATCATTCGAGAGAGGATCACGGCGCAATGCTGATTCGACGAGCCGTGCTGCTCGACGGCCGGACCGTAGATATCCGGCTGGGCCGGCGGCTCGAGGCCGTCGCCGAACGTCTCGAGCCCATCCACGGGGAAGATGTTCTCGACGCCGCCGGCGGGACCGTCGTCCCCGGGCTGCACGACCATCACGTCCACTTGCGTTCGGCGGCAGCGGCATTGACGTCGGTGCGCGTCGGCCCGGGGGAGGTGCGCAGCCGCGATGCGCTGCGAGCGGTCCTGGCGCAGGCTGCTGTCGGAGAAGACGGCTGGATTCGGGCTGTCGGCTACCACGAGGCGGTCGCCGGTCCACTGGATCGCACCGTGCTCGATGAGGTTTCACCGAATGTGCCGGTGCGGGTGCAGCACCGCAGTGGAGTGTTGTGGACGCTGAACTCCGCGGGGTTGACGGCCGTCGGCTTGCCCGCCCACCCCGACGGCAGGCTGCGCAGCGCCGACCCCAGCTGGACACATTCGTTGCAACGCAGCGACGCCGGGCTCGGCGAGGTCAGCAGGCGACTGTCGGCCTTCGGCGTCACCGGCGTCACCGACGCGACACCCAACCTGACCGTCGAGGACGTGATGGACTTCGCCGAGGCCCGTCGGCACGGCGAACTGCAGCAGCGCGTCGAAATCCTGGCCCCGGCCAAACGCATCCTCCACGACGACGATCTCAATCTTGACGCGCTGGCCGACTGGATCGCGGCACGGCACCGTCAGGGCGGAATCGTTGCGCTGCACTGTGTTACGGCCATGCAGCTCGTCGTCGCGATCGCGGCGCTGCGGCAGGCGGGGTCGTGCGCCGGGGACCGGATCGAGCATGGCGCCGTCATCCCTGACGACTGTCTGAGTGACCTGCGCGACCTCGGCGTGCTGGTGGTGACTCAGCCGAACTTCGTGGCCGAGCGCGGCGACCAATACTTCACCGACGTGCCCGCGGACGAACACTGCCAGCTGTGGCGCGTGGCGTCGCTGTGCGGCGCGCAGGTTCCCGTCGCGCTGTCCACCGACATGCCGTTCGGGGACGCCGATCCGTGGGCGGCGATGCGTGCGGCGGTACACCGCCGCACGCCCGCGGGCCAAGTGCTCGGCGCGGAGGAAAGCATCGACGCCGCAACGGCATTGGGCATGTTCCTGGGAACACCGCAAAATCCGGACACGCCCCGGGAACTGACGGTGGGGACGCCGGCGGATCTGTGCGTGTTATCGGTCCCGCCGCGCGACGCACTGGCGGCATTGGATGCCTCGCTGGTGGCCGCGACCGTCTACGACGGTGCGATGGTGTACGAAAAGCTTTGAGCGCCAGGCGGCGTAGCGCTAGTGCGCCGGCTCGAGAACGTCGTCGGCGAGTACTCGGCCCAGCAGGTCCTGGCTGGCCTCGACGTACTGCGTCTTCAAGGTTTGTACGAGCTGCGCGACGGTCAGGCGTTCCTTGATGCTGCCCACACCCTGACCGGCACCCCAGATGTCCTTCCACGCCTTCGCGTCCGTGTTCCCACCGGAACCGAAATTCATTGCGGAGGCGTCGGATTCGGGCAGGCTGTCCGGGTCGAGTCCCTGGGCGACGATGCTGCCGCGGAGATAGTTGCCGTGCACACCGGTGAACAGGTTGCTGTAGACGATCTCTGAGGCGCTGGAGTCGACGATCATCTGCTTGTACTCGGGAACCGCATTGGCCTCGTCGGTCGACAGGAAAGCCGAACCGACATAGGCGAAGTCGGCGCCGGCGGCCAGCGCGGCAAGCACAGACCGTCCGTGGGCGATGGCGCCGGACAGCAGCAGTGGACCGTCGAACCACTCTCGGATCTCGCGGACCAGTGCGAACGGGGACTGGGTCCCGGCATGGCCGCCGGCACCGGCCGCGACGGCGATGATGCCGTCGGCGCCCTTGTCGATGGCCTTGTGCGCGAACTCATTGTTGATGATGTCGTGCAGGACGATGCCGCCGTACGAGTGCACGGCATCGTTGATCTCGGGTCGTGCGCCGAGCGAGGTGATGACGATCGGGACCTTGTGTTCGACGATGACGTTCATGTCGTGTTCGAGGCGGTCGTTGGAGCGGTGCACGATCTGGTTGACGGCGAACGGCGCGACGATGGCGTCGGGGTTGGCGAGCGCGTAGGCGGCGTTCGACTCCTCGATCTCGTCCAGCCAATCGCTGAGCAGGCTGGAGGGACGGGCGTTGAGCGCGGGAAACGACCCGACGACACCTGCCTGGCACTCCGCCTTCACCAGTTCGGGTCCCGAGCAAAGGAACAACGGCGATGCGACGACCGGCAAGGACAGGCGCTGTGCGAGGACGGGAGGCAGACCCATTGTGGTGATAGCCCTTCGAATCGGGAACCGTGGTTGGACTGGACTTTAATCTCGCTTCGGCGATTATGCAACTAGTGGCATAATCGCGGTTGGCTTCAAGCTTGCACGTCGCGGGCGGTGCCCGAATGCGTTGGCAATTGACCGGGTTTGGGGACTGTTGGATGACGGGCCCGGCTGCCGTCGTGGCTTTATGCAACAGATTGGATAATTGTGGTGGCAGGACTCTTGAGCACGCAGAACCGCACAAACCGCCTGCGTTCCGCCGGGCGAAGCCCCACTGGACCTACGATCGCGCCATGTCGCTGCAATTCGCCATATTGACCGCGCTCACGGAGCGGGCATCGACCGGCATTGAACTCACCCGCCGGTTCGATCGGTCATTCGGCTACTTCTGGCCGGCGACCCACCAGCAGATCTATCGGGAGCTCGACCGGCTCAAGAACGCCGGACTGGCCGAGTCCTCGACTCCGGATCGCCCCGAGCGCGGCCAGCCCAAGCGGTTCAGCATCACGCCGGCCGGACACGTGGCACTGAGCGAATGGCTTTGTGGCATCGATGATCCCGCGCCGGAGCGGATGTCTATCGCTGTACGCGTGCGCGCTGCGGCAGCGCTGGGCGAAACCGGGGCCGTGCGTGCGGTGATCGCCCACCACCTCACTGTGCACGAAGCGATGTTGGCCAACTACCGCGAGATCGACGCGCGTGATTTCGCGGCTCCGGTCGCCGACGCCGATGTGCTACGCCACCTCGTGTTGAAGGCAGGGCTGCGTACCGAACAGGCCTGGGTTGACTGGTGTCGCGAGGCCCTGGACGTGCTGGACAGGCTCACTTCGTCGGGCAACCGCGAGCCTTGAGAGCCGGCCGACCATCAGGTCGGCGGTAGCAATCTCTGGAAGATGTCCCGGTAGTACAGGTGCGCCAGGAAGTGGCCGCCCGGTCCCATGTGCAGTGTTGCGCCTGGGATACGGCGAGCCAGTTCTCCCGGCCACGACGGATCGATGAGTTGATCGTCGGTGCCGCCCCAGATATCCACCGGCACTTGAATATCCTCGGGCCGGAAGCCCCACGGGCGGACCATGACGAGGTACTCCTCGACGACGCCCTGGGGTTGCCGGAGGGCCTCTCGCGACAGGTGCGCGAACGTTGCGAAACCCTCGGCCTTCAGCACCGCGGCGTCCGCTGGCCCGAGGTCGCGCGCGGCAAGCCGGCCGTAGAGATCGGGGGCACAGGTCGCGGCGAGCGTCATCGCGCGAAAGCCCAGCCGGGCCGCCCACGGTCTGCGTTGCGACAGCCGGATGTAGCTACGGTCGATCGGTGGCAGACCGTCGAACGCGCCTGGTTCGGTCAGGGGTATGGCGCCGGCGATGATGGCTGCCCGGGTCACGCGCGGCGGCAGCGCGTAGCCGACTGCGGCCGCGTACTGGCCGCCGAGTGACCAGCCCATGACGGCGAAGCTGTCGATCTCGAGTTGGTCGAGCAGTTCGGTGAGGTCGCGGGTCCAGTCGAGGATGGTGCGGTCCGGCTGCGGATCCGACCTGCCGACGCCAGGTCGGTCGGGGGAGATGAGCCGAACCCCGCACGACTCGGCGATCGACGCGGCGGCGGCGACATCGAGTCGGCAGGCCAGCCCACCGTGGTTGTTGAGTATCGGGAAACCGTCCGGGTCGCCGTATTGCGCGTAGCTCAACTGGCGCCCGTCCCGCAGTCGGATCATGTGGCAGGCCTCGGCGGGACGGTGCTCGGGCATGGCCGGCCTCCGCGACTGGTGAGCGGACTTGCTTACCGGGTCATCGTTGCACCGACAGCGGGGCCCAATGGCGGAATTGACGTTCTTGCCGATTTGTCGGGTCGGGACACTCTGTCGGCTACGCGGCCGGCTTCTGCCAGACCAGGAGGTATCGCCAGAAGACCAGGCGCCGCACGTGGGCGCCGGGAAGCAGGGCCGCGGCTTGCGCGGCGACTTCGCGAGTGGTCAATGGTGGGTCCAGGACCATCGGCATGGCGTCGTGATCCGGCGTCTTCGCGAACCCAGGACCAGCCCCCAGCGATCGTGCCGCGAGAAAGCGGAGGCCGAGCGCCCGATGCCCGACTCCGGCGGCGAGTTCATGAGCCCATTCGTGCCGCAGGTCGGTCCGAGGCAGCGCTATCGCCGCCAGGACACCGCCGGGCCGTAGGGCGTCGGCCAGCCGAGGGAGCGCCGCATCGAGCGGCATGTGGTGCAGTGCGCAGATGGACACGATCGCGTCATAGTCGGTTGCCGGTAGCGCGTCGGTCAGTACATCGCCCTCGATGCAGTTCACGTTGACCGGGGTTCGTCGCCTCGCTTCGGCGACCATCACGGCAGAGCGGTCGACGGCGTCGACGTGGTCGCTGCGTTGGGCGAGTTCGACCGCAAAACCACCGGCGCCGCAGCCGACGTCCAACACCCGTTGGCACCGCGGCGGCAAGTACCCGAGCAGCACACGGTGGTAGTAGGCGTTGTGGTCCCAGTCGAGCATGCTCCGAGCCGTGGCCAACGCCGACGTCACACCCGCGCGGCGACTCGAACCGGGATGGGCCCCTTCGCGACCGTCGTGTACGGGGACTCGAGCGGGAAGTCGGCGACCAGAGACTCGATGCGGTTCGACCGCACGATGGTGGCGAGCGCCAGCGTGGTCACCAGCATCGCGAAGTGCTCACCGATGCACGACCGCGGACCGGCGGCGAACGGGATGAACTGCCAGCGGTCGCGGTTCTTGGAGTTCTCGGGGCTGAACCGGTCGGGGTTGAACGCCAGCGGGTGGTCCCACAACGTCGGGTCCCGGTGCACGGCGCTGATCCCGATGGCCACGATGCTGCCGGCTTCCACGCGGTAGCCGTCGACCACGATGTCCTGCGTCGCCGTCCGGCCGACACCGGCCGCCGGCGGGCACAGCCGCAGCGACTCGTTGAGCACCTGGGCGGTGTACGGGAGGCGGGAAACGTCGTCGGGTGTCAGCTCCCGATCGCCGATCGCGGCGACTTCGGCGGCAACCCGGTCCTGCATGTCGGGGTTGTGTCCGAGCTGCCACAAGGCGTACGTCAGCGTCGTCGCTGTCGTGTCGTGGCCGGCCAGCATGAAGATGAGCAGGTCGTTGCAGATGTCGTCGTCGGACAACTTCTGGCCGGTCTCGGGATCGGCGGCCGCGAGCAGCGCCTTGACCAGGGGTGCATCGCGGTCCGGATTCGCGCGGCAGTCCTGCAGGACGTTCATGGTCATCTGGCGCATCCGGGCCACCGCGGCACGCGCGCGACGGCGTCCCGGCGTCGGCAGCCACTTGGGTGCCTTGATCGGTCGTAGGGCGCGATCGGCCGTGTAGCGCGAGGCCACATGCATGTTCTCGGCGATGGTGTTGCTGTGCTCGTTGATGTCGAGACCGAGAATCGAGTAGCCGAGCGACCGCATCGCGAGCCGCCGGCACTCGGTGTCCAGGTCGACGTCACGGGCGTCGCGCCAGCGATCAGCACTGGTCTGCGCCGCCTGGGTCATGTGCCCGCCGAAGCGGTCCACGTGTTGCTTGGTGAACACCGGCTGCAAGGCGCGTCGGCGCGGCGGCCAGGCGTTGTTGGGCAACACGAAGAGGTTGTCGCCGACCACGTTGCGCACTTCCTCATGGATCGTGGAGCGCTCGGCGAGGTTGTCGGTGCGGCCCAGCACATCGCGGATCCCGCTGGGGGAGGTGACCAGCACGACGGGCGGGGCGACGCGCTTGGGCGCGACGGCGATGCGGCTGACGGGTCCGCCGACTTCGCTCAGCAGCACCAGTCCGGTGTGCAATTGCCGCGTGGTAACCAACTGCCGCAAGGGCAGCGGGTTCTTCGGCGCGAGCGGCAGGGCGCGCACCCCAGGGGCGTCGATTGTTGTGGCCATCACAGAGAATTATGCCGCGCCCGGCCGAAGTGGTCGAGTGATTCGTCAAGCGCGCGTCAATTTCACGGGCTATTAATCAATCATGAGCATCCACGTGAACCTGACCCCGCAGGAAAACTCGCTGATCGCCGAGAGCCACCCCGACGCGCTGGCTCGCTTGGACGCGAAGGCGCTGAAGGAACTGCAGAGCAGGCTCAGGCAAGCGCGCGAGAAGAACTTCAGCCTGCTGCGACGCCAGGGTGCGGCCCGCGTGGAGGCCGAAGGCGGCCGCGGCGCCGCACAACCGGCCAACGAAAAGCGTGGTGAGAAGGTCGACGTGTTCGACGAGGCGCTGGCTCGGGTGGGCGAGCGCCTCGAAGAGGTTGGCGAAGGCGAGTAGCACCGCCTCGGCCGCCGCACCGCACTAGCCGGTGATGTCGCGGCCGATCAGCCGGCGCGCCACGATCCACTGCTGTAGTTCGTTGGCGCCCTCGAAGATCTCGAGGATCTTGGCGTCCCGGTACATCTCTTCGAGACGCACCGATTCGCCCGTTTCGCCGACCTGCCGAGCGAAACCCAGCGCACCGTGAATCTGGATGGCTTCGCGCACCAGGTCGTTCGCGAGGCGGGTGCCGTAGGCCTTCGCCATCGCTGCCTCGGGCTCGGCCGTGGCGTCACCGGTGTCGAGTAGCGTCGCGGCTTTCTGGTACAGGTTGCGGGCGCATTCGATTTCGGTTGCGCGCTGGGCCATCTGGAACTGCCAGTGCTGCATGGCGCCCAGTGGGCTGCCGAAGACGTGGCGGGTCTGTAACCGGTGTACCGCGAGGTCGAGCGCGGCCTGCGCCACGCCGACGCCGGCCGCACCGATGCCGATCCGGCCGCGCACCAATGCCGACAGCGCGACGGCCATGCCACGCCCGGGTTCGCCGAGCAGGTTGTCCCGCGGCACCCGTACGTCGTCGAGGATGATGTCGGCGGTGATCTGCCCGCGATGGCCCATCTTCAGATCGGGGCGGCCGATCCGAATTCCGGGGCTGTTCAGGTCGATGAGCAGCATGTGCGCGCGATTGCCGTCGCGCCCGGCCCGCACCAGCATGGAGACCCAGCCGGCCACGATGCTGTTGGTGATCCAGCGTTTGCGGCCGGTGACGACGAACTCGTCACCGTCCTCTTCGGCGTAGGTGCCGAGCCGTTCGGCGGTCAGGTCCGAGCTGGTGTCCGGTTCGGTGGTGGCGAAGGCGAAGGCCTGCTTGCCGGAGACGAGGTCGGGAATCAGTGCGTCGCGCAACCGAGGGCTCGCATGACGCAGCGTCGCCGGGACCAGAATGCACTGACCGTCGTAGACGCCTGCCATCGAGGACGATTCGTAGGCGATCTCCTCGGTGACGGTGCACGTGCCCAGCATCGGATGGGCCAGCCCGGCGCCGTGCGCCGATTCGAAGGGCACGCCGAACAACCCGTCGGCGGCGAGTCCGCGGAATGCCTCCCACGGAAAACTGTCGGCCGACTCCTCTCGGGAGCCGATGTCGCGGGCAACGGGTGCCAGGTGCTGGGCGACCGACGCACGCGCGCGGGTCCGGAGCTCGACGATCTCGGGCGGGAGAAAGACGTCATGCCACATGTGGTCCTGGGTACGGCGAACTGAGGCGGTCACGGGCGGAACTCCTAAGGAATCGAACGATCGTCCGAATTACTATAACCAAACGATCGTCCGATTCGATAGGGTGACGTGATGGAGGTTCTCGACAGCAAGGCTGCCCGGACCCGGCGCCGCATCCTGGATGTCTCTGCCGCCGAGTTCGCCGAGCACGGCTACGGCGGGGCCAGTCTGCGGCGGATCGCGGCCGCGGCCGGCCTGCAGGTCGGGAGCCTGTACTTCCATTTCCCGACCAAGGACGAACTGGTCGCGGCCACGCTGGTCGACGGCGTCGAATCTGCAAGGGCAGCACTGGAACACGCCATCGACTCGGTGCCGGAGGCAGCTTCCCCTCGTGACCGGCTAGGGGCGGCGATCAGTGGGCATCTCGAAGCCCTGCATGCCAGCGACGACCGGGCCGCTGCGGTCGTCCGGATGGTCGAGACGCTGCCGCCGCATCTGCGTGCCGCGCATGTGCCACACGAGCGTCGGTTCGCCCGGGTCTGGCAGGGCGTACTCGAATCTGGCCGGCGAGCCGGCGTGGTCCGCACCGACATCGACCCACGAATACTGCGGGACTTGGTCATTGGCGCGCTCAACAGCACCTCGACCAACAACCCTGCCGCGAAAAAGGACCTCGACGCAGTCACCGATGCTGTGTTGACGTTGATGCAGCCCCCGTTCGAAGGGGCCACGAAGTCTTCAAAAAAGTGACCCACATCAGCCATAGGTGACTTTTGGCCGTAGCGCCGGTCAGTCGGCGTCCGTACCGTTGGAGGTGTCGGATTTCGCACTTTCGTCTGGAGCGGGCACCATGACCGAATTATCTCCTCGTCCTTACATTTTGATTGGTATCGACGGGTCAAGATCGTCGTTGGAGGCCTTGCTGTGGGCCATTGGTGAGGCGCAGCTGCGTAACTTGCCGCTGCGGCTGGTTCACGCCGTCGACTACGGCAATTTCGTGATGGGATTCAATCCGGGTGCCTCGGAGAGTTTCTTCAAGCATGTGGAGACGGCGGGTCAGAACTTCCTCAACGAAGCCAAGGAGCGTGTGCAGGCGCTCGCGCCCGAGGTGGAGGTGTCGGTGCACAACCTCACGGGCCGTCCCGCACAGCTCCTGGAGGAGCAGTCGAAGGACGCCTATCTCACCGTCGTCGGCTCGAGCGGACTGCACGGATTTACCGGGCTGCTCGCGGGGTCGGTGGCGGTGTCGCTGACCGCGCACGGTCACAGTCCCGTGGTTGTGGTCCGCGCGCCCGGCGCACACGCCGGTGGACCGGTGGTCGTTGGCATCAGCGGTGCGCCCGACAGTGAGGAAGCGATCGGCTGGGCCTTCCAGGAAGCGTCGCTGCGCGGCGCGAAATTGCTCGCCGTCCTGGTATCCAGTTATGTACCCGCCTATTTCGACTACATCGAACCGACATGGGAAGAGCTGCCGGGTCCGGCGCGCGAGGACCAGCAGGCAATGCTGTTGTCAGAACGGTTGGCCGGCTGGCAGGAGAAGTTCCCCGAGGTCGCCGTCCGCCGCGTCATCGCCGCCGGCCACCCCGGGCACGTCCTGTTGGGCTATGCCCAGCGCGCGCAGCTGATCGTCACCGGGACCCGCGGACACGGAAACGTCGCCGGATGGTTCCTCGGTTCGACGAGCCACCGGCTGATTCAGCACGCGGAATGCCCGGTGCTGGTCGCTCGGCCGCAGGCTCGGTAGTCAGACCGCCGAGGTAAGGGGTAGCCGCATGGCGGCTACCCCTTACTCATGCCCGCGCAATCAAGACTGACGGATTGTCGCAGTTGCGGTCGGCATGCGACCCGATGATGCTCGAAAGGTCCGGCGCGTCATGGGCTCCGACCACGACGAGGCTGATCGGTTCGGTTGTGGTTGCGAGGTATCGGACGAAGCTGGTCGTGACGGCTGCCGGGGTGATGTAGACGTCGGGACAGAGGTCCTGCCACACCGCAATGCGGCGCAGTAACTCCTGACGTGCGCTCTTGCCCGTCTCGGCCGGACACTCGCCGACCGCAAGAACGGGCCGTCCACGCAGTTGCGCTTCGGCGACCGCCGCGGCGATCACGTCGTGATTCTCATCCCAGTCATTCACCTCGACAACGATCGAGCCGACGGGGGTCCGCCGGTGCGGAGAGTAACTGCGGATCACGGCGACCGGACACGACGCACGCTCAGCCACACCCACGGCTGTAGAGCCCAGCAATGCCTTTGCGAAGCGACCGATTCCGACCGACCCGACACACACCATGGCCGCCTGGCGGGATTCTTCGATCAATGCGGCGGTCGGGTCACCAACCACTACGGCGGTCTCGATCTTTACTTGAGCCGCAGTGTCGTCGATGGCTGCGTGAGCTGCCCGCAGACAGGTCGTGACGTATTCGATGGCCATCTGATCCGAGCACTGCGGGCGTTGGATGCAACTCACCAGCCGCAGTGGTACGTCGCGGGCAATTGCTTCGGCGACAGCCCAGTGAGCGGCGTACACGGCAGCTGTCGAACCGTCGATACCGACCACGACGGAATCGCCGGTGTGAGTTTCGATCATCTTGTCTCCCTGTGTGTTTCGCGACCTCCGCGGCAGTGCGCAGGCCGGACCGGTAACGCCGACCCGCTGCCATCGCGTACGAGAGCGCTGGATGTGTCATCGCATCGTCGCCCGGGTATGTATTTGGGTCGAGGGCACAAAGGCCTTGGGAGTTCCCCAGGAGTCACCGCGGGGCCGACGGTCTTCAACGGTGGCTACTGGTCACTCAACGAGTGACTTTCGGCCATAGCACCCCGAGGGGCCGCGCTCGTAGCGTCGTGGACACACCGGATCGGCAGAATCATCGGAGGACATTGTGACCGAATTATCGCCCCGCCCTTATATTTTGGTCGGAATCGACGGATCGAGCTCGTCGCTACTTGCCTTGACCTGGGCTGTCAACGAAGCGCAGTTGCGCAACCTGCCACTGCGACTGGTGCACGCCGTCGACTTCGAGAGTTTTGCGCTGGGATTCAACCCCGGTGCGTCGGAGAGCTTCTTCAAGTATCTGGAAACGACTGGCCAACGCTTTCTTGACGAAGCAATGGATCACGTCCAGGTGCTGGACCCTGATCTAGAGGTGGCTCTGACCAGAAAGGCCGGTCGCCCAGCCCGGGTGCTGATCGACCTGTCGAGGGACGCGTTCCTGACCGTCTTGGGTTCCAGCGGACTCAATGCGTTCACCGGACTGCTCGCCGGGTCGGTGGCGGTGGCGCTGACAGCGCACGGGCACAGCCCGGTGGTCGTGGTCCGTGCGCCCGGGGTGCCCGTTACGGGTTCTGTCGTGGTCGGGATCAGCGGCGGTGCAGACAGCGAAGATGCGATCGCCTGGGCGTTCGAGGAAGCTTCGATGCGTGGCGCGGAACTGAATGCGGTTCTGGTGTGGAGCTACGTGCCGGCCTACTTCTACTACTCCGAACCGCCTTGGAACGACCTGACCGGCCGGGCCCGCGAGGAACAGCAGGAGATGCTGTTGGCTGAGCGATTGGCGGGGTGGCAGGAGAAATACCCCGATGTCACCGTCCGTCGCATCACCGCAGTCGGCCATCCGGCGGAGGCCCTACTGGGCCATGCTCAGCACGCCCAGTTGATCGTCACCGGAAGCCATGGGCGCGGTGACGCAACCGGGCTGTTCCTCGGCTCTACCAGTCACAAGCTGATCCATCACGCGAATTGCCCCGTGTTCGTTGCTCGGCCCCATGCCCGAGAGTCCACCCGATGACCAGCGCAACACGTGAGTTGAGCGAGCCGTTGCCGGCGGCGCGACTGCGATCGGTTGATGCGTACTGGCGGGCCGCAAACTATCTCACCGCCGGCCAGATCTATCTGATGGACAACCCGCTGCTGCGAACGCCGTTGGAGCGTCAACACATCAAGCCGCGCCCGTTGGGACACTGGGGCACCTCCCCGGGACTGAACTTCATCTACGCGCACTTGAATCGCGCCATCATCGATCACGATCTCGATGCGATGTACGTCATCGGTCCCGGGCACGGCGGGCCGGCACTGTTTGCGAACGCCTGGCTCGAGGGCAACTACACCCGAACACGTCCAGATATCGCACGTGATGGCCACGGCATGGCTACGTTGTTTCGCGAATTTTCTTTTCCCGGTGGCGTTCCCAGTCACGTGGCACCGGAAGTTCCCGGCTCGATCCACGAGGGCGGCGAGCTCGGGTATTCGCTCGCACATGCCTACGGGGCTGCGCTGGACAACCCGAATCTGTTGGTAGCGTGCGTCATCGGCGACGGTGAAGCAGAGACCGGGCCACTGGCGGCCAGTTGGCATTCAAACAAGTTCATCAACGCGGCGACAGACGGCGCAGTGCTACCCATCCTGCACCTCAACGGGTACAAGATCGCCAATCCGGCTGTGCTGGCTCGGATCACTGACGGCGAACTGGACTGCCTGCTGCGCGGATACGGCCATCACCCGATCTACGTCGGCGGCGACGATCCACAACAGTTGCATCAGGACATGGCTGCGGCGTTGAACCGTGCCGTGGCGATGATCAGCGAAATCCAGAATGCTGCCCGCACTGCCTCCTCACCACTACCGCGCCCGCAGTGGCCGATGATCGTCCTACGGACACCGAAAGGCTGGACCGGACCTCGGCGGGTCGACGGTCTGCCTGTCGAGGGGACTTGGCGTGCGCATCAGGTCCCGATCGCCGACGTCCGCACCGACCCACAACATCGCAGGCAGTTCGTCGAATGGCTGTACTCCTATCGTCCCGATGAGCTTTTCGACGAGATGGGTTGCCCGACAACGCTGGTCACCGACAACATTCCGGCGCCCGAACGTCAGATGGGCGCGAACCCCAACGCTAACGGCGGCCTCTTGCTGACGCCGTTGCACCTGCCTGCCTTCAAGGAATTTGCGGTCTCCACCGTGAGGCCCGGCGACGCCACCGCAGAGCCGACCCGAACACTCGGTCAGTATCTGCGTGAGGTCACGGTCCGCAACGCCTGCTACCGCAACTTCAGGTTGTTCGGACCCGATGAGACCGCGTCGAACCGACTTGGCGATGTGTACGACGTCACCGGGAAGCAGTGGAACGCTGCGGTTCTGCCGACCGACGAGCATCTTGCCCATGACGGGCGCGTGCTGGAGGTCCTTTCCGAACATCTGTGTCAGGGGTGGCTCGAGGGCTACCTGCTGACCGGCCGACATGGCCTGCTGAACAGCTATGAGGCTTTCGCCCACGTCGTGGACTCGATGGTGAACCAGCATGCCAAGTGGCTCAAGGTAAGTCGGCAGCTGCCGTGGCGTGAACCGATCGCGTCGCTGAATTACTTGATCACCTCGCACGTGTGGCGCCAGGACCACAACGGCTTCTCGCACCAGGATCCCGGCTTCATCGACCATGTCGCCAACAAGCGTGCCGAAATTGCCCGCATCTACTTGCCGCCGGATGCCAACACCTTGCTGTCGGTGGCGGCGCACTGTCTTGCCAGCCGGGACTACATCAACGTGATCGTCGCGGGAAAGAACGACGCTCCGGTGTGGCTGACCGCGGAGCAAGCCGCGGTGCACTGCGCACGCGGCGCGGACATCTTCGAATGGGCCAGCACCGATGCGGGTTCAGTGCCCGATGTGGTACTCGCCTGTGCCGGCGACGTGCCAACGACTGAAGTGCTTGCCGCGGTGTCGATCCTGCGAAACCGTCTGCCGAAGCTGAAGATTCGTGTCGTCAATGTTGTCGACTTGTTCCGGCTGCAGTCCGACACCCAGCATTCGCACGGCATGACCGATGCGGAGTACGACACGTTGTTCACCACTGACCGGCCGGTGATCTTTGCCTATCATGGCTACCCGTCGTTGATTCACCGGCTGACCTACCGCCGACGCAACCATCAACACCTGCATGTGCGCGGATATCTGGAAGAGGGCGCGACGACGACGCCTTTCGACATGCTGGTGCTGAACAGGATGGATCGTTTCCAGCTGGTGATCGACACGATCGACCTGACGCCCGGACTGGAGGGGGCGGCTGCGAGCGCACTGCGCGCCGACATGATCGCGGCTCAGGATCGGCATCGTGACTGGATCCGGACGTACGGCGAGGATATGCCGGAGGTGACGGACTGGCGCTGGGATCCAAACACTGAATGACAGTGTGTCCGTCACGATGAATGTTGTTGTCAGGTAACGCTTCTACCGGATAGTGGCGAATTAGACAACCAGAAGGGACTTTTCGTCATGAGTAACTGTGTCAATGGTGGTAATGGTTACCGAGGCGTCCTTAAGGCTGTTGTCGCCGGGGCTGCCACCTGGGCGTTCGCGCTGACCGTGGCGGGTGCAGCCGGTGCCCAACCATGGGATCCGTGTTCGCCCTCGGAGATGATGCGTAGTCACGCCGCGGTGATGGATCAGATGGCCGACTACCTCGACGCGCACCCCGACGTGGAGCAGGTGTTCCGGCAGGCAATGCAGACGGGTAGTCCGCACGAGCGGCATATGGCGATGCAGGGTTACCTGGACGCGCATCCAGATGTCGCCGCCGACATCAAGAACATCCGTCAGCCGATGATGGATCGCCGGGCGAATTGTGGTCTGCCGCCGAATGAAATGCCCATGCAGGCCGGCATGATGCCGGGTATGGGCATGCCCGGCATGATGGGTCATTGATCGCGCGAGGCCGTCGTAGGGAACCTTGCGACTCGCCATTCAGTCCGGAGCGGAACTGAGCACGGATCGTCCATAGGTCGAGTTCGTTGTGCGTGCGACTACGAGAGTCAGCGCCAGGAGATACGCGCTGACGACGGCAACATGGATGCGCTCGAAGAGCCCTGTCCAATCTGTATCCGCGAGCGCAGTCGCGATTTCGATGCAACCGAGTGCCGCGCCGGTCGCCGCGACGATGAGCCCGACCCAACCCAGCTGGCGCGTGCGTGGCTGGCTGCCCAGTGCGGCGCCATAGGCCGCCATCGCGATGACGACCGCGGTGAAACCGACTACCCCGGAGATGGTGTGCAATTGAGACAGCTGGGTCGGTAAGGAAGCGTGGTCGGCAGCCCAGCATTGGGGGTCAACCGATGGGGCGCAGCGCATGGGCGAGAGGGCGTCGACGATCGAAGTGGCGGCACCGACCGCCAGCGCAGCGCTCCCAATCCGCATCAATGATGATGGGCGCCAGATCGCCAGGACGCCGGCGAGTACCGCGAGGCCCATGCCGGCGCCGAGATCGCCGATCCTGAAAATCAGATAATACGGTTGGCCGGCGACCGCCAGTTCACTGATGTAGGACCATGTCGGGCTGAGGGGAGAGCCGATCACCCACTGAAGTGGGAAGGCGCAGTAGCCGATAAGTCCGACGAGTACTGCGACTATCCAGGGTCGTAGTGCCAGGCGGAACCTGGTGTAGGTCACCAAAAGGGCCATACCCTGAGCCTGATCTCCAGAAACATCTGCTGCTAAGACATTTGGCCGCTGGACGCCTGTTGTCAAGCCGCGGGTTGCGGGGTGCGCGCCGTCATCACAGTCGCCTCCGTTCGCTCCTTGATCCCGAGCAGCATTCCGCGCACGGCGAGCGATACCACTGGACTGGCTGCTTCGGTGACGAAGACCTGGCCGGGGTGGCGGAGCCCGGCCCGGGTGCGCACCAGCAGGCGGCACTGGTCATCCCAATGGGGCTCGAGATGGAACGACCAGACTGCGTCCCAGGGAAATTCAGGAGGTGTCCCGCGAAGCACGATCGATTTCTTGTCGACGACATGCGCAACGCGGAGCAACACATCGCCGCGACCGCCGAGCCGGCCCGGCGGCACGAGGCGTATCGGGTCGCCCGGTCCGAGTCGCTGCCATTCCGGACGGATCGCCTGGTCGCCGTGGTAATCGCGACTGAGCAGGCTCTCGAGCGTTTGATAGGTGTAGAAACCGGCGCGGTCTTGGCCGAGCTGCACCAGCCAGGGCCAGACCGCGTCCACCGGTGCGTCGATCAAGATGCCCTCGGTCGACTGCAGCGCCGGCGAGCGCACGAGCCCGTCACCCGGCAACTGCCTTTCGCATTCCTGCTTCGTCGTACCCCAATTGCGGTAGTACCGTCGCGCCGCGTAGAGGAGTGCGGCACCCACCGCGGCTTCGACGATCTGTGTCCCAGTCATATGACGACTGTGCGCGCAGGCGGCCGCGGTGACTAGGGTCTTGGGTCCTCAGACTGCCCTGCACCCGTGATCCACTCCTTGGCGTGGTCAACCTGGCCGGTGGGAAACGGCCGGATCTCCGCCGCGATGAAATGCGACACCAGGTGCTGTGCGACACCCGCCATCGGCGAATCGGTCACGATAGCAATCTTTTTCACGTGCTTGTGATGATCGTGGACGAACCTCATGTGGGTAACCATCGCGCCGAAGCTATCCCACCCAGGAAAGTGTGGCGCATCGATGATCAGGCCGCCGAGGTCACTGCCTTGCTCGATCTTTGGGTCGACGGTTTGGGCGAGCGCGGCGAAATCGCTGGTACTCAAAGGTGATTCGGGACGAATGGTGAGGATCGAGTTGTCCGCGTCCCATTGCTGATCGATCATGGTTACTCCGTTCGTAGTCGATAGGCTGGCTCGTTGGCGGTGCGCTAGCCGCTGAGTAGCATCAGGTTGCCCAGTCGGCGAGTGTGTGTCGCGGCGGACGCCACGGCGACCAGGTGAGCGATCCCGTGCTCGATGCCGCGGGCGAGATCGTCCGCGGCGAGCTCGGCGTCGTAGTCTCCGATGACGCCGAAGGCCAGGCGGTCGGCGTAACTCATGATGGCGATGCCGGTGCGCATGCCCATCGCAATGGGCGGTACTGGCACAAGCTCGGCGATCCGACGGCCCATCAGGCGCAGCCGCTGTGTGGGGCCGGGGACGTTGGTCGTCACCGCAACCACGCCGTGTTGCGGAAGCCGGCCCAGCAGACGCACCGCCGATGCCATTATCGGAAACGGAATCAGGTTGGCTGCGGCCACCACCAAGGAGCCGGCTTGGCGCTGCCCACTGCCTTTTGCGGTCGTCAGCCTCTTGTGGACCAGTCGAAGCTGCTCAAGCGGATCCGGCCGATCGACGGGTAGGTCCGGCAGCAACACCGAAACGCGGTTGTCGGGCACATGGAGTAGTTCGGCCGGCCGGACGGAGACCGGCACCACGGTGCGGATCGGCCCAGCCGAAGGTTGCAGGTCGTGCTGCAGCATCGCTGACCGGAAACCGTCGGTGATGGCGGCCAGGGCTACGTCGTTGACGGTGACGCCGAACCGTTTGGCGACCAACTGGACGTCACCTAGCGAGACCTCGACAGCGCTGAATCGGCGCATGTCGCTGAGTTGACCGTTGAGGGGCTGTGTGGATGTGGTGAGCACGCCGGCGACGAGTTGAGCAGCCCCGAATGCCATGCGCACACCACTGCGCGCGGTCGATCTCATCATCCGCCATGCATCGGTGCCGAAGGTGATCGGATTGAAACCGCGGAGCGGAAGTCGGCCCGATCGTGAAGGGAGGCTGGGTATTTCATCGCGGGTTTCCCATTGGGTGTCGCAGATTCCAGCGAGCATCGCTGTCGCCGCAACGCCGTCGGCGATGCAGTGGTGCAGCTTCATCACGATCGCCCAACGACCATCAGCCAGACCATCCAGCATCCACGCTTCCCACAAGGGACGGGACCTGTCGAGCCTGCGCTCCATCAGATTCGCCACCGCGCGATGGACCGCGGTGCCATCACCTGGAGCTGTCACGGTGAGTCTGCGGACATGGTGGGAGATATCGAAATTGTGTGCGGGCACCCATTCTGGAGCGCTGAGGTCGAGCGGAAATGAATGCAGCACCTGGCGGCAGCGTGGCAGGGTTGCCGACCGCTCATCGAGTACAGCCTGCAGTTCCGCGAAGTCCGGCGCGGGACCTTCCATGATGGCCAGCACGGCGACAGCAAGATTGGCATGACTGTCGGAATCCTCGGCCTGCAGGAAACCGGCGTCGAGTGCGGTGAGCTGGTTATCGTTCATCGATGTCCTTTACGCGCCGGCCCGCCAATGGTGGGGTATTCGTGAATGATGTTGCGCTCATCTGCGGTTCAACGGCAGGGCTGATGGGCAGCGGTCATAGGGACCTTCGGCACCTACTGCGGTGAGGTCTGCGAGGCAGCGCGTTTGGAGGTTGCTCTCGACGTGAGGCGGTCTGGAGCCTTCCGGCTATGTGCCGGAGGACTTTTGGCCCGAGCCGTGGTCACCTGAATGGAGCACCATCGAGTGGCTGCCCGCTGAGGCCTTGATTAGTAGGGAGGATTCTCCGATGGTCGTTTCCGCCTGTGAAGACCGCGATGTGCGTCTTGTTGCCGATGGCGACGTGCACTCGCTCGGTAGTTCCGCGAAAAGCGACCGCCAGGGCCGCCTCCTCGTCTTGAGCACGGCGGCGTTGATCACGGCCGCGGTGGCCGTTGGCTGGATGTTCGGCGGTTTCTCGCTCGTCCGCCTGGTGCTACCGGATGATGCCGTGGCGCCGGCGAGAGTTGCCACGGCACAACAGCAAGCGCCGTCCATGCCGCAACAACTGCACGCATGGCTTGCCGAACTTGAATCACCACTCGACGCATTGCTGACGCAGCGAGACAACATTGCCACCGCGGCAGCCAACGCTGACATGGCCGGAATGCAGCGGGCCTGCGAAGCCGGCCAGGCAGTCCTGCCGCAACTACACACGTTGTTGCCGAGCCCGGATCCGACGTTGACTGCCGCCCTGCAACAGACGCTCGACGATTTCGGTTTCGGATTCAGCGCGTGCCTGACGGGACTTCGGAATCAGAACGCCGCCGACATCGAGATGGCCTCGGTCTATCTGTACCGCGCAAACAACGATCTTCGAACGGTGATGGCGCTGATCGCACGTGCGCTGAATGACGCCGACTCCGGGAATCTGGATGTCGTAACAATCTGACGTCGTCAGTTGGGTCGAATATCGCTGGAATTCATCAAGATTCGGGCGTCGAGGTGACGGATGGGACTGATTGACTATTCGGGTACCACCCGACCGCTGTGAGATACAGCCCGGCCAGTCCTGTGACGACCACACTGATCTGCCACCACGGTGCGGCGGCCATGACGTCTTGTCCCATCGACAGGTACGCCCGAGGGAAGGTCATCAAGGCCACTCCCTTGAGTACCGTCGACCATCCCAACACGGACACCGTAGCTGCGGCAATGCCACGCCAATGCGGATGCAGTGTGACTACGACCAGTCCCATCGGCAAGACGAATGCGCCTGTGATCCAGGGCCATACAGAGTTGTCACCGAATGCGTGCATCAGAGTCTTGACGTACGCGGCCCGGGTGACGAGCGAGGCAGCTGCGATGACGAGGTAGGGTCCGAGCACCCGAGCGAACATCCGGGTGCGGTGCTGGATGTGAGGTTGTGCGCTCATTGTCCGAACTCCGTTTCATCGAATAGATCGTGCCGGTCGTCGATCCCGTTGCAGGACAGGGCTATCAATTCGCTGGATCGTCGTCATGAAGGCGCGAAACAACATCGGTCAGTGGGCGGCGAGGGGTTGCCGGTAGTGGGTCGGCATTGAGTGGCGCCCAGCCGACACGGATGAGCATTTGCGGGAACAACTCTTCGCCGAATACGTCAGTTCGGACGATGGCTCGGCACTCAGGATTCTCCAGCGCTTCGGTCACGGGGCAGGTGGACAGCCCCTGTGCGGTAGCCGTCAGCAGCACTGCGCTCGTTGCTTCGCCGGCCCGCAACCGATCAATCGGAGCGTCGGTTGTCGTGCCGAGCGCCAACAGTGATCCGTTGTCATCGGTGGCCGTGGTACCCGCGGGCTGGCCGAGCGCGGGGCCGGCGAAGATGCGGCTGGGCAGGGCGGCACTGCGGTCAGGCGGTGGTGTACTTCGAGCCGGTACCCCGGCGACTGATGCATAGCGCCCGCTCCAGATCGTCAGTTCTGTGAGGTAGTCCAGGTCCTGCACGTGTTGGGAAACCGCCTGGCGCAGTGCGGTTGTGAGGACGTCGTTCAGCTTTACCCGGCGCAGTCCGATACCCAGGCGGGCTGCACGGGCGGTCATCAGAGCGATGTCTCCCAGTGGCACGGGCCAGCCGCTGTAGTAACGCCGGTCGGTCCGGCGCCGCGGAATCGCTGCGGCGAGGGCGATGTCAGGCTGTTCCGGAGTACAGGGGGTGAGTTCGATCGCGGCGAGATGATCGGGCTCGGCCGGATTGGGGAACCGGCGTACGGTTGGCTGCCAGCCCAGCGCGTAGAAAGCGACGGTCGCGTGGTGCAGTGCCGCACCGCAACTGATCAGCAGGTCGCGCCCGTCGGGATCGGTGTGGACCAAGTGCAGTGACGACTCGGCGTACAGGTGCACACTGTGCGAGCCGATCCGCCACCGCCACGGTTGCGTGTTGTGGACCGAGGGCGCGCGGGTTGCGAGCGCCATGGCCGCGCAAACCGTCTGATGATCGGGGAACGTCTTGGACATCTGATTCACCTCGCAGAACAAATGGTCGAGATCGATGCGGTGCGGCCTGGATTACGCACACTGCTCTTTCTCATGCATCGATCCTGCAGCCGATCCGACCTGATCGACAGAGCATTACGTCACTTACTGAACGGTTTCGTCCGATGACCACCTGCCGGCAGAACCGGTGCCCATCGGCATTGCCGGCCAAGGACATTGGTCCCTCGTGTCGAGCTGCTACCGAGCGCAGTCTGAGGGTCGATGACGCGCCACGTGGCGCGAGGCCGACCAAGGAGTCCGCAGGTGGCCGGCCGTCCACGCATCACCGATCAGGGTAGAGGCGCCCACCACCGCAGGACAGTGCCGGCGTCGACGCCGGGTACCACGGTCATGTCACCGCCATTGTCTCGCGCCCGCCCGCGCAGGTTCGCCAGACCGCTCTCGGTGATGCTGTCCGACAACCCATGGCCGTTGTCGGCCACTTCGATACGCAAGTCGTTGTCGACGTTCACGGTGACGCTGACCGCGCTGGCCTTGCCGTGCCGGACGGCGTTGCTCACCGCTTCCCGCACAACGGCCTCGGCATCATCGGCCAGGTCCGGCTCGATGACGGACAGCGGGCCGTCGTAGCGGACCGTGGTGTGCAATTCATGGCTGGAGAACGAGGCGACAGCCGCATCGAGCCGCTGTCGCAATCGGGTGGTGGAGGCGGTGCTGCCGTGTAGATCGAAGATCGCCGTGCGGATTTCGGTGATGACTTCCTGAAGGTCGTCGACGCAGTCAGTGATGCGACGCTGCACATCGCTGGACTTGGCACGCGGAATCGCGCCCTGGAGCGTCAGACCAACCGCGAACAGTCGTTGGATGACGTGATCATGCAAGTCGCGGGCGATTCGGTCACGATCGGCCAGCACATCAAGCTCGCGCTTCTGGCGCTGGCTGGCGGCCAGCTGCCAGGCCAGGGCGGCCTGGTCGGCGAACGCGGCCATCGAGTCCAGCTGATCCGCGGTGAAATCCTGCCGGCCCGTGCGCCGCAACACGATCAGGACTCCGATGACGCTCCCTGTGGTGCGCAGCGGGAGCACCAGTGCCGATGCCATGTCGACCGCCAGCGCCTCGGGTAGGTCCGCCGCCCGACAGATCACGGGCGTCCGCTGGTGAAAGGCATGGCCGATGGGCCCGTCGGCGACCGGCGCCTCCAGCGAGGATGCCCGGACATCGCCGACGACATCGATGACCTGCAGTTCGGTGATCTCGTTGCTCGGCGCATCGTCGTCGTCGGGAACCGCTATCAGCGTCGCGTCCGCGTCGGTCAGGGCACGTGCTTCCTCTGCGATCTGACGGAACACCTGAGACGGCTCGGTGCCCGACAACAGGGCGGTACCGATATCGCGCGTGGCCTCGATCCAGGCCTGGCGTTGCTGCGACTGGCGATAGAGACGCGCGTTGTCGATGGCAATGCCGGCCGCCGCGGCCAGCGCTTGTGCGAGCACTTCGTCGTCCTCGCTGAATGGCTGCCCGGATGCCTTTTCGGTCAGATACAAGTTGCCGAAAACTTCGTCGCGGATGCGCACCGGCACACCGAGGAAAGTTCGCATGGGAGGGTGGTGGTCAGGAAACCCCACCGAGGCAGGATGGGTGCGAATGTCTTCCAGCCGAATGGGTTTCGGTTCATCGATCAACGCGCCGAGCACCCCTCGGCCCTGGGGGAGCGGGCCGATCTTGCACCGGGTCTCCTCGTCGATGCCCTCGTAGACGAATTCGACGAGCTCGTGGTCGGTGCCACGCACTCCGAGGGCGCCGTACCGTGCGTCGATCAGCTCGATCGCGGTGTGCACGATGGTTCGCAGCGTCTCGTCCAGTTCGAGACCGGACGTGACGGTGAGCATCGCCTCGACAAGACCGTCGAGGCGGTCGCGGCCCTCGATGATCTGCTCCACGCGGTCCTGAACTTCACTGAGAAGTTCACGCAACCGCAGTCCGGATAGCGGCGCTCGCAGCGGATGCTCGGCACTGCTGTCGTGGCGTGTCACATGGGTGATTCTGCCATCACGGCCGAGGTGCGCCGGGAATATGACGCCGAGTGCGTATCAGTAGTCCGAGCGCTGCGGTCGGTCCAATTTGGATACAAATACCGCTGCCTGGGTTCGCCGTTCCATGCCGAGTTTGGCGAGCAGACGTGAGACGTAGTTCTTCACCGTCTTTTCCGCAAGGAACATCCGTGCAGCAATCTGCTTGTTGGTCAATCCTTCACCGAGCAGGTCCAGCAGCACTCGCTCCTGATCGGTCAGTCCCGAAAGCGGGTCCGACCGCTCGGCTGCGTTGCGGAGCTTGGCCATCAACGCGGCCGCGGCACGATTGTCGAGTAGCGACCGTCCGGCGCCGACGGCCTTGATCGCCTCGGCCAGTTCCATGCCTTTGATGTCCTTGATGACATAGCCGCTGGCCCCTGCCAGGACTGCGTCGAGCATGGCTTCATCGGAGGTGAACGACGTCAACATCAGGCAGCGTAGGTCGGGCAGGCGTGACAGCAGGTCCCGGCATAGTTCGATGCCGTTGCCGTCCGGTAGACGGACGTCGAGGACAGCGACATCGGGCTTGAGTGCGGGAATCTGAGCCAGCGCATGCGCCACGGTTCCGGCTTCGCCGATGACCTGCAGATCAGAGTCCGCGCTCAACAGGTCGATGAGTCCGCGCCGTACGACCTCATGGTCATCGACGAGAAATACTGTGACCATTCCTTGCCCTTCTGAACGCCGCCGGCGTGCTTGTCCGTGTTGAAGTCCTGCTCATGACGATAGGCCAGGCTGCGGCTACAAGCGCTGGTTATGTTGGCAAATCAGTGCCGTGCAGTTCACCTGGGCGGAGCCTGAGCGCGCCGACCCTACGATCTCGCCCATCCCCGGCCTCCGACGTCTGCCGATTACCAGCAGTTGAATCGAATCTGACTGGCGATCAAGATAATTCATGGTGGACCCGTGGATGGCGACGGGGTTGAACTCGATGTCCGGGTTGGCTGTGCGGTGACGGGCGAGGCGTTTGTCCAGACGCGCACAGGCCCCTTCGTCCTTGATCTTCTGCCGATCGTCCGGGTGTGAGTTCTGCCGCGTTGCGAGCACTGTCAGAGGCGCGCCGCGGAGCCGAGCTTCGCTGATCCCGGCATCGAGGACAACGGTGCTGTCCGGGCCTTCGTCGACTTCGACAACGACGTGCCGGGGCCGCGTCGTCGCGTGCTGGCTGCCGCTCCGAACGATGGCTACCGGACACGGCGCAGCCGTGGCCAAAGTCGCCGCGGTGGAACCGAGGCGGTGCCCCGTCGCGTGCGCGATGCCGAGCGAGCCCAGACACAGCAGATCAGCTGATCGGCTTGCGTCCAGCAGAACCTGTGACGGATGGCCTTGCAGGACTTCCCATTCCACTTTGACCGGCTTGTCGGTGGACTCGACGGCGACCAACGCCCGCCGCACGGAAACGTCGGCGCACGCCAAGTCTTGAGCTTCCTGCTGCGGATCGACAGCGCCATTGCCCCGTGGCTCGACCACGTAGAGCAGGCGCAGGGGCACATCGCGACTGACGGCTTCGTCGACCGCCCACAGAGCAGCGTCCACCGACCAGCGTGAGCCGTCTATGCCGACTACGACGGCCGACGACGGAGAAGCTGATTTGTACATCTCCACACTCTCCTGACATCACCGAACTGACTATTCGTCGACGGTAGGTGTGATGACGCTGCCGGCGGCAGGGGAATTGGTCCCTAGTGCCATGCCACAGTGACCCGTCGTGCCAGGCCGGTTGTCCGCGACCATGGGTCCATGTGCTCTAGCGCGCAGCCGGGTGGCTTGCCATCGTCGAACCCATGAAGAAGCAGCTGGCAACCGGCGTCGCACTTGCAGCCGCGCTGTGTGTAACCGCGCGGTTGAGGCGAAAGTGGCGGGCCGGCAGAAGGGAATCGAGCGCTCCGCCGTCAATTCCGATTGTGCGAGCGATCTGGCCGGAAACGGAAGACATCCGACAACTGGCGTCGCGGTGTCGGTGGTGGGACGTCATCCAGGGCTGGAGCGGTGCCGATGCGGACCAACACCTGTGGCAGCGGGTGACCGGTGAGCGTGCTGACGATGTCGCAGGTGGCCGGGTGCTCGGTGATGTGGGTGAGCGTGCAACTCGCTAGGCCCGCGACGGTGGCCTCCAGCAGGATTGCCGACAGGGTCTCGCCGCACGCAAGAATGTCCCCGCGGGTGTCGCCGAGCGCGGAGATCACCACCACAGTGGCCTGGTCATCTCCGGCGTGTTGGCGTCGCTCGCGGGTATTGGTGACCGGGAACGACCGTCCGATGTCAACCCGGTCACTTTCTGCGGCCGACACCAGCGCACTGTGTGGGATGCCCGTCGTGGCGCCGAATGACCCAGTCCACCAGTCCAATTCGGCGTGATAGGCGGCGTCGTACATTCTGAGGACTTCGGCAAGATGCGAGGCCTCTGCAAGATTGGTGCACTGTTGGGCGCTCAAGACGTCGACGTGGGTCGGACGATTGCCCACGGCCAGCCGCAGCAGTTCGTCGAATGCCGACCGATCGTCGACCGCGCCGAACGGAAGTCGGTCGGTGCGTCGGCACAATATTGCGTCTGCGGCACGCCGTTGTGCGGCAGTGACACCGCTGGCCGGCCGGAAGCCGATGTCGGCGAGATGGTGGTGATCGTCCGGGTTGGGAAATCGGTCGACGTTGGTGGTCCAGCCGGCTGCGGCCATCGCCACGCGGAGATGATCCAGTGCTGCGCCGCAACTCAACAGAGCCTGGCGCCCAGAACTGTCGGTGGTGACCAGCCGGTCGGTATCGAGATACAGCTTCAGCGTGGCGGATTCGAGAACCCACTTCCACGGCTGACTGTTGTGGAATGACGGCGCCCGGCAGGCCAGCAGGACCGCGTCTTTGACTTCCTGAAGTGGAATCGAGGTTCTCGTCATGAGATGCCCTTCTCGGCAGCGCGACGTGCATTGTGAAGCCTGCCCCGGTTTGGACGCCTCTCCCAGGGTCGGAAGTCATCAGTACCTCAGCAGCCGGCAGACGGGCCGCCATCCCTCTCACCGCAGGGCATTTTTCGGATCTCGCCAGGGACCTTTGACACTATGCCCGGTTCGTGCGGCGAGGTCAGATGTGACCGGAGGTCAAGCGATCTCAGGGTGGCCGGAATGGAGGATTGCCGCCATGGCACACGGATATCCGATGAACATCCCAGCTTCAGCCGAACCGGTCGTGGTCGGTATCGACGGCTCCAAACACGCGCTGCGTGCGGCGCGGTGGGCTGCGCTCGAAGCGGCGAGTCAGAACACCACTTTGCGGCTGGTCTACGTCATCGATGCAGACGATGCTGAGCGGCAGACCAACATCGACCGAGCACAGCACGCGCTACACAAGGCATGGAAAGCGTTGGCCGATACGCGCATCGACGTCAAACTCGAATCGGAGATTCTTTCCGGCAGCCCGGTTGAATGCCTCGCCGAAGAGTCTCGTCGCGCGTCGATGGTCTGTGTCGGCGACCGCGGAACACATGACACGCCTGATGCCGCCCGTGGATCCACGGCTGCACAGGTCGCCCGGAACGCGCCGGGCACTGTCGCGATCATCCGCCGGACTCACCGTGACTTCGACCATCGCAAGTGGATCGTGGCGGTGTTGGACGAGTCAGTCTCTGCCACCGCCGTATTGAAGGCCGCCGAGGCCGACTCGACATGGCGCAACGCGCCAATTCTGATGTTGGAGCCCTGGTCGCATTCGAGTGAGCCGGTCCATGTCAAGCATCCGGTGCATGCGGCCCTGGAACGGTACTTGAAAGGTACGGAAAGCAGTCACATCCGGTCGGTCACCCTGGCGATGCCAGGGCACCTGAGCGACCTGCTGCGGCAGAGCGCGTGCATCGACCAGCTGGTCATCGTGCCGGGAGACCGCCGCGAGTTGGTGGAGGAGCTGACCAGCCGTCAGATGCGCAAGACTCTGAAGCATTCGGACTGCACGCTGTTGTTCGTCCGGCCTTCTGCCCATGCATCGACTGGCAATGGAGTTGCCTGCCAACAGAGTTCGATCGAGCCATTGACGGTAGGGCAGCGGTGACCCAGGTACTGCACGAGCAGACCCGGTCCACCCGATCGGCAACAGATTGGATTGGCGAGGTTGCCGGGAAACTCGCCCGTCGCGAGGGACGCAACGATGCTGCGCGGGACGTGGAGATCATGGGCTGGTGCCGGGAGGCTGCGACTCAGTTCGTGGACGCTCGCATTCAAGCGTTCGTTCCACTGCTGGTCGAGCGCATCGTCGGCGACCGCATCCGGCGTGATCGTGGCGAACGGGGTTGCCCTCCGGCGGCTATGGCCCGTGCCCATCCCGATGTGTCGAATCTCGAGCCGTCGTGGTGACCAGGCCGCGTAGCGACGTTCTGTCGATCAGTTCGAGTAATCGCCGCAGAAGCGGTCGGAACAGGAAGTATCCGGCCAGGCTGACAACGATGCCGAGTGCCAAGCCCGCAAGGACATCGCTCGGATAGTGGGCACCGACGTAGACGCGCGCAAACGCCATCACCGCCGCGGCCACGGCGGCCACCAGGCCGAGGCGGCGGTTCACCAGCCACAGTCCTGCCGCGACCGCCGCCGCGATGACGGCGTGGATGCTGGGGAATCCGCCGTCGGTATTGCAGTGCAGCACAACGATGTTGCGCGGTGCGTTGCACGGGCGGGTTTCGTTGACGTACACAGCGATCGGGTCATAAACCAACAGGGCGGCCAGCACTCCCAGCGGTGTCCACAGCGCGGCCGCCATCGCCATCGGATTTCCGCCCGTGCGGGCGAGCCACCACCCGCCCAGCCACAAGGCGATGAAAAGGAGCACGCCGTCGTTGGCGTACGCGGTCATCAACGGATGCAGCCACGGGGTGTCGCGGGCGAAATCGTTGATGACGTAGAAGATTCGTACATCGAGGTTCACGGCGGGTGCTCTCGGATCGCTAGTCGGTACCCGGAACGGTGAGCAGGACCTTTCCCACTGTCTTGTCGGAGTCGAGCAGCCGGTGCGCTTCCTGCGCATCGGTGATCGGTACCTCGGCCGCGACGACCGGTGCCACCGCACCGTCAGCGATCAGCGGCCATAGCTGTTGCCGCAGTGCGCTGATGATCTCGGCCTTCGACCCGGGTCCGTCCTCGGGCCGACGACGCAGGTTGGTCACATGCACCGAGCCCCGTTTGAACAGCAGCGCACCGAGATTGAGTTCGGCGACCGCGCCACCCTGCAACCCGATGATGGTCAGGTGGCCGTTCTCGGCCAGGGCTTCCACGTTCTTACCCAGGTAACTACCGCCCATGATGTCGAGAATGACGTTGGCGCCCGAGTACTCCGTGTTGACCACGGCCGGGAAGTCCTGTTCGCGGTAGTTGATCAGGGTCTGCGCGCCGAGCTCGCGGCAGGCATCCAGCTTGAACTGCGTGCCGGCCGTCACCGCCACGTTGGCCCCCAACGCACGGCCCACTTGTATTGCGTGCGTGCCGATTCCGCTGCCGCCGCCATGGATCAGCAGCGTCTGCCCGCTCTGCAGGCCACCGGTCATCACCACGTTCGACCACACGGTGGCCGCGGTCTCGGGCAGCGCGGCAGCGGCAGTGACGCTGACGCCCTGCGGCACCGGGAGCACCTGGGTGGCGGCCACGTTGACGCGTTCGGCGTAGCCGCCGCCGGCCAGCAGTGCGCACACCGCGTCGCCGGGTGCCCAATCCTGCACGCCGGCACCGACTTCGGCGATGTAGCCGGAAACTTCGAGGCCCGGGATATCGCTGGCCCCGGGCGGCGGCGGGTAGAAGCCCATGCGCTGCATGACGTCGGCGCGATTGACCCCCGCCGCCACCACGTCGATGGCGACCTGGCCAGGGCCCGGTGCGGGTAGGTCGTCGACCTCGGCCCACTCCATCACCTCGGGGCCACCATGACCATTGAGTGTTATCGCATACATGCTATTTGCCTCCAGGGACGGGGAATCGCGTCGCGTACCTCTTTCGCGGTCGTTGGTTACCCTCGGGGCGATACCTCTATCGCGAACGATGCCTGCTGACGGCGGGTCAGCCAGACCGCGAATTCGCTCAGCGGCCCCAGCAGCCAATACTTGCGATTGACGATCTTGCGGACCCTCGGGTTGTCGTCGAATCCCAATGCCCGCGCAGTGCCCTCGACAATGGGCGAGCCCGGACGGATCTTCCCGCGAATATCACAGGGCTGCAGGGTGACTGCCGCATTCCGGCGGATGCGTTTGACCTTGTACGCGTCGACCTCCGAGAAGAAATACAGCTTGCCGTCGGCTGGGGCGATCCACACGGGGGTGGACACCGGCGTGCCGTCCTTGCGGTAGCTGGTGAACGACACGTAGTTCGCTCGGCCGACGACATCCCAATCCGGTGTCATGGCGCTCTCCTTTTCGCTCATCCCAACCGAATAGAGTTTTGCGTCATGAGGGCGATGGCGCAACGCAGCTGGAACACCGGGGAGCCGCTCGAGCTGATCGAGCTGCCGACACCGGAACCGCGTGCGGAGGAGGTCCGGGTCAGAGTGCAGAGCATCGGACTCAACCCCGCGGACTGCCAGATGCTCATCGCGCCACCGATGCGGCTGCTGGCAAGAGTGCTCGGACCCAAACCGCCGGTGGTGCTGGGCCTGGACTTCGCCGGAACCGTCGACGCGGTCGGCCCGAAGGTGCGCGACGTCCGGCCCGGCGACCGGGTGGTCGGTAGCACCGACTTCTCGCGCGGACAGCGCGGCTGTTTCTCAGAAGCTGCCGTGGTGCGTGCAGACCAGGTCTGTCATGTCCCCGATGCGGTCGATCTCGATACCGCAGTCGCCCTGGCCATTCCGGGTGTCACCGCCCACCGCACTGTGGTGGACATCGGCCACATCCGCCGCGTCGAGCCATCGCAACGTCGGGTTCTAGTGCTCGGCGCCTCCGGTGCCGTCGGTCAACTCACCGTGCAGATCGCCAAACACGAAGGCGCCGTCGTCGTCGGCGTCTGTTCGACCAAGAACGTCGAACTGGTCAAGGAACTGGGCGCCGACATCGTGCTGGACTACACCCGCGGCGACGTCCTCGAACAAGCCCGGCAGTACGGGCCGTTCCAGATCGTCGCCGACTGCGCCGATGCCTACTCCCGCCGAAAGTGCCTGTCGCTGCTGTCCGCGCAGGGCCGGTACGTGATGGTGTCGATGCACAATGTCGCCGACGCCGTCTACACCCTCATCCCGCCGTTTCAGGCGCGGACGATCCTCGGGCGACCGACCCGCGACCGGCTCGCACCGCTGATGGCGGCAGCCGACGCCGGCCAACTCACGGTGAACATCGCCCAGCACCTGCCGCTGACCAGCCTGCAGGAGGCCGTCGACCTCAGCGAAAGCCACCGGATGACCGGAAAGCTCATCCTGCATCCGTGATTGAGATACGTTGGGCGCCTGGGTATTCAGTGACTGCCGGGCTCTAGTGTGAAAGTGAGCTTGTGTGCCAGTTCCATTCGAAATTTGGCACACAAGCTCATTCTCGACGCAAGAGGCGGGCGCGCAGTCGGTACGTTCCCGGATATCGGGAAGGTTCGGGGTCTACCGTTTTGGCTAACTGTCAACCGGAGGAGATCGCGATGCCGCTCAACCCCAAGGACTCGTTCGACGCGGTCCGTGACGTAGTCGCTCATTCCGTCGAGAAGGCGTCGGACATCGTCGACAACGCGGCTGACATCATCAGAGGTGATGTGGCCGAAGGGATTTCCGGGATCGTCCACAACTCGGTCGACATCGGCACCCATGCGGTCGACAAGCTCAAGGAGATCGTCACCGGAAATGATGGTGATAGTGACGCCGAAGCGTGACACGTTTTTCCAGCGAATAGTTGCTGATCAGGGATAGGGTGCGGGCGGCGATGCTGCCCAGCGACCTTGTCAGGGTCGTCGCCAGACCAACGCTGGCCGACGAGTCCCTGGGAAGGACGGAAGATGAAGGTTCTGGTGACCGGAGGGACCGGCTACGTTGGTGCGCATATCGTCGCGGCGCTGATCCGCGATGGACACGACGTGCGAATGCTGGTCCGCCGTGCCGAGCAGGTACCGATATCGCTTGAACCGCTGGATGTTTCGGTCGATGACATCGTGGTCGGGGACGTACTGGATGCCGATGTCGTGGCGGCGGCTCTCGACGGCGCGGACGCGGTGGTGCACGCGGCCGCCGTGTTCAGTCTCGACGCGCGCCGGGCGACGGAGATCACCCGGACCAATCTGCGCGCCACCGAACTGGTGGTGGGCGGGGCAGTGGAGCGCGGTCTCGATCCCATCGTGCACATCTCGTCGACGGTGGCACTGACCTGTCGCGATGGCGGCGGACCCGATCTGCCGCTGGGTGACGTGGATCTGCCGTACGCCAAGTCGAAACGTGAGTCAGAAGTACAAGTTCGGGCGCTCCAGTCGATCGGGGCGCCGGTGGTGTCGGTGTATCCCGGCGGGGTGTTCGGGCCGCACGATCCGTACCTGGGGACGCAGGCTGAGCTGTTCATGTGGATCATCAAGGGGCGCTTGCCCGTATGGCCGACCGGCGGCGCCCACTATGTCGACGTCCGCGACGTCGCCAACGTCGTCGCCGCCTGCATGGTGGCGGGTCAAGGGCCGCGGCGTTACGTGGTGCCCGGTCATCACCTCGACGGTGACCTGATGCACGGGACCCTGCACAAGATCACCGGGCGGTGGCTGCCATTCGTCAGTACACCCACCATGGTGGCCAAGCCGTTCACTCAGCTCGCCGAACTGCTCAACAAAGTGCTGCCGGATAGCATCCACCTGCCCGCGGACGTCGAGACCGTCGAACTGGCCGAGCGGGACACCCGATTCGACACGACGGTGACCACCGAGGAATTGGGCATCGTGGCCCGACCGTTCGAAGAGACCGCGCGAGACACCCTGCTGTGGCTGATCGACATCGGTGCGCTGGCAAGCAGATACGCCGGCAACCTCCGCTGAGCTATGGCGTAGCAGCCGCTGTGGCAGCCCGGTCGGTGAGCAGGTCGTAGATCGGGCGTGAGCCGAGAGCGATGGCGACCAGCAGCGCCGTCGCGCAGGCACCGAGCATCGGGGGCAGCTGGTTGGTGCTGCCGGTGAGTTCGGTGGCGAGGATGAGGCCCGTCACGGGCGCCTGGACGCTGGCGGTGAAGAACGCAGCCATCCCGATGAGGGCGAGTGCGGCCGGGCTGGGCGCGGAATGCGGCGCCAGGTGGGCCGCGATCAGGCCGACGATCAATCCGACGTCGGCGCCGAGCACGAGCATCGGGGCGAACAGACCGCCCGGTGTGCCCGCGGCATACGACACCACACCGAGGACGAACCGCAGCACCAGCACCGCGGTGACGGCACCGATGGCGCCGTGGCCGAGTAGTGCTTCCTGCGTGAGTTGGTCGCCGCCGCCGGCCAGATGGGGGGAGTACCAGACCAGGACCCCGACGCCGGCACCGATGAGTGCGGCGCGGACCTCGACCGGCCAGCGGCTGGTATCGGCGGTGCGGAGGCCGAACATGATGGCCTTGTTGTAGAGGACTCCCAGGACGCCGGTGAGCACGCCCACGGCCAGCACCCAACCGGAGCCGGCCAGCTGCGGATCGGCCAGCGCCGGCACCTGGAACTCGCTGCCCGAGCGGACGAACGGGTAGGCCGCCATGAATCCGGACGCGGAGGCGACCAGCGTGGCGACCGTGGTGCGCGGATCGAAGCGTTTGACGAGCTCCTCCAGCACGAACACCCCGCCGGCGATCGGGGCGTTGAACGCGGTCGCCAAACCGGCGGCCGCTCCGGCGGCGGCGAGAATGCGCAGGTCAGCTTGGGAACGGCGCGTCGCCGACGCCACGATGATCGCGATGGAGCCACCCATCTGCACTGACGGCCCTTCGCGCCCGAGGGCGAGGCCCGACCCGAGGGACAGCAGCCCACCGACGTACTTGATGGGCAGGATTCTGAACCGGCCCGGCTCGGCGCGGCCGGCGACGACGGCCTCGACGCGGGGGATGCCACTGCCCTCGGCGTTCGGTTCGACGCGGCGAACCAGCGAGGCGGCAGCCGCGGTGCAGACGGCGCAGATGGCCACGACGACGATGGGACCCCACCAACTTTCGTGGGACCAGTGCGAAAGGGAGGCGCGCCACTGCGTCGCGTAGTCGAGCAGCACCCGGAAGCTGCCCGCCGCCAAACCCGTCAACGCCCCGACCACGGCCGCGGCGAGGACGAAACCGAGTGTGTCGGCGGCGCGTACCCTACGCATCACAATCCATCACAGCCCACCGCGGGCGACCAACTGCGCTGCGATCACGTTGCGCTGGATTTCGTTGGTGCCCTCTCCGACGATCATCAACGGGGCGTCGCGGAAGTAGCGTTCGACGTCATATTCGGTGGAATAGCCGTAGCCACCGTGGATTCGGACAGCGTTGAGCGCGATCTCCATGGCGATCTCGGATGCGAACAGCTTGGCCATACCGGCTTCCATGTCGCAGCGTTCGCCGCTGTCGTAGCGCTCGGCGGCGTACCGGGTCAGTTGACGGGCGGCCGTCAGTTTGGTGGCCATGTCCGCCAGGTAGTTGCCGACCGACTGATGCTGCCAGATCGGCTGACCGAAGCTCTCGCGCTCCTGCGCGTACTTGAGCGCGTCCTCCAGCGCCGCGGTGGCGACGCCGAGAGCCCGTGAGGCGACCTGAATCCGGCCCGTCTCAAGGCCTTTCATCATCTGCCCGAAGCCCTTACCGGGTTCGCCGCCGAGGATCGCCGATGCAGGTATGCGGTAGCCGTCGAATGTCAGCTCACAGGATTCGACGCCCTTGTAGCCCAGCTTGGGCAGATCGCGGGACACCGTCAGGCCGGGACCGTGTTCGACGAGCACCACCGAAATGCCTTTGTGCCGTGGCTCTGCGGTCGGATCGGTCTTGCACAGCAGCGCGATGAGGCCTGACCTGCGCGCGTTGCTGATCCACGTCTTGGCGCCGTTGATCACCAGGTCGGGGCCGTCCAGGCGCGCGGTGGTCGACATGTTCTGCAGATCCGAGCCGCCGCCGGGCTCGGTGAGGGCCATGGTCGCGCGCAGCTCGCCCGTGGCCAGGCTCGGCAGATACGCCTCCTTCTGCGCCTCGGTGCCGAACAAACCGATGAGCTTGGCCACCACGGTGTGGCCGCCCATGGCTCCGGCGAGGCTCATCCAGCCGCGTGAGAGTTCTTGTGTCACTTCGACATAACACGGCATCGACACCGGTGAACCGCCGTACGCCTCGGGGATGGCCAGCCCGTAGATGCCGATCTGCTTCATCTGCTCGATCCACGCCTCGGGATAGGTGTTGGCGTGTTCGACGTCACGCACCGTGGGCTTGACGTCGCGGTCGACGAACGCGCGCACGGTCTCGACGAGCATGGCCTCTTCGGCCGTCAGATGAGTGGACACGGGCACTACCTTGCCAGGGTGCCGCCGCTTCTGGATGCCGGTCGAGCTAGGCGAGTTTCCGGTGTGCGGCCTGCTCGACGAACAGCGGGATGAAGTCCCGCACAGCGTGATCGTGGAAATCGGCGTGAATGCGGCGCACGACGGCCGTCACAGTTCTGGGGTCGATGTTCGGGTAAGTGATGCTCAGCTGGGCCACCAGCGCATCGATGGCGGCGTATTCGGCCACCCGCGCGGTGACCGGGTCAACGTCGGCCGGGGACTCGGTCCGGTCGATTTCCAGGTGCTCGATGGCGAACGCGTCGAACGCGGCGACCACCCGTTCGGGGGTGGCATCCGGGTGCTCGCGGGCGAGCACGTCGATCGCAATCCAGCAGGTCGGGCCCAGGATGGTGGTGGGTGGCGGCCGTTGTCCCCGCGTGATGGCCGCGGTGAGCAGATCCCGGAAGGTCTGCTCGGTGAGGCTCATGGGTGCTTCGGACATGAGAGCGACTGTACGGATCGTTGGTTACCTCCAGGCGACGCGCACGTGAGATCGACTTTTCGGGCCACGCTGTGGGACAACCGGGGTCGACCGACGCCGTCCGCCCGCAGAATCTGAGCAATTCTCAGCGAAGGAGCACGGATGTACCTGCATATCGACCCCGCCCAGGTCCCACCGGTCGTCGAGGTGCGGGAACCAGACGATTTCACGGCCTTCAAGGTGGTCATCGAGGTGCCCGAACACGCGTGGATCGCGCCGGACGTGCTGACCGAGCTGGCCGGCCGCGGCGATGACGACGAGTGGCGGCAGCACCTGGGCGGAATGCTGGCGTACGCAGCGGGCAAGGGCTGGTGCGACGACGCCGGACGGGTCCGGGCCCACGTCGAGGTGACTACCGCAGTACCGCACCAGGGTTGAGGATGCCCTGCGGGTCCAGCGCATCCTTGATGCGCCGGGTCAACGCCATGACGTCGTCGCCGAGCTGACTGGGCAGCCAGTCCCGTTTCAGGCGTCCGACGCCGTGCTCGCCGGTGATGGTGCCGCCGAGCCCGATGGCCAGCTCCATGATGCGCGCGAACGCGCGCTCGGCGCGGTCAGTGGCATCGGGGTCGGTGGGGTCGTACACGATGATCGGATGGGTGTTGCCGTCCCCGGCGTGCGCCACCATGTAGATCTGCACGTCGCACGTACCGGCGATGTCCTCGACCCCGGTGACCATCGCGGGCAGTTGGGGTATCGGCACGCCCACGTCCTCCAGCAGCAGGCTGCCGAGTTTCTCGACCGCGCCGAACATGCCGCGGCGGGCCGCGGTGAACGCCGCCCCTTCGGCCGGGTCGTCGGTGGCGAAAACTTCTGTGGCACCGCACTTCTCGCAGTTGGCGATGATGGTCGCCACTTCCTCGGCGGCGGCCCCCGGCGCGTCGGACTGCATCAGCAGCATGGCTCGGGCAGACCGGTCGAGGCCCATTCGCAGGTGGTCCTCGACGGCGTTGATACTCGCGTGGTCCATGAATTCCAGCATCGCCGGGCGGATTTCGGCAGTGATCGCGACGACGGCGTTCGCGGCGGCGGCGACGGAGTCGAACACGGCAACCACCGTCGAGGCGGGTGGCTGGGCCGGGATCAACCGCAGCGTGAGCTCGGTGATGACACCGAGAATGCCCTCCGATCCGATGAACAGCTTCGTCAAGGACAGTCCCGCAACGTCTTTCAGTAGCGGCCCGCCGAGCCGCAGCGCCGTGCCGTCGGCCAGCACGACCTCCATGCCGAGCACGTAATCACCCGTGACGCCGTACTTCACGCAACACAGGCCGCCCGCGTTGGTCGCGGCATTGCCGCCGATCGAGGAGATGTCGATGGACGACGGGTCCGGCGGGTACCACAAGCCGTGTCCGGCGGCCGCGCGCTTGACTTCGGTGTTGGTCAGGCCCGGCTGAACCACCGCGGTCCGGGTGGCCGGATCGATCCGGATGTCCCGCATGCGTTCGGTACTCAGCACCACCGAGCCATCGACGGCGTCGGCGCCGCCGGACAGGCCCGACCCCGCGCCGCGCGGCACCACGGCGATGTGGTTTTCGGAGGCCCACCGCAGCACGTGTTGCACGTCGGCAGTGCTGGCGGGGCGCACCACGGCGAGCGGAGTGCCGGCGTTCGGGTCGGCCGCTGAATCCCGGCGGTAGCGCTCGATGATGTCGGGGTCGGTGATCAGCGCGCCGACCGGCAGGGCATCGGCGAGACGGTTCAGCGCGGCGGCGTGCATCGTCGGACTGTATCGACAGCGGGACTGCGATGGGCCGAACTGGTCCGCTGGGCGGATTTGTCCGCGTTGCCTGCGTAGGCACCACGGCGGGCCTACGATTTGCCCGTGTTGCTCACCGAGGGTCAGGTTTTCGCCGGTTACACGATCCGGCGGAAATTGGGTGCGGGCGGCATGGGCAGTGTGTATCTCGCTTCGCATCCGCGGCTGCCGCGCCTGGACGCGGTGAAGGTGCTGTCGGCCGAACTGACCGTGGACCCGGAGTACGGACCGCGGTTCCTGCGCGAAGCGGACCTGGTGTCCACGTTGTCGCACCCCAACATCCTCGGCGTCCACGACCGGGGGGAGTGCGACGGCCAGCTCTGGATCTCGATGGACTACGTGGCCGGGACCGATGCCGCGCAGCTGCTGCGCGACCACTATCCCGCTGGGATGCCGCCCGAGGTGGCGCTGCCGATCATCACGGCCGTGGCCTCGGCGCTCGACCACGCGCACCGGCGTGAGCTGCTGCACCGAGATGTGAAGCCGGCCAACATCTTGCTGGACGCCGAGACGTCACGCATCTTCCTCGCCGACTTCGGGATCGCTCGGCCCATGAACGACGCGTCCGGTCTGACTGCGACGAACATGGCGGTCGGGACGGTGGCGTACGCCGCGCCCGAGCAGCTCCGGGGTGAGGGGATGGACGGCCGCACCGATCAATATGCCTTGGCGTGCACGGCATTCCAGCTGCTGACCGGGAACCCGCCGTATGCGGACAGTAATCCGGCGGTCGTCATCACCAAACACGTCACCGCCCCGGCGCCCTCGTTGGGGGAGCACCGCCCAGAACTGCGTGGCCTGGATCCGGTGCTGGCCCGGGCGATGTCGAAGACGCCTGCCGCCCGATTCGCCAGTTGCGGGGAGTTCGCGCAGGCTCTTCAACAACAGGCATTGCGGCCGATGCCGCTGGCGTCCAACGATTTTCGCAACCAGCCGACGATGGCCACGCCTGCGCCGCCACCGCTGAACCCGCCGCCGCTGAATCCACCGACACAACTGAACCCGTCCCAACCGTTCGGCCCGCCGCAGACCCGCTCGTCACGCTCGGGCGTGCTCGTCGCGGTCCTGGCGGTGGTCGCCCTGCTGGTCGTCGCCGGCGGGGTGTTCGCCGGGGTGCGGCTACTCGGACGGCCCGACCGTCCCGGCGGGAAGCCGGCCGCGCCCAGCCCGACCGCGACCGCGGCCGGCACCGGTTTCAGCGGTAGTTACCGCGCCGACTACGGGCCGGCCACCGATCTGGAAGGAACGGTGATCCCCGGCGGGCCGGCAATGACGGGTGAGTGGGGCGTGCGCTCGTCGTGCGGGTCCAACGGGTGCATCGCCAACGTGTCGTACACCGGCAAGAGCTCCGTTCCCGTGGTGTCGAACATGACGTTCGACCAGATTTCCGGTGATTGGGTCGCTGTCGCGACTGGGGCAGTGAAGTGCACTGACGCCCCGGGCGAGCCGCCCACCGAAGTGTGGGTGGTCTTCACCTTGACGCCCAAGCCCGACGGCACCCTGGCCGGGGAGACCACCCGAAGCGCTGTCAACGGGTGCAGCAGCGTCAAGCGGACGGTCACCTTCACCCGCGTCGGCGACGGCGAGCTGAGCGGTGTGCCCGACCCCGCCGGCCTGCCGCCGCGCACCACGTCACCGGCCTCGACACTGCACGGCCGTTACCACGAGAACGTCGTCTATTCGAGCGGCGGCTTCGGCCCGGGTGCGCCGGATCTACAGGTCCGCACGCAATGCCTGCGGACCGGAGATCGGTGCATCAGCGCGTTCCATGCGATGGATGGTGTGGTCACGTTGGTCTTCGCCGCCGGCAAGTGGACGCGCACGGAGGAAGGGACTGTCCCGTGCGCGCTCGGCGGGACCACGCACGTCAAGATCGCCGCCGAATATCCGCTGCCGACTGATCTGCAGGATCCGATCCGGACCCTGGAAGGCCGCGGTACCAATACCTCGACCGGCGGGGAGTGCAAAGGCGGTGACTTCACCGACAAGTTCGTCCGGACCGGTGACTGAGTTCAATTTTCGAAAAACTTTGGTCACTTTGTTTTCGCTGGTCACAGTAGGTAACTAGCGTCACATTTCCCGCGGCTACTTGTCGGTGCTTCGAACTAGTGTTCGAAGCATGGGATTGACCGATGCGGCCGTGATCGAGGAGGCGTACGCCGAGTACGCCGCCGCCGCGGCCCGGATCGCAGCCCTGGACTACACCGGCCTGGACGTGCGGACCCTGCTGGAACTGATGTCCCGCCGCGAAACGTTGAAATGCGCCGCTTAGGCGGTGGATCACCAGCTCCTCGCTGCTGCGCAGACTCAGGCCACCGCCAAGGAGATCGGGGCCAAAGGCTGGCCTGAGGTGCTGCATGTCCGGCACCGCATCAGCCGCGAGGAAGCCCGTCGCCGGGTCCGTGATACCGACAATCTCGGGCCGCGGTCGGCGATCACCGGTGAGGCGTTGGGTCCGGTGTGGGAACTGGTCGCCGCCGCCCAAGCTGAGGGCGCCATCAACGTCGAGCACGTCGCAGTGATCACGAACTTCTTTGCGACGGTCCCGCTGTGGGTGGACCCCACCACCTTGTCGCAGTGCGAGGCCGATCTGGTGGCCGCAGCCCGCTACCAGACCCCTGAAGAGCTCCGGAAAGCCGCAGCCGACATGTTGTACCGGCTCGATCAAGACGGTCCCGAACCCGACGATGACGAGCCCGATCCCAAACGCGGCATCACCACCGGCAAGCAAAAGCCGGATGGGACGTCCGAGATCACCGGCACCCTGGACGCAGAAACCCGGGCCTATTGGGACGCAATCTACGACAAACTCGCCGCACCCGGCATGTGCAACCCCGCCGACCCAGTGCCCTGCATCGCCGGCACCCCCACCCAGGAACAAATCGACAACGACACCCGCACCCTGGCCCAGCGCCAACACGACGCTCACAAAATCGTCGGCCGCATGATCCTCGCCTCGGGCATGCTCGGCGAACACAACGGCCTGCCCGTCTCTGTCGTCGCCACCTGCACCGTCCAGGAGCTCGAAAAAGGCGCGGGGGTGGCCGTCACCCACACCGGCAGCCGCCTGCCGATCCCGGACCTCATCCGCATGGCCGGACAAGGCGCCCACCACTACCTGGCCGTCTTCGACCACCACACCAACGTGCCCTTGTATCTGGGCCGTACCCGCCGCACCGCATCACCTGGGCAGCGCATCATGCTGTTCGCTCGCGACCGCGGCTGCACCAAACCCAACTGCACCCAACCGGCATCCCGCTCCCAGGCTCACCACGTGAACACCGACTGGCGCGCAGGCGGACCCACCGACATCACCAACCTGGCCCTGGCCTGCGGCCCCGACAACCGAGCCGCAGACACCGGCGGCTGGACCACCACCATGAAAAGCGGTCGCGCCCACTGGACCCCACCACCGCTGCTGGACGTCGGACAACCACGAACGAACCAGTACCACCACCCCACGCTGTATCCACCGGATGGCGATGCGGATGACGGCGAAAGTGACAGTCCCGCAAACTGATACGGCGCGATGAGCTAGTCGCGCCGAGGTGGCGGCTGCCAGTGCAGCGGAGGCCGCTCCCGTAGCGTGAGCCGCTTCGCTCAGGCCCTGTACCGGTATTTCAGTGAAACCAGCGTGCCAACAAGCGCGGATTGGACGGCGAACCGTTCGTGACGGACCTAAGCTGACCACGAGGATTTCGCCCAGATCATCCGGGCGCTGCGTGGTGACGACTTCTCGGGGAGCTGACCATGGCTGAGCCGCCGGTGATCGAGGTCCGCGAATGGGGCAGGCCGGCTCGCCGGTTGACGCTCAGCAGGCCGCTGCTGTTCGGCCGCGAGTGCGACGGCGTCAACCTCGCCGACGGTGAGGTGTCCCGCCGACATCTGCGCCTGGTGCCGAGCCCGACGGCGCTGTCGGTCGTCGACCTCGGCAGCAGCAACGGCAGCACCGTCAACGGCGTGGCACTGACCGGGCGCGGCACGTTGTCGACCGGTGACGTGATCCGGTTGGGGCGCACCGAGATCATCGTGCTGCACGCCCCCAAACCGCTGGCCGCGGATCAACCGCCGGCCGCCGCGGTCGCCCATGACCCGACGCGGACCATGCAGATGGTGAAACTCCTCGAGGTCCCGGTCCCAGCAGCCGCAGGGACCCCCGTGCGGCCGGCGGGCCTGCGGCTGGCGGAGCGGGCGCTGGGTATCGATCCCACCGGCACCAAGGACCTGTTTCCGCCGTACACCGAACTGCCGCATACGATTTCGCGCCGGGTGTGGCAGGCGGTCCGCGTCGGCAGCGTGCTGGCGTACCTCGCGGTGGTGGTCATGATGTTCGTGCGGCCCGCGGCCGGGCTGTTCGCCTTCTTCCATGTCATCGTGCCGCTGTGGCCGGCGCTGTTCTTCATCGCACCGGGCGTGTGGCGCAACATCTGCCCGCTGTCGGCGTCGAATCAATTGCCGCGGGTGGCCGGTTTCAGCCGGGCCGCCACCGCGCCGGGGTGGTGGACGCGCAACGGGTTCCTGATCGCTGCGGGCCTCTTTTTCGGCATCGCCGGGGCACGGCTGGTCGGCCTGGACCGCAACGGCCCGGCGATGGGTGCGGTGCTGGCGGTGATCATCGCCTCGGCTTTCGCCGGGGGTCTGGCGTTCAAGGGCAAGAGCGGTTGGTGCTCCAGCATCTGCCCGCTGCTGCCGCTGCAGCGCACCTACGGCCAGACGCCGTACGTCACGTCGCCGAACAGTCACTGCGAGTCCTGCGTCGGATGTGCGAAGAACTGTTACGACTTCAAACCCCGGGCGGCCTGGCAGGCCGACATGGCGGACCCCGAACCCCGGTGGAGCGCGCCGCGCGTCCTGTTCGCAGCGGCCCTACCGGGATTCATCATCGGCTTCTTCACGGTGCATGCCCAGCAGGGTGGGACGGCGGCCGAAAAGTACGGTGTGCTGGCGCTTTTCGTGTTGGTGAGCGTCGGACTCTGCTACGTGCTGCAGGCCGTCACACCGCTCAGTCAGGCGATGCTGACGGCGGGTTTCGCGGCAGTGGCGATCAACGCCTACTACTGGTTCTCCGGCCCCATCCTCACCGACTCCCTGCGACAGATCACCGGCGTCGACGCGCCCTGGTTGCGGTGGCCCATCACCGTGGTGATCGCGGTCCTGACCCTGTGGTGGCTGGCCCGCACCCGGGTCAGCGAACTGCAGTTCGCCTATCTCACCGGTGCCCGTGCAGAGCCGGTGCTGCTGAACACGCCGACGATGCCGGCCGCCGCGGCCGGCCCTGCCGCCGAAAGCGGTGCTGTGCGAGTGCGTTTCGAATCTGGATCGGACCCCGTCGGGGCCGACATCGGGATGAGTCTGCTCGATGTCGCGGAAAGCAGTGGGCAGCCGATCGAGGCGGGCTGCCGGATGGGTGTGTGCGGCGCCGACCCGGTATCGATCGTCGAAGGGATGGGTTGTCTGTCACCAGCCGAGGCCGACGAGCTCAAGACCCTGAACCGACTGGGGCTCGGCAAGTCCAGCCGAATGGCATGCTGCGCCCGGATTCAGGGCGGGGACGTGACGGTGTCGCTGACGCCCGAACGCGCCGACACCACCGCGAGCAGGCCGGTCGGCTACGACCGCTCGATCGTCAGCGTCGTGGTGATCGGCAACGGCATCGCGGGAGTGACAGCCGCGGATTTCCTGCGCCGCGGGCACCCCGACTGCGAAATCCATGTGGTGGGAGCCGAACCCCACGGTCTGTACAACCGGATGGGCATCTCCCGGCTGGTGTACGGCAGGTCCGCGATGCAAGGGCTATACCTGCTGCCCGAGCAGTGGTACGACGAGCACGGCGTCACCGCATGGCTGAACACCTGGGCCACCGGCATCCATCTGCGGTCGCAGCTGGTGCGGTTGGGCACCGGTGAGAAGCTGCCCTACGACAGGTTGGTCCTGGCGATGGGATCCAGCGCCGCGGTGCCCGACATCCCTGGCTTGAACCGGCCCGGCAGCGTCGTGCTGCGGTCGGCGGCCGATGCCATGCGGATCCGCTCCTACGTGCAGGAGCGTCGGGCCCGCCATGCGGTGGTGGCAGGTGGTGGTCTGCTGGGGCTGGAGGCGGCCTACTGCCTGCATCAGCTCGGGCTGCGCGTGACGGTGCTGGAACGCGGGACCCGGTTGCTGAGCAAGCAGATCGACGCGCGCTGCTCGCAGCTCGTGGCCGAGCACTTCGCCAGGGCGGGAATCACCATCACGCACAAGGCGGAAACCGCGGAAGTGCGGGGCGACCCCGCCGTCACCGGAGTGCGGTTCAAGGACGGCCGGATCCTGTCGTGCGAGGTGTTCCTGGCCGCTACCGGCATCCGGCCCAACATCGAATTGGCCAGGGACGCCGGCCTTCCCGTCGGCAAAGGGGTACTGGTCGACGACCGGATGCAGACCCGGGTGCCCGGCGTCTACGCGGCCGGCGACGTGGCCGAGCACGGCGGCCGGGTGCTCGGCTTATGGCCGGTGGCCACGGAACAAGCCGAGGCAGCTGCCGTCAATGCGCTCGGCGGTGACCGGACCGTCCCGGTCGAGACGCCACCGACCATCCTCAAAGGCGTTGAATTGGAGCTGTTTTCGATCGGTCCGGTGGACCCCGGCCCGGGCGACGAGGTGGTGGTCATCGATCGGCCTGCGGCGCCGTCCTATCGCCGGCTGGTGGTGTCACGCGGCCGTGCGGTCGGTGCCACGGTGCTTGGGCACCATCCGGCCGACCTCGCGGCTGTGCAGAAAGCGGTCCGCGAGCAGCGACGAGTCGGGCCGGTGGCGCTGGGGGTGCTGCGGACCGGCGCCTGGGACATCCTCTCCGACTCCGACAGACTTGCCTACTGACCCTGGGCGGACACGTCGTAGGTCAGGATCTTCTGGCCGATCCGCAGGTAGCAGCCGGGTAGCAGCTCGAAGGGCTGGTCGCCGATCTGCGTCCAGACGTGGTCTCCCGGCGCCGCGATGTGGGTGCCGGCGGCGGTTCCCGCGTCGCGGATCAACACCATGCCGCCGTTGACCGTGACATACGCGTGGACCCGGGACACCTGCGGGTCGTCGGGCAGGCTGATGGGTGTCGCCGCCCCGCTGGTCACCGCGGGGTCGACCATCGGGTTGCGGCCGATGATGTACGTGCGGTCCAAGGGATACGCGGCCCCGTCGTCAGCGGTCAGCGCTCCGGTGACGGGACGGGCCCGGGTGGTCGCGGGTGCTTGCGGTGGTGACTGCTGGGCGGCCGACCGCGCCCGACTCGACTGCAATACGAAGCCGGCACCGGGCACCACCCCGGCGACCAGATCGGTCTCCGCGCAGGGCACGAATGTCGTTGTGGCGGTGCAGATCGTGATCCGGTCGAACCACGGCGCGACGATCTCGTCGACCAACGGCCGGCCGCCGGCGCTGACCCGCCGGTGACCGCCGCCCGCCTCGACGTCGGCGATCACCTCGCCCCGCACGATGAGGTGCAGCCCGTCGCCTGCCGGCACGAGCGCGCCGAAGGGCGGCACAGTGTCGGACTCCGGCCCGGACGCCAACGTGGCGAGCGCGTGGGGCAATGCCGGCGGCGGGGCGGTCGTGAGCACCTGGAGGAGAGGACGGGCCCTGGCGCCGTCGGCGATGTACGCCAGCACGTCACCGAATCGGGCGACCAGACCTTCGCCGCGGCCGATAGCCACGTAGTGCCGCTTCTGTTCCACCTTGTCGCCGCCTCGGTAGTGTGCCGCAGATGCTGATGATAAGTCAGCGTCCGACCCCGTGCCATGCGGCGAATGGGTAGAGTCGGCTTACCGATGGGGGTGAGCGAACATGCGTCATCGAGGAACCGATCTGCCTCCGGGGCCGCGGCTGCCGGCGGCGGCTCAGGCCGCACTCTTGCTGCGGGACTGGCCGGGTTTCGTCGCCAAATGCGAGCGGCGATACGGTGCCATGTTCACCCTGCGGATCGTCTCGTTGGGGACCTTCGTCTACTTGACCGATCCCGACCACATCAAGCAGGTATTCGCCGGCGATCCGCACATTTTCCATGCGGGCGAGGCGAATTCGATGCTCAAGGGGCTGGTGGGCGAGCACTCGGTCCTGGTCGTCGACGACGAGGTGCACGCCGACCGGCGGCGGTTGATGCTCAAACCGTTCACGCGCGGCGCCGTCGACCGGCAGACGGGCGCGATGGCCGCCATCGCCGTGGAGTCCATCGAGAACTGGCCGGTGAGAACAGAATTCGCGGTGGCGCCGCACATGTCGGCGCTCACGCTCGAAGTGATCCTGCAGACGGTGATCGGCGCGACCGATCCGGACCGTCTCGCCGCGCTACGCACCGCGCTGCCGAAGCTCCTTGATCTGAACGGCGTTGCGGCACTGTCGATCGCACGCCCGCAGCTGTACCGCGTGTGGCCATGGACCGTCGTGAAGAAGCGGCTGGTGGCAGCAGACGCGCTGCTCTACGCCGAGATCGCCGAACGGCGGGCCGACCCGGAACTCGCCCAGCGCACCGACGTCCTGGCGATGCTGATCCGGGCCGCCGACGAGGACGGCCGGCATATCACCGACCGCGAGCTGCGCGACCAATTGATGACGCTGTTGGCCGCCGGCCACGACACCACCGCGACCGCCCTGTCCTGGACTCTGGAACGCCTGACGCGGCACCCGGATGCGCTGGAGAAGGCCGTGGCAGCCGCCCACGCGAGTGCGGCCGGGGATCCGGCCGGCGACGAGTACCTCGACGCGATCGTGCGCGAAGTGCTGCGTATTCGCCCCGTGGTCTACGACGTCGGCCGGGTGCTGACCGAGCCGGTGGAGATCGGCGGCTACCGGCTGCCCAAGGGCGTCATGGTCGTGCCGGGCGTCGGTCTGGTGCATGCCAGCGCCGAGCAGTACGTCGACCCCGAGCGCTTCGACCCGGACCGGATGGTCGGCACCGTCCCCGGCCCGACCACATGGCTGCCGTTCGGCGGCGGCAACCGGCGCTGTCTCGGCGCGACGTTTGCACTGGTCGAGATGCGCGTCGTGCTGCGGGAGGTGCTGCGCCGCACGGAGCTGGAAATCACCGCCGCGGCCGGCGAGGACCAGCGGCTCAAGCACGTCACGCTGATCCCCGACCAGGGCGCCCGCATCACCGTTCGCGCACGTCATGAGGTTCCGGTGGCGGGTGAGACCGCGCAGCCGAGGTGCCCGGTAGCCCCGCGCTGACAGCTGGCCGCAGGTGGTGCCTTCCGGCTAGCTGCTAGCCGGAACGGGTGCCTGCAGGAGCGACAAACGTGCAGGTCAAACAGGACGATGGAAGCACTCCGGAACACCGGCCATCGACCTGAGAGCGAGCACCGAGATGAAGCTCACCGCCAAGCACTTTGCCCCCTGGTTGGCCGCCGTCGCCGCTGTCGGGGCCGTCACCCTGGCACCCGTCGCCGGCGCGGACACCGACCACGACGAGGCCAACCAGACCGCCGGCGCGCTGGATCAGCCTTTCTGATCGCGCGCCCGCCGACCGGCCCGGCTCCACAGACCCAGTGTTTCTCGAGGGGTGACGCTGGCAGGGAGCCGGGTCGATTCGTCTGTGCGGTGCTGTGCGGTCAGCCGATGAGGGCGCGGATCGCGTCACCCGACAGATCGAGTTTCGGCAGAAATCTCGGGGGCGCGTCGGCGGTCGTGAGATCCGCGACAGGCAGCTCGGTGAACGTCGAGGTCAGAATGGCCATGACGTCGGCGGTGCCGGAGTGGGAGTTCAGTTGAGCGACCAGGTCGAATCCGTTTTCCTCGCCGAGGTTCACATCCACCAGCGCGACGTCGGGTCGGAGGCGTTCGACGGTGTGCATCCCGTCCGAGATCGACTGCGCGGTACCGACGACCTCGATGTCGCCCTGCTGCAGGAGCGCCGTTGCAGCGGCCAGGTAGTCGGCGTTGTCGTCGACGATGACGCATCGCAGGGATTGGCGGTTCGTCATGTATTGCATTGTCGCGCAGGGATGCTGGTTGGGCATTCCTGCTAGCCGGTATCTGTGCCGGCGGACAGCGGCTCGTCCGCCAGCGGCATCTCCGCGACCATGGTGGTGCCGGCGCCCGCGGTGCTGGTCAGGCGCAACTTGCCGCCGAGCGCGGCCACCCGGTCCTCGAGACCGAGCAATCCGCTGCCCGCATCGAGGGACGCCCCGCCGACTCCGTCGTCAGCGACCGAGATACGCAACGATGTGGCGTCGGTATCGACGTTCACGGTGACCACGGACGCCTGGGCGTGCTTGGCGGCATTGGTGAGGGCTTCGGCGACGGTGTAGTAGGCGGCGATCTCAACGGCTTGCGGCAGCCGCACCGGGACGTCGACGTGCACCTCGACCGGCAACGGCGCCCGGCGGCCGAGGTCGCGCAGAGCCGGACGCAGCCCGCCGCGGGACAGGATCGCGGGATGCACCCCGTGCGCGAGCTCGCGCAGCTCGTCGCTGGCGGTACGCAGCCCGTCGCCGATGCCCGCGATGCGAGATTTGAGTTCGGCCGGGTCCTGTGGGATCGCCATCTGCAGGGTGCGAACCTGCAGCGCCAGCGTGACGAGCCGCTGCTGGGCACCGTCGTGCAGGTCGCGTTCGATGCCGCGGCGGGCGTTGTCGGAGGCGGTGACGATGCGGGCGCGGGACGCGACGAGCTCGGCACGCGCATGGGCGTTGGCGATGGCCGTGGCGATGAGTTCGGCGAAATCCGTCAGGCAGGCTTCGGTGTCGGCGGGCAGGGCGTCCGGACCGGACGTGCCGACAATCATTGCGCCCCACAGTTGTCCGTCGACCGTGATGGGTACGCCGACGCACGCGTGCAGGCCGAGGTCGCGGACGAGCGCCGCCGTCGAACTGTCGGCGTGGGTGTCCATCCGCGCGGGGCGACCCGTCGTCCGGACCATTGCGATGACGTCGTCGCCGTCGAGGGGAAAGGTGGTCCCGACGGAGACTGTCGTGAGGCCCGGCTCGTCGTGTGCGGCAACAAGAGTCGCGGTGCCGCCGGGCTCGTAGCGGACCAGCCCGGCGTTGCGGACGTGCAGCACCGCGGCGACTTCGTCGGCCACGCTCGACAGGACGTCGGCCGGTGATCTGCCCTCGGCGATCTGGGTCGCGACACGTCGCAGCGCACCCTGCTGGTCGGCGAGTTCGCTCACCCGCTCGGTTGCCTCGGTGGCGACCTGCCAACTCTGGTGCGCGTCGCGGGCACGGGTACGCAGTTGCCAGCCAAGGACATTCGCGATTCCGGCGATCGGCAGGAACACGGAGAGGGTCAGGACATCGATCGGCTTGAGGGGTAGCAGCGGGCCGCCGTCCAGATGCACCTGCAGGTAGGCGATGGCGCTGGCGACGGTGGTCAGTACGGACAGGCCCAGGCCCCAGCCCGCGCTCATCACCAGCACCCCGAACATGAAGACGATGGCATAGGTGCTGTGCGGCGGGGGATCGCGCAGCAGCCGCACCACCCCGACCTCGGCGGCGATCAGGCCGGCGGCGACGAGCAGCCCGACGTACCACGGCGGGGTGGAGACAGCCGGATTCCATCGTGCCGGATTCATTCGCCGCCTCCCGCCTGGTCGCCTGATCTCGTCACCGACCCTAACCGCGGTCAGGGCGGCGCCGACGGCGACTGGACCGAAGCGTCAGAACGACTGATCGATGTGGCCGGCCGGGGCATTCGTGTTGTGCTCGCCGTTCTGATACTGGCTGTAGGTATCGGTGCCATTGGGGACTGTCGGGTTGGTGTCTGCGGCGGCGACAGGTGCCACCACAAGTGCCCCGCCGACCGCGGCGATGGACAACCACACGGTGACGCGCTTCAGGGTGTTCTTCATGATCGGTGCTCGCTTTCGGATCGGACGGGTGGGTTCGGGATCAGGTCAGTGGTTGTCAGTGGTTGTCAGTGGTTGCGGAACAGCAGGAAGCCGTAGTCGCCGCCGAACGGCTGCTGCAGCTGCCCGGCCTCCTGGGCGGCCGGGCCCGGGGTCGCCACGATCTGGGCGTTCCCGTTGCTCTGCGTGACGGTGGCATCGGTGGGCAGGGKGGCGGCGGCCGCGGTCGGCGCGACGACGATGGCCAGGGCCGCGGCTGCCGTCGCGGCCAGCGGGATGATCCGGGTGCGGTTGATTTGCATTGTCCTCTACCAGCTTTCGGTGTTCTGATGACTTCGGTTGGCCGTGTCCGGCTGTCCTTTACATTGCTCCGGAACGTCGCTGGTGTCGTCCTGGCCAGCGCCCAAATGGGGGGTAGGGCTAGCTGCAATAGGAGCCCCCGGTCAGCGGGTCGGGGGCTGATTCACAGGACTGTCCGCGATGGGGCGCGGTGGACAGGCAAGATGAATGCAATGAGCGGCACGTCCGGCGTCTGACGGCACGGCGGCTATGGGGTCGAGACGAACAGGACATACGTGGACGCAGTAGGCGCTAACGAGGGGACGCGTGTCGTCATCGCCGACGACGACGTGCTGCTTCGGGAAGGTGTGGCGAGTCTGCTGACCGGCGCTGGTTTCAGCGTCGTCGGGCAGGCCGGTGACAGCGGTGAACTGCTCACCTTGGTCCGGGCGAGCGTCCCTGACCTGGTGGTGACCGATATCCGGATGCCGCCGACGCACACGACCGAGGGCCTGGACGCCGCCAAGGTGATCCGCGGCGAGCTACCGAAGGTGGCGATCCTGGTGCTGTCGGCGCACGTCGACGTCGAGCATGCGATGGAACTGCTCGGCGGCGGCCAGCGCATCGGTTACCTGCTCAAGAGCCGCGTCATCGATGTGAGCGACTTCCTCGAGACGCTGCACCGCATCACGGGCGGCGCTTCGGTGGTGGACCCCGCCCTCGTGCAGGAACTGTTCGCGGCGCAGCGACGTGAAGACCCGCTGGCCGTGTTGACCGAACGTGAGCACGAGGTGCTGGCCCTGATGGCGGAGGGCCGGTCGAACGCCGGTATCGCTCATCAGCTCTGGGTGACCGAAGGCACCGTCGAGAAGCACGTGCGCAGCATTCTCAGCAAGTTGAACCTGCCCGACACGGGTGAGGATCACCGCCGGGTGCTGGCGGTCATCACCTTCCTGGATTCGCGCTGAACCGCAGGCCGCCCAGCGCCCACACGGTCACGTAGGCCAACCCGAAGAACGCGGCGACCGCCAGCCCGACCCCGGTGGATTGCACGTAGGACAGCGGCGAGCGCACCCACTCGAACGTGGCCGCCACGACAGCGTGCGGCCGGGTGACCAGGTCCCAGGAATTCCACCGCTGAAACCGGCCGATGACCACGCCGATCGCACACAGACCCACGGACACGACCACGGTGAGCCAACCCCAGATCGGACCGAATTCGCGATCGATGCGCTTGTGCACCAGTAACAGCGACACGGTGCCCAGCAAGATGCCGGTCCACGCGGCGAACCCGTATTGCAGGACGTGGCGCCACAGCTCGTCCTGCTCGCCCAGATGCACCAGGTCGGTGACGAGATACGGCGCGTTCGGCAGGAACGCCAGCCAGCCCAGCCCCAGCGGCAGCAGCCACCGGCGCCGGGATACCGCGGCGAAGGCGCCGGCGAAGAGCATCGGAATCCAGGCCAGGAACATGTTCCAGACCAGGAACCACGTCGGGTAGGACAGCGGCGCTGCCGGATCGGTGATCCCGAGGACGAGTGTCAGGGCGGTCGTGGCGAGCAGAGCGGCGACCAGCAGGTACCCGCGGAAATCGATCACCTGACCAGTGTGCCTGCAATTTTGTCGGCGCTTCGTGGGTTGAGGTTTAGCCGCGCCGGTTGCGGGTATGCCAATCGCAGCGGGCAGTACGCGTGCCCCAGTTGACCGAGCGATGCCACGGAGGGGAGTAGTCCTTGACGGACTCGAGGTACAACTCAATACGGCGGATTCGGCGCCTCGCGGCGATCGGCGCGGGCGCGAACATCGTGGTGGTCCCACTGTGTGAGCGCTGCGCGAACACACTTGCCAATCGGGCGGTGGCACAGACATTTTGACGACGTTGGTCGGCTACCGCGCAACGCGGTAGCCGGCCGTCAATCAGATCGCTGCAGGCTCGGCGAGCAAACACAGTGCAGCAGAGCATATTTGACCGATCCTTACGTCGACGGTGATCATCGGGTACGGTGAAATCGGAGACGTCCACCAAGGGAGCTGACTTTCCACCATGTGCGGCATTGCCGGCGAAATCGCCTGGGGCCGTGGTGCTGATCTGGCGGCAGTTGCCGCCATGACCGACCGTTTGGCATCGCGGGGCCCGGACAGTAGCGGACTGTGGGTGCGGGACGGGGTGGCACTCGGCCACCGGCGCCTGGCCATCATCGATCTGTCCAGTCACGGACATCAACCCATGCACGATCCGGAGCTCGGCCTCACCGTCGTGTTCAACGGGTGCATCTACAACTATCCCCAACTGCGCCAGGAACTTTCGGGCAAGGGATACCGCTTCTTCTCGCACAGTGACACCGAGGTGGTGCTGAAGGGATATCAGGAGTGGGGTGAGCGGGTCGTCGAGCACCTCTACGGGATGTTCGCGTTCGCCGTCGCGGAGATCGAGTCGGGCCGGGTGCTGCTGGCGCGCGACCGCCTCGGGGTCAAACCCCTGTACTGGTGTGAGGCGGCCGGGGGAGCGCTGCGTTTCGCGTCGTCCCTGCCTGCCCTGGTGGCTGCAGGCGGAGTCGATACCGAACTCGATTCCGTTGCGCTGCAACACTATCTGAGTTTTCACTCGGTTGTGCCGGCGCCGCGCACCATCCTGCGTGGTGTGCAGAAGCTGCCGCCGGGCACCATCATGCGCATCGAACCCGATGGGAAGCGCACTGAAACGACCTACTGGGAACCCATTTTCGAGCGGTCGCTCGAGCGGGCCGACTGGACCGCGGACGACTGGCGGGACGCCGTGCTGGCGTCACTTCGCACCGCGGTAGAACGCCGCCTGGTCGCCGACGTGCCGGTGGGTTGCCTGTTGTCCGGCGGCCTGGATTCCAGCTTGATCGTCGGTCTGCTCGCCGAGGCCGGCCAACACGGGCTGGCCACGTTCTCCATCGGATTCGAGGCCGCGGGCGGCGAGGAAGGCGACGAGTTCAAGTACTCGGACGTCATCGCCCGCCAATTCGACACCGACCACCACCAGATTCGGGTCGACTCGTCACGCATGCTGCCCGCCCTCTCCGGTGCGATCGACGCCATGAGCGAGCCAATGATGAGCCACGACTGCGTGGCGTTCTACCTGCTGTCGCAGGAAGTGAGCCAGCACGTGAAGGTCGTGCAGTCCGGGCAGGGCGCCGACGAGATCTTCGCCGGCTATCACTGGTACCCGCCGATGGCGAGCGCGGCCGACAACGATCCAGCTGACGCGTTGCGTCGCTACCGCAGCGCATTCTTCGACCGCAGTCATGAGGCGGTCAACCGGCTGCTGCAGCCGCAGTGGCAACTCGAGCACGATTCCGCGGCGGCGTTCGTCCTGCAGAATTTCACCCACCCGGGCGCGGCCACCGCCACCGACCGGGCGCTGCGACTGGATACCACCGTCATGCTCGTCGACGACCCGGTCAAGCGGGTCGACAACATGACCATGGCCTGGGGCCTGGAAGGCCGCGTGCCGTTCCTCGACCACGAGCTCGTCGAGCTGGCGGCGGCCTGCCCGCCGGAGTTCAAGACCGCGCAGGGCGGCAAGGGCGTGCTGAAAGAGGCTGCGCGCAAGGTCATTCCGGCCGAGGTCATCGACCGCCCCAAAGGCTATTTCCCGGTGCCCGCGCTCAAGCATCTGGCCGGGCCGTACCTGGACCTCGTGCGTGACGCGCTGCACAGCCGGGCCGCGCGCGACCGGGGTCTGTTTGCCCCCGGCGTGGTCACCGAGATGTTCGCCGATCCCAACGGCAATCTCACGCCGCTGCGCGGGAATCCGTTGTGGCAGATCGGTTTGCTGGAATTGTGGCTCGCCACACACGTCGACGGAGTGGGCCGATGATGACAACGCACACCGGCGACATGGCCGAGGGTGTCATACAGGACATGGGTTGGGGGCGGCTGGTTTTCGGTCAGACCTTCCACGACCCTGACGAGTTCGGTACGGCCCTGCGGGAGGAGGGCAGTGGCCGTCGTGACATCGGTATGTATCTCGACGCACCCCATGTCTTCGTGGCGCTGCACGCCCACGAATTCTTCATCGACCCGAGTTTCACGTACCGGCTCGACCTGACCAAGCCGATGCAGTTCCGGCCACCCGATGTGCCGGGATTGTCGGTCCGCCAGGTGAATTCGATCGACGACTGTGTCGCGATCAACCACATCTACGTACGGTGTCACATGGTGCCGGCCGACAGCGACCTGATGTGGACCAACAGCCAGTCCGCGCCGCAGGTGGTGTACCTGGTCGCGGTCGACGACCAGACCGGTCAGGTTGTCGGCACGGTGACCGGTATCGATCACAGCCAGCTGTTCGGCGATGAGGAGAACGGTTCCAGCCTGTGGTGCCTGGCGGTCGAGCCGACTGCCACCCGGCCCGGCACCGGCGGCCTGCTGGTGCGCTCGCTGATCGAGGAGTTCATCCGGCGGGGACGGGCCCAGATGGATCTGTCGGTGCTGCACAACAACGACGGTGCGATCGCGCTGTACGAGCGCATCGGTTTCACGCGGGTGCCCGCCGCGCTCGGAATCAAACGCAAGAACGCGATCAACGAGCCGCTGTTCGCTCCGGTGAAGCCGGAAGAGCAACTGGCACACCTGAACCCGTATGCGCGCATCATCGCCGACGAGGCGATCCTGCGGGGCATCGCGGTGGACGTGCTCGATGCGCAGGGCGGCTACCTGCGGCTCACCCACGGCGGCACCAGCGTCGTCACCCGCGAGTCGCTGTCCGAGCTGACCAGCGCCGTGGCGATGAGCCGGTGTGACGACAAGCGCGTCGCGCGGTCGGTCGTCGCGGATGCGGGTATCCGCGTACCGGAAGGCTGCACAGCGACTTTCACCGACGAAGACTGCCGCTTCCTGGAGAAGGTGGGGTCCGCCGTCGTCAAACCGGCCCGCGGCGAACAGGGCGCGGGCATCACCGTCGGGGTCACCGGAGCCGACGACCTGAACCGCGCCATCGGGCTCGCCATGCAGCACTGCCCCGATGTTCTCATCGAAGAGCGTTGCGAGGGTGAGGATTTGCGCGTCGTCGTCATCGACGGCAAGGTGATCGCCGCGGCCATCCGCCGGCCACCCGAGGTGATCGGCACCGGTACGCACACCATCCGCCAGCTGATCGAAGCGCAGAGCCGGCGCCGCTCGGTGGCCACGCACGGGGAATCGGTGATCCCGTTGGACACCATCACCGACGACACCGTGCACAAGGAAGGCTGGCAGCTGGAGGATGTGCTGCCCGCGAACGAACGACTGGTTGTGCGCCACACGGCGAACCTGCACACCGGCGGGACCATTCACGACGTCACCGACGATCTCAATCCCATGCTGGCGAAAGTGGCGGTGGACGCGGCGGAGGCCATCGAGATTCCGGTGACCGGAATCGATCTGATCGTGCCGACGGTGCGGGGCGAGGAGTACGTGTTCATCGAAGCGAACGAGCGACCGGGTCTGGCCAATCACGAGCCCCGACCGACCGCGCAGGCGTTCATCGATCTGCTGTTCCCGCGTACCGCGGCCACGCCGTGGGCCTGGCATCCCGACCCGATCGAGCAGTGCTGATGGCTGAGTTCGACGCAGCAAGCATCCGGATGTCGGTGGACGACCGGGGCTGGATGGTCGACACGCTCTTGGCGCTGCTGCAGACGCCGAGCCCGTCGGGACGTACCGACGCGGTGATGCAACTGATCGGCCAGATCCTGACCAAACTCGGTGTGCCGTTCACGCTGACCCGCCGCGGCGCGCTCATCGCCGAACTGCCGGGACGGTCGCAGACCACCGACCGCGCCATCGTGGTGCATTCGGACACCATCGGCTGCATGGTGCGCGAACTCAAGGACAACGGCCGGCTGGCGCTCGTGCCCGTCGGCACCTTCTCGGCACGTTTCGCCACCGGCGCCCGGGTCCGGATCTTGCCCGACGACGCCGACCGGTTCTTCACCGGAACAGTGATGCCGCTCAAGGCAAGTGGCCATGCGTTCGGTGACGAGATCGACACCCAGCCGACCAGCTGGGACGACGTCGAAGTCCGGGTCGACCGCAATGTGACATCGCGTGCGGACCTCGAGCAGTTGGGCCTGAACGTCGGGGACTTCGTCGCACTGGTGGCCAGCCCGGAGCTGACCGAAGACGGCTTCGTCGTCTCCCGGCACCTCGACGGCAAGGCCGGCGTGGCCATTGCCCTGACGCTGGCCAAGGTCATCGCCGAGCGCAACATCGTGCTGCCGCATCGGACGACGCTCATGGTGACCATCACCGAGGAAGTCGGCCACGGTGCCAGCCACGGACTGCCACCCGACGTAGCGGAACTGGTGTCCGTCGACAACGCGGTGTGCGCGCCCGGCCAGCAGTCGCTCGAACATGGCGTCACCATTCCGATGGCCGACATGCACGGACCGTTCGACTACTACCTGACCCGCAAGTTGTGCCGGTTGGCCCAGGAGAAGGGAATCACCTACGCCCGCGACATCTTTCGGTACTACCGGTCGGATGTCGCGGCCGCCATCGAGGCCGGCGCCGCCACCCGCGCGGCGCTCGTGGGATTCGGGCTCGACGGCAGTCACGGCTGGGAACGCACGCATCTCGATTCGCTCGAAGCCACATATCTGCTGCTGTACGGCTGGCTCCAGACGCCATTGACGTTCGAGATGTGGGACGCACAGCCGTTCGGTGACCTGGAAGATTTTCCCGCCGAACAGGCCGTGGCCAGCGAGCAATGGGTACCGCTGTCGCGCGGCGACTTCGCGGACCCCGGGGCGGCGTCACAGGGGCATCACTGGCCACCCGAGGACGGCACCGGGGACGGGTAGCCGGCGTTTACTTCGGCGCGCACTGGGCAGTAGTACCGGGATACACCCGAGCCAGCCAAAAGGGGGGATCGCATGACACCTGTGTCGACGACTGCCAAAGATGACGTCATCGACTACGTCAAGGCTCAGCACCTGACCACGCGCCGCCTGTTCGACAAGACGTTGCACGCGCAGGACGCCACCGAGCATCAGCAGTATTTCGCGGAACTGCGCGCGGCACTGACCGCGCAGGAAGTGACCGAGGAGCTGCTGGTGCACCCGCGGGTACGGCGCGGGCGCGTGGTCGAGTCGCTGCGCGGCGAAGCGGACGACACCAAGGAGCAGCTGGACCACGTGAAGCAGCTGGACCTGACATCCGCGGAATTCGAGACCGCACTGACCGACCTGCAGCAGGCCACCGAGGACCACACGCAACGCGTCGAAGCCGAAGAATTTCCGCTGCTGACGGGTCGGTGATCACCGCGGCGCGGACTGCTCAACGCGTGGTTGCGCGCTGATCGTGCCCAGCTTGCCGACCACGAATTGTGCTGCCTGATCGGCCATTCCATTGTCGGCGTACGCCACGTGGGCGTTGTTGTCGCCGCCCGTCGTGGAGCACACCGGATCATCGGCGATGCACAAGTCGAGGGTCTTCGACACGTAGCGCGAGCCCACGGTGATCGGGGGCGCACCGGTGTACACCATCTGCAGGAAGCCCGACGACGGCTTGCCGAACAGCACGACCGCCGCGATATGGTCGGCGACGAACGCAGGCAGCGGCCCGGTGATGCCCAACGGCAGGGTGACGCCGGCCGGGACGGCGTCCTCGGTGATGTATGCGGCCACCGCGGCGCCCTGCGAGTATCCGCCGAGGACGATCTTGGTGGTGGGGCAGATCGACGCGGTGCTCTGGACCCTGTTCGCCACGTCGACGACACCGTCGGCGGCGGTGGCGAAGTCGAGCGAGGCCGGGTAGTTCACGGGTGCCACGTCGACACTTCGCCCCGCGGTCCGAGCGGTGAGCGCATCAACGAAAGCCTGTCCAGCTCTGCCCACGCCCGGTGGCTCCATGGTCCCGCGCGCGAACACCACCTGCACGTCGGGACAGGGTTGCGCAGATGCGGGCGCCGTGATGGCCGGCGCGGCCAGCATCAGTGAGGTCAGGGGCATCGTTGCGGCAATGCAGCTCGTGATGGTCTTCATGGCGGAATCCACCGATCCTCGTCTCACAAGTCGGATCGCTCCATTGCGGTCGACGAATACGGCGTGGTTACCCGGCGCGATTACGGTCTAAACCGCCAGCGCGTCAATCACCCGGCACCGGCGCGATCGACCGCAAACCGAACTGCCAACGCTCGGTGTTTGCCGATGGCTTGGCGCCGTCGTCGGCGGCCTGGATGCAATGATCGCAGCAGTACGGGATGCCGTCGATTCGCAACGCGTGGCCGAGGATTCGACATCCGCAGTGCCGGCACGTCGGGGCCACCATGGTGGCCATACATTCGATGCAGTCAAAGCTGGCGCTGCGGCCGTTCCAATTGACGGTGAACGACTGATCGCAATCTGTTCCGCAGGTAATACACACCGCCATCGAAAATTGCGCTTCCTGTCAGTGTTTTTCCGGATGTTGCTATCGCCGGTTCGGTGGATACCCGGGGCCATTGCCGGCCAAACCTGTTCTGGCAGAAAAGTTTCTTCGGTCTGACCTGCCGTTATCGACGGTCGGCGGTGAGTAGCGGTGGTGCCACGCTCTGATCAGCGGTATGGTCGAATACAGCGCCCACGTGGCGCAGTCGCTTAGACCAAAGCGACACCAGCTGAGCGCTACCTGACGGTGTGCGGCCGGGGTCCAGATCAGGGCACGGCTGAGAGAATACCGGGGTGGCGGTCGACTACGGCAGATTGCCGGTCCACCTTGACTGGTGGAAACAATGCGCATGCCACGTCTCCGAGCAGATGCTCGGAGAGCCGATTCTTCTAATGCGTGTTGTGGGCCTGTGGAAGGCACGTTCATGTCAACCTTGTTGCTGGAGAAGCGCTTACCTGAAAAAGCCCGGTATTCCGATGAGTACGCGGATGTACCGGATATGGTGGCGAAGCTGCGCACACTCCCGGCGGAATCCGACGCATTCCTGAGGCAGCGCGATCGCATCGTGATGCGGTGCTGCCCGCTGGCGGACCGGCTGGCCCGCCACTTCGACGGCAAGGGCGAAAACCTCGATGATCTGATCCAGGTTGCCCGAGTTGGTTTGATCCAGGCGGTCAACCGCTTCGACCCCAACAATGGGGCAGCCTTCGTCGCGTTTGCCGTCCCGACGATCATGGGGGAGTTGCGCCGTCACTTCCGGGACTATGGCTGGAAAGTCCACGTGCCGAGGAGCATCCGAGATATCCGTCAGCAAATCAAAGGCGTGACAACAGAATTGACGCAGCGGCTGGGCCGTACGCCCAACGCCGGCGAACTGGCCGAGGCGTTGGGCGTTGCGCCGGAACAGATCACAGAAGGACTCTTGGCGGCCAATGCCTATCAGCCGCAGTCCCTCGACACGCCCGTCGTCGACAACGATGACAATCCGCAGTCACTCGCCGACGTGCTCGGTGATGTCGACGACGGGTTCGAGCGGGTCACCGAGCGCGAATCGGTCAAGCCGGTGCTGGAAGCGCTGCCGGCTCGTGAGCAACGGATCCTCTACCTGCGATTCTTCGCATCGAAGACGCAGCGCCAGATCGCCGACACGATCGGCGTCTCGCAGATGCACGTTTCGCGGATCCTCGATCGGACCCTGCGGGAAATTCGGGAGCAGGTTGTGCACGCCTGACAGTGCGTGGCGCACAGCTGACGGCGCTCGGGCATAACGGGTTACGATGAACCAGGCCCGGAATTCACGGGCTGGATACGACTATGCCCGAGCGCCGAGTGACGGATATGACCGATACGGATATCGACAGTCGTGAGTCGTGGGAGGTGGCCGCTGTCTTCAGCGGCGGGGAAAACCAGCGTGTCGGCAAGTTTCATTACTTCGTCGCCGATCAGCGCTGGGTGTGGTCGGACCAGGTGGCCCGCATGCACGGATATGAGCCGGGGGCGGCCCAACCCACGACCGAATTGTTGTTGAGTCATCAGCATCCTGACGATCGGGCGAAGGTCGCGGAGGTGCTGGATCGGGTCAAGCGGGGCGGCCAGTTCAGCAGCCGGCACCGGATCATCGATGCCTCCGGCTGCACACGGTGGTTGGTCGTCGTCGGTGACCGGATGACGGACGAGTCCGGTCATGTGATCGGGACCGAAGGGTTCTACGTCGACGTCACCGAGAGTGTGCAGTCGGACGTCACCAAGGCCATGTCGCGCGTCGTGGAATCACGTGCGCTGATCGAGCAAGCCAAGGGTGTGCTCATGGTGACCTATGGCGTCGACGCCGACCGCGCGTTCGACATCCTGAGATGGCGGTCGCAGGCGACGCAGGTGAAGCTCAAGACCGTGGCCGCCGAGTTCCTCGATGCGCTGATGCGCCAGGGACTTTCGCCCGAGAGCACCAGCGCTGTCGACCGGCTGCTGGTCGCCGATACGGGGCTCGCCGATGACTAGCCGTGGCCGCCGCCGCAGCCGACTCCGGGAATGCAGCCGCTGCCACCGGGAATGCCGCCCGGGCCGGCGTTGACACCACCGGAACCGCAGGCCGGGCCGTACTGGGTGGGTATACAGCCGGCACCTCCCGGGCCGCCTCCAGGACCACCGTTCACGCCGCCGGAACCGCACTGGCCGTTGACGCAGCCGCTGCCGCCCGGGCCGTCATCGTCGGCCGGTTGTAGCGGATAGCTGGTCAAGACCGGGTTGTTGCCGACGGTGCTCGACACGATATCGGCTGATACGAATGGGGCGGCCACGCCAGCCGATGCGAACGCGCCGGCCGCCAGGAACGGAATCACCTTGTTACTGAACATGTCTAGTGCATAACCGCCATCCGGCGCGGTCAAACGTCGGGTTGGCGGATGGATTCGCAAATCGGTGTTCTCGGCGCCCGTCGAAGCTATTACTACGTTGTGTCGTAGCTCACCTTCAGTAATACTTGCATCGATCATGCTTATTTAAATAGCCTGGTTGACAGGTGGAGGACGGGTATCGGGGCATCTTCGATCCAGGTCCCGCCAGCGCATTCACGACGAAGTGAGAGGTTCTGCCATGTTGTCTACAGCCCAGTTGTCGCCGGCCCACGCCGAGGTCGTCAAGGCCACGCTGCCGGTGGTCGGCGGTGCGATCGGCGAGATCACGCCGGTCTTCTACCGCCGGTTGTTCGCGGCGCATCCCGAGTTGGAGCGGGATCTGTTCAACCGCGGCAATCAGGCAAATGGGTCGCAGCAGAAGGCGCTGGCCGGATCGGTCGCGATGTACGCCACGCTGCTCGTCGATCCTGACGCTCCCGGTGCGGACGTCATCGAGCGGATCGCGCACAAGCACGCGTCCCTGGGCGTGGCGCCCGAGCAATACCCGGTGGTCTATGAGCACCTGTTCGCGGCGATCGTCGAGGTACTCGGCGCGGACGTCGTCACCGCCGATGTCGCCGAGGCGTGGACTGCGGTCTACTGGTCGATGGCCGACACGCTGATCGGCCGTGAACGCGAACTGTACGAGGCGGCGGGAACCGACCCGGAACATGTCTGGATGCCGGTCCGGGTGGTCGAACGAGTACAGCAGTCGCCGCTCACCGTGGCGTTCGGGCTCGCCGCCGCCGATGGGGCCGAACTCCCTGATTTCGCTCCGGGACAATACATTTCGGTGGCGGTCCAGCTGCCCGACGGGGCCCGCCAGATTCGCCAGTACAGCCTGTCGCACGCCGGCGCCGACGACCGGTGGCGCATCTCGGTGCGTCGGGAGGGCGCGGTGTCGTCATACCTGCACGAGTACGTGTTCGAAGGCGACGTGCTGCAGGTGTCACACCCGTTCGGTGACATCGCCCTCGACAGTCCCGCGGACACCCCGCTGCTGCTGATCTCGGCGGGCATCGGCATCACCCCCGTGCTGGGCATGCTCTATTTCATCGCGGCCGAGCAGCCGGGACGCTCCGTGACCGTGGTGCACTGCGACCGCACCCGTGCCAGTCACGCGCACCGCGCGGAACTGGCCGACCTGGTCGCGCAGATTCCGGGCGCGACGCTGCACACGTGGTACGACGGGCTGCCCGACGGTTATCCGCTGACCGAACCCGACCGGCGCGGCCGAATCGACCTGAACGCCATCGACTTCCGCTCCGATGCCAACGTCTACATCTGCGGTCCGACACCGTTCATGGCAGCGGCGGTCCGGCAGCTCGCGGACGCCGGCGTGCCGCGTGACCGCATCTGGTTCGAAGCGTTCAGCCCGCTGGCCGCATAGCCTCGCTTCCGATGAGTACTGCCACAGCGGTCCAGGTTGCCATCAGCTTCGTCTGGTTGGGGATGGTGCTGGCCATCTCCTTCCTGGAGGCGCCGCTCAAATTCCGGGCACCGAACGTCACCCTGCCGATCGGGCTCGGCATCGGGCGGCTGGTGTTCCGGGCGCTCAACACCGTCGAGCTGGTGTTCGCGGCGGGAATTGTGCTGGCGGCCTTGGTGAGTCGGCCTTCGGTGGCCGTCACCACAGCGTTCGCCGTAGCCGTCGGAGCGTTGGCCGTGCAGCTGGTCGCCGTGCGACCCGGGCTGAATCGCCGGTCGGATGAGGTGCTGGCGGGCCGCGTCGGCCCCCGCTCCCATGGTCACCATGTCTACGTGGCACTGGAGTTGATCAAGGTCGTCGCACTCCTGGTCGCCGGCGTCTGTTTGCTCTGACAGCATGTCGGTGGGGCTACGTAGCCTGGGGTCATGAAGCAGCAAGTGCACTTCTTCACGTTGGCCACCGTGGATCTGGATGCGACCCGGCAGTTCTACACCGCGCTCGGCTGGACGCCGACGCTCGATGTGCCGGGGGAGATCATCTTCTATCAGACTGCGCCGGGCCAGCTACTCGGCTTCTTCCTCGCGGAGAAGTTCAACGCCGACCTCGCGCAGGCCGCCGACCACTCACAGGTCAGCGGAATCACGTTGGCGCACAACGTCGACAGCCAGGACGAGGTCATCGAGCTGGCGGCGGCCATGACCGGCGCGGGCGGCACCACTCTCAAGCCGCCGCAGCCCGGGCAGTTCGGCGGGGTGTTCCACGCGCACATCCAGGATCCGAACGGCGTGATCTGGGAGATCGCGCACAACCCGGGGTGGCGCATCAATGCCGACGGCACCGTCAGCCTGGGCTAGCCCCGGGCTACATCTTGATGGCGGGCAAGAGCCGGATCAGGTTCCAGGTCCGGTTACGGCGGGCGCACAGGCTCGAAATACCCAGTGCGCCAAGCCAAATACACACCAGCACGATGATCGCGTGCCACAGGCGGCCGTCGATGCCGCCCAGGATCAACTGACGAAGTCCGTTGACGCCGAACGTCATCGGATCGAACGAGTGCAGCACCTGGAAGGGTCTGGCCGTCGTCTCGACCGGGTACATGCCGCCGGCGCTGACCATCTGCAGCATCAGCAGCGCCATGATCAGCACCCGTCCCACCGCCGGTCCGACCAGGGCGTTGATGGCCTGTGTCGCGGCCACGAAGGCCAGCGAGATCAGCATCATGAAGCCCAGCATCGCCACCGGATGCGACACCTGCATGCCGAGACCGAATCGCACCACGCAGTACAGGATGATCGACTGCCCCACGGCGAGCGCCGCGGCCGGCAGGTAGCTCGCCAGCACCACCCGGATTGCCAGCACCTCGGCCGCGATCGGGCGGTTCTGCAAGGGCCGCAACACCATCCACAGCACGAGCGCGCCGAAGAACAGCGCCAGCGTCAGGAAGAACGGGGCCATGCCGGTGGCGAAGTTGGGTGCGCCGTTCTCGTGTGAGGACTCCAGGTGCACCGGGCCGCCGATGGTGTCGGCGATGGCCTCTTTCTGCTGCTCGGTCCAGGTCGGCACCTGCTTGGCGCCGTCACCGAGCTTGGTGGCCAGTTCGTGCGAACCGTCCTTGAGTTGGGTGGTGCCGGACTTCAACTGGCGCGCCCCGTCATCGAGTTGCACGATGCCGCTGGCCAATTGCGCATTGCCGGTGGCCAGTTGCTGGGCGCCGTTGCGCAGCTGGTTGAGCTTGTCGGTCAGCTGCTGACCGCTGCCGCCCACCTGATCGAGCGCCGTCCGCAGCGGGCTGCCGGGGGCGCGCAGCGTCTCGGTCATCGAGATCGCCGCATTGCGCCCATCGGTGATCTGCTGACGGATCTGTGGCGTGAACTGATGGCCGTTCAACTGGTCCTGGACGCCGCGCAGGGTGTTCACGGCGCCGATCGACACCGGATCCTGATTCACCGAAAGTTGTTGGATCACCGAGCCGATCGCCGCGGCCGCCGTGTCCTGCGCGGTGGCCAGCGCGCCGGCCTGATCGGCCGCCTGCTCCAGTGCCGTCGCGCTCTGCTGCAGCTGGTCGGTGCTGCCGCCGACCTGCGACAGGGCCTTGGTCACCTTCAACAACGGATCGGTGGCCTGGTTGATGCCGGTGGAGAGCTGTTTGGCGCCCGCGGAGAGCTTGGCCGAGCCGGAGCGCGCGTCGCTCAGGCCGCTCGACAATTTGCCCGCGCCGGTATCGACCTGCGCCGCGCCGTCGGCCAGCTTCTGCGCCCCGTCGGCGGCCTGCTTGATGCCGGTGCCGGACGAAACCACCACGGACAGAATCTGATTGACCGCCTGTCCGGAGATGCGGGTGGACACCGCGTTGAGTACCTGGCTGGTGGCGGTCCGCCCGATGGTCGACGAGATGTAGTTGTTGGCGTCGTTGTACACCGCGATCAGCTGTGCTTTTTCGGGATCGCCGGTGACCGGTGAGGCGATGGCCTCGCTGAAGTTCTCCGGCAGCTCCAGCATGAAGTAGTACTTGCCGTGCTCGACGCCGTCGCGTGCCTCCTGATCGCTCACCACGTGCCAGTCCAGGCTGCGGTCGTCGGTCAGGCTCTTGGCGATCTGCTCGCCCGCGTTGACGTGAACGCCCTCGACGACGGCGCCGCGGTCGGCGTTCACCAGCGCCACCGGCATCTTGTTGACCTGGCCGAACGGATCCCAGAACGCCCACAGGTACAGCGCGCCGTACACCAGCGGCAGCAGCATCAGCACCACGATCGCGGCGCGCGTCATGCGGCTGCGGCCGAATCGTTTGATCTCCGAGCCGAATGCGAGTCCAGCGAGCATGGTCAGGCCTTTCCGGTCAGCATGCGGCGGTCATGCAGAACGTGGTGGGGTGCGTCGTCGCCCAGTGGGTTGGTCACCCCGACGACGACGGTGCGGTGTTCGGCGAGGGCGCCGAGTCGCTGCACGGCGAGGGCCCGGCGTTCGTTGTCGCGTACCTGCTCGAGGTCTCCGACGATCAAAACGGGCCGGTCGGACATGAGCGCCAAGGTGATGCGCAGCAGGAAGAGCTCCAGATCGGACAACTCGATGATGAAGGTCTTCGGCGACAGCAGGGGAAGGTCGTCCCCGAACACCGCCGTCATCTCCGGTGTGTCGGACTGGACCGGCACCCACGCCGGAAACGGCGACACCCAACGGCGCTGCTCGGTGAGCACCGTCTGCACCGTGACCATGTCCTCCAGGTCGTCGATATCGGCGAACGCGGCGATGGCGCAGTGTTTCCGGATGGCACGTGGCCCCGTCGCGCCGTTGACGGTGACAGTGCCCTTGGTCGGCTTGAGCCGGCCGGCGAGCGACAGCAGCAGGGTGTGCTGAGCCGGGCCGCCGGGCATCTGGATGGCGTGGAACCCGGGCCGCAGTTCCAGGTCGACGTCCGAGAAGAGCGCCCCGTGCTCACCGATGACGCTGAGGCCCCGCGCGGTGATCACCGGCGGGCTGTCCGCTGCGTCTGGGGCGGCCGTCGTCTCGTCGTCCATTGCTGCTCATCTCCGGGGTCGAAGTAACGATGGCCAGTAAATCAGCGTGGCAAGGGAAATCTGCCCTTAGCGGGCTTCCGGGGGTTGTGATGTCACGCCGAATCCGGCGCGAGATGACATGGCAGGCACAGGCAGGTCCGCAGACCTCGCGGATCGCTTCCAGGTAGGGTCTGTGCCGCTCGCCACTCGACGTCTGTCAAGAACATGGTTCTTTGATTCAGATATTGGCGATTTCGTGTACGAGAGTCTCATTGTTATCGTCCCGTTATGCATCGCTTCGGGGGCGTCCTAGCCGCGTGTCTACTCATCGCTTCTGTGCTGGCGGGACTGCCCGTAGCCCACGCGGACGGCGACGAGCCGCAATACGCCGAGTTCTATCTGCCGCCCGATCCGCTGCCGCCGGGCCGGCCCGGTGATCTGATCCGGACCGAACCATCGCGGCTGGTGCTCGAACCGTCGGGCCAGCTCGGCGCGATCATGGCCACCGGGACCCGGATCATGTACCGCAGCACCGATGCCCGCGGAAACCCGGTCGCGGTCACCGGCACCTACTTCGAGCCCTACAACGACTGGCCGGGCAAGGGACCCCGGCCGCTGATCAGTTACGCGGTGGGGACCCAGGGCCAGGGCAACCAGTGCGCGCCGTCGCGGCAGTTCAACCAGGGCATCCACTACTCGGGTGGCTGGGACATCATGGTCAACTACGAAGAGGCGTTCATCGCCACGATGGTGGCCCGCGGTTTCGCGATCGTGATGACCGATTACGAGGGCCTCGGCACCCCCGGGATGCACACGTACGTCAACCGCGTCGCCGAGGCCGCGGCGGTTCTCGACGCTGCCCGGGCCGCGAAGAAACTCCCGGGCACCTCGCTGGATCCCAATGGGCCGGTTGCCTTCTGGGGCTATTCCCAAGGCGGCGGCGCCGCGGCATCGGCGGCGGAGTTGGCGTCCTCCTATGCACCTGACCTGCACGTCGTCGGCACATACGCCGGGGCTCCGGTGGCCGACCTCAAGGAGCTGTTCCCGTACACCGACGGCAGCGCGCTGGTCGGCGTGGTCGGCTACGCGCTCAACGGTGAGATCTACGCGTACCCGGAGTTCGCCGACCTGATCCGTTCCAAGCTCACCCAGCGGGGCAAGGACATGCTCGAGAGTGTCTCGCGGCAATGTGTGGGGCAGACCATCGTCGACTTCATGTTCCGGCACCTGCAGCCGTACTTCACCGAAGACATCAACGTGCTGATCGAGGAAGAGCCCTTCAAGACACTGTTCGAGATGCAGAAGCTGGGCAAGTACCAGCCCAACGCCCCGGTGCTGATCAACAGCAACCGCTACGACCCGCTCGTGCCGTGGACCGCGGCCAATCAGCTGGGGCGCGACTGGTGCGACAAGGGCGCCGACGTCGAGTTCCGCACCAACGAGGAACCGCCGTTCCTGAACAAGCTGGTGATCAACCATGCCCTGCCGATGCTGGTGGACGGGGAGCCGGCGATGCAGTGGATCGCCGCGCGGTTCAACGGTGAGCCCACGTCGCCGAACTGCGGGACGTACTGAGCCGGAGGCTCAGTCGCTCTCGCCTGCCGCCGATGCGCGGATCACGCGGTCGCGGCCGCGGTTCTTCGCCTCGTACATCGCCACGTCGGCGCGGTGGATCGCCGAGCGCAACCCGGCCTTGTGCCCGAGCTGGGAGACCCCGATGCTCACCGTTCCGGCGAGCACAACGTCGTTGTGGCTGAACGTGGCGGCGGCGAACGCCACCCGGAGCCGGTCGGCGATGACCGCCGCCTGACTTTCGTCGACGCCCGGCAGCATGGCGCAGAATTCTTCGCCGCCGATCCGGGCCAGCAGGTCGCCGCTGCGCAGATTCGACCGTGCCACGGACGCGAATTCGGCCAGTAGCCGATCGCCGGCCTCGTGCCCGAAGACGTCGTTGACGGCCTTGAATTCGTCGAGGTCCATCACGATGACCGAGCACCGGAGCTGCCGCGCGACGCATTCCTCGGCGAGCCGCTGCGCCTGGATCATGAACCCGGCCCGGTTGAGGGTGCAGGTGAGGGAGTCGAGCATGGCCGCGTCGGCCAACTGGTCCTCGAGCCGTTCCCACCCCATCAGCGACAGACACAGGTTGATGGACATGACGGAAAAGGCGAAGAGCAGCATTGGCAGCGACACGAGCGGGGTGGTCGTGGCGAACTGCACGGCGCCGGCATCGAGATGCAGGCTGACCGCGCGCCCGACCGCCGCCGCGGCCGCGACGACGTACAGGCCGATCAGGATGCGTCGCGAAGCCAGGCGCTCGACGCGCTGGGCCTTGATGCCGTCGATGACGCTCAGCGCGAAATACCCGGCCAGCACCAGAGCCGTGAGCGACACGCGGGCCGGGATGCTGGTGGTGAACGGCGGTATCAATTGCAATGCGACCAGTACCGCCAGCGGCCCGGCCGCCATCGCCCGGCCGCGGATGGGCTGTCCGTTGAAAGCGCACAGGCCGCCCCAGATCAACGACCAACAGGTGACGAGCAGGATATTGGCGACCGTCACCGACAACACCTCGGGTACCAACCCGCGGAAGCTCAGGAGTCCGGCGCCGAGGGCACCGGCGAAGTTGCCCGCGCCCCAGAGCTGGACCGCGGGGTGTCTCCGCTTACCGGCCCCCACCCAGACATGCAGCAACCCGAAAACCAGGGCGGTCATCGAGACGACCATCCACAGGGTGCGCACGTCGGGGTTCATGTCGCGCTATCGCCTGCGCCCGGGGCATGCGGCGTCGGGAGCGGCTGGGGCATAGCGCAAACTTACTCGCCGCTGCCGACGACTGTCGCCGGCATTGGGTAGGGTCCAGCCCGTGAATTTGAGCGTCAAGTCTGTCGTCAAGTCCGTGAACGCCCGTCTCGCCGAAGAGCTGGCCGTCGCCGAGGGGCAGGTCGACGCCGCGGTACGGCTGCTGGACGAAGGTGCGACGGTGCCGTTCATCGCCCGGTACCGCAAGGAAGTCACCGGCAGCCTGGACGACGGCCAGCTCCGCACCCTCGAGGAGCGGCTGCGCTACCTGCGCGAACTGGATCAGCGGCGCGACGCGGTGCTGGCCTCGATCGAGGAACAGGGCAAGCTGACCGACGAGCTGAAGGCGGCGCTGCTGGCCGCGGAGACGAAGGCTCGGGTCGAGGACATCTACCTGCCGTACAAGCCCAAGCGGCGGACCAAGGCGCAGATCGCCCGCGAGGCCGGCCTGGAGCCGTTGGCGGACCGGCTGCTCGCCGACCCGACGCTCAACCCCGACGAAGTCGCCGCCGAATTCCTGGCCGAGGAGGTGGCCGACGTCGCCGCCGCGCTCGACGGAGCCCGCCACATCCTGGTGGAACGGGTGTCCGAGGACGCCGAGCTGGTCGGTGCGGTGCGCGAGAAGTTCTGGGCCGACGGCGCGCTGAGCACCAAGCCGTGGTCCGAGGAAGCGGCGAAAAGCCCTGCCGCGCAGAAGTTCCGCGACTACTTCGAGTACTCCGAGCCGTTGGAGGCCATGCCCTCGCACCGCGTTCTGGCGGTGTTGCGCGGTGAGAAGGAAGAAGCGCTGTCGCTCAACTTCGACGGCGGCGACGACGCGCTGTACCAGGCCATGATCGCCCAGTCGCTCGGAGTCGACATGGGTGCCGGCGGCGCGGCCACGCCGTGGCTGACCGCGACGGTCGGCTGGGCCTGGCGCACCAAGCTGATGTTCTCGGCGGCCGTCGACGCCCGGATCCGGCTGCGGCAGCGCGCCGAGGAGGACGCCGTCGCGGTGTTCGCCAAGAACCTCAAGGACCTGCTGCTGGCCGCGCCCGCTGGGACCCGCGCCACGCTGGGTCTCGATCCGGGATTCCGCACCGGCGTCAAGGTGGCGGTGGTGGACGGCACCGGCAAGGTCGTCGACACCTGCGCCATCTTTCCGCATCAGCCGCAGAACAAGTGGGACGCTGCCAAGGCGACGCTGGCGGCCCTGGTCGCGCGGCACAACGTCGAGCTGATCGCCATCGGCAACGGCACCGCGTCGCGCGAAACCGACGCGCTGGCAACCGAACTCATCGCGGATCTCAAGGCGGCCGGGGCTGCAGGTCCTACGCGGCTGCCGACCAAGGCGATGGTCAGCGAGGCCGGGGCGTCGGTGTACTCGGCATCGGCCTATGCCGCCCACGAGCTGCCCGAGCTGGACGTCACGCTGCGCGGTGCGGTGTCGATCGCCCGTCGTCTCCAGGACCCACTCGCCGAACTGGTCAAGATCGAACCGAAGTCCATCGGCGTCGGGCAGTACCAGCACGACGTGACGCCCGGGACCCTGGCCCGCAGCCTGGACGCGGTGGTCGAGGATGCCGTGAACGCGGTCGGTGTCGACCTCAACACGGCCTCCGTGCCGCTGCTGGCCAAGGTGTCCGGCGTGACCGAGTCGCTGGCCGAGTCGATCGTGTCGCACCGTGACAACACCGGGCCGTTCCGTAGCCGCAGCGGCCTGCTGGACGTTCCGCGCCTGGGGCCCAAGGCTTTTGAGCAGTGCGCCGGCTTCCTGCGGATCCGCGAAGGCGACGACCCGCTGGACGCCTCGGGTGTGCACCCTGAGGCCTACCCGGTGGTGCGCCGGATCCTGGACCGCGCAGGCGTCACCCTTGCCGAGCTGATCGGCGACGAGCGCAAGCTCCGGGCGCTCAAGCCGGGCGACTTCGCCGACGACCGATTCGGCATCCCCACCGTGACCGACATCCTGGGCGAGCTGGAGAAGCCCGGCCGTGACCCGCGGCCCGCGTTCTCCACCGCGACCTTCGCCGCCGGCGTCGAGAAGGTGTCCGACCTCAAGGTCGGCATGGTGCTGGAGGGCGTGGTGACGAACGTGGCCGCGTTCGGTGCTTTCGTGGACGTGGGTGTGCACCAGGACGGTCTGGTGCACGTCTCGGCGATGGCCGACCGCTTCGTCTCCGACCCGCACGAAGTGGTCAAGTCCGGTCAGGTCGTCAAGGTCAAGGTGCTCGAGGTCGATGTCGAGCGGCAGCGGATCGGGCTGACCCTGCGGTTGAACGACGATCCGCAGCGCCCCCGCGACGGCAAGCGGCCCGAGCAGGGCAGCGGACCCCGGCGCGAGGGCGGCGGTCAGCCGCGCGGCCGCGATGGCGGCAACCGTGGCGGCAATGGCGGTGGCAGTGGCGGTGGCCAGAACCGCGGTCAGAACCAGGATCGCGGACGTAATCCGCAGCGCGGCAACGCCGGTGGCCGCCGCGAGGCCGCGCCGTCGGGTTCGATGGCCGAAGCCCTGCGCAAGGCGGGCTTCGGCAAGTAGCCCGGGCTTGCTTCTGCGTTGACATTGCGTTGGCGCACAAGAAGTTCGAGTAGCGATGACCCTGTTCGCAGGGTCATCGCTTGGCCGCAGGATCAGCGCGCCGACGCGGTAGCTGATCAGGAATCGAGAAGCGCGGCTGATCGACGCCCGGTTAGCGTGTGGGTATGCCGAGCAGAACACATGCCGCTGACAACCACGACCTGATCCGAGTGGTCGGTGCCCGGGAGAACAACCTCAAGGACATCAGCGTCGAGATCCCGAAACGGCGCCTGACGGTGTTCACCGGGGTGTCCGGGTCCGGCAAGAGCTCGCTGGTCTTCGACACCATCGCCGCCGAATCGCAGCGGCTGATCAACGAGACCTACAGCGCGTTCGTCCAAGGATTCATGCCGTCGCAGGCCCGCCCCGACGTCGACGTGCTCGAGGGATTGACCACCGCGATCATCGTCGACCAGGAGCGGATGGGTTCGGACCCGCGCTCCACGGTCGGCACCGCCACCGACACCGGCGCCCTGCTGCGCATCCTGTTCAGCCGCATCGGGGAACCGAACATCGGCTCCCCGCAGGCATTTTCGTTCAACGTCGCCTCGATCAGTGGTGCCGGCGCGGTGACCATGGAACGCGCCGGACGCACCGTCAAGGAGCGTCGTGATTTCAACATCGTGGGCGGCATGTGCCTGCGGTGCGAGGGCCGTGGCTCGGTCAATGACATCGACCTCACCGCGCTCTACGACGACAGCAAGACGATCAACGAGGGCGCGATCACCATTCCCGGCTTCAGTATCGAGGGCTGGTACGGCCGAATCTTCAACGGCTGCGGCTTCTTCGACCCCGACAAGCCGATTCGCAAGTTCACCAAGAAGGAACTGGATGCCCTCCTGCACAAGGAAGCGACCAAGATCAAGGTCGACGGCGTCAACCTCACCTACCTGGGCCTCATCCCGCAGATCAAGAAGTCGTTCCTGAGCAAGGACGTCGAAGCGATGCAGCCGCATATCCGGGCGTTCGTCGAGCGGGCGGTGACCTTCACGACCTGCCCCGAGTGCGAGGGGACCCGACTCTCGGAGTTGGCTCGCTCGTCAAAGATCAAGGGCGTCAACATCGCTGAGGCATGCGCCATGCAGATCACCGACCTGGCCGAGTGGGTCGGGGCACTGGCCGACGACAAGCGCCTGGGCGCCGGGGTGGCGCCGCTGGTGGCGGCGCTGCGGCACACGCTCGATTCGTTCGTCGGGATCGGTCTGGGGTACCTGTCCCTCGCCCGGCCCGCCGGCACCCTGTCCGGTGGAGAAGCGCAGCGAGTCAAGATGATTCGTCATCTCGGCTCGGCGCTGACCGACGTCACCTACGTGTTCGACGAGCCGACCATCGGACTGCACCCGCACGACATCACCCGCATGAATGAACTGCTGATCCAGTTGCGGGACAAGGGAAATACCGTGCTGGTCGTCGAACACAAGCCGGAAGTGATCGGCATCGCCGACCATGTGGTGGATCTCGGCCCCGAGGCCGGCTCCGGCGGCGGCCAAGTGGTCTACGAAGGCACGGTGAAGGGCCTGCGCAGCAGCGGCAGCATCACCGGCCGGCACCTGGACGACCGGGCATCGCTGAAGGAGACGGTCCGGGAAGCCAACGGGGCCTTGGAAATTCGCGGTGCAGACACGAACAATCTGCAGGACGTCGAAGTGGACATTCCGCTCGGCGTGCTCGCCGTGATCACGGGCGTGGCAGGTTCGGGCAAGAGCTCCCTGATCGACGGTTCGGTGGCCGGCCGCGACGGCATCGTCACCATCGATCAGGCACCGATCCGGGGATCGCGACGGAGCAATCCGGCCACCTACACCGGACTGCTCGACCACATCCGCAAGGCGTTCGCGAAAGCCAACAACGTCAAACCCGCACTGTTCAGCTCGAATTCGGAGGGCGCCTGCCCGGCCTGCAACGGAGCCGGGGTCATCTACACCGACCTGGGGGTGATGGCGACCGTCGAGTCCCGCTGTGAAGAGTGCGAAGGCCGACGGTTCGGGGCTTCGGTGCTCGAATACACCCTCGGCGGCCAGAACATCGCCGAAGTGCTGGCCATGCCGGTCGCCGACGCGGAGAAGTTCTTCTCCGACGGCGACGCACAGGTGCCCGCGGCGCAGAAAATCCTGGCGCGGATGGTCGACGTCGGGCTGGGCTACCTGACGCTGGGGCAGCCACTGACCACGCTGTCCGGTGGAGAACGGCAACGGCTCAAGCTCGCGACGCAAATGGGGGAGAAGGGCGACGTCTACATCCTGGACGAGCCCACCACCGGCCTGCACCTCGCGGATGTCGAGCAACTGCTGGCGCTGCTGGACCGGATCGTCGACGGCGGCAAGTCCGTCATCGTCATCGAGCATCACCAGGCCGTCATGGCGCACGCCGACTGGATCGTCGACCTGGGTCCCGGCGCAGGTCATGACGGTGGCCGGGTGATCTTCGAGGGTTCTCCGGCGGACCTGGTGGCCGCCGGCAACACGCTGACCGGGTCGCACCTGGCCGAGTACGTCAAATAGCAGTCAGGGCTGCGACCGCTGAGCGGGGAGCCGGCGCGGGGGCCTCAGGGGCCGGCGCGAAGTTGGCGGCCTGGATGATCTCCGGAGCCGGGATGTCGGCCGGACCGGCCGGGGGCGCCAGCGGCGCGTCCAGCGGGCCATCCAGGGGCAGGTCGGCGGGGATGTCCTCACCCGGGGCCAGGGGCAGGTGCATGTGGTGGGTGAACTGGCGCTGGAAGGCGCCGCCGCCACCGATGCGGACGCCACCGCCCTCACCGCTGGACACCGGGGTGCCGTCGGGCAGGGTCACGGCCGTGTGGCCGCCGTTCCAGCCGATGTTCAGGGCGCCGGGCGCGGAGCCGGGCAGGAAGCCACGGGCACGCAGGGCGGCCTCTTCGTTGCCGGTGTTGAACCGGTTGCCGTAGACGGGACGGCCGGTGGCGGCGTTGGCCACCCAAGACGCCAATCCGGAGCAGTCGGTGCCGCGTGCCGAGTCTCCGCCGGAGATGTACGGCGTACCCGAAACCTGGTTGACCAAAGCCAACAGCGATGCGGTCGCAATAGCAAACATGACGATGAACGCTAGCAACGAAAAATCGCGATGGTCAAAATACTGTGTCTGCCATCACGTTTCGCGAATCGTGTGGTGTGCGTTACATGTATGTTTATTCGCATCTTCTTGGGGCAGAGGCGATTTCATGTATTCGCAGGTGAATACGCAAAACATACTGCCATACACAGCTTTTCCGCAAATGCAAGGTCGCGAGGCACGTTGCGGAGCCGTAACCAGCTAATTCTGGATGCGGCTCTCGGGGCCTCGACACGGTTTTTGCGCCGGATTCGGGTGTGGACCGATGGAACCGCGCCGACATCTGCCGTTCATCTGGACCGGTCAAGTGGCGCCGCCTTATGACGCCCCTGTGGCGCATGTGACTTGGGGTGTCGGCCCTCAGTTCAGAGTCGGCTCAGGCCGTTGACCCTGCGTCTATGGCGCGAAAGTTCGAGTGGCCTGCGCCCTCAGTTCAGGGTCAACGCCGATACCGGCGCCCAAGTCATTCACCCTGCGCCTACGGTGGATCGATGTGGATGTCCCGGTCCCGGTTCGAGCTGAGCGAAGAGGTGCCGGGGACGCCTGACGACGTCCGTACCTTCTATACAGATCTCAACAACATGAAGCTGGTGCACCCGCTCGTAGTGGCAGTGGACCGGGTGGGCGATCGGCAGGACGCCCGGGGCCACCATCGTGACTACCGAGTGCGAGACCGCATCCCGTTCGGCCCGCTCAGCCTGGCGGTGACCTATCGCGCCACAGTGCTGATCGCGCCCGACGGCGTCGTGCACACCGAGGCGCGCCAGTTTCCGAAAGTGCGGCTCACCGGCACCGTCACCTTCGTGCCTGCCGGCGCGGGCACCACGGTCACCGAGACAGTCGATATAGCAGCGCCCCGGCCGCTCGCGGCCTTCACTGCTGAGCAGGCCGAAAAAGCGCACGCGGCGATGCTGGCGGCCATTCGGCGCCACTTCGAGAAAAGCCGGACGTGAACCGTCCGTGGAATCGGCTGACGGCGCCTAGTTGCGCTGCGTCAACCGCGCGTCAGCTGGGGAAGAACCCGTCACCGGTCTTGAAGCCGGGCTGCCAGCCCTGCGCGCCAAGGCACAGCAGGGGGCGGCCGTCCGGAGCCTGCGCCGCGGTCTGCGGTCCCGGGCACGGAGAACCGATGTCCTTCACACCCTGGATCGCATAGGAGTAGCCCCAGAAACCGGTGTCGACCGGCGGCCACTGGTTCGGGATCCAGTGGCAGGCCATCGATGCGCCGCCCGGCCCACGGCCGAAGATGAAGATGTCGTGGCTGTCGCACGGTGCGCCGTTGACCGCCTGGTAGTTCATGCCAGGGACGTCGGTGGGGTACCGGCCGGGATCGTCGTTGCCGCCCAGCGCCGGATCGGCGCTCGCGAACGGTGCCAGCCCGATGGCGGTTCCGGCGATCGCTGCGGCCACCGTCAGTACCCGAAACATCCTGGTCATCTCCCCTCGCACTGCTGCCACACGACAATGTGGCAAAGCGTAGCGTGTCAGCCGCGTCGCCGGGGATATTGTCGGCAGGTCAATATCAGTGCGGTTCGTGCCGCGGTGTTTGGTCGTCCTGCGGCGGCGCCGCCGTCTGCCCTGCCTGCTCGGGCGCATCCAACACACTCACCCCTATCCCGTACGGCAGGAACCTGACCTTGCGGGAGGGATCGGTGTTGTTCTTGTTGGCCCGCAGGGCCTCCAGCTCGGAGGGATAGACCTCCTCGACGTGGGCCCCGCCGTCCGTGGCCACGGTGTACACCACCCACACCCCATCGCCGGTGTCGCCGGTGGTCTCGGGTTGTGTGGCGTGCCGCGGCGTCCGGGTCAGGTCGTTGACCACATTGGCCCAGGCGGCGCCGCGGCCGAGGCGGTCGAATACGCCACGGATGCCCTCGCCCGTCTCGCGCAGGACACGATCGAACTCTTCGGGATCGATGCCGAACGGACCGCTGTTACTCATACCGACAAGTGTGCGCGACATCGGCGACATCTGCCACGACCATCCCCTCGCAGCCGAACTCGGCGGTGGTGGACGATGGAGGTATGCCCGTACCGCAATCGCCGACCCGCGACGACCTCCTGGCCACAGTCGAGCGCTCGCCCGCGGCAACGGCCGCGCATGACAAGGCTGCCTGGGTTGGTCTGTTCAGCACCGACGGACGCGTCGAGGATCCGGTCGGCTCCCGGCCGCACGTCGGGCACCGCGCCATCGGGCAGTTCTACGACACCTTCATCGGGCCACGCACCATCGTCTTCCACCGCGACGCCGACATCGTCATCGGCAACACCGTCGTGCGCGACCTGGAGCTCGAAGTGCACATGGGCGCCAAGGTGCAGCTGCGGATTCCGGTCTATCTGCAGTACGACGTGGTCACCGAGGGGCCCGATCCGTCGCTGAAAATTGCTCGGCTGCAAGCATTCTGGGAACTGCCGGGAATGGTGGCGCAGTTCCTGCGCTGCGGCGCCGCGGCGTTGCCTGCCGGATTGGGGCTGTCGGGGGCGCTGCTACGCAATCAGGGACCCGGGGGCGCGATGGGTTTCCTTGCTGGTCTGCGCACCGGCGGCACCCGGGCAAAGCGGTCGCTCACCGCGCTGCTGGCCGACGCGGCGACCGGCGACGCGCTGGCCGTCAAGCGGCGGCTCAGCGAGCCGGCGCAGATCACCCGCGGCCCTGATGCCCGGCTGAGTGTCTCCGAACTGGTCGACGAGCTGGCCGGAACCCGGGTGGAGAAGGTCATCGCCGCGGGCCGGTACGTGCTGGCCGGGGTCCGGCGGGACGGCTACCGCGCGGTGGTCATCGCGGAGCTGGCACCCGGCGGTCGGGGTATCAACGGCCTGCGACTCTTTGCCGAATGAAGGCGCCAGTTGCCGAGGCTTCGGCCCCAGACATGAGAACGTAGTCACACCATGGCAGTTCAACCCCAACATGAATACATGTCCTACGAGGAATTCGGCCGACGATTCTTCGAGGTCGCCGTCAGCGAGGAACGCGTCGCGGACGCGATCGGCGGCATCGCCGGCGAAGCCTTCGACATGGGCCCCATCGCCCAGGGGCCCGGCGGGCTCGCGAAGGTCACCGCACGCGTCCAGATCAAACACCCCGTGGTGGCCCGGACGCTCGGTGAAGAGATCACCTTTGCGATCCGCATCCCGCTGGAAATCGACATGACGCTCGACCTGCGCATCGACCGACCCCGGTTCATGGTGTTCGGCGAGATCAATCTGACCGCGACCGCGCGGGCTGCGCACCCGCTGCTGCTCGTCATCGACGTGAAGACGCCACGCTCGTCGGACATCGCCATCCACGTCACGTCGTCGTCGATCCGCGCGGAGCTGTTGCGCATCGTCGCCAACGTCGACGGCGAGATCCGGCGCTTCATCGCCCATCATGTGGCAGGCGAGATCAACGGCGCAGATGCCAAGGTCATCGACATCGGAACCCGGATCGCGAGCGCCTGGACCGGCGTCTGACCCTGCCGCGCGGCGGCATCGGCAACCGGCTTCCCCTATGATGCAGGGATCATGAAGAGCACATTCGGTACCGCCATCGCCATCGCAGCTACCGCCGCCGGCATCGCCGGCAGCCTGGTCACGGCTGGTCCGGCGAGCGCGGACCCAGGTGTCGACGCCTTCAACAACGCGCTCGGCAACGCCGACATGATGCTGCCGAACGGCTCTGATCCGGTCGCGCTGGGCCAGTCCGTGTGCCCGATGCTGGCGCAGCCCGGCCAGACCCTGGCCGACGCCGCTGGGAAGGTGGCCGACGCGTCCGGCATGTCGCTGGGACCGGCCACCATGTTCACCGGCTTCGCGATCTCGTCGTTCTGCCCGGGGGTCGTCGGTGCGCTCGGACGTGGCGAGTCGCCGCTGCCGCTGGGGCTACTCGGCCTCGGATAACGCCGGTCGGACGTCGAGCGGCGCCATGACAGGGCGTTTCGGCTCGAGTCCCGTACCCCGGGAACTGCCCAGCGTGTGTCGCCACACCCAGGGCATCAGCATGTTCTGGGCCCACATCAGCTGCGAATACATCCGCTCGCGCAGTCGCGGCAGCACGAGTTCGCCCTCGACCTCCGCCCAGCGGTGATCGCTGCCCGGCAAAGCCAGCGCCTCGGCAGCGGCGTCGGCGAACAGTTGATGGCCGTGCGGGGAGCCGTGCACCCGATCGATGGCCCAGGTCGCGGGATTCAACATGGACGTGGCCGCCGACAGATCGACCAGGCGGAAGCCGAAGTGTTTCGAATCGGTCCGGATCAGCTCGTTGATCCGACGCAGCCGGCCGCTGAGCACCCGGCCGACCGGCAGGATGCGGGCGATATCGGGAAACGTCGTGGTGACCACCGTCGCGCCGGTGGCCGCGAGTTCGGTGTGTACGCGCCGCATGTCCGCCAGCGCCCGGTCGAAGCTGCGAACCGGGCGCGTGACGTCGTTCATCCCGATGCAGCTGGTGATCAGGTCGGGGTTCATCGCCCGGGCCATGGGCAGTTGCCGGTCCAGCACGTCGGTGATGCGCCGGCCCCGCACAGCCAGGTTCGCGTACTGCAGTCCAGGCTGTAATGCGTTGAGTCGCCAGGCCAGGCGGTCGGCGAAACCGTGGATACCCGTGGTGTCGTCGCCGTCCAACAGGCCCTCGGTCTGACTGTCGCCGAGCGCGACATATCGGGAATAGCCGATGGTCACGTCCGTGACTGTAATGAACGACCGGCAGATCTTCAGCGCAGCGCGCTCAGCCGGGCCAGATGACGTCGAGGGGACGGCCCACCACACTCAGCTGGTTGATCAGCTCGTCGAGCACGGCGCGCGGTACGTCGAACTGCCATTGCGGCAGCGTCGCACTGACGCGCACGACACCCGGGCCGAGCTCCACCGAGGTCAGGGTGAGGCCATAGGGCAGCTCGGGCAGCCGGACCGGGTACGCCGGGGCGAGCCCGGGCACCGGAACCCGGGTGGAGCCCAGCGTCAGGCCGCGGGGCTTGAGCCACAGCGTGTTGCCGTGCAGCTGAGGATCCACCTCGACGAATCCGGACCGGAAGCGCGACAGCCGGATTCGGGCGACGCCGTCGTCGCCGATCTCGGTGCTGACGCGCGGTTCGGCGGCCCGGATGAGTTCATCGAGCGAACCGGACGGAATCTCGACCGTCAACTCCACCGGCGCGGCAGCCAGCATCGGCGGCACCGACGGCCGCACATGCAGGTTGTTCAGCTTCGCCGCGATCGAATTCAGTTCGGTACCAGCCCATTTCACCTTGTTGGCGGTGACGTTGACGGTGCCGATGTGGCCGACGGCGAAGATGCTGGCATCCCACCGCGAGTCGAACTCGGCCACGGTGAGGGCCAGGTCACTGGTGCTCAGCCGGACCGTGATCCGCCGCCCGATCACCAGCGGCCGCACCGTCAGCAGCGCGGTCCGGTACGCCGCGGCCGCCCCGGTGCTCATCGGCAGCACCGCAGCGGTCGACACCACCGAGGTGAACAGATCGAACGGTCGGAGCGGGTCCCACCGGCGCGGCGGACGCGTCATGGGCTCCAGCATGCCTGGCGCCGGTACCCGCGCACCAGTCGGCGTCGGTGAACAACCGGGAGCGGGCGCCCGGTAGCGTCGAGTCGTGGCTGAGTCTGATGAGCTGTACCGGCAACGCGACCGCGCTGATTCTTTCGGCGGCGCCGCCCGGTCATATGACCAACACCGGCCCCGGTATCCGGAGCCCATGCTCGACGAACTGGTCGGTGCGGGTTCGGTCCGGGTCCTCGACGTCGGCGCCGGGACCGGGATCGCGTCCCGCCAGCTGATCTCGCGCGGAGCGGAACTTGTTGCACTGGAACCAGATCCGAGGATGGCCGAGATCGCCGCCGAGCACGGGGTGCCGGTCGAGGTGGCCACATTCGAGGACTGGGACGACGCCGGCCGGACGTTCGACGTGGTCCTGTTCGCCCAGTCGTTCCACTGGGTCGACCCGGCGGCGGCGCTGCCGAAGATTCGCCGCCTGCTCGCCCCGGGCGGGAGGCTGGCACTGGCGTGGAACCGGCTGTTCCCGGTCCAGCCCTCGCGTGCGGACTTCGCGGAAGTGTACCGCGACTTCCTCGATGCCGCTTCGCCTTTGGTGACCGCGACACCCACCGGTGGGACGGGCTCGGGCATGGACAGCGACGACGTGGTGACAGACCTGGAGGCCGCCGGATTCGCGGTGCAGCAGCTGACCTACCAGCGCGGTGAGCAGTACAGCCGCGACCAGTGGCTGGATCTGGTGTTCACCTACTCCAACCACCTGGTGCTGCCCGCCGACCGGGCCGCCGAGTTGCGTGCCCGGCTGGGTGCGGTGATCGGCGACGGCGGGGTGCAGGTCGGCGGGGACACCCTGCTGATCGTCGCGCGGCCTGCTTAGAAGTTGACCTCGGTCAGAATCTCCGTGCGCGGCGTCCCGGCGAGTGCCGGCGACGCCTCTGGGGACTTCCACACCACCTCCATCAGGAACGTGCGGAACTGGAGCGCGGCGTCGGCGGTCGCGAAGTGCAGGTTCACCCAGACGTAGTTCGGGTCGGTGGCGGGCTGGTACACGTCAGCGCTGAGCACCCCGGCCTGTTCGCGGGCCGGCGCGAACTTGCGGAACGCCGTCAGCCACGTGCCGAGATCGGTGATGGAGTGCTCAATGTGCAGGATTGGCATCGGATGCTCCTGTGGGCCAGATCGTGCCGGTGGAACTACTTGGGGCTGAAGGGAAGACGCTGCCTACGAGTGTGGCATTCGGCGACGTGGCGGTCTAGATGCCCTGGTCCCGCAGCCGGCGCACGGGCCGGGTCTCGATGGCATTGAGAGTCAGGACGCGGCGTCGGATGCGCCAACCGCCATCGGTCTGGACATATTCGTCGTCGTACCGCAGGTGCCACACCAGATCGGTGACGTCCGTGGGGTCGGCGCCGCGGGTCCAGTGGTGAGCGACGCACGCGATGCGGCCGCGGGCGTGGTCCGTGGCGCCGGTGTAGACCTCGCCGACGATCTCGTGCTGGGTACGGGCGACGCCGGACAATGCGGCCATCGCGGCGCGCACGCCGTCGTGCCCGTGCTCGGGCCGTACCGGCTCCAATGACCCGGGTGGGTCAGGCAGGACCAATTCCGCTGTGCTGGTGAACAGTTCGACCACATCGTCGAAACGACGATCATCGACGGCGGCGGCGTAGCGATGCACCAGGTCCGCCAGATCCAGCCGATCGGCGACGGTCAGGGGCACGGCGTGAGCCCGAGTCGCTCGGCGCACGCCGACAACATGTCCTTGGCCTCGTCGATGTCGGTGACCGGCGGCATGGCCAACACGACACGGTCGGCGCCGAGGTCCGCGAGCCGGCCCGCGCGGTCGGCGTCGACCTTGGTCACCAGGTGCCCGAGAGAAAGTTCGAGGGCGTCGGGATCCCGGTCGGCCCGCTCGGCCGACTCCCGCATCAAGGCGATCAGCCCCGTCAGTTCCGCTCCGGCGACGCCCAGCGGCTGCAAGCCGTCGCCGCGTCGGCCGGCCCGGCGGGCCGCGGCCCGGCTGTGTCCGCCGATGTGGATCGGTATCGGCGACACCGGCTTGGGATAGCAAGCGGCATGGGCGAACTCGAAGAACTCACCCGAGTGGTCGGCGCCGTCCGGCTGGTCCGACCACAGCAGCCGCAGAATGTCGATCTGCTCGTCGGCTCGTCGGGCGCGCGCGTCGAATGGGGCCCCACAGGCTTCGATCTCCTCGCGCAGCCAGCCCATGCCGACAGCCAGGCGAATCCGTCCGCCGGACAACACATTCAGCGTGGCGACACGTTTGGCCAACACCACCGGATGGTGGTTGGGCAGCACCAGCACCCCGGTTGCCAGGCCCAACGTGCTGGTCTGCCCGGCGAGAAACGCCAGCAGGTCCAGCGGATCCGGGACCGCGCAGTCGGCCGGGATGTCGACCCGGCCCGATGCGTCGTACGGATACACGCTGGAGTATTCGGTCAGCAGTACCGTATGTTCCACGGCCACAAGGGATTCGAAGCCGCAGCTCTCCAAGTGCCGGGCGAACTGCGTCATCCAGACCGGGTCGGCGGTGACGCCCGCGGCCACCGGCGCGACCACGGCGAACTTGGGTGACATCAGCGCCTCCGCTCGCTACGGCGAATCTCTTCCCAGCACTGCAGCCGCGTCATGCCGGTCCGGGCCATGCATTCGCGGATCGGCGTTTCCTGTTCTGGCGCAGGCGCGTCGGTGGTGGTGGCGGTGGTCGTCGGTGTGGCGGTGGTGGTCTCGACCGTGACAGTGCTGGTGACAGTGGCCTCGGTCGGTGCGGCGGGAGATTCGGTGGGCGCGGGCGCCATTGTCGACGACGAGCTCGGCGCGGCTTCGGTGCTCGACGGCGTCGTGGTCGTCGGGGGAGCCGTGGTGGAGGTCGCGGCGGGGCGCGGCGGTGTCTGCTGCTCGTCCTTGGCGCGCGTGAATTCGACGGCTGCGAAGACCAGCGCGGCGATCAACAGCAGAGTCAGCACGACGGGCAGGATCAGCGACCGACGTGACCTCAGCAGGTTGGCCGGCTGCAGGATCTCGGTAGCGCCGGTCTGGGCAATCGGAGCCAGCGTGGTGGCATCGACGCCCGCCACGCCCAGTCCGTGCTGCAGGGCACGGGCGAAGTCGGTGCATTTGTCGAACCGGTCCTTGGGATCCTTCGCCAATGCCTTGGCGAACACCGGGTCCAAGGCCGCGAGATCGGGCCGGCGCTGCGAGAGCGCCGGCGGGGGAGTGCTGAGGTGCTTGCCGATGACCACCGCGGCATTGGAGTTCTCGAACGGTGGTGCGCCGGTGAAGAGCTGAAAGGCGGTGGCCGCCAGGGCATATTGGTCGGCGCGACCATCGATGGCGCTGCCCGTCAGCTGTTCCGGAGCGGCGTAGAACACCGTGCCGACCGTCATGTTCGTCGCCGTCAGCCCCGCGGAGTCGTCGGCGCACCGGGCAATACCGAAGTCTGCCAACTTGATTCGTTTGTTCGCCGGATCGGTATCACTGATCAGGATGTTGGCCGGCTTGACGTCGCGGTGCAGGAGGTCGTGCTGATGGGCGTAGTCGAGCGCGCGGCCCACCGCGCTGATGATCTCCGCCGCTTGATCGTCAGACACGCCGCCGCTGCTGCGGAGCAGACGGCTGACATCGGTGCCGTCCACGTACTCCATCGAGATCCACAACTGGCCGTCGAACTCGCCGCGGTCGTAGACGCCCACGATGTTCGGATGGGACAGCGCGGCAGTCAGATCGGCCTCGCGCAGGAACCGCTCGCGGAACTCCTGGTTGGTCGACGTCTCGGGCCGCAGCACCTTGACCGCATCCTGGCGGGGCAGCCGCGGGTGCTGGGCGACGTAGACCTCACCCATTCCGCCGGACCCCAGGCACCGGATGATGGTGTACCCGGCGAAGTCGGTTCCCTCGGCCATTGGCATTGGGGCATCGTAAACCGAGCCCGCTCGGCGGCTAGAGGTCCAGGGTCAGCGGGCCGTCGCCCTGGGCGCGGGACACACAGATCAGCGCCTGCCCGGCATCGCGTTCGGTCTCGGTCAGCAATCCGTCACGGTGGTCGACCGCACCCGCGAGCACCTTCACACGGCACGTGCCGCAGAAGCCCTGCTGACACGAATACGGTGCGTGCACACCGGCTTTGATCAGGGCTGTGAGCAAGGTTTCGTCAGCCGCGACGGCGACGGTCTGACCCGTCGAGGCGAGCTCGACCTTGAACTCATGGCCATCGGTCACCGGGGGTGCGGCGAAGCGTTCGAAGTGCAGCTCGATGTCGTCCGCCCCGACCAGCCGGGCGCGGATCGCGTTCAGCATGGGCGCCGGCCCGCAGGTGTAGACGGAGGTGCCAGGCCGGCAGTCACCCAGCAGGTCGTCGGCCGTCGGCAGGCCGTCGACGTCGTCGGTGCGGATCTGTACCCGGTCGCCGAACCGGGTCAGCTCGTCCAGGAACGGCAGGCTGTCGCGGCTGCGGCCGACGTACAGCATCGACCAGTCGATGCCGAACTGCTCGGCGCGCGCCAGCATGGGCAGGATCGGGGTGATGCCGATGCCGCCGGCGACGAACCGCAGCGTGCGGGTCGGCGACCCGAAGCCGGGCACCGCCAGCGGGAAGGCGTTGCGCGGGCCGTTGGTGGTGATCACGTCGCCGATGCCGAGCTGGTGCGCCTCGATCGAGCCACCGCCGCCATCGGGTATGCGCCGCACGGCAATTCGGTACGAGCCCTGCTCGTCGGGATCGCCGCACAGCGAGTACTGACGGACCAGACCGCTTGGCAGGTGGATGTCCAGATGCGAACCGGGGTGCCAGCGGGGCAGCTCGGTACCGTCGGCACTGACGAACGTCAACGCCACCACGTCCTGATCGTGCGCGACCACCTGGCGGTCGGCGATCCGCAACCGGATGGTGCGTTCGACGACCTCGGGTACCGGCGGCTTCCGCAGTCGCGTCGACACCCAGAACGTGCTGCTGACGACGGCGTCGGCCACCGTCACGAGCAGGTCGTGCGGCAACAGACCCATCACGCTGGGCGGCGCCAGACGTGACCGGAAGCGGCGCGTCCTCACAGGTGTGCGGCGCGGGCAGCGGGCGAGGCGGCCAGATACGCCACGGCCTGCGCGGTCGAGCCCATGTCTTCCGGGCTGTAGTTCGGCTTGAAGTACACCAGCGTCTGGGTGAGCAGCAGCTTCCGGTACTTCGGCAGGAGCCCCAGCTTGGAGTCGCGCATGCGCAGGCGCTGCGACTTCCACCAGCCGAGCTTGAGTTGCGGGTCGCTCTTGACCAGGAACCGCATGCCGCGCTGGAAGAACACGTACATCAGGACCGCCACCACGCTCATCGCGCGGATGCGGTCGAAGTAGCTGTTCCGGAAGTACATGGCGACCTCGTGGGCCACCGAACGGTGCTCCACTTCCTCGGCGCCGTGCCAGCGGAACAGGTCGACCATCACCGGGTCGGCGTCGTAGTTGTCCCAGGTGCAGTTCAAGACGAAGTCACCGAGGACCGCGGTGTAGTGCTCGACGGCCGCGATGAACCACAACCGTTCGATGAGGTTGTTCATCTTGCGGCGCGGGTCGGTCGTCTTGGCCGGCGCCAGGATTTCCTCGAAGACGAACTCGACCTGATCCAGCATCGGCGTGACGTTCATGCCGCTGCGCACCAGGTAGTCGTTCATGACGGTGTCGTGGGCCTCGGCGTGCATGGCCTCCTGGCCGATGAAGCCGCGGACGTCCTCGGCGAGCTTCGGATCCTTGATCAGCGGGAGCGCTTCGTTGAAGGTCTCGATGAACCAGCGCTCACCGGCCGGAAGCAGGATGTTCAACAGGTTCACCACGTGCGAGGCGACAGGGTGGCCGGGAATCCAGGACATCGGCTTGTCCGCGGTCTCGAAAGCCACGTTTCGGGCCTGGATTTGCACCGGACCCGGGTCGACCTCATGGGTGAAACGTTGTGGTCGCAGCATGGAACAGCTACCTCCGGATCCTCAAGCGTCGTTGCGAGTGGATTCAGTGTAAGCGTTTTATGTGGGAACGGCGGTACTGGGTTTTGCTGAAATACGCCGAAACGGCATTCCAGCAGTCAAAAACCGAGTGATGACCTGCTGGAATGCCGTTTCGGCGGAAAGTTACATACCGGGGATCGACATGCCCGGCTGCGGGCCGACAGGCGTCGCCTGCACCGTCGTCACACCGTTGGAGCCGACGTGCGGACCCTGCGGGGCGCCCGGAGCGCCCGCTGCGCCGCCACCGGAGGCGGGCGCACCGGCAGAGGCGTTCTCGACAGCCTTCGTGGTGCAGTTCAGCATCAAGATGACGCGGCCATGGCTGCCCATCTTCTCCTGATCGACGATGCACTGCGCCTGCGGCACGTCGCTGCCCACCGAGCCACCGAAGGTGGCCTTCACGCCCTGGCTCTTGAGAATCGACACAGCGCGCGCGTACGACTCACCCACCACGTTCATGGAGTTCGAGCCTCCAGGATCGGATGCGGCCACGGACGAGCCGAACACCGCGGTGGCACCTACCGCCACTGCACCTGCTGCCACGGCACCTGCCGTCAGCATCTTCAGCTTGTTCACCTGACCTCCTCGAGTACAGCGAAGATAGCGCAGATCACGGGGTGGAGAAACTCGAATCAACCCAATCCCGGTGTGACCGCGTCGCCCATCACCTGCGCCAACACCGCTGCGCGCGGGTCGGAAAACAGATCTTCGAGGAGGATTTTGCGGCCGTCGGGACCGGCGAGCGGCACCCGCCAGTTCGGATATTCGTCACTGGTGCCCGGCTGATTCTGGGTCCGCACGTCGCCGACGGCGTCGGGCAGGGCCAGCGCCAGCAGCCGCGACGGGGTGCGGGTCAGGTACCGGTACAGGGCCAGGACGGTCTGGTCGGCATCGATCGCGTCGGGGGCGTTCGGCGGCAGCAGCCCCGCCGCCCGCAGCACGTCCAGCCAGCGCTGCTGGTCGGCGTGATCGGCCGCGACCTCTTCTTTGTAAGGACGGGTCAGCAGACCGAGGTCGCGGCGCAGTCGCAGATGCGCGCCCGCCAGATAGCCGGCCGTCGGCGGCAGGTCGTGCGTGGTCACCGCCGACAGGCAGTACTCGCGCCAGCGCGGCGCGGGCAGCGGGCCGCCGTCCCGATCGGCTTCGAACCACAAGATCGACGTGCCCAGCAGGCCGCGGTCACGCAGGTAGTCGCGAACCCATGGCTCGACGGTGCCCAGATCCTCGCCGACCACCACCGTGCCGGCCCGGTGCGCCTCCAGCGCCAGGACGCCGATCATCGCCTCGTGGTCGTAATGGACATAGGTGCCGTCGACCGGCGTCGCGCCCTCGGGGATCCACCACAGCCGGAAGAGGCCGATGATGTGGTCGATGCGGACCCCGCCGGCGTGCCGCAGCACCGCCCGGACCACGGCGCGGAACGGCTCATAGGCTCGCTCGACGAGTTCGTCGGGGCGCCACGGCGGCTGGGACCAGTCCTGTCCGAGCTGATTGAACTCGTCCGGCGGCGCCCCGGCCGACACCCCGGTGGCCAGCACGTCCTGCAACGCCCAGGCGTCGGCGCCGCCCGGATGCACGCCCACCGCCAGATCATGGACGATGCCCAACGACATCCCGGCCTGGACCGTGGTGGCCTGCGCCGCGGTCAGCTGATCGTCGAGCTGCCATTGCAGCCAGCGGTGGAAATCGATACGGCTGTCGTGCTTTTCGGCGAAAGCCCGCACCGCGGGATGGTCGGGGTGCTGAAACTCCGCGGGCCAGTCGCGCCAGTCGGCGCCGTGCTTTTCGGCCAGCACGCACCACGTCGCGAAGTCGTCGAGCGTGCGGCCGGTGCGTCGTCGGTACCCGTCGTAGGCCACCGCGCGGCCGGCCGATCGGTTGGCTCGGTACACCTCTTTGAGCGCATTGCGCTTGGACTTCCAGGCCGCGTCCCGATCGATGAACTCGTTCTTGTCGGCCCGGGACTGGGCGTCGACCCGGGCCTTGCGCAGCGTCGCCGGCGTGCGGATCGCGGTGTACTCCGGGATGGCCTGCACCCGCAGATACAGCGGGTTGGCGAACTGGCGCGAGGTCGGCAGGTACGGCGACGGCTCCATCGGGGCCACCGGGCCCGCCGCGTGCAGGGGGTTGACCAGGATGAAATCCGCGTGGTGCCGGGTGGCAGACCAGACCGCCAGGTCCGTGAGGTCGGTGAGATCGCCTGTGCCCCAGGAGTTTTGCGAACGCACGCTGTAGAGCTGGGTGGCCATGCCCCAGGCCCGGCCGTTGCCCAGCCGGCTCGGCAGCGCCAAGGCGTCGGGGGTGACGATCAGGACGGCGTCGGCGTCCGCGACGGTGCCGGCCTGGACGTGCAGTCGGTGATAGCCCAGCGGGAGATCAGCGGGCAGCTCGAAAGTCGCCTCGCCGATCAAGCGGCCATCGAGATTGAACGGCGGCCGGTTGTTCTCCAGCTGGCGCAGCCCCGCCCGCACCGAACCGTCCTCCAATCGGATCCACACGCCGACGGGCGCGCCGTGGGTGACGTGCACCCAGAAGCTCGACGGCTGGCCCGACCGGGCGACGATCGTGGGGGACAAGGTGCGCTGCCAATACGCGCGTTCGTGATCGGCCAGGGCCGCCGCGCAGGCGTCGTCCGAGTCGGCCGGTATGCCCAGGGCACCGAGGACTGCAACCAGCGTCGCGGCGGCGACGGCGTGCTGCGCACCGCTCCAGTCGACGTACTCGGTGGCCACACCGTGGCGTCGGGCGAGCTCGACGAGCGACGCGGTGCGATCAGTCATGCGCGCCATCTTGCCGCGATTCGGAGCACCATGGGAGCTGAGGCGCGGACAGAACGTGGCGGGATACGCTGCGCACGGAGGTGTCGACGTGAGTTCCGATCTGCTGTCCGACGTGCTGCCGACCATGTTGCACGACCCGGTCTCGTACGCCATTCCGTTCTTCGTTGTCGCGCTGCTGCTGGAGTGGGGCGCGGCCCGCAAGCTCGCGTACGACGAACAGCAGCGGCCGCCGTCCGGCGCCTACCTGCGCGCCGATGCCTGGGCCAGCATCTGGATGGGTGCGGTATCGCTGTTCACCAGCGGAGTACTGAATTTCCTTGCGCTGGTCGGCTATGCGGCCCTCTATGTATATGTCGCGCCGTGGCACCTGCCCGGGAACGCCTGGTACACGTGGGTCATCGCGATCCTCGGCGTCGACCTGATCTACTACACGTACCACCGGATGGCGCATCGGGTGCGGCTGTTCTGGGCCACGCATCAGGCGCACCATTCCAGCGAGTATTTCAACCTGTCCACCGCGTTGCGGCAGAAATGGAACCCGTCCGGGGACCTGTTGATGAAGGCGGTGCTGCCGGCGCTCGGGGTGCCGCCGTGGATAGTGTTCGCCAGTTTCTCGGTGAATCTGGTGTACCAGTACTGGATTCACACCGAGCGCATCGGGAAGCTCTGGCGCCCAATCGAATACGTCTTCAACACGCCGTCGCACCATCGGGTGCACCACGGCCGGGACCAGCAGTACCTCGATAAGAACTACGGCGGGATTCTGATCATCTGGGACCGGATGTTCGGCAGCTTCACGCCCGAGACCGCGCGGCCGAACTACGGCTTGACCAAACCTGTTGGTACGTACGATATCTGGAAGTTGCAGACCCACGAGTACCTCACCATGGTGCGAGATGTGCGCGAGGCCAACGGATTCGGTGATCGGCTGGGCTATGTGTTCGGCCCGCCGGGGTGGCAGCCGACCGGTCCGGGGTCCGCTGCGGTTCGCTGACCTCGGCGTAAATGCTGTCAGCGCGCTGTGATTCCTCCGCGATAACTCATTGTTTGCGAACTGTTTTGATTTTTGCGAGCGCAAACCCTGACGTGTGGCGGAACCGTCGGTACTGTCGGTGAGCGACAGGGGTGAATCCAAACCAAAGGAGCTGGACTTTCATGGGTGACACACTTCAGAAGGGCGAGAAGCTCGAGGTCGGCCAGTCGCTGACGTCGAACAACGGTGCCTACCGTCTGGTCCTGCAGGACGACGGCAATCTGGTGCTGTACACGGGGGAGCAGTCTGTGTGGGCCACCGGCACCAACGGCCAGGGCGTCCAGCGTGCCGAGGTGCAGGACGACGGCAACTTCGTGCTGTACACGGCGGACAAGCCGGTGTGGGCCAGTGACACCAAGGGCGCGGACAACGTCCGGCTGGTGCTGCAGGACGACCGCAACCTGGTGCTGTACAGCGGCGACGACGCCAAGTGGTCGTCGGACACGCACACCGACGAGGTGCCCGCGGCGCCGGTCGAGGCTGCTCCCGAGCCGGTGGTGGTCGAGGCCGTTGCCGAGCCGGTCGCCGTCGAGGTCGTTGCCGAGCCCGAGCCCGCCCCGGCGCCCGMGGCGCCGGCGGCACGCACCTACACGGTGCAGTCGGGTGACACCCTCTGGGCCATCTCCGAGCAGTTCTACGGCGACGGCAGCCGTTACCCGGAGATTGCCAGTGCCAGCGGGATCGACAACCCGGACCTCATCCAGCCCGGTCAGCTCCTGACCATTCCCTGACCTGGACGGACCCTGGCGGGCCCGGACGTGCGGGGTAGGCTGGCGCGACGTCCGTCCCGAGGTGATGGGAGAAGGTCATGTTTGTGGGGGGTTTGCGGGCCGCGGTAATCGCGGCGGCCGCGGTGCCGATGTTCGCTGTCGGCGGCCCGACGCCGGTCGCGGCGGCGGATCCCGGAGTGCTGGTGTACCCGGGAATGGAGATCCACCAGGGCACCACGCGCTGCACGCTGGGCTATGTGGACCCGGCCGCGCGGACCGGCTACACCGCTGGTCACTGCCGGGGCAACGGCCCGGTGACCGACAAGGACGGCCGTTTCATCGGCACCATGATCACCTTCCGGGACAACACGCCCGACGGCGCCACGATCGCGACCGACCACCAGATCTCCGACTGGGAGTCCATCACCATCGCCGGCGACGTCATGGTCAACAACATCCTGCCGGGCGGGCGGATGCTGGTCACCGACCCCGCGGTGAATCCGCAGCGCGGCGCGCCGGTCTGCCACTTCGGCGTCGTCACCGGCGAGACCTGCGGCACCGTCGACGCGGTCAACAACGGCTGGTTCACCATGTCCAACGGCATCGTCAGCCAGAAGGGCGACTCGGGCGGCCCGGTGTACACGATCACCCCGGACAACCGGGCGGTGCTGGTGGGCGTCTTCAACAGCACCTGGGGACATTTCCCCGCGGCGGTCTCGTGGAGCGCGACCGACCAGCAGACCAATGATGCCGTCGTGCAGCAGGCCGGCGGCTAGCCGAAGGCCTGCCCTCCGTTGATCGGGCGCCGGTCGACGCTCAGATATGTAATTCTTGACTTATATAAGTCACGGCTATAGCTTGGCATCGTGCACGCCTTCGATGTCCTGGGGGACCCGGTTCGCCGACGGATCCTGGAATTGCTGGCCCATGGCGAACTGACCGCCGGTGCCATCGGCGCGACGATTCAATCCGAGTTCTCGATCAGTCAACCGGCGGTGTCGCAGCATTTGAAGGTCTTGCGCGACAACGGTTTTGCCAGCGTGCGCCCGGACGGTCAGCGGCGGCTGTATGCCGTGGACGGGCGGGGTATGCAGGACATCGACAACTGGCTGGCCGGGTTCCGCCAGTTCTGGCGACCGCATCTGGACGCGCTGGCCACCGAGGTGGCGCGCGGAAAACGCAACAAGAACAAGGGGGAGTGATGATCGACGTCACCACACAGATCAATGCCGTGCAGCGCACGGTCGGCACGCGGACGTGGCAGGCAGGCGAGGTTCGCGTCGTCACGATCAGTCAGTCGTATCCGACCGACGCCGCCGACCTCTGGGACGCCTGTACCGACAAGGAGCGGATTCCCCGGTGGTTCCTGCCGATCACCGGCGACCTCACGGTCGGCGGCACGTTCCAACTGGAAGGCAACGCCGGCGGCACCGTGCAGACCTGCGAGCCCCCGCACACCTTCACCGCCACCTGGGAGTGCAACGGGCAGGTCAGCTGGATCGAGCTGCGCATCGTCGACGAGGGGGCCGGATCGGCGCGTCTGGAACTCGACCACATCGCCCCGACCGACGACGACGAGTTCTGGGCGCAGTACGGACCCAGTGCGGTGGGGATGGGCTGGGACGGGGCGCTGCTCGGGCTGGCCATCCACACCGTGACGGGGCAGGCCATCGACCCGTCGTTCGGTCCGCAATGGACCGTGAGCGACGAGGGCCGCCGGTTCACCCGCGAATCCGGTGCGGCCTGGTGCGCGGCGGACATCGCCGGCGGAACCGACCCCGAGCAGGCGCGCGCCGCGTCGGCCCGGTGTATCGCGGCGTACCTGGGTGAGGAAGGAAACTAGAACACGTTCTAGCCATGGCCCCGTCTCGACGTTATTGTCTAGTCGATCATTGATCAGACACGTGTCCAGGTTGCCCGAATGACCGCGCCGGACACCACTGAGACCGGCCCAGGAGAGACGATGCAAACAGTTCCCGAGACCGTCAACGCCGCCGACGTCACCGATTGGTCCGACGAGGCCGACGTCGTGGTGATCGGCTTCGGTATCGCCGGTGGCTGTGCCGCGGTCAGTGCTGCCGCCGCCGGCGCCAAGGTCCTGGTGCTGGAGAAGGCGGCCGCCGCGGGCGGCACCACGTCCATGGCCGGCGGCCACTTCTACCTCGGCGGCGGCACCGCCGTACAGCAGGCGACCGGCCACGACGATAGCGCCGACGAGATGTACAAGTACCTCGTCGCGGTCGCCCACGACCCTGAGCACGACAAGATCCGCGCCTACTGCGACGGCAGCGTCGAACACTTCAATTGGTTGGAAGACTTGGGTTTTCAGTTCGAACGCAGCTACTACCCGGGCAAGGTGGTGGTGCCGCCGGGCACCGAGGGCCTGTCCTACACCGGCAACGAGAAGGTGTGGCCGTTCTGCGAGCAGGCCAAGGCCGCGCCCCGCGGGCACTCGGTCCCGGTGCCGGGCGAATTGGGCGGCGCGGACATGGTCATCAAGCTGCTGCTGAAAAGGGCCGACGAACTCGGCGTCGAGATGCGCTACGAAACCGGCGCGACCAACCTCGTGGTGGACGAGCAGGGCCGTGCGGTCGGCGTCCGCTGGAAGAACTTCGGGGTGACGGGCGCGGTCAAGGCCGGCGCCGTCATCATCGCCGCCGGCGGCTTCGCGATGAACCCGGAGATGGTGGCCGAACACACGCCGGCGCTGGGTCAGAAGCGAAAGACCAAGCACCACGGCGAAGTTGAGCCCTACATCCTCGGCAACCCGAACGACGACGGGCTGGGCATCAAGCTCGGCGTGTCCGCCGGCGGCGTCGCCAGGAATCTGGACCAGCTGTTCATCACGGCCGCCGCCTACCCGCCGGAGGTTCTGCTCACCGGCGTCATCGTCAACCAGAATGGCCAGCGCTTCGTCAACGAGGACTCATACCATTCGCGCACTTCGGCTTTCGTGCTCGAGCAGCCCGACCAGGTGGCCTACCTGATCGTGGACGAAGCGCACACCGAGATGCCGGCGATGCCGTTGATCCGGTTCATCGACGGCTGGGAGACCGTCGCGGAAATGGAAGCGGCGCTGGGCATTCCGGCCGGGAACCTGGCCGCGACGCTGGAGCGCTACAACGCCAACGCCGCGGCAGGTGGCGACCCCGACTTCCACAAGCAGCCGGATTACGTTGCCGCCCAGGACAATGGGCCGTGGGCGGCATTCGACCTGTCGCTCGGGCGGGCCCTGTACTCCGGGTTCACCATGGGTGGCCTGTCGGTCAGCATCGACGGCGAAGTGCTCCGCGAGGACGGCAGCGCCGTGCCGGGCCTGTACGCGGCGGGTGCGTGCGCCTCGAACATCGCGCAGGACGGCAAGGGCTACGCCAGTGGCACCCAGCTGGGTGAAGGGTCGTTCTTCGGCCGCCGGGCCGGAGCCCACGCCGCGGCAAGGTGATCGGCTAGACGGGGGCGGGTGCGCCGTCCTCGTCTTCGATCCGCGTGAGCCGCCACTCGCCGTTGCCCAGCAGTTCCAGCTCCTGCTGGTGGTGCTGTTCGACGGTGCTGCGGTGGCTGACGCTGACCACGGTGGTGTCCGGCAGTTCGGTCCGAACCAGTTGGTACAGCATCATTTCCAGGCCCTCGTCGAGGGCCGAGGTGGACTCGTCGAAGAACACGGCCTTGGGTCGGGTCAGCAGCACCCGGGCGAAGGCGACGCGCTGCTGCTCGCCGGGGGAGAGCACCTTGGCCCAGTCGTCGACCTCGTCGAGGCGGTTCGCCAGATGCGGCAGCGCGACCTTGTTCAGGACCTCGTGCAGTTCGGCATCGGTGTGCGAACCCACCTTGCCCGGGTAGGACACCACGGCGCGCAGATCACCCAGTGGCACATACGGCAGCTGGGACAGGAACAGCGTCTCGTTCTCGTCCATCGGGAAGTGCATGGCGCCCTGGCAGAAGGGCCACAGCTTGGCCAGGCTGCGCAGCAGGGTCGTCTTGCCGCTGCCGGACGGGCCGGTGACCACCAGCGCTTCGCCGGGGTACAGGCACAGATCCAGCGGGGCGATGAGTTCGCGGCCGTCCGGTGTGCTCACCGTGACCTTCTCCAGCGTGATGGTGTCGTCGGGGCAGTCCTCGGTGGCCAGCGCGGGCAGGTGCCGCGCCGCGTCGTTGGCCGTCACCAGGCCGTGCAGACGGATGATGGCGGCGCGATACCCGGCGAACTGGTCGTACACGTTGCGGAAGAACGACAATCCGTCCTGGATGCTGCCGAACGCCGACGCCGTCTGGTTCATGTCGCCGAGCTTGATCTCACCGGCGAGGAATCGCGGGAACTGCAGGACATATGGCAGCGGCACGATGATCTGGCTCATCGACAGGTTCCAGCCGTTGAGGCCGATCATCCGGTTGACGTACCGCTTGTAGTTGTCCACGACCGGGGCGAACAGCCGCCGCAGACCCGTCCGCTCGGCGATCTCACCGTGGTAGAACGCGACGGCCTCTGCCGCGTCGCGCATCCGGACGAGCGCGTAACGGAACGCCGCGTTGAAGCGTTCGTTGTCGAACGACAGCCAGATGATCGGCCGGCCGATCCAGAAGGCCACCACCGACGCGATCAGGACATAACCCAGTCCGATCCAGAACATCGCCTTGGGGATGGTGAGCCCGGCGATGGTCAGGGTGCCGGACAGGTTCCACAGAATCGCGGTGAACGACAGCATCGACGCGATGGCGTTGATGGCGCCGAACAGCAGCGTCGAGGTGGTCATGTTGTTGGGCGTGTTGGGCAGTGGGCCCACGCCTGCGGTGAAGATGTCGATGTCGCTCTGGATGCGCTGGTCCGGGTTGTCGATGGTGTCGTCGATGAACCGCGACCGGTAGTACGCCTTGCCGTCCAGCCAGTCGCCCGTGAGCCGGTCGGTCAGCCACGCGCGCCACCGCAGGATGAACCGCTGCGTCATGAACAGGTCGAGCATGATGCGGCTGACATGCAACACGGCCAGCAGCGAGAAGATGCCGATCGACATCCAGAATCCGTGCGCCCCGGAGTCCTTCACCGCCTGGTCATGACCGGCCAGGCCGGAGGCCACCACCTGGAAGCTGGTCATCAGATCGTTGCTCTGATAGCTGAACAGCACCGTGAGCCGAACGCCGGTGATCACCGACAGCAGCATCGCCGCCAGCCACAGCCACACCTTGAGGCTCTCGCGGCCGATGAAGTAGCCGCCGCTGATGCGCCAGAACTGCCTGCCCCAGACCGTGAACCGGCCGATGGCGGTCACCACCACCAGCGTCGATACCGCTGCGATCAGCCAGGCTTTGACGATCCACCACAGCGAGGTGGTGAGCTCATGGCCCCATTCGAGCGTCGGGGTGAACAAATCCATCCCCGCAAGGTACCCGTGCTCTATTGACGCGCGCGCCGCGACAGGCGCGGACAGCGCCCAAGAGGTGGATGGTTGAAGAAGTGCCGGCGGACCGGCCCGGTACCTTTGACCTGTGGCGAAAACCAGCACCGCGAAATCCGGCCGGCTGAGCAGCAAGTTCTGGAAGCTGCTCGGTGCTTCCACCGACAAGAACCAGAACCGGTCGATGAATCAGGTCCGGGCGTCGGCGGAATTCGACGACAAGGCCGCGGGGCTGGACGACGAGCAGATCACCAAGGCAGCCAAGCTGCTGGAACTGTCCGAGCTCGCCGATGCCGCCGACATCCCGCAGTTCCTGGCCATCGCCCGCGAGGCGGCGGACCGGACGACGGGCCTGCGCCCGTTCGACGTGCAGCTGCTCGGTGCGCTGCGCATGATGGCCGGCGACGTCGTCGAGATGGCCACCGGTGAGGGCAAGACCCTGGCCGGCGCGATCGCCGCGGCCGGCTACGCGCTGGCCGGACGGCACGTGCACGTCATCTCGGTCAACGACTACCTGGCTCGCCGCGACGCCGAGTGGATGGGACCGCTGCTGGCGGCCATGGGCCTGACGGTCGGCTGGATCACCGCCGAGTCGACGGCCGACGAACGGCGCGCCGCCTACGAATGCGACGTCACCTACGCCTCGGTCAACGAGATCGGGTTCGACGTGCTGCGCGACCAGCTGGTCACCCACGTCGACGACCTGGTGTCACCGCGGCCCGACGTCGCACTGATCGACGAGGCCGACTCCGTGCTGGTCGACGAAGCGCTGGTGCCGCTGGTACTCGCCGGCACCACCCACCGCGAGACACCGCGCATGGAGATCATCCGGCTGGTCGGGGAGATGACCTCCGAGAACCGCGTGGACGACTCGCTGCAGTACTACGACACCGACGCCGACCGGCGCAACGTGCACCTGACCGACGCGGGCGCGCGCAAGCTCGAGAAGGCCCTCGGCGGCATCGACCTGTATGCCGAGGAGCACATCGGCACCACACTGACCGAGGTCAACGTGGCTCTGCACGCGCATGTGCTGCTGCAGCGCGACGTGCATTACATCGTGCGGGACAACGCCGTTCACCTCATCAACGCCTCCCGCGGCCGCATCGCATCGCTGCAGCGCTGGCCCGACGGATTGCAGGCCGCGGTCGAGGCCAAGGAAGGCATCGAGACCACCGAGACCGGCGAGGTCCTCGACACCATCACCGTCCAGGCCCTCATCGGCCGCTACCCGACGGTGTGCGGCATGACCGGTACCGCGCTGGCCGCCGGTGAGCAGCTGCGCCAGTTCTACCGGCTCGGGGTGTCGCCGATCCCGCCGAACACGCCGAACATCCGCGAAGACGAGGCCGACCGCGTCTACATCACCGCGGCCGCCAAGAACCAGGCCGTCATCGAGCACATCCAGCAGATCCACGAGACCGGCCAGCCGGTGCTCGTCGGCACCCGCGATGTCGCCGAATCCGAAGAGCTGCACGCGAAACTGGTCAAGGCCGGGGTACCCGCCGTCGTGCTGAACGCCAAGAACGACGAGGAAGAAGCCGCCGTCATCGCCGAGGCGGGCAAGCTCGCCACCGTCACCGTCTCCACCCAGATGGCCGGCCGTGGCACCGACATCCGCCTCGGTGGATCGGACGAAGCCGACCACGACGCCGTCGCCGAACTCGGTGGCCTGCACGTCATCGGCACCGGCCGGCACCACACCGAACGCCTCGACAACCAGCTGCGCGGCCGCGCCGGCCGCCAGGGCGACCCCGGCTCGTCGGTGTTCTTCTCCAGCTGGGAGGACGACGTCGTCGTCTCGCACCTGGAGCCCGAGAAACTGCCGACGCAGACCGACGAGGACGGCCGGATCGTCAGCGACCGCGCCGGCCAGATGCTCGAGCACGCCCAGCGCGTCGCCGAGGGCCGGCTGCTGGACGTGCACGCCAACACCTGGCGCTACAACCAGCTCACCGCGCAGCAGCGCGCGATCATCGTCGAACGCCGAGAGACGCTGCTGCGCACCACGACCGCGCGCGACGAGCTCAAGGAGCTGACGCCGGACCGGTACCAGGAACTGGCCGACGAGGTCGGCGAGGACGAACTCGAGCGCATCTGCCGGATGATCATGCTGTACCACCTGGACCGCGGCTGGGCCGACCACCTGGCCTACCTGTCCGACATCCGCGAGAGCATCCACCTGCGGGCGCTGGGACGTCAGGACCCGCTCGACGAGTTCCACCGCATGGCGGTCGACGCGTTCGCATCGCTGGCGGCCGACGCCATCGAGGCCGCGCAGCAGACCTTCGAGACCGCCAACGTGCTGGAGGACGAGCCCGGCCTGGATCTGTCGAAGCTGGCCCGCCCGACATCGACGTGGACGTACATGATTCACGACAACCCGCTGGCCGACGACACGATGGCAGCGCTGAGCCTGCCCGGGGTGTTCCGTTAGGTTTAGCCCATGAGCACCAGTGGCCCGGAAGCCGATTCGAGCGACCGGGTGCTGACGATTCCCAACGCGCTGAGCGCGTTGCGATTGCTGCTGGTCCCAGTGTTCCTCTACCTGCTGTTGTCGGCGCACGCCAATGGCTGGTCCGTCGCGATCCTGATGTTCAGCGGCTTCTCGGACTGGGCGGACGGCAAGATCGCGCGCCTGGTGCCGAACCAGTCGTCGCGGCTGGGCGAACTGCTGGACCCGCTGGTCGACCGGATCTACATGCTGGTCGTGCCGGTCGCGCTGGCGATCGCGCGCGTCGTCCCGTGGTGGATCGTGCTGACCCTGATCGGCCGCGACCTGGTGCTGGCGGCCACCCTGCCGCTGGTACGTAGCCGAGGTTTGACCGCGCTGCCGGTGACCTACATCGGCAAGGCCGCGACGTTCGCGCTGATGTCCGGATTCCCGCTGGTACTGCTCGGACAGTGGCCGGACGCCTGGAGCCGGGTGGTGCTGGCCTGCGGCTGGGCGTTCCTCGTCTGGGGCATGGCCATGTATCTGTGGTCCGCCGCGCTGTACCTGATCCAGGTGACGATGGTGCTGCGGGAACTGCCGCCGGTCGCGAGGTCTGCGGCGTGACGGAAGCCGGGACACCCCGGGACCGGGCGCTGGGCGGCTACCGGCCGGAAGCCGGCCGCAACAGTCACGTCGCCGACGAGCCGGTCCGGATTCCGGTGCCGTCGCTGCTGCGCTCACTGCTCACCGACCATCTGGACCCCGGTTATGTCGCCGCGGCGGAGCGCCGCCAGGCGTCCGGCGACAGTGCCCGACGGACACGCTCCCGCCTCGCCGACGGCGCCTGGCTGCTGGTCGGCGTCGCCGCGGTGTCGGTGGTGTTCGGAACGGCGGCGCAGCACGCGGTATCCATGGCGCCGGCCACCACCCAGACCCAACATGTGTTGTCCGCCAACGCGCGCACCGCCGAAGAGCGGACCCGCGACAGCACCGCCACCCGCGACGCCCTGGCCGGCCAGGTGGAGGCCGCGCGTCGCAGCCGCTTGGCCGGCGACGCGCAGGGCCGCGAACTGCTGGCCGCCCTGGAGCAGGCCGAGTTCGGTGCCGGCGTGACCGCGGTGACCGGCCCGGGCCTGACCGTCACCGTCACCGAACCCCCGCCGAGCCCGAACCTGTCCGACGTATCGAAACAGCGGGTTGCCGGCAGCCCGCAGACCATCCTGGACCGCGACCTGCAACTGACCGTCAACTCGTTGTGGGCGGCCGGTGCCGAGGCGGTGTCCGTCGGCGGCGTGCGGATCGGGCCGAACGTGACCATGCGGCAAGCCGGCGGCGGCATCCTCGTCGACAACCAGCCGGTGGCCAGCCCCTATGTGGTCGTCGCCATCGGGCCGCCCCACGCCATGCAGGAGGTGTTCGAGCACACTCCCGCCATGCAGCGGCTGACGCTGCTCGCCGCGTCGTACGGGGTGGGCATCAGCGTGCAGACTCGGGACCGGCTGACGGTGTCGGCCGCATCAGTACGAGATGTCAACTTCGCCAGGCAAAGTGGGCCAAAGTGATTGGGGCCGAATTGAGATTGGGTATGCGCACATGATCGGGATCGCGGCACTGGTGGTCGGCATCGTGCTGGGGTTGATCTTCCACCCCAGCGTGCCCGAAGCGGTCCAGCCGTACCTGCCGATCGCCGTCGTCGCGGCGCTGGACGCGGTGTTCGGGGGACTGCGGGCCTACCTCGAGAACATCTTCGATGCCAAGGTCTTCGTCATCTCGTTCGTCTTCAACGTCCTGGTCGCCGCGGTGATCGTCTACGTCGGTGACCAACTGGGTGTGGGCACGCAGCTGACCACCGCGATCATCGTGGTGCTCGGTATCCGGATCTTCGGGAACGCGGCGGCGCTGCGCCGCCGGTTGTTCGGGGCGTGACGGTGGAGCGGCATGGCTGACGACGAACAGCACCACGGCATGGCTGACGACGAACAGCACCACGGCGACGCCGAACCCGCGGCCGAACATCACGGCCGGCACGAGCTGCCCGACGGTGTCCCCGCTCGGCTGCCGCGCACCCGGTCCCAGTTGATGTTCGGTGCGCTGGCCGTTCTGCTCTGCGTATTGCTCGGCGTGGCGATAGCGACGCAGGTGCGCCAGACCGAATCGGGTGACGCGCTGGACACCGCCCGGCCGGCCGACCTGCTGGTGCTGCTCGACTCGCTGCAACAGCGCGAGGCGGCCCTGGGCACCGAGGTGGCCGACCTGCAGAAGACGCTGTCGGCGCTGCAGGCGTCGGGCAACAGCGACCAGGCCGCCATCGAGAACGCGCAGGCCCGGTTGCGTGCCCTGTCGATCCTGATCGGGACGGTTGCGGCCACCGGTCCCGGCGTCACCATCACCATCGAGGACATCGCTCCCGGCGTCTCGCCGGAGACCTTGCTCGACGTGATCAATGAGCTGCGCGCGGCCGGCGCCGAGGCCATGGAGATCCGGTCCGGACGGGGCGATCAGCAGACCGCGGTTCGGGTCGGGGTCGATACCTGGGTGACCGGCGCCGCAGGCGCGCTGGTGGTCGACAACGTGACCATGAACCCGCCCTATTCGATTCTCGCCATTGGTGATCCGCCGACCCTGGCGGCCGCGATGAACATCCCCGGCGGGGCGATGGACAGTGTCAAGCGGGTTGGCGGCACAATGACCGTGCAACAGGCCGACACGATTGACGTCACTGCCTTGCGGCAGGCAAAACCGCGTCAATACGCTCAGCCGGTCAAGTAGCCGCCGGGCCCCGGTAATCGAGCCGTATCCTATGTACCCCACCAACACTCAAGGAGCGTCGTGAGCGAAACGCCAGCCGATCTGCTGTACACCACCGAGCACGAATGGGTGCGCCGCACCGGCGAGGGCACCGTGCGCGTCGGAATCACCGATTTCGCGCAGGGCGCGCTGGGTGACGTGGTCTATGTCGATCTGCCCGAGGTCGGTACCACCTTGGCCTCCGGCGACGTGTTCGGTGAGGTCGAATCGCCCAAGACGACCTCGGAGCTGTACGCCCCGATCGCCGCGAAAATCGTTGCGGTCAACGGTGATCTGGAAGGCTCGCCCGACCTGGTCAACTCCGATCCCTACGACGCCGGCTGGCTGATCGAACTGCAGGCCGACGCGGCCGAACTGGACAGCCAGCTCGCGGGTCTGCTCGACGCTGACGGCTACCGGGCGACCCTGGACGAGTAACGCCTTTGTTAGGGTGCTGCGGTCCGGTTCGGCCGCGGCGACACCAAAGTCGGCTCGGCGGATCCGGCGGTGGCGGGCACACTCGCCCGCGCCGCGCGGTACGGTCAATAGTGGGACGTATGCGACATCGATGACTGCTGGCAGGACTGCCGGCTGGTCGTGCAAGAGAGCGCCACAGCAGCCAGTAGAGGAGCAGCGCGTGACGGATAACGACAGCGGTTCGGGGACTGATTTCGGGTCCGAGGAGGCAACGGTGGAGACCACATCGGTCTTCCGTGCGGACTTCCTCAGTGAGCTCGATGCCCCGGCTTCGACGAGCGGCACCAGTGCCGTCTCCGGAGTTGAAGGACTGCCGGTGGGCTCGGCCCTCCTGGTGGTCAAGCGCGGGCCGAATGCCGGCTCGCGGTTCCTGCTGGATCAGCCGAGTACCTCGGCGGGACGTCACCCGGACAGCGACATCTTCCTCGACGACGTGACGGTGAGCCGCCGGCACGCCGAGTTCCGGCTCGAGTCCGGTGAATTCCAGGTGGTCGACGTCGGCAGCCTCAACGGCACCTACGTCAACCGCGAGCCCGTCGACTCGGCGGTGCTGGCCAACGGGGACGAGGTCCAGATCGGCAAGTTCCGCCTGGTGTTCCTGACCGGCCCCAAGACCGACGACAGCTCGGCTGGTTAGAGCCGGCGGTCAGTCCATGACGCAGCCCGACCGCAGTGCAGTGGCCGGGATGTCGATCGGAGCAGTGTTCGATCTGCTCCGACCAGACTTCCCGGACGTGACGATTTCCAAGATCCGGTTCCTGGAGGAACAAGGTCTGGTCACGCCTGAACGCACTGGGTCGGGCTACCGTCGTTTCACGGCCTATGACTGCGCGCGGCTGCGGTTCATCCTGTCCGCGCAGCGCGATCAGTACCTGCCGCTGAAAGTCATCAAGGCCCAGCTGGATGCCCAGGCCGACGGCGCGCTGCCGTCGAACGGATCCGCTTACGGCGTACCGAAATTGGTGCCCGATCTCGACAGCGACCAAGACGGTGGCCCAGCTGATGTCGCGCCTGCCCAGGTCCGGCTCAGCCGCGAGGATCTGCTGCAGCGCTCCGGCATCAAGTCGGAGCTGCTCTCCGCGCTCGTCAAGAGCGGCGTGATCATCCCCGGCCCGGCGGGGTTCTTCGACGAACACGCCGTGGTCATCGCTCAATGCGCCCACGCGCTGGGCGAATACGGCGTCGAGCCGCGGCACCTGCGGGCCTTCCGGTCCGCGGCCGACCGGCAGTCGGACCTCATCGCCCAGATCGCCGGGCCCATCGGCAAAGCCGGCAACGCCGGGGCCCGCGACCGGGCCGACGAACTGGCCCGCGAGGTCGCGGCGCTCGCCATCACGCTGCACACCTCGCTGATCAAGTCTGCGGTGCGCGACGTTCTCGATCGCTGAGGACTAGACTCGAATTCGTTGATGGCACACGGATTGCGGAGGGCAGACGCAGATGGGCGAGGTTCGTGTGGTCGGCATTCGGGTGGAGCAGCCACAGAACCAACCCGTGCTGTTGCTCCGCGAATCAGACGGTGATCGGTACCTGCCGATCTGGATCGGGCAGTCCGAGGCTGCGGCCATCGCGCTGGAACAGCAGGGCGTCTCGCCGGCTCGTCCCCTCACGCACGACCTGATCCGGGATTTGATTGCCGCGCTTGGGCATTCACTGCGCGAGGTGCGCATCGTGGATCTGCAGGAAGGCACTTTCTACGCCGACCTGGTGTTCGACCGCGACATCACGGTGTCGGCGCGGCCGTCGGACTCGGTGGCCATCGCGCTGCGGATGGGCGTGCCGATCTACGTCGAGGAAGCGGTGCTGGCCGAAGCCGGTCTGTTGATCCCGGACGAGAGCGACGAGGAGCCGTCGGGGGCTGTGCGCGAGGACGAGGTCGAGAAGTTCAAGGAGTTCCTCGACAGCATTTCGCCGGACGATTTCAAGGCCACCTGACCGGTCCGGGGGAACGTCCGCCGGGGCGTTGTCACGGATGCGTCTCAGTTAGGTCAGCAGGCGTCGACACGCGGTGCGCCGTTTGCAGATTCGACGAATCCGCGCCACATACTTTCCTCGTTCTGGCAACAGTCTGATCGGCGGCTCGCCGCCGATGGGCTGAAGTGGCCCGGCGGGAAGCGTATGCTCGACACATTCGAGCAGCGGACATGCCCGCCGAGCAGCAATGGCCGCCAGGCAGGGTTAGTTCGATCGGCGAGAGGATCAGGCAGTGGGCGACGAGACGCCACGTCAAGAGCAGTTGGACCTGACGACCAACGGCGCGCCTGAGCAGGCCGCCCCGACGCCGGCTCCGATGCCGGTGCAGGCAGGCCTGTTCCCTGATGAATCCGTACCCGACGAACTGGTCGGCTACCGCGGGCCGAGCGCCTGCCAGATCGCCGGCATCACCTACCGCCAGCTGGACTACTGGGCGCGCACCTCGCTGGTCGTCCCGTCGATCCGCGGCGCGGCCGGCTCCGGCAGCCAGCGCCTGTACTCGTTCAAGGACATCCTGGTCCTCAAGATCGTCAAGCGCCTGCTCGACACCGGCATCTCGCTGCACAACATCCGTGTCGCGGTCGATCACCTGCGCCAGCGCGGGGTTCACGACCTGGCCAACATCACGCTGTTCTCCGACGGCACCACGGTCTACGAGTGCACGTCCGCCGAAGAGGTCGTCGACCTGCTGCAGGGCGGTCAGGGTGTGTTCGGCATCGCGGTCTCGGGTGCCATGCGCGAGCTGACCGGCGCCATCGCCGACTTCCCGGGCGAGCGGGCCGACGGCGGCGAGTCCATCGCCGCACCCGAGGACGAACTGGCATCCCGGCGCAAGCAGCGCGACCGCAAGATCGGCTGAGGCCACTCACCAGCAGACAGCAAACTGCCCCTTTCCCATGGAGAGGGGCAGTTTGCTTGGGGGCACCCCCTCTGGGGGACTATGAGCGGCCCGTGGCGAACCACCGGTAGACTGGCGCGCGCATCGTCCCGACGCGGGAGAGTTCTGTGGCCGCCAGCCATGGACGCCGAAGGAGCAATACCTCTCCATCAACCTCTCAGGCCCCCGGACCGCGCCGGAGCCCGATGCCTCTGGAAAGCGGCGAGCTGTGCCTCGCCCGCCCATGGGGAAAGGCCGACCATCGTCGGGCCGAATCTCTCAGGCACCGACGACAGAGGGGGAGGAACCGCAAGCGGTTCGCCTGGCACGCCTGCCCCGAGCCTGAACGTCTGGAGAGGCCGTCATGACCGACAGCACGTCTCGTTCCTCTGCTGAGCACCACCAGCTTCGCTTCGTCGACCGGCACATCGGTCCGGACGCCGACGCGGTGGCCACCATGCTCGGGGTCATCGGCGTCGACTCCCTGGAAGAGCTCGCCGCCAAGGCGCTGCCCGCGGGCATTCTCGACGCGCTGTCCAGCGCCGGACTGGCTCCCGGCCTCGACGAACTGAAGGCTCCGGCGACCGAAGAGCAGTCGCTGGCCGAGTTGCGTGCACTGGCCGACACCAACACCGTCGCGGTGTCGATGATCGGCCAGGGCTACTTCGACACCCTGACCCCGGCGGTGCTGCGCCGCAACATTCTCGAGAACCCGGCCTGGTACACGGCCTACACGCCGTACCAGCCGGAGATCAGCCAGGGCCGCCTCGAGGCCCTGCTCAACTTCCAGACCATGGTCACCGACCTGACCGGCATGGAGATCGCCAACGCGTCGATGCTCGACGAGGCCACCGCCGCGGCCGAGGCGATGACGCTGATGCACCGCGCCGTCAAGGGCGACTGCCGCCGCCTGGCCGTCGACGTCGACGTCTATCCGCAGACCGCCGCCGTGCTGGCCACCCGCGCCGAGCCGCTGAACATCGAGATCGTCACCGCCGACCTGCGCGACGGCCTGCCCGAGGGCGAGTTCTTCGGCGTCATCGCCCAGGTGCCGGGTGCCAGCGGTGCGGTCAACGATTGGTCCGCACTGATCGCGCAGGCCCATGAGCGCGGCGCGCTGGTCGCCCTCGGCGCGGACCTGCTGGCGATGACGCTCGTCACCCCGCCCGGTGAGATCGGGGCCGACGTGGCCTTCGGCACCACGCAACGTTTCGGTGTGCCAATGGGATTCGGTGGGCCGCACGCCGGTTACCTGGCCGTGCACGGCAAGCACGCCCGTCAGCTGCCGGGCCGTCTGGTCGGCGTCTCGGTCGACGCCGACGGTGCCAAGGCCTATCGGTTGAGCCTGCAGACCCGCGAACAGCACATCCGCCGGGACCGGGCCACCAGCAACATCTGTACCGCCCAGGTGCTGCTCGCGGTGATCGCCGCGATGTACGCCAGCTACCACGGCCCGCGCGGGCTGACCGCCATCGCGCACCGGGTGCACGGCCACGCGCTGGCTGTGGCGATGGGCCTGAAGGAGGCCGGCGTCGAGGTGGTGCACGGCGCCTTCTTCGACACCGTCCTGGCCAAGGTGCCGGGCCGGGCCGAGCAGGTGCAGGCGGCCGCCAAGGAGCGCGGCATCAACGTCTGGCTGGTGGACGCCGACCACATCTCGGTGTCCTGCGATGAGGCGACCACTGCCGATCACGTCGACGCGGTGCTCGCCGCGTTCGGTGCGACCCGCGGCGGCCACCACTGGGCCGGCCCCGAAATCCACACCCGCACTTCGGAATTCCTCACCCACCCGGCGTTCTCACGGTACCGCACCGAGACCGAGATGATGCGCTACCTGCGCTCGCTGGCCGACAAGGACATCGCGCTGGACCGCAGCATGATCCCGCTGGGCTCGTGCACCATGAAGCTCAACGCGGCCGCCGAGATGGAGCCCATCACCTGGACCGAGTTCGCCCAGCAGCATCCGTTCGCCCCGGCGTCGGACACGCCGGGCCTGCGCAAGCTGATCGCCGATGTGGAGTCCTGGCTGGTGAGCATCACCGGCTATGACTCTGTCTCGCTGCAGCCCAACGCCGGATCGCAGGGGGAGTACGCCGGGCTGCTGGCCATCCGCGCCTACCACGAGGCCCGCGGGGAGGCCGGGCGCAACATCTGCCTCATCCCGTCCAGCGCGCACGGCACCAACGCCGCGTCGGCCGCCATGGTCGGCATGAAGGTCGTGGTCGTGGCGTGCCGCGAGAACGGCGACGTCGATCTGGACGACCTGCGCGCCAAGGTTGCCGAGCACGCCGGTGACCTGGCCGCGCTGATGATCACCTACCCGTCCACGCACGGCGTGTACGAGCACGACGTCGCCGACATCTGCGCCGCGGTGCACGACGCCGGCGGTCAGGTCTACGTCGACGGCGCCAACCTCAACGCGATCGTCGGCCTGGCCCGTCCCGGCAAGTTCGGCGGCGACGTCAGCCACCTGAACCTGCACAAGACCTTCTGCATCCCGCACGGCGGCGGCGGTCCGGGTGTCGGCCCGGTGGCGGTCCGCTCGCACCTCGCGCCGTACCTGCCCGGTCACCCGCTGGCCGCCGAGCTCGCCGACGACCACACCGTGTCGGCGGCCCCGTACGGCTCGGCGTCCATCCTGCCGATCACCTGGGCGTACATCCGGATGATGGGCGCGGCCGGTCTGCGGGCCGCGACGCTGACGGCGATCGCGTCGGCCAACTACATCGCCCGCCGCCTCGACGAGCACTACCCGGTGCTGTACACCGGCGAGAACGGCATGGTCGCGCACGAGTGCATCCTGGACCTGCGGGCCATCACCAAGGCCACCGGCGTCACCGTCGACGATGTGGCAAAGCGCTTGGCGGACTACGGTTTCCACGCGCCGACCATGAGCTTCCCGGTGGCCGGCACGTTGATGGTCGAGCCCACCGAGAGCGAGAGCCTCACCGAGGTCGACGCCTTCATCGCCGCGATGATCGCGATCAAGGCCGAGATCGACCAGGTCGGCTCCGGTGAGTGGCCGGCGGACGACAACCCGCTGCACAACGCGCCGCACACCGCCGAGTGCCTGCTGGTCGACGAGTGGAAGCACCCGTACACCCGCGAACATGCCGCCTACCCGCTGGGCAAGGGTTTCCGTCCCAAGGTGTGGCCGCCCGTCCGTCGCATCGACGGTGCGTTCGGCGACCGCAACCTGGTGTGCTCCTGCCCGCCGATCGAGGCGTTTGCCTGATCGCGCAACGTAAAAGGGCCGGGTCTGTGCAGACCCGGCCCTTTTGCGTCGGAAACTACGGCAGGGCAGCGGCGACCGCGTTGGCCAGTTCGGGAGCCGCGGAGGTGGGCACGCCGGTGTACGTGCCGCCGGTGATCTGCGAGACGGCCTGCCAGGTCGAGCCGTCCGAGTCGGTGCCGATGTCGATGACGTTGATCGCCACCGGGCGGCCCGCGTCGAACGCCGACTTGATGTAGTCCTGCAGGCCCTGACCGTCCAGCGACTGGTCGGTGTGCGGGCCGGAGGTGATCACCAGGATCGAATTGGGCTGTCCCTCGACATATTTCGACATCGCGTCGCCGTAGAGCATGCGCAGCGTCGTGAACGAGACGTGACCGCCGCCCGAGGAGCTCTGGTTGTTCAGGTTCGAGATCAGCTGAGCCGCGTGTGCCTGCTCGCTGAGCGGGGCCACCGGAATCTCGTTGCGGCCCGCCACGCCGTCGAACGTCCACAGACCCACCGAGCTGTTCGGCGACATCGCCTTGAGCCGGTCCATCAGCGCGGTGGTCACGTTGCCCAACCGCGTCTTGGCGCCGTCGCTGATCGGCATCGACTGATCCAGCAAGATCGTCACGGCGGCGCTCTTCGACGTGCCACCGACAGCGTTGGCCAGCGTGGCGCGCGTGTTGGTGTCGCCGATCGCGAGGGCGTCGGGCAGTGCGCCGACGTTGACCACGTCGTTCTTCGGGGGATTGCCACCGTCGACGCGGAAGCCGGCCTTCGACAGCTCGGCGAGCTGCTCGGGCTTGCGCAGGAAGCGTTCGAATTCGCTCGCCGCGGTGACCTCTTCGTGCGACAGACCCTCGCCGGCGAGCAGCACGGCCGGGTAGTCGGCGACGGCCGGTGCGCCGGGCGGCAGCCAGGCCGCCAGCTTGCCCTTGGCATTGTCGGTGTGTTGCGACCGCTGGTAGAGCTGCTGTTCGGTGGTGACGACCGCGTGCACCGGCGCGGTGGCCGGGTCGCTCGCGGAGATCAGCGCGTCCAGCGCCGTCGAGACCTTGGGATCGGAGAGCTTCGGCTGCGCGGCCATCAACCGGTGCACGGCGCCCGCACCGGCATTCGCCGGGCCGCCATTGGCTGCGGCAGAGGCGACGGCCTCGGCCGCCAGGTAGGCCGCGTCACTGTTGTCGACGGTCGGCAGGGCCAGCCGCAGCGAGCCCCAGCCCGGCAGGCTCAGGCCGTCCAACGCCGTCGGCGTCGTCTGCAGCGTGGGCAGGGTGCCCCAGTTCTGTTGGGCCAGCGCATCTTTGAGCTGCGGCCGGACGGCCACCAGCACTGGTGACGTCGCCAGCGACTTCGCCTCACCGCTGATCGCCTGGTCACCGGCACCGGCAACCAGCCGGGCCGCCGACACCGAACTGGCCGGAACCCACAGGGCCGGGCGCGGTCCCAGGTTCGACGGCCACTTGTTGACCACACCGTCGACGACCGCGGTCGGATCGGTCGCCTTGACCTCGACCTTGACGCACTTGTCGCCGACGGGTGCGGCGGACTGGTTGTACTTGCCGGCCAGGGAGTTGAGCTGATCGGAGATCGACGAGTCGGCCATGACGGGCACGCTGACCGAGCCGGACACGCACCGCGCCGAAGCCTCCCTGCTGCGGTCGGACAGCACGCTGCCGAAGAAACGCCAGAGGATCACCGCGGCGACCACGACCACGACGGTCACCAGGGCGGCGATGACGCCGACGCTGACCCCGCGGCGCTTGGTGGCGATGGCCCGGTGGCTGCCGGTCCACTCACCACCCTCCCAGTCGCCGCTGTGCGCACGGACCGAGGCCCGGCGAGGGACGGCCGGGAACGCCTGGGTGACGCTCTCGGATCCGGTGAGGTCGGGTTGGTCCGAATAGTCGGTGTCGCCGTAGTCGGCGTCGGGCTCGTCGGTCTCGTACCGGTCGGCGGGACCGGCGGGCGGGGTGGGCACAGCCGGGGTGGCAGCAGGTCCGGTGGCAGCAGGCGGCATCCCGTGCATCTCGGCCCAGTCGTCCGGCACCCGGAACCCCGGAGCGCCGGTGGCGGATTCGTCGGCTTCCGGGATGTCCGGCGACAACGCGTCGTAGTCGGAGACTTCGTCGTCGGGTGACTCGTCGTCGGGAGCTCTGTGCCTACCCATTGGTGTCTGCTCCTGGTGTCGGCGTGCAATCGGCGGACCCGCGTCGCAAGACGTGGGCCCGCCGAATTTTAATCAACGATGATGGGGGAGTTAACCGTTCACGAACCGGCGTGTGCGGCCTTGAACTCCCGCCGGCGCCGATGCAGGATCGGCTCGGTGTAGCCGTTGGGCTGGGCGCAACCCTCGAGGATCAGCTCCTGCGCAGCCTGGAAGGCGATGCTGCCCTCCGGATCCGGTGCCATCGGCAGGTACGCCGAGTCGCCGGCGTTCTGCTCGTCGACCACCGCCGCCATCCGGCGCAGGCTCGCCTTGACGTCGTCCTCGGTGATGACGCCGTGCCGCAGCCAGTTGGCCAGCAGCTGGCTGGAGATGCGCAGGGTGGCGCGGTCCTCCATCAGCGCGATGTTGTGGATGTCCGGCACCTTCGAGCAGCCGACACCCTGGTCGATCCAGCGCACCACGTAGCCGAGGATCGACTGGCAGTTGTTGTCGACCTCTTCGTGGATCTCTTCGGGTGCCCAGGCCAGTTCCTTGGCCAGCGGGATGGTCAGCAGTTCGGCGCGGGTGGTGCGCTTCTTGCCGGCCAGCTCTTCCTGCACCTCGCGCACGTCGACCTGGTGGTAGTGCATGGCGTGCAGGGTGGCACCGGTCGGCGACGGCACCCACGCGGTGGTGGCGCCGGCCTGCGGCTGGGAGATCTTCTGCTTGACCATCTCGGCCATCAGATCGGTCATGGCCCACATGCCCTTACCGATCTGGGCGCGTCCGGCCAGACCGTCGGCCAGACCGGCGTCGACGTTGGCGTCCTCGTAGGCCTTGATCCAGGTCTGGCTCTTCATGGCGCCCTTGCGGACCATCGGGCCCGCTTCCATCGAGGTGTGGATCTCGTCGCCCGTGCGGTCCAGGAAGCCGGTGTTGATGAACACCACGCGGTCCTCGGCGGCCTTGATACAGGCGTTGAGGTTGACCGTGGTGCGGCGCTCCTCATCCATGATGCCGACCTTGAGGGTGGCCGCGGGCAGGCCGAGGACGTCCTCGACGCGGCTGAACAGCTCGCAGGTGAAGGCGACCTCGTCGGGGCCGTGCATCTTCGGCTTCACGATGTAGATCGAGCCGGTGCGGCTGTTGGTCAGCTCGCCGTTCTCCTTCGAGGATTTCAGGCCGTGCATGGCGATCAGGCCGGTGAACAGCGCGTCCTGGATGCCCTCGGGGATTTCGTTGCCGTCGGCGTCGACGATGGCGTCGTTGGTCATCAGGTGACCGACGTTGCGCACGAACAGCAGGCTGCGGCCCGGCAGGACCAGTTCGCCCTCGCCGTCCGGGGTGGTGAAGACGCGGTCGGGGTTCAGCGTGCGGGTGAAGGTCTTGCCGCCCTTGCTGACCTGCTCGGACAGGTCACCGCGGTTCAGGCCCAGCCAGTTGCGGTAGCCCAGCACCTTGTCGTCGGCGTCGACAGCCGCGACCGAGTCCTCGAAGTCCATGATCGTGGTGATCGCGGATTCCAGCACGACGTCCTTGATGCCGGCCTTGTCGGTCGAACCGATCGGCGACTCGGGGTCGACCAGGATTTCGATGTGCAGGCCGTGGTGCACCAGCAGCACCGACCACGCCGGGTCACCGAGCTTGCCGGTGTAGCCGACGAACTCCTCGGGGCTGGCCAGCCCGCTCGACAGCCCGTCGCCAAGTTCGGCCTGCAGTTGGTGCTCGTCATCGATCTTCAGGCCGGTGACGTCGGCCCACGAGCCGGCTGCCAGCGGGACGGCCTGGTCCAGGAAGCCCCGGGCGTAGGCGATCACCTTGTCGCCGCGCACCTTGTTGTAGCCACCCTTGCCGGCCTCGGCGCCGTCCTCGTCGGAGATGACGTCGGTGCCATACAGCGCGTCGTACAGCGAGCCCCAGCGGGCGTTGGCCGCGTTGAGCGCGAACCGGGCGTTCAGGATCGGCACCACCAGCTGCGGACCCGAGGTGCTGGTGATCTCCGGGTCGACGCCCGAGGTCCGGATGCAGAACTCCGCCGGTTCCGGCTGCAGGTAGCCGATCTCGGTGAGGAACTCCTGGTACGAGTTCTTGAACTCATCGGTGTCGACCGGATCGATGACCCGCGCCCGGTGCCACTTGTCGATCTGCGCCTGCAGATCGTCGCGGCGGGCCAGCAGCGCCTGGTTCTTCGGGGTCAGGTCGGTGATGACCTTGTCCACCCCGGCCCAGAAGCTGTCCGGGTCAACCCCGGTGCCGGGCAGGGCCTCGTTGGTGATGAAGTCGTGCAGTACGCGGGCCACCCGCAGATTTCCCACCGTCACACGATCAGTCATTTGTATTTCCTCCTAAGCAGCCCACGCGGCGACCCTCCACTTTACCCGTGGGTAACCGCAGCTCACCGCCGTGTCGGACATTGAGAACCCGGTCACACCCTCATTGCGGTGTCGAGCCCGGCAAACCGATGGCCGGGACACCGGGCGTGTGCAGGCGTCCGGCGAGCCATGGCAGGGCCGCGGCGAATACCTCTGCGGCACTGGGGAACGTGTGGTCACCGCCGTGCGGGACCACCGAACACTCGATACCGGCGGCGCTGACCATGGCACACAGGTAGCTGGCGACCGCGGTGTGGCTCTCCGGGTTGTCCGGCGGTTGCACGTTCGTCGCCGCGCCGGCCTGGGCCGGTTGGTGCACCACCGGCCCGTTCTCCGATACCGCGAACCAGCCGGCGACGCCGGTGTACGGCCCGTGCTTGCGCACCACGGTCGCCGGATCGAAGTGGGCGAATGCCGCCGCATCGCCGCCGAACAAACGCGCGATGGTCTGCGGTTCGGAACCGGCGTTGGGCCCGACCTGTCCGTCCATGTCGACGAAGGTCTGGAACAGCTCGGGGTGCATCACCGTGGTCATCACCGCGCACGTGCCACCGGCAGACCAGCCGACGATGCCCCAGCGGGACGGATCGGGGCTCGCCGAGAACGTCGAAGTGACAAATGGCACAACATCTTTGGTGAGGTGATCGGCGGCCATGCCGCGGGGCCCGTTGACACACTCGGTGTCGTTGGAGAACTGGCCGCTGGTGTCGACGAACACCAGGATGGGCGCGTTGCCGCCGTGGGCGGCCGCGAATTCGTCGGCGGTGCGCTGGGCGCCGCCGGCCGTCGGCCAGTCGGCCGGCCACCCGAATTCACCGCCCACCATGACCACGACCGGCAGCTGCGGGGCGTCGTGGGCGAACCACGCCGGCGGTAGATAGACCATTTCCGGACGGGTGCGGAAGCCCGACGCGTCCGTCGGAATCTGCACCGAGATCAGGACGCCGCGGTCCGGCACCTGGCCGGCGCCGCGCATTGCCAGCGCGGTGTTCAGATCGATCTCGCCCTTGAGTTCGGCGCCGGTGGCCCGCTGCCACAGGGCCTCGACGGTCGGCAGATAACCGGTCCAGGTGTTCACCGCCAGGCCCGCGCACACCGCGCACAGCGGCACCACCGCGACGGCCAGCGACCGGCGCCACCAGTGCAGGCCCGGCCACCCCGCGATGGCCACCACGAGTGCCACGCCGGTCAGGACGATCCAGACCCACAGCGAGGTCGGGGCCGGGCCGCCCGCGAGGCCTTGGTCGGAGATGAACCAGCTGCAGCCCAGTGCCAGGACGATGCCGGTCCCGACCGCGACCGGGAGCCACAGTCGCAGCCAGCGCGGGGACCGCCGGCCGACGGCGACGATCAGGCCAAGCACCGTCACCACCTGGATCAGCGTTGGCAGCCAGCCGTCGAGCAGGCCGATGTTCATTCGGCGTCCCCGAAGTCCGTCGGCGGCGGGGGCGCGGGCTGCGGGTGATGCGGCGTCGGGGTTTCGGCTTCGGTCCGTTCGGCGGTCTGGGTCACCTCTTCGGTGTCCGAACTCGACTGCCCGGTGTCGGAGTCGTCCGAGTTAGAACTGGCGGTCGTCGTCGGCGTGGCGGTGGTCGGGGTGGCGCCGGCACAGTTGTTGGGCGCCGGGGTCCCGTTGAACCGGTCGGTGATCCAGCCGAGGGCGTCGGCTTCGTCGGGCTGGACGTAATCGATCACGTCGCCCATGGCACAGGCCCGCTCGACGGCGGCGGCGGTCTGCTCGGGCGGCACCAGGCCGTCGGCCGGCCCGGGGGTGATCAGCATCGGGGCGGCGGCCGGCGCCTGCGGCAGCGTCGCCTTCCGCAGGTAACCGCGCAGCGCTTCGGTGGCGGCGGGCGTCGTCGGGCCGAGGTCGTGCGGTGTCAGCGAATCCAGGATGCCCGCGCGGTCGGCGACGGCCGGACCGCGGCAGGCCGACAACGTGTCCCAGTGGTCGCGGGCGGCGCCGCGGCGGTAGTCCTCGATGGGGAATCCCGGATAAGCCTGCGGCATGACCGCCAGGTACTGCTGCAGCATGAGCTGCTGGTCGCGGTTCAGGTCCCCGGCGGCCGACGCGTCGGCCAGCCAGTCGAGTGCCGCGGTCGGGGCCAGGGCAACCGCACCCTGCGGGCGCAGGCCGCCGCCGTAATCGGTGGCCAGCTCGGCGGCCGCCCAGGCGGCCTGCCCGCCCTGCCCGGTGCCCACCGCGATCCAGTTCGTGGAGGCGGCAGGGACCAGCTTGCGCGTCGCCCGCGCGAGGTCGATCAGGTTGAAGCCCTCGGTCGTCGAGTCCAGATACGGGTGATAGGTCTCGTCGAGCCCGATGCCCTGATAGTCGGTGATCGCCACCAGATACCCGGCGCCGACCATGAGCCGCACGGTCGGCAGCAGGCCCAGCAGGCTCGGCGACGACGACGGCGCGCAGTCGGACTTGATGCCGCTGCCCGGGTTGGCCAGCGCGATGATGCGCCAGCCGCCCTCGGGCGGCTTGCCCTTCGGCAGGAACACCGAGCCCGTCACCTTGGGGTGGCTGTCGTTGATGCCCGACGTGGAGACGTAGGTGATGCGCGCGGAGATGGCGGTCAGCCCGGCCAGTTCGGGGTCGACGGTGGTCAGTGGCTGCGCGGCGACGAGCGTGCCGGGGCCGGCGCCGCTGTAGTCGCCCGGCAACACCTGCCCACTGCGCGGCGTGCTGCGACCGGGCTGGTCGTCAGAGCAGCCGGCGACGGTCAGCGCGGCCGCCAGAGCGGCAGCGGCGATCCGCAGCACTGTCCGGACCGTCAAGGTGTGCTCCCGTCGGAGTGGTGGCCGAGCAACGCCAGGCATTCGGACAACAGTGATTCACGTAGTGGCACAGCGAGATTGGCGATGTCCTGCTGACGGCGCACGTACTCGGCGCGGCCCGTCGGGTCCTCGATGGCGATCGGCTCGATGCCGTAGTCGCTGAGGTCATACGGGCTGGCCCGCATGTCGAGGACGCGTGCGTCCGCCGCGAGGTCAAGGCAATCCATCAACAGATTCGACTCCAGCAAAGGTCCGAGCTTGTAACTCCATTTGTACAAGTCCATATTTGCGTGCACACAGCCCGGCTGCTCGGTGGCCGACTGGGCGTGTCGGGACAGGGCTTCGCCGTTGCGCGGGACGGCCGCCTCGGTGAAGAACCGGTAGGCGTCGAAATGCGTGCACCGCAGCGGCATCGACTCGACCACGGCGTCGGTGTCCGACGCGCTCAGCCGCAGCGGCACCCGGGCGTGCCGCACCTCGGGAGCGCGGTACACCATGGCCCATTCGTGCAGGCCGAAACAGTTCAACCGGGCCGGGCGGGCCGCCGTCGCAGTCAACAGGTCGGCAACGAAGGCGACGGTGTCCCGGCGGCCGGCGAGGTACGCGTCCGTCACCGTGACAGCGTCACCGGTGTGGCCGTACCCGGCCCGGTCGGTGAACCGCCGCGTGCCGGGCCCGGTCAGCGCCCGACCGAAACCCGGGTGCCAGCGCCTCAGCTGGCGGGGCTTGAGGCTGTAGTAGGTGAACAGGAAGTCCCACACCGGATGCGGCTCGCCGGCCCGCATCCGCCGCTCATGCGGTGCGAGGAAGGCGTCGACGCGGTCCAGGTAACGCTGTTCGCGCAGCGCCCAGTCGTGCTCGTCCAGGACCTCGGGCAGTGCGCACACCGTCTCAGACACGGTGGGTACCGTCGCGCACCACGCCGACCAGGTCCTCCACCAGGTCTTCCAGCGTCACCATCGCGGTGACGTACCCGTCGGTGGTCACCAGGGACAAGTGACTGTTGTTGCGGCGCAACCACGACAGCGCGTCGACCACCGGCAGCGTCGAGGCCACCATGGGCAGCGGGCGCACCATGGACCGGTCCAGCACGGCGTCGTTGTGGTCCATGCAGGGCAGCACGTCCTTGATGTGCAGGTAACCGAGGTAGGCGCTGTGGCCGTCGGTGACCGGGAACCGGGAATAGCCGGTCTCGCGCAACGCCTCGGCCACCGCACCCACCGTGGGACCGGTTCCGGGTGCCGCGATCGGCACCGCGCGGATGTCCTGCAGGGGGATCGCGACGTCCCTGACCGTCCGGGTCCGGATGTCCAGCGCGCGCTTGAGCCGGACGTGTTCCTCGGCGTCCAGCAGCCCCTCCGACAGCGACTCGGTCAGCATCTCGGACAGCTCCACCGATGAGACCGTGACATCCAGCTCGTCCTTTGGCTCCACCCCGAGCAGCCGCAGCGTGCTGTTGGCGCACCAGTTGTAGAAGATGACGAACGGCCGGGCGACGCTCATGTAGACCAGGTACGGCGGGATCAGCAGCATCGCGGCTTTCTCCGGCCCGGCGATGGCGATGTTCTTCGGCACCATCTCGCCGAGGAGCACGTGCACCGTCACCACGATCGCCAAGGCGACGGCGAAAGCCGCGGTGTGCAGCACGGTGTCGGGCACGCCGAAGGCGTCGAAGGGTTCGCGAAGCAGGTGCGCGACGGCCGGTTCACCGATGCGGCCCAGCAGGATCGAGCAGATGGTGATGCCGAGCTGAGCGCCGGCCAGCATCATCGACAGTCGCTCACCGGCCCGCAACACGGTGACAGCGCTGCGCTTGCCCTGTTCGGCGAGGGCCTGCAGGCGGTCGCGGCGGGCCGAGATCAGCGCGAACTCGGCGCTCACGAAGAACGCGTTGGCGCCCAGCAGGGCCATGGTCAGCAGGATGCCGAGAACGTCATTCATCGTCGGCTCCCGACTGGTCCGTGCCGAGTTCGGTGAGTTCGAGCTGGTCGATGCGCCGCCCGTCCATCCGCATGACCGTGGCTTTCCATTGCACCGGGTCCAGCTCCGGGTTGTCCGGGTCGAACTCGGTCAGCACGACGGTGTCGCCCACGTCGGGGATGTGGCCGAGCTCTTTGAGCACCAGCCCGCCGATGGTTTCGTAGTCGCCTTCGGGCGCGCGGAACGGGGTCTCGGTGTCCACTTCGTCGATCCGCATCAGACCCGACACCAGCCAGCCATCGCGCACCTCGACCACATCGGGGGTGGCGTCGTCGTGTTCGTCGCGGACGTCGCCGACGATCTCCTCGATGAGGTCCTCGACGGTGACCATGCCGGCGGTGCCGCCGTACTCGTCGACCACCAGGGCGGTCTGGACGCCGTTGGCCCGGATCTGGGTCATCACCGCGTCACCGTCGAGGGTCGACGGCACCGTCGGGACGGGCCGTGCCAGTTGCGCGAGCCGGGTACCGGCGCGCAGCTCGACGGGTATCGCGAAGACCTGTTTGACGTGCACGATGCCGACGGTCTCGTCGAGGTCCCCGGCGACGATCGGGAACCGGGAGAACCCGGTGCGGATGGCCGTCTCGATGAGATCGGCGACGGTGTCGGTGACCTCCAGCGACTCGATCATGGATCGCGGCGTCATCAACTCCTCGGCGGTGCGGCCGCCGAATTGCAGGGAGCGGTCGATCAATTGGGCCGTCTGCGGGTCCAGCGACCCGCTTTCGGCGGAGTTGCGCACCAGCGCCAGCAGTTCCTGCGCGGACCGCGCCGAACGGAGTTCCTCGGCGGGCTCGACGCCGAGCCGGCGCAGCACCCAGTTGGCGGTGCCGTTGGTCAGTTTGATCACGGGGGAGAACGCCAGGGAGAAGAACCACTGCAGCGGCACGGTGGCACGCGCGGTCGGCACCGGCCGGGCCACGGCGAGGTTCTTGGGCACCAGCTCGCCGAAGACCATCGACACCGATGTCGCGATCAGCAGGGCCAGCGTCAGGGCCACCGAATCGGTGAACTTCTCCGGCAGCCCGACCGCCTGCAACGGGCCGCGCAGCAGCCGCGCCACCACGGGTTCGGCCAGGTAGCCGGTGATCAGGGTGGTGATCGAGATGCCGATCTGCGCGCCGGACAGCTGGAACGACAGGCTGCGGTGCGCGGTGCGGATGATCCGGTCGCGCCGGCCGCCGTCGCGGGCGTTGGCCTCCACCGTACTGCGTTCCAGCGCGGTCAACGAGAACTCGGCGGCGACGAAGACCGCAGTGCCGACAGTGAGCAGGATGAACGCGGCCAGGCTCGCGATGGTCAGTGCGGAGGTCACCGGGCACCACCGCTCGGGGCGCCGGGCTGACGGCCCGGCCGGCTACTGGGAGGTTCGGAGTCCATTGATTCAGGGCTCGGTTCGGGGAGCGCGTGATTGGCGTCGCACGCTCCCGCCGCGCTCGGGGCGGTCGACGCCCCAACGGGTGCCTGCGGCACGTGCTCCCTTTCGCTGAATCGACATCGACGGCCGACCGACGCCTATTGCAATCGTCGGCCGTATGGCAATGGTAGCTGGTCGGCCCCGTCGGACCTGCTCACCAACCGGTGGGCAGCGGGTGTCCTTCGGCGAATCCGGCGGCCGATTGCACCCCGAGCACCACTTTTTCGTGCAGCTCGGCGAGGTTTGCCGCGCCGACGTACGTGCAGGTGCTGCGGACGCCGGAGGTGATGTGATCGAGCAGGTCTTCGACCCCGCCGCGGACGGGGTCCAGCTCCATCTTCGAGGACGAGATGCCTTCCTCGAACAAGGCCTTGCGAGCCCGGTCGAACGCGCCGTCACCGGCCGTACGGGCGGCCACCGCACGCTTGGAGGCCATGCCGAAGCTCTCCTTGTAGACGCGGCCCTCGCGGTCGGTCAGCAGGTCACCGGGCGACTCGTACGTGCCGGCGAACCATGAGCCGATCATCACGTTCGACGCGCCCGCGGCCAGGGCCAGTGCCACGTCGCGCGGGTGCCGGACACCGCCGTCAGCCCACACGTGGCCGCCGAGTTCCCTTGCCGCCGAGGAACATTCGACGACGGCGGAGAACTGCGGCCGCCCCACCCCGGTCATCATCCGGGTGGTGCACATGGCGCCGGGGCCGACGCCCACCTTGACGATGGACGCGCCCGCGTTGATCAGGTCCCGGGTGCCGGCGGCGGACACCACGTTGCCGGCCGCGAGCGGCAGGCCGAGGTCGAGTGCGGCCACCGCGCTCAACGCCTCGAGCATCTTGGCCTGGTGCCCGTGCGCGGTGTCGACGACCAGGACGTCCACGCCGGCTTCGGCGAGCGCACGGGCCTTGGCGGCGACATCACCGTTGATCCCGACGGCGGCCGCGATCCGGAGCCGGCCCCGTGCGTCGACGGCGGGGGTGTAGATGCCCGCGCGGATGGCGCCGGTGCGGGTCAGCACGCCGGCCAGCGAACCGTCGGCGTTGGTCAGCACGGCCACGCCCGTCGGGGAGTGCTCCAGCAGGTCGAACACCTTGCGCGGTTCGGTGCCCGCGGGCGCGGAGACGAAATCGGTGCTGGCCACGTCGCGGACGCGCGCGAACCGGTCGACCCCGGCACAGCCGGCCTCGGTGACCAGCCCGAGCGGGCGTCCGTCCGCCAGGACCACCGCGGCGCCGTGGGCGCGCTTGTGCAGCAGGGCGAGGGCATCCGAGACCGAGTCGTCGGGGGCGAGCACCACCGGGGTGTCCACCACCAGGTCGCGGCTCTTGACGAAGTCGACGGTGCCCCGGACCGCGTCGATGGGCAGGTCCTGCGGCAGCACCACGATGCCACCGCGGCGGGCGATGGTCTCGGCCATCCGGCGGCCGGCGACCGCGGTCATGTTGGCGACGACGATCGGGATGGTGGTGCCCGTGCCGTCGGTGGTGGCCAGGTCGACGTCGAAGCGGGAGGTCAGTTCTGAGCGCCCCGGCACGACGAAGACGTCGTTGTAGGTCAGGTCGTACGGAGGCTGGTGGCCGTCGAGAAACTGCACACCTTCAGCCTAGTGGCCTCGCCTGACAATGCCGAGCGGACATGAAACTGTCCCTCTTCCGGGGAAAAGGGACAGTTTCATGTCTGCTCGCGAGCGAAGAGCTACGCCTCGACCTCGGTCCGGTCGCCGCTCCACAGCGTGTGGAACTTCTTGCCCTCCGGCGCGTCGGTGCGGCCGTAGGTGTGGGCGCCGAAGAAGTCGCGCAGGCCCTGCGTCAGTGCCGCGGGCAGCCGCTCGGTGCGCAGTGCGTCGTAGTAGGACAGCGACGAGGCGAAGCCCGGGATCGGGATGCCCAGCTCGGTGGCCGTCACCACGACGCGGCGCCAGCTGTCGATGGCCGACTCGACCGCGGTGCGGAAGTACGGCGCGGCCAACAGGGTGGCGAGCTCCGGCTCGGCGTCGAACGCGTCCTTGATCCGGTTCAGGAACTTGGCGCGGATGATGCAGCCGCCGCGCCAGATGGTGGCCAGATCGCCGGGCTTGACGTCCCAGCCGTACTCGGCGCTGCCGGCCTCGATCTGGTTGAAGCCCTGCGCGTACGCGACGATCTTCGACGCGTACAGCGCCTGGCGCACGTCCTCGACGAACTTCGTGGCGTCGCTGGGCTTCTCGCCGAGCTGGCCCGAGGCCATGCCCACGGTGGCCCGCCGCTGCGGCACCGAGCCCGACAGGGCGCGGGCGAACACCGCTTCGGCGATGCCGGTGATGGGGATGCCGAGGTCGAGCGCTGACTTGACGGTCCAGCGGCCGGTGCCCTTCTGCTCGGCCTCGTCGACGATGACGTCGACCAGCGGCTTGCCGGTCTTGGCGTCGACCTGGCGCAGCACCTCGGCGGTGATCTCGACCAGGTAGCTGTCCAGGTCGCCCTTGTTCCACTCGGCGAACACGTCGGCGATCTGCCCGGCCGTCATGCCCAGGCCGTCACGCAGCAGCTGGTAGGCCTCGCCGATGAGCTGCATGTCGGAGTACTCGATGCCGTTGTGCACCATCTTGACGAAGTGGCCTGCGCCGTCAGGGCCGATGTGCGTGCAGCACGGCACGCCGTCGACGTGCGCGGAGATCTCCTCGAGCAGTGGGCCCAGGCTCTTGTAGGACTCGGCCGGCCCGCCCGGCATGATCGACGGGCCGTTCAGCGCGCCTTCTTCGCCGCCGGAGATGCCCGCACCGACGAAGTGCAGGCCGCGCTCGCGGATGGCCTTCTCGCGGCGGATGGTGTCGGTGTACAGCGCGTTGCCGCCGTCGATGATGATGTCGCCGGGCTCCATGGCGTCGGCGAGTTCGTTGATGACGGCGTCGGTCGGGTCGCCGGCCTTGACCATGATCAGCACGCGGCGCGGCTTCTCCAGCGCGTCCAGGAATTCGGCGATGGTCTCGCTGCGGACGAACTTGCCCTCGGCGCCGTGTTCGGCGATCAGGGCGTCGGTCTTGGCGACGGAGCGGTTGTGCAGCGCGACGGTGTAGCCGTGGCTGGCGAAGTTACGGGCAATGTTGGAGCCCATGACAGCCAGGCCGGTGACGCCGATCTGGGCAGTGGCGGTGGTTGCGGACGGTTCCGGGTTTCCCGACGAGCTCACGGCTGGCCCTTTCGTTGTTTGGTTGTGGCGCACAGTCTTTCGGACCGGCGCAAGGCCGGTGCGGCGTCATCCGCCACCGATGCTGATGGTGCCAGTCGCAAAGTCTACGAGAAGAACAAGCGGTGCAATTCAGTGAGCCAGGGCACAGCCACCGCGACGGTCGGAACGACCAGGACGGAGGCGGCGGCCAGGTAGGCGGCCGCGGCCAGCCAGGAGCTGTTGGGTTCGCCGGCCAGGCGCTGCACGCGCAGGATCGTGGTCGGCCCACCGGCGGCGAGGGCGCCCTTGGGAGCTCGTCCGGACGCGCAGGCCACCAGGGCGCGGGCCAGTGGTGTCGGGCCGGTGGCCCGGACGGCGGCGTCGTCGGCGAGCAGTTCGATCAGCAGGCGGACCGCGTCGAGGGCGCTGGCGCTCCGGACGAAGCGGGGGAAGGCGGCGTGGACGGCGATGAACATCTCGAGCACCAGGTCGTGCCGGGCTCGCAGGTGTGCGTGTTCGTGGCTGAGGATGGCGGCGATCTCGCTGTCGTGCAGGTGCTTGAGGGCACCTTCGCTGAGCACCACACGACTGCGGACGCCGGGCAGACAGTAGGCGAGCGGCTGCTGGACGTCGAGAATGCGCAGGCCGTGGCCGATCAGGTGGCGGGCCTGGGGGGCGGGTGCGGTGTCCCGCGAACAGTCGAGCAGGTCGACGATCATGCGGTGGTGTGCGCGCCGGCGTCGCGTCGCGATGGCGACCTGGATGAAGGCGATGGCCAGCCGGCCGCCGACGACGAGGGTCAGCGCGAAGACCGCGACGTGCGTGAGCCACACCGGCCAGCCCATGACGCTGATCTCGCTGGTTGCGGTGGTCGTCGGGCGACCGTCAGGACCTGGCGCGAAAAGGCTGCTGGCGACGGCGATGCCGGCGCTGAAGGCGGACAGCACGGCGGCGATGGCAATCGACTGCCACAACACGATCGCGGCCCGGGGGGCCCGCTGCGGCCACGATGCGCGCGCCAGCAAGGCGGGTACCGGCCCGACCAGCAGTAGCGCAACGAGAGTGAAGGCCAGGGCGGACACGCGCTAAGTGTCTCTCAGTCGGTGCCGGAAATGCCAGTCGCCGGTGGGATTCGGTGCTTGGCTTCCAGCTCATCGAGGGCCCGCCGCAGCGCGTCGGCCTCGTCGACCCCGACGCGTTCGACGAAATGAACCAGTGCCGCGACCCGGCTGCCGGAGTCGGAGGCCTGGTCAAGTGCGTCGACCATGAGTCCGGCGACCAGTTCGTCGCGGCCGTGGGTCGGTGCGTAGCGGTGCGCGCGGTCATCGCGATGCTGGACGACCAGATTCTTCTTCGCCAGACGCTGGAGCACCGTCATGATCGTGGTGTAGGCCAGGTCCCGGCGCGTCGCGAGGGCTTCATGCACCTGGCGGACGGTTTGTGGCTCGCGGGAGGACCAGAGGTGATCCATCACCTCGCGCTCCAACTCGCCCAGCCGCGTCATTTTCGCCATGTCCTATTTCACTCTTTCGGCAGTGTTTCCAGGGTACTACGCATTTACTACCGTGCGTCGTATCCATTTCGCATGTCCTCCCCAACGTCCCGGTTGAACGTTGCGGTTCCCGGTCAGGGCTGTTTTTTCGCTGCTTGTGAGTCCCGTCACAGCGGTTTACATCTCGTGGGTCGTCACTATAGTAAGGCTAACCTAACCTAAGGATGTGTTCATGCCCTCCGCTGTGACTGACCCCTTGATCGCCACGATGGACATCCGCCGGATGCTTCCGTTGCACGAGTCGAGTCGCCGGCTGCGCGAGTTGTGCCCGAGTGATCCCAGGGTCTATGGCGTTGCGGTGATGGACGACATCTCCCGTCGCCGGTGGTGGCCGCTCGCCGAGGCTGTGACGGGTGACCGGCTCCAGACGATGTTCGACACCGCGGTGCTGGATACCGGCAGTGAATCGGTCGCCGCCCAGCAGGTGGCCGCCATGCTCGCGCACGTCGTCATCGGCCGCGTGGTGCCGCTGCTGGTGCTGGAGGGGCGGGCCTGGGACCCCGGGCTGGAGAACCTGTGGGTTCACATCGACTCGGAGGGTGGCATCGACTGGGTCGGCGTCGCGGACCCGACCCTGCGGGTGCTGCCCGGCGATCCGGTATTCGGCGGGCGGGCAGTGTGGGCGACCCGGCGGATCGCTGACGGGATCGTCGGCTTCCCGGGCGAGGAGGCGCTGGCGACCTGGCTGGCGCATCGGTGCCACCGTGCGCTGCAACCGCTGTTCGCGAAGCTCTTCGAGGTCAGTGGCGGTGTCATGACGGTGCCGGCGATGTGGCACATCGTGGGCTCCGCCGTGGTGGGTTCGGCGACCCGGGTTCCGCTGTTGGCCGGCGTCAGCGACGTCGACGGCATGCGTCGGGCCCAGGCGGTGCTGGACACCCTCGTCGGGTTTGGTGCCCCGGTGCGCGGACTCGATCGGATGAACCTGGCAAGGGCTTGCTAATTAGGCAAGCCTTGCCTACTATTCAGGAGTCGAGAAACTAACGGACCGCGCCGGAATCCTGAGGGCTGCAGTGATTCCCGGTCCACTCGAAGAGCAGGCCCCGCACCATCGGTGAGACAGCTATTCGTGACGACATCTGTGCCCGCGGACCTCGGCAAGGGCTTCGACGCCGAAATCGGACTGACCTATCTGGAGGTCACCGCGGACGGCGCACGCGCGCAACTGAAGATCACCGACAAGCTGCTACAGCCCTGGGGAATCGTGCACGGCGGCATCCACTGCGCCGTCGTCGAAAGTGTCGCCAGTGTCTCCGGCCACGTCTGGCTCGCCGAGCACGGTGGCGGCACGGTCGTCGGCGTCAACAACAACACCGACTTCCTGCGCGCGCTCAAGACCGGAACGATCACCGCCACCTCGACGCCGATCCACCGGGGCCGCCGCCAGCAGCTGTGGCTGGTCACGATCACCGATGAGGACGATCGGATGGTCGCGCGGGGCCAGGTGCGGCTCCAGAATCTCGAGGGCTGAGCCTTCGGATGCGCCTGAGGGGCTGAAAGCTCCGGCCCGACATGCCGTTCCCGGCGTGCCGTGGCAATATCGCCCCTTATGCGTTTGACGCCGCATGAGCAAGAACGCCTGCTGATTTCGTACGCCGCCGAACTGGCCCGTCGACGGCAGGCCAGAGGGTTGCGCCTGAATCACCCCGAGGCGGTGGCGGTGATCACCGATCACCTGCTGGAAGGCGCCCGCGATGGACGGACGGTCGCGGAGCTGATGGTCAGCGGCCGGGACGTCCTGAGCCGTGACGACGTCTTGGACGGGGTTCCAGAGATGCTGCCCGACGTCCAGGTCGAGGCCACCTTCCCGGACGGCACCAAACTGGTCACCGTCCACCACCCGATTGCCTGAGGACGGCGACGATGACGGACCGGACGAGTACCGAGGGCGCGACGCTGATTCCCGGTGAAATCCTTTATGGCGACGGCGATATCGCCTTCAACGCGGGTGCCGAGCGGCTGGTCCTCGACGTGGTCAACAGCGGTGACCGGCCCGTGCAGGTCGGCAGCCACGTGCATTTCCCGCAGGCCAACTCGGCGTTGGACTTCGACCGCGCGGCGGCACACGGGCACCGGCTCGACGTGCCGGCGGGTACCGCCGTCAGATTCGAACCTGGTGTCGCCCAGCGGGTTTCACTGGTTCCGCTGGGCGGGACGCGGGAAGTGTATGGGCTGTCGCTCGACGCGCCCGGAAAGCTGGATGCCTCGTGAGTTCATTGTCTCGCGCCCGGTACGCGGCGCTGTTCGGGCCGACGACGGGCGACCGGATCCGCCTGGCGGACACCGATCTGCTGATCGAGATCACCGAGGACCGCAGCGGCGGCCCGGGACTGTCCGGTGACGAGGCGGTCTTCGGCGGTGGCAAGGTGCTGCGCGAGTCCATGGGGCAGGCCCGGGCGACCCGCGCCGACGGTGCCCCGGACACCGTGATCACCGGCGCGATCATCATCGACTACTGGGGAATCATCAAGGCCGACGTCGGGATTCGCGACGGCCGCATCGTCGCCATCGGCAAGGCCGGCAACCCCGACATCATGTCCGGGGTGCACCCCGACCTGGTGGTGGGCCCGTCCACCGAGATCATCGCCGGCAACGGGCGAATCCTCACCGCGGGCGGCATCGACTGTCACGTCCATTTCATCTGTCCGCAGATCCTCGAAGAGGCGATCGGCGGCGGCATCACCACGATGATCGGTGGCGGCACCGGGCCCGCCGAGGGCAGTAAGGCCACCACCGTCACGCCCGGCGCCTGGCACCTGGGACGCATGCTGCAGGCCCTCGACGGCTGGCCGATGAACATCCTGCTGCTCGGCAAGGGCAACACCATCAACCCCGACTCGATGTGGGAGCAATTGCGCGGCGGCGCAGCCGGTTTCAAACTGCACGAGGACTGGGGCACCACCCCGGCCGCCATCGACGCGTGTCTGCGGGTGGCCGAAGAGGCCGACGTCCAGGTGGCCCTGCACTCGGACACCCTCAACGAGATGGGGTTCGTCGAGGACACCCTGGCGGCCATCGCCGGCCGGGCCATCCACGCGTACCACACCGAGGGCGCCGGCGGCGGCCATGCGCCCGACATCATCACCGTCGCCAGCCATCCGAACGTGATGCCCAGTTCGACCAACCCGACGCGGCCCCACACCGTCAACACCCTCGACGAACACCTCGACATGCTGATGGTGTGCCACCACCTCAACGCCGCCGTGCCCGAGGATTTGGCGTTCGCGGAGAGCCGGATTCGGCCGTCGACCATTGCCGCCGAGGATCTGCTGCACGACATCGGCGCCATCTCGATGATCGGCAGCGACAGCCAGGCCATGGGACGCATCGGTGAAGTGGTGCTGCGGACCTGGCAGACCGCGCACGTGATGAAGAAGCGCCGGGGGCCGCTGCCCGGCGACGGTCCGGCGGACAACAACCGGGTTCGCCGATACGTGGCGAAGTACACCATCTGCCCGGCCGTGACCCACGGTATCGACCACGAACTCGGTTCGGTGGAGGTCGGCAAGCTCGCCGATCTGGTGCTCTGGGAGCCCGCGTTCTTCGGCGTCCGCCCGCATCTGGTGCTCAAAGGCGGCGCGATCGCCTGGGCGGCGATGGGGGATGCGAACGCTTCGATCCCGACGCCGCAACCCGTCCTGCCGCGCCCGATGTTCGGAGCACATCCCTCGGTGGCGGCCGGGCTGTCGGTGCATTTTGTCTCACCGACCGCCATCGAGGACGACCTTGCGGCGCGACTGGGCTTGCGGCGCAGGCTCGTTCCGGTCAAGAACGTCCGGGGCCGGGGCAAGGCGGACCTGCCGCTCAACGACGCGATGCCCGACATCCGCGTCGATCCCGACACTTTCACCGTCCGGATCGACGGAGAGGTCTGGCAGGAACAGCCCGCCGCTGAGCTGCCGATGGCACAGAGATACTTCCTGTTCTGATGGATACCGGCTGTTCTGATGGATAGCGGCCTGGCCACCCTGCTGGCACTGGCGGATTCGCGGTTGCCGACCGGTGGGCACGTGCACTCCGGCGGCGTCGAAGAGGCGGTCACCAGTGGCCTGGTGGCCGACGTGGTGACGCTGCGGGCATACCTGTGCCGGCGTATCCGCACGCACGGGCTGGTCACCGCCTCCGTCGCGGCAGCGGTCCACGGTGGGCTCGACCCGGTGGCCGCCGACCGCGAAACCGACGCGCGCACACCGGCTCCCGCGGCCCGGCTGGCATCGCGTGCGCAGGGACGTGGACTGCTGCGGTTGGCGCGCCGCGTCTGGCCCGACACGGACTGGCAGCCGCTCGGCACCCGGCCGCACCTGGCGGTGGCGTCTGGTGTGGTCGGCCGCGTCMGCGGCCTCGCCCCCGAACAGACCTGTGCCACAGTCGTTTACACCACCATGACCGGCTCTGCGACGGCCGCCCAGCGCCTGCTGGCGCTGGACCCTGCCGACGTCGCCGCACTGACCTTCGAGCTGTCGGGGCTGTGCGACAGCACCGCCGCCGAAGCGGCTAAAGGGCTTGCCGACCTGTCCGATCCACTGCTCGACGTCCTGGCGCAACGGCACGCCGGCCGCGACCGTCCCTTGTTCGCCTCCTGACCCGAAAGGTCCACCATGCCACCACATTTCCTCGACGGTCAGCCACACCATCACCACGACCGGCCCAAACGCGAACGGCAGCCCGGTGAGCCGCTGCGCATCGGCGTCGGCGGCCCCGTCGGCTCCGGCAAGACGGCATTGGTCGCCGCGCTGTGCCGACAGCTGCGCGACGAACTGTCCCTGGCGGTGCTGACCAACGACATCTACACCACCGAGGACGCCGACTTCCTGCGCCGGCACGCAGTGCTGCCGGACGAGCGGATCGCCGCGGTACAGACCGGCGGTTGCCCGCATACCGCGATCCGCGACGACATCACCGCGAACCTCGACGCCATCGACGATCTCATCGAGACCAACGACAAACTCGACCTCATCCTGGTCGAGTCCGGGGGAGACAACCTGACCGCGACGTTCTCCTCGGGCCTGGTCGATGTGCAGATCTTCGTCGTCGACGTAGCCGGTGGCGATAAGGTGCCGCGCAAGGGCGGCCCCGGCGTCACGTTCTCGGATCTGCTCGTGGTCAACAAGACCGATCTCGCACCGATGGTGGGTGCCGACCTGGACGTCATGCGGCGCGACGCCGCGCAGGTCCGTGGTGAGCGCCCCACGGTGCTGATCTCGCTGACCGACGATCCGACGGCTTCGGCGGTGCAGGCCTGGGTCCGCGACCAATTGGCCGGCGCGGGAGTCACGAACGCCTGAGCCATGCACACCCAGGTTCTGATCGTCGCGGCCCCCGGCCGCGGCCCGCGCATCGAGTGCGTCGGCGGCGTGGCCGCGCGCCGCACCGCCCCCGACACCGTCCACCTGGTGTCCACGGCCGCAACGCCGTTGGGCGGTGACACCATCGATGTGCGCGTGATCGTGGCGGCCGGTGCCCGGCTGCAGGTGCGCAGCGTCGCCGCGATGATGGTGCTGCCCGGTGCGACGACGACGCAGTCACGCTCGAGCTGGGATCTCGAGGTTGCCGGGCAACTCGATCTCGATCCGGAGCCGACGGTCATCGCGGGCGGCAGCAGCCATCAGGCGACGACGCGGTTGCAGATCGCCGACGACGGCCGGGTGCGGCTGCGCGAGCGGGTACAGGTCGGACGGTCGGGCGAGCAGCACGGCTTCTGGGAGGGCTCACTGCATGTCGACCGTGATGCGCTGCCCGTGGTGCGGCACCGCGTCGAACTCGGCGCCGGCGCGGTCAGCGACGACGAGATCGCCGCGCCACGCGCCTATGTCAGCGAATTTCTTTACCCCGAAAGCGATTTCGGCGTGATTCGTAACGCTGAGCGATACGAATCACGCCGAGATCAGGTGGTCATGGCCCTGGCCGACGGTGGTTGCCTGTCGGCCTGGCAGGGCCCGCGTCTTTAGTCCGGATCAGGACGCCGACGCGACGGTCTCCGGGTCGACCGTGGCCTGGACGATCTCCTCGAGTTCCCCGATCCTGGTGCGGGCGTACGCCTGCTGCTCGGTGATGGTCAGCTGACCGCGCTGGCGGCTCATGAACGTCACCGTCCACGACAGCAGCGTGGCGATCTTGGTCTTGAAGCCCACCAGGTAGATCAGGTGCAGCCCGAGCCAGGCCAGCCACGCGATGAAGCCGCCGAATTCGAGCTTGGACTTCCCGCCGAGCGGGATCTGGGCGACCGCGTTCCACTTCGAGACGGTGGCCATCGAGCCCTTGTCGAAGTACGAGAACGGTTCGCGCGGCTTGGGTTTGGTGCCGTGCGCGCGGGCCTTGGCCTCGTTCTTGAGGATCGCGGCGACATGGTTGCCGCCCTGGATCGCGCCCTGTGCCATACCCGGTACGCCTTCGACGAAGGCCATGTCGCCGACGACGAACACGTTGGGGTGGCCCGGGATCGACAGATCCGGGTTCACCTTGACGCGGCCGGCGCGGTCGATCTCGGTGTCGGACTGGTTGACCAGATCGCGGCCGAGCGGGCTGGCCTGCACACCGGCGGACCACACCTTGCACGCCGACTCGATCCGCCGGATGGTGCCGTCCTTGTCCTTGACGGTCAGGCCGTTGCGGTCGACGTCGGTGACCATGGCGTTGAGCTGAATCTCCACGCCCATCTTCTCGAGCCGGTTCTTGGCCTTCAGACCCAGCTTCTCGCCCATGGGCGGCAGCACCGCCGGGGCGGCGTCGAGCAGGATGACCTTGGCCTCGGTCGGGTCGATGTGCCGGAAGCTGCCCTTGAGCGTCTGGTCCGACAGTTCCTGAATTTGGCCGGCCATCTCCACGCCGGTCGGGCCGGCGCCGACGACCACGAAGGTCAGCAGCTTCTTGCGCCGTTCCGGATCGCTGGACCGCTCGGCCTGCTCGAACGCACCCAGGATGCGGCCGCGCAGCTCCAGCGCGTCGTCGATGGTCTTCATGCCCGGCGCCCACTCGGCGAAGTGGTCATTGCCGAAGTAGGACTGCCCGGCGCCCGCGGCGATGATCAGGCTGTCGTACGGCGTGCTGTACGTGTGTCCCAGCAGGATCGAGTCGACGGTCTGGTTCACCAGGTCGATGTGCGTCACATCGCCCAGCAGCACCTGCGCGTTCTTCTGCTTGCGCAGGATCAGCCGCGTGGGCGGGGCGATCTCACCTTCGGAGATGATGCCCGTGGCCACCTGGTACAGCAGCGGCTGGAACAGGTGGTGGGTGGTACGGGCGATCAGCTTGACGTCGACATCAGCGTGCTTGAGAGCTTTGGCGCTGGTCAGGCCACCGAAGCCCGAACCGATGATGACGACCTTGTGGCGATCCGTTGCCGTAGCTCCGGGGTGGACCATGTTGAGGGGCTCCTCGACCTACTACACGACTGTTTACATACACAGGCTAGTCGCAGCTGAATCGATCAATGCAGTGAGATGCCCCACCGGCGGCGGGTCAGGCGTCGATAGCCGAATTCAGGGCTGCTCCGAGTGCGGTGATGACGCCCGGCACATATCCGGTCACGCTGGTCGGAATGTTGACGATGACACCGCCGATCCCGGCGTCGAAGACCTTGGTCTTCAGCTGTTCGGCGACACTTTCGGCGCTGCCCGCCACCATGCGCTGACCCATCTCGGCTGGGATCAGGTCGGACGTCGCCTTGTCATCGACGAACGCGGTGACCAGCATGCTGGTTTCGAGGGTGGCCGGGTCGCGGTCGATCTTCTCGCAGGCTTCGCGGACCACCGCCACCTTGCGCGACAACTCGTCGAAGCCGGCGATGACATTGAGATGGTCGAAGTGCTGCGCGGCAAGGGGAATGGTCTTCTTCTCGCCGCTGCCGCCGATCAGCAGCGGGATGTGGTCGCGGAACCGGGGATTGGCCATGGCCTCGACGGTGCGGTAGTACTTGCCGCTGAAGGTCGGGCGCTCACCCTTGAGCATCGGCAGCACGATTTGCAGCGACTCATCGAGCCGGTTGAAGCGGTCGGTGAAGGTGCCGAAGTCGTAGCCGAGCTGGTCGTGCTCGAGTTCGAACCAGCCGGTACCCATGCCGAGGATCGCGCGGCCCTGACTCATCACGTCGAGCGTCGTGATCTCCTTGGCCAGCAGCGTCGGGTTGCGATAGGTGTTGCCGGTGACCATGGTGCCCAGCTGCACCGTCTGCGTGGCGGTGGCCAAGCCACCGAGGGCGGTGTAGGCCTCCAGCATCGGCTGGTCGGGGGAGCCCAGCATGGGCAGCTGATAGAAGTGGTCCATCACGAAGACGGAGTCGAAGCCTGCGGCCTCGGCTTCCTGGGCCTGGGCGATGACGGTCGGGAACAGCTCACCGACACCGGTGCCGTAGGAGAAATTGGGGATCTGGAGACCGAGTCGAATCGTCACGATTCGACCCTAGCCACCAACCAGGCTGTTGCGTCCCGGTTTTCGCCGGGCGCGAAGCCCGGACGAAACGGGAATAAAACCGGTTGGGTCAGGCGAAGGTGGCCAGGGCCCCGGCGCTCACGTGCAGCGTCTCGCCGGTGATGTGGCGGGCGGCCGGCGTAGTGAGGAACAGCGCGAGCTTGGTCAGCTCGGAGCCGACGGTCGCGTCGCCGGCGTCGATGCCGTCATAGCCCGATTCGGAGCCACGGCCGGCGGCGACGACGTTGATCGTGATGCCGCGGATGCCGAAGTGCTCGGCCTGGCCGGCGGTCCAGCTCGACACGGCGGCCTTGATGGCGGCGTCGGCGGTGCCCTCCTTGGGGCATTCCGGCACGACGGTGACGATGGCACCGCCCGAACGCATCTGGTCGCCGAGGATCTGGACGGTCAACACCGCCGACAGCAGCGAGGAATCGAGGGTGTTGCGCCACACGGTGGCGCGTTCGGCCAGCGTGTAGGTGCGCGGGTCGCCCGCGGACCAGACCGGGGCCGGGACGTTCACGATGGTGTCGAGGTGCTGCGGCAGCTTGTCGCGCATCTGCTCGAGGGCGGCGCCGTCGGTGTTGTCCAGGACGATCGAATCGACTTCGAGTTCCTTGGCGGCCACTTCGAGCTCGTCACGGCGGGCGCCGGCGATGACGACGTTGTGCCCGGCGTCGCGGAATCCTTGGGCGATGACGCGGCCGAGGTCGGTATCGCCTCCGGTGACCAGAACGTCCATGACAGGGCCTCCTCGTGTGCAACGCTGAACGCGGTTGACGCCATGTTACTGGACAGTAGCTAGCTGGCGAAACTCGCCACGCGGGGGAAACGGCCCTAGGGTTTTGCGAATGTGGCTCATGCGCAAGTTGATGCGTGTCCTGGCGGTGTTGGCCCTGCTCGGCGCAGTGAGCGCGGTCGCGGCGTGTGATTCGGGCGCCAAGAAGTCGGGTCCCGTCGTCAACGTGTACGCGGCGGCCTCTCTGAAGGGCGCGTTCACCGCCATCGCTGATCAGTACAAGAAGGACAACCCCGGGGCGGATGTCCAGTTCAACTTCGCGGGCTCGTCCTCGCTGGTCGAGCAGCTGACGCAGGGCGCGAAGGCCGATGTCTTCGCCTCGGCCGACGCCAACAACATGACCAAGGCAGCCAAGGCCGGGTTGCTCACCGCCACGCCGGTGAACTTCGCCTCCAACACGCTCGTCATCGTGACGGCGCCCGGTAATCCGAAGCAGCTCAACAACTTCGGCGATCTGGCTCGGCCCGGACTGAACGTCGTGGTGTGTGCCACCCAGGTGCCGTGCGGCTCGGCCACGCGCAAGGTCGAGAAGATCGCCGGCGTGGAGCTCAAGCCCGTCAGCGAGGAAACCTCGGTCACCGACGTGCTCAACAAGGTCACCAGCGGCCAGGCCGACGCCGGCGTTGTCTACCAGACCGACGCGCAGTCGGCCGGTGCCAAGGTCGCCAAGGTGGACTTCCCGCAGGCGGCGTCGGCGGTGAACATCTACCCGATCGCGGTGTTGAAGTCATCGGCGGACGCGGCGGCCGCGCAGCGGTTCGTCGAGCTGGTCACGGGCGACGTGGGGCGTCAGACCCTGGCGAAGTTCGGATTCGCAAAACCTTGAACCCCGGACTGCCGCGCTGGATCTATGTTCCGGCGGCGCTGGGAGCCCTTTTCGTCGTACTGCCGCTGATCGCGGTCGCGGCGAAGGTCGACTGGTCGCGGTTCCTCGGCCTGATCAGCAGCGAGTCGTCGGTGACCGCGTTGGTTCTCAGCCTCAAGACCGCGGCCGCCAGCACTGTGCTCTGTGTGGTGCTGGGTGTGCCGATGGCCCTGGTGCTGGCTCGCAGCCGCTCCCAGGTGGTGCGCTGGACCCGCCCGCTGATCCTGTTGCCGCTGGTCCTGCCGCCGGTCGTCGGCGGTATCGCGCTGCTGTATGCCTTCGGCCGGTTGGGCTTGATCGGCAGGTACCTGGATGCGGCGGGTGTGCACATCGCGTTCTCGACGACGGCGGTCGTACTGGCGCAGACGTTCGTCTCGCTGCCGTTTCTGGTGATCGCCCTGGAAGGCGCGGCCCGCACGGCCGGGTCGCAGTACGAAGCGGTCGCAGCCACGTTGGGGGCCCGCCCGACCACGGTGTGGCGCCGGGTCACGTTGCCGATGCTGGCGCCCGGTCTGGTGTCGGGCTCGGTGTTGGCGTTCGCGCGCTCGCTGGGGGAGTTCGGCGCGACGCTGACGTTCGCCGGTTCCCGCGAAGGGGTGACGCGGACGCTGCCACTGGAGATCTATCTGCAGCGCGAGGCTGACGCCGACGCCGCGGTGGCGTTGTCGCTGGTGCTGGTCGTGGTCGCGGCCGTCGTGGTGCTCGGGATGGGTGGCGCCCGGTTCGGTCGCGGGCCGTTCGAGGCGGAGAGCCGGCAGTGACGGGCGGGCTCTCGGTACACGCGGTGGTCGACGCCCGCGGCGTCGATGTGGAGTTCGACGTCGCCGCCGGTGAGGTGGTGGCCGTCATCGGGCCCAACGGCGCGGGCAAATCCAGTGTGCTGCATGTGATCGCCGGCCTGCTGCGGCCGGATGCGGGCACCGTGCGGGTGGGAGAACACCGGCTCACCGACGGCGCGACGGGCCTGCACATCGCGGTGCACAACCGGCGGGTTGGACTGCTGCTGCAGGACCCGGCGCTGTTCCCGCACCTGACGGTCGCGGGCAACGTGGCATTCGGCCCGCGCGCCCGGCACCACCGTCGTCGGGGCCTGCGCGCCGAAGCGCGGCGGACGGCGGAGCGCTGGCTGAGCGAGGTCGGCGCCGCGGATCTGGCCGAGCGCCGGCCGGGGCAGCTGTCCGGTGGTCAGGCGCAGCGGGTGGCGCTGGCTCGCGCGCTGGCGGCCGAACCCGACGTATTGCTGCTGGATGAGCCGCTGTCGGGACTCGACGTCGCGGCCGCCTCGGCGATGCGCCGACTGCTGCGCGGCGTGCTGAGTGCGGGCGGCCGGAGTTCGGTGTTGGTCAGCCACGATCTGCTCGACGTTGTCACCCTGGCCGACCGGGTCGTGGTCATCGAGAGCGGGCGCATCGTCGAATCGGGCACCGTCGCGGACGTGCTGACCGCGCCGCGGACGGTGTTCGGGGCGCGCTTCGCGGGCGTGAATCTGGTCAGCGGGCGCGCCGGCACCGACGGCGGTTCGGTGCTGGCCGCGGGACAGACCTGGCGCGGTACCTACGGGCCGGACGTCGCACCCGGTGATCCGGCCATCGCCGTATTCGCTCCGGCCGCGGTATCGGTAGGCCGGGAGATGCCGGCGGGGGACGTCAACGTCGTCGCGGTCGGCGTCGCGGAACTGGATCACCGGGGACCCGTCATCCGGGTGCGGGCCGAGGCGGTCGACGACGGCGGTGGGGGCCTCGCGGCCGACATCAGTGCCGAAACTGCGGCCGGTTTACGGCTGATCCCGGGGGAGCAGGTGTACTTCAGCGTCCACCCGCGCGACGTGGCGATTCGGCCGGCGTGACGGCACGCCCGGTCTGTCCCAGGCCTGGCCGCGGCACTCCGATGCCCCAGCAACCGAGCGATATCGCCGTGTTCTGTCGAGATACCGCATACGAGCTAACCAACCCGGGAGAGAAATAGCCGCAACTCGCACTTGCGTCACGCCGGTAACACTGTATTTTCGTCCCCATGCGACACCCGGATGCGCGGACAACTGCCCGCAAACGACTTCCGAAATCCCTGACTGCCGCTGTGGCAGGTGCGGCGGCCGCGGCCATCGCCCTGCCGAGCGCGATCTCCTACGCCGATCCGGTGCCGCCGCCTCCCGCGCCCGCTCCGGCACCCGCTCCGGCACCTGCCCCCGAGCCGGCACCGCCGGTCGATGCCGCTCCGCCGCCGTGGGCCCCGCCGCCCCCCGCACCCGACCCGGCCGCACCCGCGGGCGACCCCGG
>NZ_JBFUJW010000016.1:0-102650 GCF_056555145.1 Mycolicibacterium sp. P4_G11
AAGGTCTGGGCGTGCACGCCCGTGGAGGTGCGGGTGTCTTTGAGTTCGTCGTCGACGTGGACGGTGCAGGTGATGGAGTCACCGTCGCCTTGGGCGACGATGTTGGGCGACGCTGCCGGTGCGGTGGTGGACAGGACGAGTTTCCAGGGGAGCGTGGCGTGGTCGACGCGTTGCGGCTTGGCGTCCAGGTCGAGGTAGTTGATGTCGGCGTAGGCGCCGGGTTCGCCGGTGATCTCGTAGGTGACGACCTTGGGCTTGAACGGTTTGGCGTCGTCGGCGAAGTTGCGTGGGGTGACGATGACGGGGTTCTGGCCGAAGTAGCCGCGGACGCGTTGCACGGTGAAACCGGCGACGAGGGCCACGGCGAGGATGAGCAGCGGGATCCACGCCTTCTTGAGCGCAGTGCCGATCACGCTGCGAACACCATGGTCGACTGCACTTGCTGCTCCCCGCTTCCTGACCCTGACCGAGACAGATTAGGTCATTTAAGTGTTAGATTAGACCAGTTAAGTTAATCATGGGAAACCTCCCGCTGTGGGTGGCTCGTATCACCGTAGCCGGTAGTGCGCAGCGGATCGAACCAAATACGCAGCAGTTCAATGGGATTGAACATGCGGCGACGACTGTTCAGGGAGCAGGGGCAGATGGCAACCAGCACGAATAGACTCCGTCACATGAAGGCACGCACTCTGGTCGCAGTTGCGGGCGCCGCGGCGGCAGCAATCACGATGGCCGTCCCTGCTCAGGCCGACCCCGACACCGATTTCGCCAACCAGCTGCACACCTATGGGATCTACGGTCCCAAGGACTACAACGCCTGGATCGGCAAGATCACCTGCCAGCGGCTCGACAACAACGTCGACCACAGCGCCACCGACTCGGCGGCGTTCCTGAAGAAGAACCTGCCGCGCAACAGCAGCTCGGAGCAGCAGGTCTACCAGTTCCTCAACGCCGCGTTCGACACGTATTGCCCGGAGAAGCACGACCTGCTGGTCGCGCTCGCGCACTAGCCGCCAGGGTTGCCCCGCGCCTGACCCAAGGTCAGGCCGGGCCCTTGCCGTTGTCGACGCGGTACACCGAACCGTGAATCGCGGCGGCGTCGTCGCTGGCCAGGAACGCGATGACGTTCGCCACGTCCCGCGGCTCCATGAAGCCACGCGGAGCGGCGATCCGCATGATCAGATCCCAGTCGGCGTTCTCGGGTGCCGCGAACTCGGTGACCTGGGCGGTCAGCATGCCACCCGGACACACCGCGTTGACCCGCAGTTTTTCCTTGGTGTATTCCACGGCCAGCGCCCGCGTCAGCCCGATCAGCCCATGCTTGGCGGCGCAGTAGCCGGCCGAGTAGATCTCGCCTTCGACCCCCGCGATCGACGAGACGTTGACGATGTTGCCGCCGTTCTCCAGCAGCTGCGGCAGCGCCGCCCGGGTCAGATAGAACGGGCCGTTCAGGTTCACCGCGAGGTCGCGGTCCCAGTCGTCATCGGTCACCGACAGGGTGTGCCGCATCACGTGGAATCCCGCCACGTTCACCAGCACGTCCAGCCGGCCGAACTTCGCGATGCAGTCCTCGACGGCCTGCCGGCAGGCGTCGGCCGTGCTGATGTCCACCGCAGAGAACGCGCCACCGGGCTCGTCGCCGTAGGCGTCGGCGAACACCGTTGCCATCCGCTCGGCATCACGCGCGATACCGAAGACCGATGCGCCGCGTTCGGCGAAAACCTTGACCGTGGCGGCGCCCAAGCCGGCCGAGGCGCCCGTGATCAATGCAACTTTCCCGCTGAGTGAACTCATACGGTGACTTTCTCACGCCGCGGCCGAGTCGCCTGCGATACTCAGGCGGTGAAAATGAAACGTGTTCTCGCTATCGTTTCGAGCTTTGGTTTCGCCGCAGCGGGCGCACTCCTCTCGGCAGCTGCGCCGGCGCATGCCGACATCCGGCTGCCCGAGGGGATCTACACCTTCATCCAGGAGGGCACGCCGATCAGCGTGTGGACCATCTATCCGGTCTGTGCCCCGACCGTTGGCGATCTGCGCAACAACATGGAACTGCCGGTGGGTTGCCTCGTGCACATCGGGTCCGACCAGTACGGCGCAACCTACGGCGGCGACGCCCGGCAGACCGGCGGCGAGGGGCACTGGGCGTTCACCCAGACCGACCTCCAGGGCTTCACGTGCCCGGACGGATCCAAGTCCAAGGTCGTCGAGAACTACGAGTTCGAGGACACCAACTGGACCGGCACCCGGACCATCATGAACGCCGAACAGTGCGGCGCGCAGGCGGCCATGGTCAAGAAGTCCTTCCGGCTGGAATTCCAGAAGCCGCTGCCGATTCCGGTGCAGCAGTACCCGCTGTTCTGCGACCCCAACGACGGTCTGAAGCGCTGCCGCTGACGGACGTCAGTCCGACCCCGACTCCTCGGCGACGGCGGCGGCCGCTTCGTCGATGATGGCGCGCATCGCGCGTTCGGCGCCGGCCGGATCGCGCAACCGCACGGCGCGGGCCACCTCGTCGTGCAGCGCGATGGCGGCCGGGTTGGGGGAGTCGGGCATCATGCCGTGGTGGGTGCGTCCGGCGAGGATCTCGGAGACCACCGCGTTCAGCGCGCGGAACATCTCGTTGCCGCTGGCCTCCAGCAGGGTCTGATGAAAGATCTTGTCCGCCTGAAGATATGCGGCGAGGTCGCCGTCGCGACCGTGCACAGCCATGTCCGACACGGCGGCGGCCATGATGCGGCACTGGTGTGGATTCGCGCGCTCGGCGGCCAATGCGGCCGCCACCGGTTCGAACCCGCGGCGTAGCTCCGACAACGACACCAGTTGCGCGGCTCGATCGCCCGAATCGAGTCGCCAGCGAATCAGTCTGGGGTCGAACACATTCCAATTCGCCGCGGGCTGAATGGTGATCCCGACCCGGCGGCGCGAGGCGACCATCCCCATCGATTCGAGGACCCGGATCGCTTCCCGCACGACACTGCGGGAGACCCCGTGCTGTGCGCTCACGCCTTCGAGGGTGATGACCTCGCCGGGGGCGTAGGTACCGGATACCACCGCGGTCCCCAGCGCGCCCAGCACGTTGTCGTGCAGAGCGCTGACGTTCGAGGGCGTAACCACGCATAACATCCTGTCATAACTCTGCCTCGCTGGATTAAAACTCATCTATTTCGATTGGGTCTTGAAATAGTCTGACTTTTGAGCCACGCTGTGTGAGTCAAACCACAGCAAGGGCGGGTGTAGTAGATGCCATCACCGATCGTCGTCATGGGCGTTTCCGGATCCGGCAAGTCGACCGTCGGCGCGGCGCTCGCGCAGCGGTTACGCGTGCCGTTCGCCGATGCGGACGACTTCCACCCCGCCGCCAACATCGCGAAGATGGCGGCCGGTCACCCGCTGAACGACAACGACCGCCGGCCCTGGCTCGAAACCATCGGACGGTGGCTCGGGGAGCACTGCGGCGACGGCGGCGTGATGAGCTGTTCGGCCCTCAAGTACCAGTACCGCGTCCAGCTGCGCAGCCACTGCCCGGGCACGCAGTTCCTGCACCTGTTCGGCACCCCCGAGGTCATCGGCGCCCGGCAGGCCAGCCGGCCGGGCCACTTCATGCCGGCGTCGCTGCTGGCCTCACAGTTCGAAACCCTGGAGCCACTGCGAGCCGATGAGGCCGGCGTCGTCATCGACGTCGGGCAGAGCATCGATTCGATTGTCGACGAATACATTTCACGCACCGGAGGCGACCACCGGGGCGAGCGGAGCGACGGGGAGAACATCTGATGGGCACCTCATTCCTGGCTGACGCGCCCAAACTCGTCGAGCCCGTCGGCTCGGCCACCCAGCTGATCCTGGCGTTCGTCGTCGGCATCAGCGTCATCGTCGTACTCATCACGCTGGTCAAACTGCACCCGTTCCTGGCGCTGATCTTCGGCGGCCTGACGGTGGGACTGACAGCCGGAGAGAACCTCACCGCCGTCCTCAAATCGTTCTCCGACGGCTTCGGGAGCACGGCGGCCGGCGTGGGCATCCTGATCGCCCTCGGCGCGATGTTCGCCAAACTGCTCGCCGACTCGGGTGGCGCCGACGAGATCGTCGACACCATCGTCGGAGCCGCCTCGCCCCGCGCCCTGCCCTGGGCGATGGCGCTGGTGGGCGCGATCATCGGGCTGCCGATGTTCTTCGAGATCGGTCTGGTGCTGCTGATGCCGGTCATCTATCTGGTGGCCCGACGCTCGCAGCAGTCGCTGATCACCATCGGCATCCCGGCGCTGGCGGGCCTGTCGGCCATGCACGGTTTCGTGCCGCCGCATCCCGGGCCGCTGACCGCTGTCGGGCTACTCAACGCGGACCTCGGCGTCACGCTCGGGCTCGGGGTGCTGGTCGCCGTTCCGACGATCATCGTCGCGGGCCCGCTGTTCGGCCGGCTGGCCGGCAAATGGGTCGTCGTCGCGGCGCCGGACACCTTCGACACCGATCCGGAAGCCCTTCGGGCACACGGCAAACGACCACGCTTCAGCGTCACGCTGGGCTCGGTGCTGCTGCCGGTCGCGCTCATGCTGGGCAAGGCCCTCGTCGACATCTTCATCGACGACAAGACGCAGTGGTTCCGCCGGATCTTCGACGCGGTGGGCACCCCGCTGGTCGCGCTGCTCATCGCCGTCGTGGTCGGCACCGTCACCCTCGGCCGCGGCGCGGGGATGGATCGCGCTGCGGTCACCAAGTGCATCGAGTCGAGCCTGCCCCCGGTCGCGGGCATCTTCCTGATCGTCGCCGCCGGCGGCGGATTCAAACAGGTTCTGGTGGACACCGGCATCGGCACGATGCTGGCGCGCTGGGCAGAAGGCGTGCACATCTCCGTGCTCGTGCTGGCATGGCTGCTCGCCGTCCTGATCCGGCTGGCCACCGGGTCGGCCACCGTCGCCACCATCACGGCGTCGTCGCTGATTCTGGGCCTGGTCCACGGGATGGACTCCGGCGAGCTGTCGTTGGTGGTGCTGGCCGTCGGTGCCGGCTCGCTGTTCTTCTCGCACGTGAACGACGCGGGCTTCTGGTTGGTCAAGGAGTACTTCAAGCTCAGCGTCGGCCAGACGATCAAGACCTGGTCGATCATGGAGACCGTGCTCTCGGTGTCGGGCCTGGCCGCGGTCCTGATCCTGGATATCTTCGTCTAGCTCAGCGCAGCTGTTTCTGAACGACGATGTGCGCCACGGGAATCGGCATCGGGCGCGGTGCGGCGGACAGCAGGTCGACCAGCGCGGCCTCCAGGGCATCGGAGAGCTGACATCGCCTCGCCGGGTCGGCCGGGTCCAACGCATCCAGGAGCGTGTCGAACACCGCCGCTCTGGTGAACCCGACCCAGCTCTTCGCGAAAGCTGTTGCGTCACCGTCATTCTGGTACTGAAGCCAGAAGCGGTCCGGCTCGTCGGCAACCGTCAAATGGGTGATCTGCAGCCGCTCGAAGCGCCCCGACGGGGCGAACGGTGACCGGAAGTCGGCTTCACTGCGGCCCACGATCGGCAGCTGCATGCGCCGCAGTTCATCGTCGGTGACCAGCCGTTGCACCCGCAGCTCGGCCAGCGCATGCATGATCCCGTCGAAAAGCGGCTCGAGACCGGGGCGTCCGTCGTCGTGCTGACCCATCGTCATGATGACCAGGCGCCCGCCCGGGCTCAACTCGCGGCCGCGGAATGCGATGAATTCGTGCCAGTCGTGCGCCGCCTGCCGTGCGCACGCGGCGCGCACCTGGGCGTCGGCGCTGAAGGACGCCTGGACGTGATCGGGGATGTCGGCCGGCATGCGGCTGAGCCAGTGGATGGCCCACGCCGACCATCCCACGTGCACGCCGTCCGACGGCAGAATCTGGCTGAGATACGAACGCCCCACCGCCGAGGCGTACGTGGCCCGGTCGGTGCGCAGGTAGCTGAACGGGTCGTCGCGCAGGGTCCGGAACAGGGCGCTGAAATCGTTGTCGGGGATGTCGGTGTGCGTCACCACGATGGGATGCTCGGGCCGGATACGTTTGCGCAAGGCGGCGATGCCCGCGCCGATCGGCAGCAGGCCGTTATGCGCGTTGCCCGAGCCGTACTCGGCGATCACCACCGGATGCGGTGCCGCCGGGAGCGGCACCTCGGCGGCAGCCTGTTCGAAAAGCTTTGTGGCCGTGCGGAGTCCGACGGTCTGCAGACGCGAGCTCCCGAGCGGGTCGGGCTGCACCACCACGCTGGACTCGGGCATGTCTCACGGTAGCGCCTCAACCGCTTGAGCGCGTGACAGACTGCGGGCATGAGTCGCTGGACTGCGCCGAGGGTGCTCACCGTGGCCGCCGTTACGACGATGGTCATGGCGGCCGTCGCATTCATCGTCGCGCTCATCCTCAACGCGTTCGTCTTCGACGATTTCGATGCCTACGGCGAGGTTCCGATCCCCGGTTCGGGCACAGTGCACCTGCCGGCCGGCACCGCGACCATCAGCTTGCACACGATGGTGATCGGCAGTGGCGGCGGGCTTCCCGTCCCGAAGATGTCGATCGGCATCGTGCCGCCGACCGGCGTGCCGGACCCGGCGCTGACCGAGGACATCAGCGGCAGCACGACCATCAACAACGACGCCCACGTCCGGGTCTGGTTTGCGCAGGTCGCGGCAGAGGGCGACTACGCCATCACCACCGACGGCAACGTGACCGCCTACGTCAACCCGACGCTCGCGTTCGGACACGACACCCCGTATGGGCACCTGCCGCTGGTGTTCGGCGTGACCTTCGGTGGGGCGACCGTCGTGCTGGTCCTCGCGCGGGTGTGGGCGTCACGGGCGCGACGCCCGATTCAGCGCAGCGCCTTCGAGATAGACCTCGGCTAGTGGCCGCGGGCCACCCATTCGTCGTAGTTGACCAGCTCGCCGCCGATGGTGGTGGTGTCACCGTGCCCGGTGTAGACGACGGTGTCGTCGGGCAGCTTGCCGAGCTTGTCTGAGATCGACGCCAGGATGGTCGGGAAATCCGAGTACGAGCGGCCGGTCGCGCCGGGGCCGCCGTGGAACAGGGTGTCGCCGGAGATCACCGCCCCCAGTTCCGGGATGTGCCAGCACACCGAACCGGGGGAGTGCCCGGGAGTGTGGATGGCCTTGATCTCGAGCCCGCCGACGGTGAGCACCTGGTCGTCGCCCACGGTGTGAAAAGGGTTGTCCGGGTGGACGACCCGCCACAGCATCTCGTCGGCCGGATGCAGCAGCACCGGGGCGTCGAGCGCTGCCGACAGCTCCGGGGCGACCGTGATGTGGTCGTTGTGGCCGTGGGTGCAGACCCGCCCACGAGCCAGATGTTGTTGTCGACGTCCCAGGTGCCGCCGTCCAGGCTGAAGGTGCCGCTGGTGACTACCCGCTGGATATTGCTCACTTCAGGACCACCACCGACCGCAGCACCTCACCGCTGTGCATCTTGTGGAAGGCATCTTCGATCTGGTCGAGCCCGATGCGCTCGCTGACGAACTTGTCCAGCGGCAGCCGGCCCTGCAGGTACAGGCTGATGAGGGTGGGGAAGTCGCGCTCGGGCAGGCAGTCGCCGTACCAGGACGACTTGAGGGCGCCGCCGTGGGAGAAGAAGTCCACCAGCGGCATCTCGAGCTTCATGTCGGGCGTCGGAACACCAACGAGCACAACGGTTCCCGCGAGGTCGCGGGCGTAGAACGCCTGCTTCCAGGTCTCGGGCCGGCCGACGGCGTCGATCACCACGTCGGCGCCGTTGCCGTCGGTCAGGTCCTTGATGGTCTCGACGGGGTCGAGGTCGCGGGCGTTGATGGTGTGGGTGGCGCCGAATTCGCGGGCCCAGTGCAGCTTCTTGTTGTCGGTGTCGACGGCGATGATCCGCTTGGCGCCGACCAGCGCCGCACCGGCGATGGCCGCGTCACCGACGCCGCCGCAGCCGATGACCGCGACGGTGTCGTCGCGGGACACGTTGCCGGTGTTGATGGCGGCGCCGATGCCGGCCATCACGCCGCAGCCCAGCAGCCCGGCGACGGCCGGGTCGGCTTCGGAATCGACCTTGGTGCACTGGCGCTCATGCACGAGGGTCTTGTCGGCGAAGGCGCCGATGCCCAGGGCGGGGGTCAGTTCGGTGCCGTCGGTCAGCGTCATCTTCTGGGTGGCGTTGAACGTGTCGAAGCACAGGTGCGGGCGGCCGCGCTTGCAGGCCCGGCACTCGCCGCAGACGGCCCGCCAGTTGAGGATGACGAAGTCGCCCGGCTCGACGTGCGTGACGCCCGCGCCGACCGACTCGACGGTGCCCGCGGCCTCGTGGCCGAGCAGGAACGGGTATTCGTCGTTGATGCCGCCCTCACGGTAGGTGAGGTCGGTATGGCACACGCCGCAAGCGATGATGTCGACGACGACCTCGCCGGGTCCGGGATCGGGGATGACGATGTCGACCAGTTCGATGGGCTGCTTCTTGGCCCGGGAAATCACACCACGCACTGTCTGACTCATGGCTATAACCTAATGCCTCGCGCAATTATTGGAATAGTGTCCAGACAAATGTCTGGTTAACGGTGCGTTGGCCCTCGCCCGTGGACATTTTGTCCTATGACAGGGTCGTGATGTGACCGCACTCGAGCTACTTGATTCCTGGCGGGTACCGAGTGCCGCGGCCGCGGTCGTGTCGCCGGCGGGTGTGCTCGCCGCGCACGGACCCGTCGACCGGGCGTTCCGGCTCGCGTCGGTGACCAAGCCGCTGGTGGCCCGCGCCGCGCAGATCGCGGTCGAAGAGGGCGTCGTCGACTTGGACACCCCGGCCGGCCCGCCGGGGTCGACGGTGCGGCACCTGCTTGCGCACACCTCGGGGCTGGCGATGCTGACGCCCGACGCCATTGCCACGCCCGGCTCCCGGCGCATCTACTCCAACGCCGGGTTCGCGGTCCTGGCTCACGTGCTGCAACACGAGTCGGGCATCGAATTCGGGCAGTACCTGCGCGAAGCGGTATTCGAGCCACTGGGCATGAGTGATTCCGACCTGCCGGGTGGGTCCGACACCGCGGGTTACGGCGCCTGGTCGACCGTGACCGATCTCGCGGCGTTCGCCGGTGACCTGCTGCGTCCGGCTCTGGTGTCGGCACCGATGCATGCCGACGCGATCTCGGTGCAGTTCCCCGGCCTGGACGGCGTGCTGCCGGGATTCGGATCGCAGCGGCCCAACGACTGGGGTCTGGGCTTCGAGATCCGGGACGGCAAGAGCCCGCACTGGACGGCTGCGGGCAACTCGGCGAGGACGTTCGGCCACTTCGGCCAGTCCGGCACGTTCCTCTGGGTCGATCCGGAAGTAGACCTGGCGCTGATCGTGCTGACCGACCGCGATTTCGGGGACTGGACGCACGCGGTGTGGCCCGAGGTGTCCGCCGCTGTGCTGCGCGAGTTCGCCGGCTAGGGGAGTTCGCTTAGCGGACGACGCCGATCATGCTGTCGATCCAGCCGCGCGCGAAGAACAGCAGGAACCCGGCGGCGACGATCCACAGCAGCGGGCTGATCTCCTTGATGCGGCCCGACGCCGCGCGCAGCACCGCCCACGCGATGAAGCCGACGCCGATGCCGTTGGCGATCGAGTAGGACAGCGGCATCACGGCCACGGTCAGCACCACCGGCAGCGCCACCGAGAAGTCGGAGAAGTCAATCTCGCGCAGCACCGAGACCATCAGGGTGCCGACGATCACCAGCGCGGCGGCCGCGACCTCGGTGGGCACGATCTCCGTCAGCGGGGTCAAGAACATTGCGGCCAAGAACAATCCGCCGGTCACCAGGCTCGCCAGGCCGGTGCGGGCGCCTTCGCCGATGCCGGTGCCGGATTCGACGAACACCGTGTTGGATGACGCCGACACCGCGCCGCCGACGACCGCACCGGTGCCCTCGATCACCAGTGCCGACTGCAGGCGCGGGAAGTTGCCGTGTTCATCGGCCAGACCGGCCTGCCGCGACAGGCCCGTCATGGTGCCCATGGCGTCGAAGAAGTTGGTGAACAGCAGCGTGAACACCAGCATGAGTGCGGCGATGGCGCCGATCCGGCCGAAGCTGCCGAAGTCCACGTGACCGATCAGCGACAGGTTGGGCACCGCGAACGGGGAACCGGACAGCGTCGGCACCGACAGGCTCCAGCCGCCCGGCTTTTCGGTGGCCGAGCCGAGGTGCCAGATCGCCTCGATGATCGCGGCCAGCGCGGTACCCGAGATCAGGCCGATCAGGATGCCGCCGCGCACCTTGCGCGCCACCAGGACACCTGAGGTCAGCAGGGTGAACACGAAGACGAGGGTGGGGATCGCGCGGACCGATCCGCTGCCGCCGGCGCCCAGTCCCAGCGGCGGCGACGGATGGCCCGTCGACGCGACGAAACCGGCGTTGACCAGTCCGATGAACATGATGAACAGCCCGATGCCTGCGGTGATGGCCAGTTTCAGCGGCATGGGCACCGCGTCGAAGATCATGCGGCGCAGGCCTGTGACCGCCATCGCGACGATGATCAGGCCTTCGATCACCACCAGCCCCATGGCTTCCGGCCAGGTCAGGACGCCCACCACGGAGCTGGCCAGGAACGAGTTGATGCCCAGCCCGGCGGCGAACGCGAAGGGGAGGCGGGCAACGACGCCGAACAGGATCGTCATGGCGCCGGCCGCGAGCGACGTCACCGCGGAGACCTGGCCGAACGCGAGCTTGTGCCCGGCGATATCTGCCGTGCTCGACAGGATGATGGGGTTCAGCACGATGATGTACGCCATCGCGATGAAGGTCACCGCGCCGCCGCGCAGTTCAGCGGCGACGGTCGAGCCGCGCGCGGAGATCTCGAAGAACCGGTCCAGGGCAGTCACCGTTAGAAGATAGATGGCGGCCTGACACTCCGTTCGAGTGTTGGCTTGTGTTCGAGGTCCGCCCGATTCTCCGACCACAAGTCAACACTGGGCGTGTGTTTCTGAGGCTGCGCTGAGAGATTGCGCGACAGACTAGCGCAACAGGGGTCTCACACGGCACAATAGACACGCACTAAACAACTGCAACATTTCGGCAACACCAGGTCGTTGGGGAAGACGTCCCTCGTGTAGCTGAAGGAGCAGATGATGCGTGCGTCGAACCAACTCGCCGACGCGACGACTGGCGTGGTGTACATCCACGCCTCTCCCGCGGCGGTATGCCCGCACGTTGAGTGGGCGCTGTCGTCGACCCTGTCGGCGCGGGCGAACCTGAAATGGACGCCCCAACCCGCCATGCCCGGTCAGCTGCGCGCCATCACCAACTGGATGGGGCCCGTCGGCACCGGAGCCCAGCTCGCCAGCGCCCTGCGCTCGTGGACAGTGCTGCGCTTCGAGGTGACCGAGGACCCGAGCGCAGGCGTCGATGGACATCGCTGGTGCCACACCCCGACCCTGGGCCTGTGGAGCGGTTCGATGAGCGCCAACGGTGACACCATGGTCGGCGAGCAGCGCCTGCGCACGCTCATGTCGTCGGGCGCCGACACGCTCGCCGCCGAACTCGACACCGTGCTCGGCACCGCCTGGGACGAGGCTCTGGAGCCTTACCGCGGCGGCGGCGCCGAGGTCGGCGAAGTCAGCTGGCTGAACCGGGGCGTCGGCTAGCGCGCGCTGGTCTCCCTTGACATGTTCGGATGGGGGCCGTCAGCTTTCCTTGACGGACGACCAGTTGTTTGGGTTCGGCCGCCAGCCGGTAGGCGTCCTCGCTGAACTCCCGTGAATGGGCGTGATCGCCCGTGATGAACAGCATCGGGCGCGGCGAGATGGTCTCGATGTCGTTGAACGGGTAGAAGTTCATGAATTTGACGTTGCTGGTCAGCGTCGGATGCGTTGTGGTGTTCGCGCGGTAGCCGCGTGCGGTGCGGTAGAAGTCGTAGAACTCGCGCTCGATCGGTGTCGACTGCGAGGTGAGCTCTTCCGGTGTGCCGGACGTGAATTCCGTTTGGCCTCCAGCGAATTCGACATCGCGTTGTTGTGCGGCCTGCGCGATGATCTGTTGGCGCTGCGCCGGGCTGAGGCCGTTGCGCAGACCGTCACGGTTGGCGGCGCCCATGTCGTACATGCTGACGGTGGCGACGGCCTTGATGCGGGGGTCGATCTTGGCGGCGCTGATCACGAAACTGCCACTGCCGCAGACCCCGATCGCGCCGATCCGCTCCCGGTCTACGAACGGCTGAGCGCGCAGGTAATCCGTGGCGGCGCTGAAATCCTCGGCGTAGATGTCCGGCGACACGGCGTTGCGCGGCTGGCCTTCGCTCTCGCCCCAGAACGACAGATCCAGTGACATCGTGACGAATCCCTGCTCTGCCATCTTGGTGGCGTACAGGTTGGCGCTCTGTTCCTTGACCGCTCCCATGGGGTGTCCGACGACGAGAGCCGCGGATTTCTCGTTGCGGTTCAGGCCTTTCGGGACGAACAAATTGCCGGTGACGTTCATCCGATACTGATTCGTGAACGTCACCTTCTGCACGTCGACCCGGTCGCTCACGTAGAAATTGTCGGCGCCTCTGGAGATGTCGCCCGGTGCCAGGCTCGGTGGTGTGGTGGCGTTGGGCTTTTTCGACTCGCAACCAGATGCCGCCAGCAGCGCGAGTAGCACTGCACCTGCGGCCAGCCGCATCATGGGGCGTCGAACGAAAGTGGTTCCGGTGGAAGTCATTTGGAAGCTCCTGGGGTAGTGGCTCATGCGACGGCGACGGCGACGGCGGCGGACTCGTGCGCGGGGCGTATGGCATGGGGTCGGGGCCGGCGCGCGATCAGGACTGCGAGTGGGATGAGTGCCGATCCCGTGATCGCGGCACCGAGAACCGCCGGTCCGGTCACGCCCAACGAGCTCGACAGGGTGGCTGCGGCCAGGGCGGAGCCGCCGGCGGTGCCGAGGTTGAATGCGGCTGTGGCGAGCGATGACGCCAGGGCGGAACCGCCGGCATGCTGCAGCGTCTGGGCGATCAGCACCGGATTGGCTCCCAGGCCGCAGGCACCCAGGAGCACGACCATCACGACCGCCATGACGGAGTGCTGGGCGGTGATGGCCAGGACCAGCATTCCGGCCGCCGACGATGCCACCGCGACCGCGATCGTGGCCAACGGGTGTCGGTCGCCGAAGCGGCCACCGACCGCGGTGCCGATCAGCGCACCGATGCCGAACGCGACCAGCACCACGGGCACCAGCGACAGTGGGATACCGGCGCGGTCCGTCAGCAGCGGGCTGATGAAGCTGTACATGCCGAGAAACCCGGCCTGAGCGAGCACGATGACCGCAAGCACGACCCAGGTCCGCCACGGGCGCAGCGCTGCGATTTCACTGCGCACCGACACTTCGGACGACGCTTCGCCGACAGTCGCGGGCGCCAACCGCAGCACAGCGACACCGATGACCAACGCCAGCGCCGCCAGCATCCAGAATGGTCCGCGCCAGCCCATGAACAAGCTCGCGAAAGTGCCGAGCGGTACACCGGCGACCACTGCGAGACTCAGGCCACCCGACATGACTGCCAAGGCCCGGGCGCTGGCACCGGGACCCGCCACCGCGGTGGCGACCACCGCGCCGACCGCCCAGAAGGTACCGGTGGCCAGTGCGGTGATCACTCGCGAGACCGTCACGACGGCGAACGAATCACTGAGTGCGGCGACGACATGCCCTGCCGCGAACACCGTCAACGCGCCGATGAGCGTTGCGCGCGCGGGCAGTCGCAGCGTCGCCAGCGCCATCACCGGCGGGCCGACGATCATTCCGACTGCGAACGCGGTGATGAGCAGGCCGGCGCGGGTGACATCGACGCCGAGGTCGGATGCCACATCGGGGAGTAGGCCGGCCAGCATGAACTCCGTCGTCCCCATCAGGAAGATGCCGGCTGCCACGACGTACACCAGCTTCGGGAGCCGGGTCGGTTGTGTTGTGTATTGCATGCTCACCAGGCAACGCGAATCCGGCGGCGTCAGGGAGTCACTGACGAGACGTGCACTGACAGGGCATCCCTCGAACCCGATTCCCGTCGTACCGTCGACAGGGTGAACAACCGAGACGAGGTGCGTGAGTTCCTGACCTCGCGACGCGCCAAAGTCACCCCGCAGCAGGCGGGGCTGCCGGTGAGTGGCCACCGCCGGGTGCCGGGCCTGCGCCGGGGCGAGGTCGCCGCGCTGGCCGGTGTCAGCGTCGAGTACTACTCCAAGCTGGAACGTGGGTCACTGGGCGGTGTTTCGGCGTCGGTGCTCGACGCGCTGGCCCGGGCGCTGCAACTCGATGATGCCGAACGTGCACACCTGTTCCATCTCGCCCATGCCGCCGACGGAACGAGCGCGGGGATGCGGCCGCGGCGCCGGCCGACGGCGCGCTGGATTCCGCGGCCCGCGCTGCAGTGGGTGCTCGACGGCATCCAGCCGCCGGCCATCATCCGTAACGGCCGCATGGATCTGCTGGCCACCAACCATCTGGGCCGTGCCATGCATGCCGACCTCTATGACGGCGAGCCGGGAGATGTGCCGAATTTCGCTCGCTACACCTTCCTGAACGACGACGCGCATCGTTTCTATCCGGACTGGGGCACCGCCGCCGACACCTGCGTCGCGATTCTGCGCACCGAGGCCGGGCGCGATCCGCACGACAAAGCACTGCATGATCTGGTTGGCGAATTATCCACCCGCAGTGAGGAATTCCGGCGGCGCTGGAGTTCCCACAATGTGCGTCTGCATGGCGCCGGAATCAAGCATTTCCATCACACGGTCGTCGGCAACCTGGAGCTGGCCTACGAGAGTGTCGACATGATCTCCGATCCCGGGCTCACGCTGACCGTCTATGTCGCCGAGCCCGCGTCGCCGACTGCACATGCCCTTGATCTGCTCGCGTCGTGGGCCGGTACGCCGGCGCAGGCCGTCGAGCAATCCGAAACCATTTGAAGGAGAACACATGCAGGTTTCACGCGCATCGCGATTCAGTCGGTGGCCGACGGCGAGGTCGTCGATTGGTTGGAACACGTCGCCGACGACGACTACCAGCGCTGACTCAGCTGACCCGGTAGTGCTCCGGCTGTGGCTCGGTCAGCATCTTGGTCAGCGTCCCGCGGTCGAACGGCCACAGATCGATGGTGCCGCCCTCGCTGAAGTACCACGAATTGCAGCCGGTGTTCCACACCGTCGGCTCCATGGCTTCGACTGCCGCGGCGTTGAATTCGTCGGTGGCCTCGTCGGTCACCTCGACCTCGTTGATCTCGCCGCGCTCGAAACGCTTGAGCCACTTCACGATGTACCGCGCCGTCAGTTCCGCGGTGTACTGCAGTGAGATGGACCCGGTCGGCGAGTTCGGGCCGAGCACGGTGAACAGATTCGGGAAGCCCGGGATCGCGGTCATCCGGTAGGCGCGAGGGCCTTTCACCCAGGCGTCGTCCAGGGTGAGACCGTCACGGCCCACCACCTGCATCGGGCGCATGTAGTTGTGCGCCTGAAAACCGGTGGCCAGCACGGCGATATCGATCCGGTGGTGTTCGCCGTCGGTGGTGCGGATGCCGGTGGGGGTGAATTCGGCGATGCGATCGGTGACCAATTGGGCGTTGGGGGCGGTGATCGCCTGGTAGTACGTGCCCGACAGCACCTGGCGCTTGCACAGCGGCTGGTAGTCGGGGGTGAGCTCGGCACGCAGCTTCGGGTCGCGGATCTGGGCCCGCAGGCTGAGGCGGGCGTATTGCTGTACCAGCTTGCGGCGCCAGGTCGGTTTGGTCACGATGTCGACGAGAACGCTGGATCCCCAGAGCGGAATGCGCTCGGCAACAGCCTGATACAGCTGAGGCATGGCGCGCAGCAGCGCGGTGACGACACCCAGCTGAGGCAGTTTCATCGGTGCCCACAGCATCCACTGCGGCGACCGGGCGAAGTGCAGCAGCTTGCCGGCCTTCGGCTGCAGTGCCGAGACCACCTGCACTCCGGTGGATCCGGTGCCGATCACGGCGATGCGCTTGCCGGCGGTCTCCAGCTCGGGGTCCCACCGCGCGGTGTGTACGACAGCGCCCTCGAAGGTGTCCATGCCGGGGATGTCCGGGGTGAAGGGGTGGTGCAGCACGCCGGTGGCGCAGATGACGAAATCGGCTGTGAGCGTTTCGTTCTCGGTGGTGACGGTCCAGGTGTGCTCGTCCTGGTCGTAGTGCAAGGCCTTGACTTCGGTGTTGAGCCGCAGGTGCTGGTCGAGGCCGAACCGCGTGACGACGTCCCGGTGATACTCCTGAATCTCCTCGCCGCCGGCCCAGACGTGGCTCCAGTCGGGTTTGGGGGCGAAGGCGAACTGGTAGATGTGCGACGGCACATCACACGTCAGTCCGGGATAGCGGTTCCAGTGCCAGACTCCGCCGACGTCGGAACCCTTCTCCAGGATGGTGAAGTTGGTGAACCCGGCTTGCTGGAAGGTGTACGCGGAGGCGATCCCGGCTACGCCGGCGCCGATGATGACGATGCGCGGATCACGTTTGCTCATCAGGACTCCCAGGCTCGACGCACCGTGTTCGGTGCGGTGGTCATGGCGGACTCGAAGGCTGCGCGCCGCCGGCTGCGCAGCATGAAGTTGGCGCCCAGGCCGGCCAGGTCGGTGGCGTCGGGCTGGATCAGGACGACCTCGGTGCCACGGGCGCGCGTGGCGGCGATCTCGGCGTCCAGCACCGTGGACATCGGGCGGCGCAGCAACCGATGTTCGAGGATGCCCCCGAATCCCGGTGCGCGAACGCCGCTTTCGGAGGCCATCGGGGTGATGACGTAGATCAGGTCGGCTTCGTCATGGCCGATGAGGTCGACCGACGCGGTGGACGCGGCGCCGCCGTCGACGAACTTGCGGTCGCCGATGCTGACCGGGGGCATCCAGCCGGGGACGCCCCAGGACGCCCGAAGTGCTTCGCCCGCAGTTACTTTCGGCGCACCGGGCGCGCCGAAAGCCACCCGCTCGCCGCGCTGGTAGTCGAAGGCCACCATGCGGGCCCCCGGATGATCCACCCAACCGGAGGCATTGGCGAATCCAGCTGCCAAGCGCTGCAGCCATGTTGCGTCGCCGCGCCCGGTGGGCGCGATACCGGTCACCGCGGCCAGGCCGGATTGGCTGCGCAGCAGCGCCGGGTTCAGCAGGCGGAGCGCCGGCAGGGGAGGCAGGCTCGGCGGCATGGCGTCGATGTGCCGACTCAGCCGTTCGTCGGTGCTGGTGCCGCGGTGCATCGCCACCAGATCGTCGACGGATGCTCCGCCGCCGAGCATCGTCACGATCTCGGCACCCGCCGACGTGCCTTGCAGCACGGTTGCATCGCGGGGATCCCAACCCGTCTGCTCCTGCAGCGCGTGCAGTGCCGCGACAATCCACGCGCCGCCGATGGTTCCGCCGCAGCCGATGACCAGTGCCCGCTTCACGCCTGCAGCTCCGAGTCCGATTCGGCGGCATGCTCTTTCGACTGCCGCTCGATCCGGTCCAGGTAGGCCGACCGGCCGACGGGATCCATGGCGGTCAGTGCCCGCCGGTCATCCATGAGCGAGCGCGCCGCGCGTTGGACGAACTCCGGGACCAGTGCGTCGACCAACGCCCAGCCGGGTGCCACCCATTCGGGCACCGACGTGCGAGCGGCCTTGGTGCGCAACGTCTTCAGGACCGCCTGCGCCACATCTTCGGGGTCGACCGTCGGCATGCCGCCGCCGAGTTGGACGCCCGATGAGAGTTCGGTGCGCACCGCCGAGGGCAGCACCGCGCACACGGTGACGCCGGTGCCGGCGTACTCGCTGCGCGCCGCCAGTGACGCGCCGACCGCGGCGAACTTGCTGGCGTTATAGGTGACCATGCCCGGGATGGGGATCATGCCGGCCATCGAGGCGACGTTGACGACGTGGCCACGGCCGCGGGTGATCATGAAGGGGATCACGGCGCGCATGCCGTTGAGCACACCCCGCACGTTGACGTCGAGAATCAGGTCGGTCGTCGACTCGGCTTCGGACTCGAAGGCGCCCAGCGGCATCACGCCGGCGTTGTTCACCAGGACGTCGATGCGGCCGGACTCTTTGAGCACCTGCCCGACGAACTGGTCCCAGGAGTCGCGCCGGGTGACGTCGAGACGGGCGCTGCGACAGCGGGGGATGGTGCGGGCTGTCTGATCGGCGATATCGGCGTCCACGTCGCCGATCCACACGTTGGCGCCGTGCTGCGAGAAGAGCTCGGCAGTCTTGGCGCCGATACCCCTGGCGCCCCCGGTGATGACGACGGTGGCACCGTCGACTGCGATTGAACGTCGTGCTAGCTGCATCGATAGCCTCGAATCTGCTGGTAGGGGCCTTGCCGACCCAATGGAATACTCACGGTATCCGAATTCTCAGAGTAAAGCTAGTACCCTCGGTATCGCAAACCAGTAGTATCAACGCATGCCGCGATTGACCAGGGTGCAGCGTCAGGAACAGACGCGCGCCGAGCTACTCGACGCGGCGAAGGCCCGGTTCCTCAAGCACGGATATGCGTCCACCAGCCTCGACGACATCGCCGACGACGCGGGCTACAGCAAGGGCGCGGTGTACTCGAATTTCGGCAGCAAGCCCATCTTGTGCCGGGAGGTGCTCGAAGCCATCCACCGCGAGAAGTTCTCCGAGATGTCCCAGCTGGCGATGTCCGATGCCGACATCCCGAGCCGCGTCGAGGCGGTGAACGCCTGGCTGGAACGCACCGCCGGCGACGTGGGCTGGACGATGCTCGAACTCGAATTCGTGGTGCTGTCGCGCAACGATCCCGAGCTGGGGCAGATGGTCACGGCGCTACGCAACGAAGCGGCCCAGATGGTCGTCGACGTGTTGCGTTCCCTGGCAGTCGATTTGGGGCTCGACGAAGAGCAGCTCGTCGCTGTCGGCGTGATGGACAGCTTCGATGACATCGGCAACCTGTTCCTCAGCGCCGGCATCGGGCTGGGGATTCAGCGTGCGGTCGATCCGACGCTGCCGGCGCGACCGGTCACCGGTGCCATCACCCGGTTGATGAATCTGCTTGGGCTCCTTGCGGCCACGCAGGACTGAAAGTCGGGTTACGGAACCAGGACCCGCAGCGCGTCCGGTACCGCGGACACCGTCACCGGCAGCGGGCAGACGAATTCGCCGTCGGCATAGGCGTTTATCCCGGGCACGTCGATGGTTACCGTGCGTGCCCGCCGCGTGGTCACCTCGTCGAGGTGCACGTGCGTGCCCTTGAACACCGTCGGGAACAGCCGGATCAACTTGGTCCGTGAAGCCGAAGCCGCCATGGTGACGTCGAGCAGGCCGTCGTTGAGGTCGGCGCCCGGGCAGATCAGCATGCCGCCGCCGTAGCTTCGGCCATTGCCGAATGTCGCCAGGGTCATCGGCATTTCGGTCTCGGGGCCGCCGTCGAAGCTCACCCGGCACGTCAGCAGCCGCAACTGTGACAGTTCGACCAGCATTGCCGCGTTGTAGCGCATCCGGCCGCGCGGCCACGTCATCCGGTTGGCTCGGTCGGTGACCAGCGAGTCGAATCCCGCCGACATCACCGTGCCGAACCACCGCACCGTGCCATTCGATCCGTCGATCCGGCCGAGGTCGATCGTCCGGGTCTTGCCCGTCGCGACGATGTCCGCGGCGGCTTCGGGGTCGTCCCGGGGAATCCCGAATTCACGGGCATGGTCATTGCCGGTGCCGGCGGGAATGATCCCCAGTGGCACGTCGCCCTGTGCAAGTGCTTGCAGCGCAAGCGAAATGATGCCGTCGCCGCCGGCCACCACCACCGCGTCGGTGCCGTGGTCCAGTGCTTCGTCGAGCAGTTGACGGGCGTGGGCGGCATCGGATCCGATCAGCTCGACCACGTCGACGCCGCGGCGCTGCAGTCGTGCGACGGCCCGCTGGGCTGCCGCGGAGCCCCGACCCTGGCCGGACGCCGGGTTGGTCAGCAGCGTGATCCTCACGGGATCAGCTTGCCGGGGTTGAGGATTCCGCCGGGATCGAGCACGTTCTTGACCGCGCGCAGCACCTCGACACCGAGCTCGCCGACCTCGGCCGTCATCCACGGTTTGTGGTCGGCGCCGACCGCGTGGTGGTGGGTGATGGTGGCGCCGCAGCGCACCATCGCCTCGGACGCAGCGGTTTTCGCCGCGCGCCACTGCTCGATGGGGTTGCCGCGCTGGCCGGCGACAACGGTGAAGTACAGCGAGGCACCGGTGGGGTAGACGTGCGAGATGTGGCACATCACCAGAGCCGGTGTGCCGCTTTCCTGAAGCGAGGTGGTCAGCGCCTCGGTGACGGCCGCCTTGAGCGCGGGCACGTTGGACCACGTCGTCGCGGTCTCCAGGGTCTCGCACAGCGCGCCGGCGCTCAAGAGCGAGTCACGCAGGTACGGGGCGCCGAACCGGCCGTGCTGCCAGGCGCGGGCGGGGGCCTCGCCGAGCGAGGTGCCGCCCTGGGCGGCCAGCAGCGCGCGGGTTTCGTCGTGGCGGCTTTCGGTGTGTGCGGCAGTGCCTTCGAACAGCGTGATGGCCAGGCAGCCGCCGGTGATGGTCTGCTCGCCGATGCTCTCGGTGGTCGCCAGGTTGATGCCGGTCTCGACCTCGTCGGACAGTCGGATGACCGTCGGGCCGGTGCCGGTCTGGACGACCGCCCGCAATGCCGCCGCGCCGGTGGCGAAGTCGGGGAAGGACCACGCTTCGTAGCGGGTCGTCTCGGGCACCGGATGCACGCGCACCCGCACGCGGGTGATGACGCCGAAGGTGCCCTCCGAGCCGACGATCAGCTGACGCAGGTCGGGACCGGCCGCCGATGCGGGCGCACGGCCCAGGTCGAGGACGCCGGCCGGGGTGACGACCGTCAGGCCGCGCACCATGTCGTCGAACCGGCTGTAGCCCGCGGAGTTCTGCCCCGACGACCGCGTCGCAGCGAACCCGCCGATGGTGGCGAATTCGAAGCTCTGCGGGAAGTGGCCGAGAGAAAAGCCTTCCGCGCCAAGGAGTTCCTCGGCTTGCGGGCCGGTGACGCCGGCTTCGAGCTCAGCTTCGCCGGTCTCCTTGTCGATGGCGACCAGCCGGTCCAGGCGGCGTAGATCGAGCGAGACAACGGCGTTGAAGCCGTCGCGGATCGGGTCGACTCCGCCGACCACGCTGGTGCCGCCGCCGAACGGGACGACCGCGATGCGGTGCTCGGTGCAGTAGCCGAGGATGGCCGCGATCTGTTCTTCGTTGCCCGGCAACAGGATCGCGTCGGGCGCATCCTGCTCGCCGGTGTCCTTCCGGCGCAGCAGGTCCAGCGTCGACTTGCCGCCGGCGCGCAGCAGGCGGTCGTGAGCGTCGGTGCGGCAGAACTCATCGCCGACGATGGCCGCGAGCGCGACGCGGTCGGCGTCGGTCAGGGCAGGGGGACGCAACGTGACCTGATCGGCCTCGAGCTCGTCGACCGGGTTGGCGTCGATACCGAGGGCCGCGGTCAGCAGGCCGCGGATGCCGTCGGACAGTGGCTTGGCGGCAGCAGGGTCACCCCAGGCGTTCCACTTCATCGGCGGTTCGAGGTGGTCACGTGTTGCGGTCATGCGTTACAGTATTACACATGATGTCAATCAGTAACGATGAATCTCGGGATTCCCTGGATGCCCGAATCATCGACGCTGCGGCCGACTGCGTGATCGCCTTCGGGGTGGATCGCGTGACGTTGGCCGAGATCGCGCGCCGTGCCGGGGTCAGCCGGCCGACGGTGTACCGGCGCTGGCCGGATACCCAGGCGATCCTCGCGGCGCTGCTGACGACGCGAATCACCAACTCGCTCAACGAGGTCGCCGTCAGCGGCGCTGACCGCGACGCGATCGTCAAGCGGATGGTCGGCATGGCCGAGCGGCTGCGCGACGACGAGGTCATCATGTCGGTGCTGAGCAGCGCACCTGCGCTGGCGATGGTCTACATCGCCCAGCGGATGGGCACCAGCCAGCAGATCCTGCTGGAAGTGCTGGCCGGCGCGTTGGCCACGGCGCAAGCCGACGGCAGCGTCCGCCCCGGCGACCCCAAGCAGCTCGCCGCCATGTGCCTGCTGATCGTCCAGTCGGCCATCCAGTCGGCGCAGATGGTCGCGCCCGTCCTCGACGTCGCCGCCCTGGACATCGAACTTGCTCATTCGCTGAACGGATACCTGAAGCCATGACCAGTGCTCCTGATGCGGCCCGCCGCAGCTCCCTCAACGCCGCCCGGCGTACCGCCGAGCTGACGGCTCTGGCCGACGGTGACCGGGTCGACGTCGTCGTCATCGGCGGCGGCATCACCGGTGTCGGCATCGCGCTGGACGCGGCCAGTCGCGGCCTGTCGACGGTGCTGGTGGAGAAGCACGACCTCGCCTTCGGTACGAGTCGCTGGAGTTCCAAACTGGTCCACGGCGGCCTGCGCTACCTCGCCACCGGCAACGTGGGCATTGCCCGGCGCAGTGCCATCGAGCGCGGCATCCTGATGAGCCGCAACGCGCCGCACCTCGTGCACGCCATGCCGCAGCTCGTGCCGCTGCTGCCCGAGATGAACCGGGCCTCAAGGGCTTTGGTGCGCACCGGCTTCATCGCCGGCGACGGCCTGCGCCGGCTGGCCGGCACGTCGGCCTCGGTCCTGCCGCGGTCGGGCCGCGTCAACGCGAGGCGTGCCGCCGAACTGGTGCCCGCGGTCCGTCGTGATGGCCTCGACGGCGCATTGCTCGCCTACGACGGCCAGCTGATCGACGACGCCCGCCTGGTCGCCGCGGTGGCGCGGACTGCCGCCCAGCACGGTGCCCACATCCTGACCCGCGTGGCAGCATCGGATGCCACCGGGACCTCGGTGCGACTGACCGACCAGCTCACCGGCGAGTCGTTCGAGTTGGCCGCCCGCGCGGTGATCAATGCCGCCGGTGTGTGGGCCGGCGAGCTCGACAGCGCGATCAAATTGCGGCCCAGCCGCGGCACCCACCTGGTGTTCGATGCCGCGGCATTCGGCAATCCGACTGCGGCCCTGACGGTTCCGATCCCCGGTGAGCTGAACCGGTTCATCTTCGCGATGCCCGAGCAGCTCGGCCGCGTCTACCTCGGTCTCACCGACGAAGACGCACCCGGCCCCATTCCCGATGTGCCGGAACCGACTTCGGCCGAGATCACGTTCCTGCTCGACACCGTCAACACCGCCCTGGCGACGAGCCTGGGACCCGACGACGTCTTGGGCGCCTATGCCGGGCTGCGGCCGCTGATCGACACCGGCGAGGGCAACACCGCCGATGTCTCGCGCGACCATGCCGTTGTCGAATCCGCTGACGGCGTGCTCAGTGTCATCGGCGGCAAGCTGACCGAATACCGGTACATGGCCGAGGATGTGCTGGATCGGGCGGTGGCGCTGCGCGGGCTCGGTGCGGGGGAGTGCCGGACCCGGAACCTGCCGTTGGTCGGCGCCCCGGAGAACCCGGTGTCGGTGAATCATGTTGCGGCGCTGCCCGAATCGCTGGTGGCACGTTACGGCGCCGAGGCATCGAATGTCTTCGCCGCCGCCACGTGTGACCGTCCCACCGAACCGGTGGCCGACGGAATCGACGTCACCCGAGCCGAATTCGAATACGCCGTCACCCACGAGGGCGCACTCACCGCCGACGACATCCTGGACCGTCGGACCCGCATCGGGTTGGTCGGCGCCGATCGCGATCGCGTCGCTGCCGTGGCGCAGGAGTTCATCTAAGGGTCGCGCGTCTGACGCCGGCGTACGGTCGCCGAAATTTCCTTCGGCATGGTCCCGTGCGATCCGCCGGATCGGGTGCGTTGGAATCAGCATGATTTTTGCGGATTCGGCGACACGTCCGGTGGTCAAGCCTCTCGCGGCAACTCAGGCCGATTCGGGGCCGGTATCCGGTGGCACTGCTTGCCTTTACATTTCGCAGATGGCAATCACTCTGCACTGGTTCCTGCCGACCAATGGTGACTCGCGCACGGACCTGAGCCTTGGCAACGCGGTGGGTGCGGCAGGGAGTCGGGCAGACGCCTTCGGCGCGGACCGAGCTCCCGACCTCGACTACCTGAGCCTGGTGGCCGGTGCCGCCGAGAAGCTCGGGTTCACCGGGGCATTGACCCCCACCAGTAGCTGGTGTGAGGACGCCTGGGTGTTCACGGCGGCGCTGACCCAACGGACTGAACGCTTCAAATACCTGGTGGCCTTCCGGCCGGGGTTGCAGGCGCCGACGTTGGTCGCCCAGGCCGCCGCCACATACCAGCGAATCTCGCGGAACCGATTGCTGCTCAACGTTGTCACCGGCGGCGACGACGTCGAGCAGCGCCGCTTCGGTGACTACCTCGGCAAGGCGGAGCGCTACGAGCGGGCCGCCGAATTCCTCACGATCCTGCGGCAGCTGTGGTCCGGCGAGCCGGTCACCTTCACCGGCAAGCACCTGTCTGTGGAGAACGCGACCATCATTCCTGCCGAGACCTGGCCAGCGATCTACCTGGGCGGCTCCTCGGCCGAGGCGCTGGAAGTGGCTGCCGAACACGCGGACGTGTACCTGACCTGGGGTGAGCCACCTGCTCAGGTCGCCGAGAAGCTCGATGCGGTGCGCCACCAGGTCAAGAACCTGGGTCGAGCGCGGCTGGCGGCCGGTGAACTGCGGTTCGGGATTCGCCTGCATGTCATCAGCCGCCCCACCGAAGAGGAGGCGTGGGCACAGGCCGACAAGTTGTTGGCGGGCCTTGATCCCGAGAGCATCAGTCGCGCCCAGCAGGTCCAGCGCAACTCGCAGTCAGAGGGTCAGCGGCGGATGTCTGCCCTGCACGGCGGCCGGACCGACAACCTGGAGGTGTCACCCAACTTGTGGGCCGGCATCGGACTGGTTCGTGGCGGCGCCGGCACCGCGCTGGTCGGCAGTCATGAGCAGGTCGCCGACCGCATCGCCGAGTATCACGAGCTCGGCATCGACGAGTTCATCCTGTCCGGATATCCCCACCTGGAAGAGGCCTACTCCGTCGGCGAGGGGGTCACCCCCATCCTCGCGGAGCGTGGCCTGCTCGCTGAACGGCACTCCTGAGCATGGTGCGAACCCGGGCTCCCAGGACGCACGAGCACGTCGTCGCCGTCGCGGAAGAGTTCGCGGCAGCGGTGAAACCCGGTGCAGTGGAACGTGACCGGGTCGGCGCTGTGCCCCGCGCGGAAGTCGCGGAGTTCGAGGACCTGGGCCTGCCGGCCATCACGGTGCCGGTCGACGATGGCGGAGACGGGCTGGGGCCTCGGACGCTGGCTGAGGTCATCAGGATCGTCGCGGCAGCCGATCCGGCCCTTGCCCAGACTCCGCAGGGCCATTACCTCGCCGTAGACATCCTGCGCCTCCTCGGCACGCCACTGCAGCGAGCCCGAATCCTGCCCGCTGTCGTCGAAGGCGCGCGCATCGCCCCGGTGCTCGCCGAGCGTGGTGGCCACCACGCCCAGGATCTCAAGACTCGCCTGATCAGCGACGGCACGCGCTGGCGAGTCGATGGCACCAAGTACTACTGCACCGGTGCCATCACCGCTCGCTGGCTGGCAGCCAGCGCGCTCGATCCCGACGGTCGTCTCGTGCTGGCGTTCGTCGAACGTGACGCACCCGGTGTGACCATCGACGAAGACTGGGCCGCCATGGGGCAGCGCTCGACCGTCAGTGGCACCACCACCTTGGATGGCGTCGCGATCGACAGAGACCTGGTGGTGCCCTATTGGTCGGCATTCGAGAAACCGCAATTGCTCGGCGCCCGCGCCCAGCTGGTCCACACCGCCATCGAAGCCGGTATCGCGGAGGGCGCCCTGGCCGATGCCGCCGAGTTCGTCCGCACCCGGAGTCGCCCGTTCTTCGAGGCGGTGCGTTACGGCGGCGCCAACGCCGCCAGCGACGATCCGCACATCCTGCTGCGATTCGGTCAACTCGCCACCCGGACCCGCGCGTCGACCCAGCTACTGCGTTGGGCCGCAGGCGAACTCGAAGACATCGGGCTCGACGTCGCCGATCCCGACGCGGCCGCGCACGGCTCGATCGCGGTTGCGCAGGCCAAGGCCTTCGCCAGCGAAGTGGCCGTCGACGTCGCCAGTCAACTCTTCGCTTTGACCGGCGCGAGCGGAACCGACCGCCGCCATGATCTTGACCGGCACTGGCGTAACGCGCGGACCCACAGCGTGCACGACCCCGTCGACTGGAAGTACCACCACATCGGCGCGTGGGAACTCTCCGGTGTGGCACCGCCGAATCACGGGCAGATCTGAGTGCACTTGCGATCCGGCGGATTCTGAATGTTCAGGCGCTGCCAGGTACCCGATAGCGTCGCCACATGGCCGCGAATCTGGAAGAGGCACAAGTTGATTCGCCTCCGCTGAAATCGCAACCGTTCAAGCCGGCGCTGTATGTCGCGGTGACGGCGGGACTTGGGTACGGCTTTGACTCCTACGCGGTGAACATCTACGGCTTGGTCCTGCCCGAGATCAAGAAGACCCTGCAGATCACCGAAGCCCAGGCCGGTTACATCGGGTCGATCTTCCTGGTCGGCTACACCATCGGGACCATCGGTTTCGGTATTGCCGCCGACCGGTGGGGACGCAAGGCCACCCTGGGCGCGTCGATCCTGCTCTACGGCATCACCACGGCATTGGCCGGCATCACCACAAACCTGGCCGCCTTCACCGGTTTACGTTTCCTCACCGGTGTGGGTGGCGCCGGCGAGCTGGCGGTCGGTGCCCCCTACACTGCCGAGGTTTGGCCGACCAAGACGCGGGCAATCGGTGTGGGCGGGGTGATCTTCTCGCTGTTCTCGCTCGGCTACGTCCTCGCGGCGGCCGTCGCGCTGGTGCTGGTGCCGCGCTACGGCTGGCAATCGGCGTTCATCGTCGCCATCGTCCCGGCCATCATCTTGTTCCTTGTCCGCCAGGGTATTACCGAATCGCCGCGCTACACCGAGGTCAACGAGGCGCGGAAGCTGCACCGCATCCCGAGGGCAAAACTGTGGCAGCTACCCGGTGTACGCCGGCGGCTGATCGTGGGCTGGCTGATCTACACGGCCAACGCGGTCGGCTACTGGGGTTCCACCCTGTTTCTGACGACGTACATCGTCAAGAGGTTCCATGCGTCCACCACCGATGCAATTCGCTACGCCCTGGTGTTCTTCCTGCTGCAGGTCGTCTTCGTCTTCATCGGTACCGCGTTGGCCGACAGATTCGGGCGCCGTCCTTCCGCGATTCTCGGCGCCGTCATCGAGGCTGGTTCCGCGATCCTGGCGGCCACCTCGGATTCGCTGGCCGAATACCAGATCTACGGAGCGATATCCATCGCCACCCTCGGCTGGCTATGGGGAGTCGGGGATGCGTACATTTCCGAGTTGTTCCCAACAGTGCTGCGTGGCACGGGATTTGGCGTCGCCGTCGGCGGCGGCCGCATCGCGTCGATCGCCGCGCCGACCGTCGTCGGCTGGGCCATCGGTCATTACGGCGTACAGACGCCCTATCTGGCGCTGTCGGCCATCTGGCTGCTGACCATCGTCGGCTATCTGTTCGGGCCCGAGACCAAGGGCAAGGAGCTCGACGACCTCGCCGACGAGGCTCTGGTGGCACCCATCGGTTAAACAGCGCCGAATGGCCAGTTATCGCAAGGGTTTTCAATGAACGCGTGCCACAACTGGCCAGTGGGCTACGGCTGCTGGGTGAGCAACAGGTCGCGAATCGTCGAATGCGTGTGTCGCTGCCACATGGCCTGCACCGGTACCAGCAGTGGTGGCTGCAGGTCGACGACCGTCACCCTGCCGTCCACGGTCGGCCCGACCGGATGCGTGACGAACGCCGCGGCGCCCGTCGTCAGCGGGGCGGCCACCGTCGCCGCGCCCTGGACGCGGCTGATCACGTAGTCCGGCTCGAAGCCGGCCCGTCGGCAGGCGCCGAGCAGCAGGTCGCTGTAGTAGGACGCGCCGGGCGGTGCCCAGAGCGCGATCCGTTCGTGGGCCAGGTCGGTGAGGTCGACGGCGTCGCGCTGCGCCAGCGGGTGCGAACTCAGCACGGCCACGCGGACCGGGTGATAGCCGAGCACCGCGGTGGCGAGGTTGCGGTCCGGCACCACGCCGCGGCGCAGGGCGAGCTGGATCGTTCCGTCGAGTAGCGCAGGGGACAGCTGATCCGGAAACATCTGGCGGAAGGTGAAGGACACGTCGTCGAAGGCGTCGATCACCGGTTCCAGCAGCGCGTACGCCTCGATGCTGTCGAGCGCGGGGGTATGCCCGACGACGTAGTTCTCCCGCGCGGCGCTGGCCGCCTGCTGCACGTGATCGGTGACGGTGTGGGCGGCAGCGAGCAGAGTGCGCGCGTCGCTGTGCAGTTGCCGGCCTGCGGGCGTCAGCGTGACCCGCCGGCCGTCGCGATCGAAAAGTGTTGCACCCAGCTCCTTTTCGAGTTGTCGGATGGAGCTGCTCAGGGCCTGCTGGCTGAGGTGCAGCTGATCCGCGGCGCGGGTGAAACCGCCGGCATCGGCGACCGCGAGGAAGTGCTGCAGCCGGCGCAGATCGGGATACGGCCTGGTCATGCCGCCACCCTATCTACAACTATTGCTTGTGGATAGGTAGAAAAGATTCGTTTCTATTTGTGGTTTGGCGTGGCTAGCGTGGGCCTCATGAGCAATCTCGAAGGCAAGTCAGCAGTCGTCGCCGCCGGCGCCAAGAACCTGGGCGGTCTGATCAGCACCACGCTCGGCGCGCGCGGCGTCAATGTCGCGGTGCACTACAACAGCGCAGCCACCGAGGCCGACGCCGACCAGACCGTTGCCGCGATCGAGGGCTCGGGCGCCAAGGCCATCAAGGTCCAGGGCGACCTCACCATCCCCGGCAACGTGGAGAAGCTGTTCGACGCGGCGGCCGAAGCGTTCGGCGGCGTCGACATCGCGGTCAACACCGTCGGCAAGGTGCTGCGCAAGCCGATCGTGGAAACGACTGAGGCCGAATACGATTCGATGTTCGACATCAACGCGAAGGCCGCGTACTTCTTCCTGCAGCAGGCCGGTCGCCGGCTGAACGACGGCGGATCGGTCATCACCATCGTGACGGCGCTGCTGGCGGCGTTCACCGACGGGTACAGCACCTACGCCGGCGCCAAGAGCCCTGTCGAGCACTTCACCCGCGCCGCGGCGAAAGAGTTTGCGGCGCGCGGGATCAACGTCAACAACGTCGGCCCCGGGCCCATGGACACACCGTTCTTCTACGGCCAGGAGACCCCGGAGCGTGTGGCGTTCCACAAGTCGCAGGCGATGGGCGGCCGGCTGACCCTCATCGAGGACATCGTGCCGCTGGTCGTCTTCCTCGCCGACGAAGGGCACTGGGTGACCGGCCAGACCATCTTCGCCAACGGTGGTTACACGACGCGGTAACAGCCGCCGAGCAGACACAAAACTGTCGAAAACCACTGGTTTTCGACAGTTTTACGTCTGCTCGCGGGTGAAATTCAGCGGCGCCAGAACAAGTGGTGGATGACGCCGCTGGAGCTGGGCACCACGTCGCAGTGGTACCGGTCGAGCAGCTCGTCGGGGGACTCCCAGAGTCGTGAGCCCTCGCCGAGCGTCACGGTGGGGGACACCACCACGTGCAGGGTGTCGATCAGGTCGGCGTCGAGGAACTCCCGGACCGTCGTGGCTCCGCCGCCGATGCGAACGTCTTTGCCCTGCGCTGCTTCTCGGGCGAGTTCCAGCACCTCGGCCGGCCCCGCGTCGATGAAGTGGAACGTGGTGTCCGACAAGGTGAATGACGGACGCAGGTGGTGCGTCATGACGAACACCGGGGTGTGGAACGGCGGCTCGTCGCCCCACCAGCCCTGCCAGTCGAGGTTGGCCGGTCCGCGGTAGGGGCTGAACTTGTTGGCGCCCATGATCTCTGCGCCGATGTTGTGGTGGAAGTCGCGGACCAGGAAGTCGTCCAGGCCGCGCGTGCCGCCCGGCTCGGTGCGGTTGGGCCAGTTGGCGGTCGCGCCGGCCCAGGCGAACATCACGCCCGGATCCGCGTGGCCGAAGGGCCGCTCGAAGCTCTGCCCGATACCGGCGCCGAAGCCGTCCGCCGAGACGTTGAAGTTCTGCACTTTCACCAGTTGCGTCATGGTTGTACTGACTCCCATCGCCGGCAGAACTCATCGCCCATCAACGGCGAATGGCCAGTTATCGCACGAAATTCTGAAGAATACGTGCAATAACTGGCCACTCGGCGCCGGGGAAAAAACCCTAGAGCGCGATGTTCTTGTGGCGACCGCGGCGGGCCGGGGCCTCGGCGAGGGCCTGGGTGATCTTCGACCGGGTGTGGGCCGGATCGATCTTCTCGTCGACGACGCCGATCTCGATGGCCGAGTCGACGCCACCGGCGATGCGCTCGTGCTCGAGGGCCAGCTCTTCGTGCAGCGCCTCGCGCTCGGCAGCGTCCTCGACAGCGGCCAGCTTGCGCTTGTGCAGGATGCCGACGGCAGCCTTGGCGCCCATGACGGCGACCTCGGCGTCCGGCCAGGCGAACACCTTCGACGCACCGAGCGACCGCGAGTTCATGGCGATGTACGCGCCGCCGTAGATCTTGCGGGTCACCAGCGTGACGCGGGGGACCTCGGCCTCACCGAACGCGTGCAGCAGCTTCGCGCCGCGGCGCACCACGCCGCCCCACTCCTGGTCCACACCGGGCAGATAGCCGGGGACGTCGACCAGGACGACCAGCGGGATGCCGAAGGCGTCGCACAGGCGCACGAAACGTGCGGCCTTCTCGGCGCTTTCGGAGTTCAGGCAGCCGCCCAGGCGCAGCGGGTTGTTGGCGATGACGCCGACGGAGCGGCCGGCGAGGCGGCCAAGGCCGACCACGATGGACGGCGCCCACTTGGACTGGAACTCTTCGAACGGGACGCCCTCGTCGAGCAGGGCCTCGACGATCGGGTGCACGTCGTAGGCGCGCCGGGCCGACTCGGGCATGAGGGCGCGGATGTCGGTGTCGCCGGCCTCGGCCTTGTTGCGGTCGAAGTGGCCCTGCTGGCTGAACAAGCCGACCAGGCGCTGGCCGCGCGCGTAGCAGTCGAGTTCGTCGTCGGCGACGATGTGGCACACGCCGGACTTCTTGTGGTGGGTGTCGGGTCCACCGAGGGAGACCATGTCGACGTCCTCACCCGTGACGCTGCGGACGACGTCCGGGCCGGTGACGAAGACGCGGCCCTCAGGGGCCATGACGATGACGTCGGTCAGCGCGGGGCCGTAGGCGGCACCACCGGCGGCGAAGCCGACGACCAGCGAGATCTGGGGGATGTAGCCCGAGGCCCGGATCATGGCCTCGAAGACCTGGCCGACCGCGTGCAGCGCACGCACACCCTCGGCCAGACGGGCGCCACCGGAGTGCCAGATGCCCACGATGGGGGCCTGCTCGTCGATGGCGGTGTCGTAGGCGCGAACGATGTGCGCACAGCCGTCGACGCCCATGGCGCCACCCATGACGGTGCCGTCGGTGGCGAACGCGATGGTGTGCACGCCGTTGACGGTGCCGGAGGCGGCCAGGACGCCCGACTTGTCGCGCTCGTGCAGCGGCTTGACGCTGCCGGCGTCGAAGAACGTCGACAGGCGCAGCAGTGGGTCACGAGGATCAAGTGATTCGGCGGCCGTCGCCTCAGGTGCCAGGGTCGTCATTTTCTAATCTCCTTGATCTCGCGGACTGTGCTTGGCGCTCAGTACCGGCCGAAGGTGAGTGCGACGTTGTGTCCGCCGAACCCGAACGAATTGTTGATTGCGTACTTGTAGTCGCCCAACCGCGGAGCCTTGGAGACCACATCCAGATCGATCTCCGGATCCAGGTTCTCCAAGTTCAGTGTGGGGGGAACCACGCCATCGCGCAGCGCCATCACGGTGAGGATGGACTCCACCGCGCCTACCGCGCCGACCGAGTGGCCCAGCGCGGACTTGGGGGCGTACACCGCGGGCTTGTGGCCCTTCATGGCGTTGTTGATGGCCACGCCCTCGGCGACGTCGCCGACGCTGGTGCCGGTCGCATGTGCGTTGATGTGGTCGATATCCGTCGGCTGCAGACCCGCGAGCTGGATGGACCGGCTCATGGCGTGTCCGGCCTGCTCACCGTTGGGGTCCGGCGCCACGATGTGGAAGCCGTCCGAGGTCACGCTGGCACCCATCAGGCGCGCCAGGATGTTGGCGCCGCGGGCCTTGGCGTGCTCCTCGGTCTCGATGACCATGAGGGCGCCGCCTTCGCCGAACACGAAACCGTTGCGGTCCCGGTCGAACGGCCGACAGGCGCCGGTCGGGTTGTCATTGGAGGTGGACAGCACGATGCGCATCTGAGCGAAGCCTGCGATCGGCACTGCCTCGATCTTGGTTTCCACACCGCCGCAGATGGCGATATCGGCCTCACCGAGGACGATGTTGCGCCACGCGTTGGCGATGGCCTCCGACCCGGAGGCGCAGGCCGAGATCACGGTGCTGACGCCGGCCTTGGCCTTGCGATCGAGCCCGACCGCGGCGGCTGAGCCGTTCGGCATGAACATCTGCACGACCAGGGGGGATACCCCGCGCAGACCCTTTTGGCGCATGTTGTCGTAGGCGAACACCAGCTCTTCGGCCGAGCCGATGCCGGTGCCGATCGACACCATCAGGCGCCGGGTGTCGACATTGGGCGCGCCGGCGTTCTCCCACGCACGGCGGCCGATGACCGTCGACATTTTTTGCAGATACGACAGCCGACGCATCTCGACGCGCGTCAGCTCGCTCTCGAAGTCCTCATGGAGGTGGCCGCCGATTCGGACAGGCAGGTCGTACTCCTCGATGAACGGGTCATCGAGGAGGCGGATCCCGCTTTCTCCTGCGAGCAGCTTCTGCCAGGTGGTTTCTGCGTCGGTCGCCAACGCGGTCGTCATGGCAAAGCCAGTGACGACCACGTTGGGCAGGCCGTTCCCCGTCGAGAGTGGAGACATCTACGTGCGACTTTCCTTCTTGGCCTCAGTACTTACCGAAAGCGAGTGCCACATTGTGGCCACCGAAACCGAACGAGTTGTTGATGGCGTACTTGTAGTCGCCATAACGAGGCTCGCCCGCAACCACATCGAGATCGATGTCGGGATCCGGCGTCTCGTAGTTCAGCGTCGGGGGGATGACACCGTCGCGCAACGCGAGCACTGTCAACACCGACTCGAGCGCACCGACCGCACCGATGGAGTGGCCGAGCGCCGACTTGGGTGCGTACACCGCGGCGTTCTGACATCCGGCAACCCGGATGGCATTGGCCTCGGCGGTGTCACCGATCGGAGTCGCCGTGCCGTGGGCATTGATGTGGTCAATGTCCTTGGCGTCCAGCCCTGCGGTCTCCAGTGCACGCTTCATCGCGGCACCGGCCCGCAGGCCGTTGTCTGCCGGGGCCACCATGTGGAACGCGTCCGAGGTGATACCGGCACCCATCAGCCGGGCCAGCGGCTTGGCGCCACGGGCCAGGGCGTGCTCTTCGGTCTCGATGATCATCATCGCGCCGGCCTCGCCGAACACGAAGCCGTCCCGGTCCTTGTCGAACGGGCGGGATGCGCGCTCGGGCTCGTCGTTACGGGTCGACATGGCGCGCATCATCGAGAACGCCGCGATCGGCAGCGCTTCGATGGTGCCTTCCACACCGCCGACGACGGCGAAGTCCGCGTCGCCCATCACGATCTGACGCCAACCGTGGGCGATGGCCTCAGAACCCGACGAGCACGCAGACACCGGAGTGATGACCCCGGCGCGGGCGCCGAGCTCAAGACCGGCGACCGCAGCCGCGCCATTGGGCATGATCATTTGAACGGCGAGCGGGCTGACCTTGCGGATGCCGCCCTCGTTCATCGCGTCGTAGGTTTCGACGATCTTCTCGCCACCGCCGAGACCGGTGCCGATCACGACCGAGAAACGGTCAGGATCGACCTCGGGCGCACCGGCGCTCTGCCAGAGTCGCCGGGCCACCACGAGGGACAAGCGCTGCACATAGGAATTGCGGCGCAGTTCGACACGAGTCAGCTGGCTCTCGATGTCATCGACCAGGTGGCCACCGATACGCACCGGAAGGTCCCACTTGGTGACGAAGTCGTCGGTCAACTCACGGATGCCGCTTTCGCCTGCCAGGAGGCCCTTCCACGTGCTCTCGACGTCTGCAGCGAGCGCCGTGGTTGCCTCCACGGCGGTCACCACTACGTTCGGGAAGCCTCCGTTAGCAGTGGAAGGCCTGGTCACTTCGTGAACTTATCGCGCAGCGCGGCCGCAGCCTCGGGGTTCTCTTCCTCGAGCTTCTGGATGTAGGCGACGACGTCACCAACGGTGCGCAGGCCGGCCAGGTCCTCGTCCGGGATCTTCACGCCGTACTTGTCCTCGGTCTGAACGGCGATCTCAACCATCGACAGCGAGTCGATGTCCAGGTCGTCGACGAAGGACTTCTCCGGGGTGACCTCAGACGGCTCGATGCCGGTGACCTCTTCGATGATCTCGGCGAGGCCGGCGATGATTTCTTCTTGGTTCGCCACGATGGCTCCTTCTTTTAGTTGAACCGGCACACCGGATTGGTGCGCCGTTAGAGCACAGTGCTGTCAGAACTCGGTGAGTCCGTCCAGGTCTGCAGGGGTTTTGATGGCGTAGGTCGGCACACCCTTGACTTCGCGCTTGGCGATACCGGTGAGGGTGCCGGCCGGCGGGAATTCGATGATGCCGGTGATTTCCTGGCCGTCGAAGCGCTCGCGCAACGTGGCCGAGCACAGGTCCCAGCGGACCGGACGGGTCATCTGGGCGACCAGCTTGGTCATGGCGTCCGCGGCGTCGGCGACCGGCTGGCCGTCGGCGTTGGACAGCAGGGTGGTGGTCGGCTCGCTGGGGCTCACGGTCGCCGCGGCAGCCGCGTACGGCTCCTGCGCCGAGCCCATGAAGTGCGTGTGGAAGGCGCCGGCGGTGGCGAGCACGCGGACCCGGGCCTTGGCCGGCGGATCCTCGGCCAGCTTCTCCAGCGCCGCGACGGCACCGGCGGCGACGATCTGCCCAGCCGCGTTGCGGTTGGCCGGGACCAGTTCCAGGGCTTCGAGACGGGCCAGTACCTCGGCCTCGTCGCCACCGAGCACCGCGGCCATACCGGTGGGCTCCAGTGCGCAGGCCTTGGCCATCTCCGCGCCGCGGGTGGCCGCGAGCTTGATGGCCTCGTCGGCGGAGATGACGCCGGCGATGGCGTAGGCGGCGATCTCGCCGACAGAGTGGCCGGCCACGATCGTGGTGGCGCCGGCCAGCAGGCCGCGCTTGGTCAGCTCTTCGTGTGCGAGCAGCGTGGCCGCGACGACCAGGGGCTGGGTCACCGCGGTGTCGGTGATCTCCTCAGCGGTCGCCGTGGTGCCCAGCTGGGCCAGATCCAGGCCGCTGATCTCCGACCAGGTGGCCAGACGGTCAGCGGCGCCGGGCAGCTCCAACCAAGCGGTGAGCATCCCGGGCGTCTGAGATCCCTGCCCGGGGGCAAGCAGCGCAAGCACAGGTGTTTGAGGCACGGATTAAGAAAACACTGTGAAGCGGGTTTTATGCCGTGTAAGAGATTATGAACCTCGTCTTAAAGTTTTGTGGAATGTCTACAAAAACGCACGTTATGCAACGTTGGCGAGACCTCGCTGCGATGTGGATCACCCCTCGGAGTCGCTTGTTACCGCTCAGTAGGCCACGTTCGGGTGCTCTGATCAGGCGATTTGTGGGTTGTTTTGGGGTGTCTGACGGCTCAATCGGCCCACTGTGGACGCCACACGGAGCACATACGCATCCCTGGGCACCATGGGATCGCGGCCGGTGAAGTCCGCGATTCGGCGCAACCGGTACCGGACGGTGTTTGGATGAACGAACAATTTGCGGGCACACGCTTCTATGGCGCCGCCCGCGTCGAGGTACGCGTCGAGCGTCTCCGTCAGCGCCGGACCCGCATCTGCCAGCGGCCGGACCACCTCGAGTTCCAGGGCCGCCATGGCCAAACGGTCGCCCAATAGCGCCCGTTCGGGCAGCAGTTCACGGGCCGGCACCGGGCGGGGCGCGCCCGTCCACCCACTTACCGCGTTCATCCCGGCGATGGCCTCCGTGGCGCTGTAATGCGCCGCCGCCAGCGTGGCGGCCGTCGGCCCGATCACCACCGGGGCGTCGGCGAACACGGCCATCAGCTCACCCAGGAACCGGTCGGTGGGGGAGAGCTGCCCGGACACGATGGCCACCAGCCAGGTGCCGTGTACGTCGGACAGTGCGACGCGGCCGTGGCGGGTGACGACGTCGTGCACGTCCTCGCTGGCCAGATCGGCCCGGTCGGGCCGGGGGAAACCCACCACGACGGTCGCGGGCGCGGTGGCGTCCCAGTTCAGCGCCGCGGCCTGGGATTGCAGTCCGGGGCCGACGTCGCCGCGCACGACAGCGTCCACGACATTGGCTTCCATCCGGGTGTCCCAGGCGCCGCGGGCCTCGGCCTGGTCGGCATACGCGCTGGCGGCCGCGAAGGCCAGGTCGCGGCTGTACCGCAGAATGCCGGCGGTCAGCGCGGTCAGTTGCTCCTCGGTGCGGGCCAACAGCGGCACCACTTCCTCGAAGAACTCCATGGTGGTCCGCACCATCTCCACCGACTGCCGCAGCGCGATCCGGCGCCGCAGGTCCTGGGGCACCACTTCGAAAGCCTCGGCGGTGTAGCTGACGTCGCTGTTCGGATCGCGCATCCACTCCACGAAGTTGACAACCGCGGTCTGCACCACCAGATGCACGCTGGCGCGCTGGGAGGCCTCCAGTTCGGCGAAGAACGGCAGCCGCTCTTCGAGGGCATGTACCGCCTGGGTCGCCAACGTGCCGGAGTACTGCTTGAGGCGACGCAGCACCGTCTCGGGCACGTTCTCGAGCACTTCGAGCGTCGACTTGGGCGGAACGAACCGATTGCCGGCCGTGTTGTCGGGCATAGCTAAAAGCTACGCCTGATTTCTAGAGAGTTACGCCAATCCAGCTGCGCCGAGATGACGGTTTCTGACGTATATCGGGCGATTTTCGTCAGAAACCGTCATGCCGGCGCATTACGGCTACGCGCTGCCGGTGTCCGCGTACGACACCTCGGCCGCGGAGACGTCGTCGATCCGGTACTGCTTGGCGGCAGCGACGGCCACCGACGGATCGATCTCGCCGTCGCGGGCGAGCGCCTCCAGTACCGCCACCACCACCGACTCGGCGTCGGTGTTGAAGTAGCGACGGGCCGCCGGACGGGTGTCGGAGAAGCCGAAACCGTCAGTGCCGAGGGTGACGTAGGTGTTCGGCACCCACGGACGGATCTGCTCGGGCACCGCGCGCATCCAGTCCGACACCGCGACCACGGGGCCCGCGGTGTTCGCGAGCTTGGCGGTCACGTACGGCACCGGCGCCTGCTGGTCCGGGTGCCGCAGCGCGTGCCGGTCGATGGACACGCCGTCGCGGTTCAGCTCGCCCCAGCTGGTCACCGACCACACGTCGGCCGCCACATCCCAGTTGGCGGACAGCATGTCCGCGGCCCGCAGCGCCTCGGGCATCGAGACACCGGACGCCAGGATCTGCGCCTTGCTCGAGCGCTTCTCCGGCGCGGCGCGGAACCGGTACATGCCGCGCAGGACGCCCTCGGGATCGAAGTTCTCGGGCTCGGCCGGCTGCTGGTACGGCTCGTTGTAGATGGTGATGTAGAAGTAGACGTTCTCCGAGTTCTCGCCGTACATGCGCTCGAGACCGTTCTCGATGATGTACGCGATCTCGTACGCGAACGCCGGGTCGTACGCCACCACCGCGGGGTTGGTCGAAGCCAGCAGCAGCGAATGTCCGTCCGCGTGCTGCAGGCCTTCGCCGGTGAGCGTGGTGCGCCCGGCGGTGGCGCCCAGCACGAAGCCGCGGCCCATCTGGTCGGCCGCCGCCCAGAACCCGTCGCCGGTGCGCTGGAACCCGAACATCGAATAGAAGATGTAGATCGGGATCATCGGCAGATCGTGCGTGGCGTACGACGTCGACACGGCGGTGAACGACGCCGTCGACCCGGCCTCGTTGATGCCCTCGTGCAGGATCTGGCCGATCTCACTTTCCTTGTACGCCAACATCAAATCGGCGTCCACGGCGGTGTAGAGCTGGCCGTTGCGGTTGTAGATCTTCAGGCTCGGGAACCACGAGTCCATGCCGAACGTGCGGGCCTCGTCGGGGATGATCGGCACGATGCGCGGCCCGATGTTCTTGTCGCGCAACAGTTCTTTGAAGGTACGCACCGTCGCCATGGTGGTGGCCACGGCCTGGTTGCCCGAGCCCTTCTTCAGCGACTTGTAGACCTCGCGGCCCGGCAGCGGCAGCGGCTTGGACTTGGTGCGCCGCTCCGGCAGGAAGCCGCCGAGGGTCCGGCGCCGGTCGAGCATGTAGCGGAGCTCCGGCGATTCGGAGCCCGGGTGGTAGTACGGCGGCAGATACGGGTTCTCTTCGAGCTGGGCGTCGGTGATCGGCACCCGCGTCGCGTCACGGAACTTCTTGAGGTCGTCGAGCGCCAGCTTCTTCATCTGGTGCGTCGCGTTGCGGCCCTCGAAGTGGCTGCCCAGGGTGTAGCCCTTGATGGTCTTGGCCAGGATGACCGTCGGCTGCCCCTTGTGCTCCATGGCCGCGCGGTAGGCCGCGTACAGCTTGCGGTAGTCGTGGCCGCCGCGCTTGAGGTTCCAGATCTCCTGGTCGGTCATCGGGTCGACCAAGGCCTTGGTGCGGGGGTCGCGGCCGAAGAAGTGGTCGCGCACGTACGCACCGTCGTTGGCCTTGTAGGTCTGGTAGTCACCGTCGGGCGTGACGTTCATCAGGTTGACCAGCGCGCCGTCCTTGTCGGCGTGCAGCAGGGCGTCCCATTCGCGGCCCCACACCACCTTGATGACGTTCCAGCCGGCGCCGCGGAAGAACGACTCCAGTTCCTGGATGATCTTGCCGTTGCCGCGGACCGGGCCGTCGAGGCGCTGCAGGTTGCAGTTGACGACGAACGTCAGGTTGTCCAGCGCCTCGTTGGCGGCGACCTGGATCAGGCCGCGGCTCTCGGGCTCGTCCATCTCGCCGTCGCCGAGGAAGGCCCACACATGCTGGTCGCTGGTGTCCTTGAGTCCGCGGTCGTGCAGGTAGTGGTTGAAGCGCGCCTGGTAGATGGCGTTCATCGGACCCAAACCCATTGACACCGTGGGGAATTCCCAGAAATCGGGCATCAGGCGGGGGTGCGGGTACGACGGCAGGCCGCCGCCGGGGTGGCTGTGCTCCTGTCGGAAGCCGTCCAGCTGGTCGGTCGACAGGCGGCCCTCGAGGAAGGCGCGGGCGTAGATGCCGGGGGAGGCGTGGCCCTGGATGAAGATCTGGTCGCCGCCGCCGGGGTGGTTCTTGCCGCGGAAGAAGTGGTTGAAGCCGACCTCGTACAGCGACGCCGACGATGCGTACGTCGAAATGTGGCCGCCCACACCGACACCGGGGCGCTGCGCGCGGTGCACCATGATGGCGGCGTTCCAGCGGATCCAGCGGCGGAAGCGGCGCTCGACCTCTTCGTCACCGGGGAACCACGGCTCGAGATCGGTCGGGATGGTGTTGACGTAGTCGGTGGACGTCAGCGCGGGGATGGACACGCGCATCTCGCGCGAACGCTCCAACAGCCGAAGCATCAGGTAGCGGGCACGGGCCGGGCCGGAACGGCCCAACAGGTCGTCGAACGATTCCAGCCATTCGGCGGTCTCGTCGGGGTCGATGTCGGGTAGGTATGACGCGACACCGTCACGAATCACCCGGACCCGGTCGGGTTCGGCTGAAGTACTGGAGTTTTGAGCCAGGTCTTGGCGCACGAACTCAGTGGTCAACTGCCACTCCTTGCTATTCGATTTTGGCGGTGCTTTTGGCACTGCCAATCGTCCACCTATCGTGCCGCAGGATAGGCGGCGGGGTGGGCTACCGGCGAGTACGCGTTGTGATGACGATGATTGGCGGAATCACCCTGTACGGTCAGCTGATGGTGACGAGCGCGGTAGGTGTCTCGCGGCTTCGCGCAGCCGCTCTGGCGTTCGGGGGCCTGGCGGTATCCGCCATGGTGATCGTCGGTTGCAGTAAGTCCGTAGAAGGCAGCTCCACGGTCGATCAGCCTGGCGCAGCGGCGTACCGAACTTCGGTGTCGTTGTCGGCAGCGGCGTCGGCCAGTTCGAGTTCGTCGAGTGCCTCGGTCGCGGCGACCCAGGCTGCGTGCCAGGTCTTCGTCGACACCGGTAAACCGGCGATGCAGGCGGTCAACGCATACGTCGATGCCGAGAACGCCGGTGGCACCGATGCCGCCAAGTTGCAGGCCGCGGTTGACGCGCTGCACCACGCGGCCGACTCGGTGACCAAGAGTGCGACGACAGTGCAGTCGGACACTCTCAAAGCCGCGCTGGCCGGCTGGGCCGCAGCGGCCCAGACGCTGGCCACGGCGATCAGTACCAATGCGTCGACCTCTGATTTCAATGCGGCGGTCGACTCGTTCAATGAAGCCAAGTCGTCGACCGAGACGGCGTGCGGGTAAATCTCGCGCTTATCTCGGCGAACAAAGATGTGTCTTGCGTCGAATGAATCGTCGTCGCATGCGACTATTGGGTTCCACACACACAGACTGCATATCAGCAGGTAAGAGGAGGACACCGGTGGCCGCGGCGGACGCGCCGAACTACGCCCAGAGACTGGGCATTCAAAAAAATCAGATCGTCCAAGAGCTGGGCTGGGACGAGGACACCGACGACGACATCCGTCTCGACATCGAAGATGCGTGCGGTGCAGAGCTTCTCGACGAGGATTCCGACGAAGTCGTGGACGTCGTGCTGCTGTGGTGGCGCGATGACGACGGCGACCTGGTGGACCGGCTCATGGACGCCATCACCCCGCTGGCCGAGGACGGTGTGATCTGGGTGGTCACCCCGAAGACCGGCAAGAGTGGCCACGTCCAGCCTGCCGAGATCGCCGAGTCGGCGCCGACGGCGGGCCTGGTGGTCACCTCGTCGGCCAACCTCGGGGACTGGATCGCCAGTCGCCTGGTGCAGCCCAAGTCGAAGGCCGCGGGCCGGCACTAGTGCGGTTGGGTTTGCTCCCGCAGGTTTCCTGTGGCGCGAGCCTGACCGGGTGGCGGAATTTCGAACCCCATTTCGCCCTGTGGTCAGGCTCGCGACCGTGATCGACGTCGGGTCCGTCGCGCCGGACTTCACGCTGAAAGACCAGCACGGCCGTGCGACGACGTTGTCGGCGTTGCGCGGCCGGTCTGTGCTGTTGGTGTTCTTCCCGCTGGCGTTCACTCCGGTGTGTGCGGGGGAGCTGGGCGAGATCCAGGAGAACCTGGCCCGGTATCGCAACGACTCGGTGGAAACGCTGACCATCTCGGTCGGTCCGCCGGCCACGCACAAGGTCTGGGCCCGCGAATCGGGCTTCGAGTTCCCGATCCTGTCCGATTTCTGGCCGCACGGTGCGGTGTCCCAGCTCTACGGGGTGTTCAACGCCGATGCGGGCTATCCGGACCGTGGGACGTTCCTCGTGGATCGGGACGGCGTGGTGCGGTTCGCGGAGTGCACATCGCCGGGCGAGGCGCGCGACCAGTCGGTCTGGGTCGACGCCCTGGCCGCCCTCGACTGATTTTCCCTTGGCACGTCATCCCGTGTAGCGTGCCCGAGGCGGGGCGCGTAGCTCAGTGGTAGAGCTCTGGTTTTACACACCAGCGGTCGGCGGTTCGATACCGTCCGCGCCCACCAAATTCCCCCTGGTAGCGGCTTTGCCGGCCAATGGGGCTGTTGCTAGTCGACCGGGCTCATGTCGTCGGCGCTCCACCGAACCGCCGTGACGGCTGGGGCCTTGATGACATCTGCCAGCGCGGCCTCGATGCGGTGGTCGTCGCGTTCGTCGGCGATGACGGTGGCCGTGATGCGCACCCCCTCGTCGTCGGGGAGATCGACCGCGGAGATGGATCGCACCGTGAGGTTGGGGTGCGAAATCGCGTCGAAGATGAGGCTCCGGATGTGGAGTTCGGCGCTCGTGGCGCACCGCACCTCGAACCGGTATTCGGCGGAGGACTCTTCGGCGCCGGGGCGGCGGTGCCGGTCCAGCGTGCGTCCGACCGGTCGCAGGAAGATGTTGGCGGCGATGACCGCGCAACTTCCGATCACGGCGGGCACCATCAGTCCACCGCCGGCCAGGGCACCGATGGCGGCCGACGCCCATAGGGTGGCCGCGGTGTTGAGCCCGGAGATCGTGGCGCCTTGCTGCATGATCACGCCGGCACCGAGGAAGCCGATACCGGATGCGACCTGGGCGGCGACGCGCGTGGGGTCAGCGTGTTCCCCCGCGAAGGTGTAGCCGCCCATGATCACGAACAGCGTTGACCCGAGGCTGACCAGAGCGGCGGTGCGCAATCCGGCGTTGCGGGAGCGCCACTGCCGCTCCAGCCCGATCGCCGCGCCCAGGCCCAGGCCGGCGCCGATCCGCAGCGCGATATCCAGTGTGTCGATCACCTTGTGCTCCTGTTGCTTTCGAGTTGATGGACGCGCTCTCAGCGCGCCCATCGGCTGCGACGGCAGTAGGGGCGGATGGTAGGGACAGACTGCGAACTCAAAGTGAACAGTGGCCGACTCGTAGTGAGACGCGGATACCGCTGATGCTCGACCTCAGGCGGCGGCCTGCGACGTCGCGGCGGCCTGCGTGCTCTGGGTCTTCTTGCCGGACTTCGACTTCGGCTTCTTGGTGCTCGTCTTCTTCTCGGTCTTGCTGCCGGTGTCCGACGTGCCCGAATTGGCGTTCGGGGTGGTTCCGGCCCCGGTGGTGTCCGGCTTGGTCCCGTTGTCAGCACCGGTGGTGTCCGGCTTGGTGGCATCCTTGGTGTCTGTCGGGTCCTTGGTGTCCGTCGGGGTGGTCGCCGCGGGCTTGGCTGCTGTGGGCACGGGCTTCAGTGCAGGCTTGACCTTCGTCGCCGCAATCTTCGGTACTGCGGTGATCGCGACCCCGGCTGCCGGGGTGGGCGTCGTCGCCGCGATCGGTGCCGGCTGAGTGGCCAGCGCGTTGGCGATGGTCTGCTGCGCGAAGGCGATCCCGTCGACGATCTTGCCGGCGCCGGTGCCGAGTCCCTGGACGACGAGCTTGACGCCGTCGACCACGGCGGTGACGAGATTGCCGATGTTGATGGGCAGCAGGGCGGCCACGACGTTCTGACCGGCGATGATCGCGGAGGTCGCGAAATCGTTGAAGCCGCCGAGCAGGCCGGCACCGAGTCCGATGAGCGCCGCGGGCACCGCTTGTTGCAGGGCCTGGTCGACCGCCAGTTGGCGCTGGTTGCGCTCGATGACGGAGACCAGAATCGGCCCGCCGATGACGGTCACCGCGCCGATCAGTCCCGCCTCGACGGTGCCGAGTGCCCCGACCAGGTCCCGGGCGAGGATCTGCTGGGCGACGGTGACCACGAGCCCGGGGATGGCATTGATCGTTTGTCCGACGCCTTGGCCCGCCTTGGCGAGGCCGACGCCGATCGTCAGGGCGTCATCGACCTGATTGATCACCCACTGCCTGAACGCGGGGAATTGCAGGATGTCGGCGACCGTGGCGGTGAGCTGGATATCCGGCACCTGCACGCTGTGGATCGCCGGTGCCGGGAGGGCGGTCAACGCCGGTGGTGGAGAGGCGGTGATGATGACGCCGGCAGCCATGACGGCGGCGGCGGTGGGCAGGCTCAAACGAGTTGTGAGTGTATGCATTTGAAAGCTCCTGACCGAGGTGTGGAACTCAAGCATTATTGACGGTATCGACAAAATTGCCTCGGTGCTGAGCTATTTGCAATGTTTGTGGGGCGACGCCTTTCGGCCGCGCCTAGTGCTGCGGCCGATGCCCGTCGGGGTGGAAGCTCCCGGGCGCCATTTTCGGCGCTTCGGGATCGGATGCCAGAGTGCGGCGCAGGCGCTGACCCAACTCGTGGTTCTGTACCGGCTTACCGACGTGTGGCGCGAGCGCTCGCGCAATGGCCTGCAGGACGGGCTCCCGGGGCGGGATCGGATAGAAGTGATCGCCGATGACCAGCCAACCGTTCCCGCCCGCGGCAGCGCCACCAATCAGCTTGCCGACCAGATCCGGCAGGTCGATGCCTCCGGGGAGGGTATGCAATTGCGCGATCACCGACACCGTGTTGTTGAAGCGGTTGGTGACGTAGATCCGCGAGCCATTGGGCGAAACAGCAACGGCCCCTGCGTAATTACCGACATTGACGGTATCGGTCACGGCCATGGTGGCAGTGTTGATCCGGCTCACATCGCCGGTCAGCTGGGTGGCGTATAGCGCCGAACCATCGGGTGCGACAGCGATGTCGTTGAGCTCCTGGCCGAGCGGGAACGTGACGCCGGTGGTGACCGTACCGGTGCCGACGTCGACCACGGTCACATTGCTGGTGGTGACACCGAACTTGACCGCGCCCATCACATAGATGCGGCTGTTGTCGGGGCTGACGACGAGCCCGCTGATCGGCTTGCCGAGAGTGATCGTCTTGACGACGCTGTGGGTGGCGGTGTCGATGGCCCAGATCGGGTCGCCGCCGTAGCCCGCGACGTAGAGCCGGGTGCCGTCGGGGCTGACGGCGAGGTAGTACGCCTCGTCGACCTTGATGGTTCCGGTCACGGTGTTGGTGGCGGGGTCGATCAGCATGACCTTCGGGTCGGAGGTGCCGTCGATGTCACCGCCCGAGGCGAGATAGACGGTGGAGCCGTCGGGGTGGACTGCAACCTGGCCGGCCCAGCCGGACAGCACCACGGCCACAACGGTTTTGGTGCTGATGTCCATCACCGACAGCCCGCCGAGGTTGTTGCAGTACAGCCGAGTACCGTCTGGATGCACGGCCAACTGCTGGGCGCCCTGCAATCCGACGCCGGGTCCGATGGCGTCGACCACGGCGTTGGAGGCCGTGGCGATCACGGAGACCGTCGAGCTACCGCTGTTCCCGACGTAGAGGCGATCGCCACCCGGACTCGGCACCGCCGATATGGGGCCGCCGCTCTCGGGGATCGTTGCGATGACTGCGAGCATGGCGACGGCTCCTTCGGGCTACAGGGATTCGATGACCCGGGTTGCGGTCGGCAGGTCGACGCCGGCCTCGTCTCGGTAGGCCTTGACTGCGGCGATCTTGTTGCCGGACGCCAGCAGTTCGAGCACTCGGTCCGACACTTGTGATTGCGCCATCGACCGCACGTCGGGCACGGGGATCCCGGTCTGCGCGTAGAGATGTCGAACCAATTGCTCCAGCGCGCCGAGCCGCTCGTAGATATCGTTCGTCGTCACGTCGCCAGTGTGGCACCTATGCGCCGGCCGTGGACCGAAAGTGACATCAGGTATCGGCGGACTCCGGGCCGGATTCATTGGCAGGTGGTCGTCCGGCTCCATCTGTCTCGGCAGCCCATTCCTGCGTGACGCGCTGTTTCTGCTCGGCTGCAACCCGACTCAGATGTGCAGCTTTCGGCCAACCGTAGTGCGCGGCGAAATGCAGTATCAGTTCGTCCATTTCTCCGAACGACAGGTCACGGCTCTTCAATGCGGCGTAGACGTGGCTGATGATCGGGAACGGTGCGTCCTGAAAGGCGACACAGGCCACGGTGATCAGCCGCCGCTCTTTCCTGGCCAGCCCTGGCCGCAGCCACATCTCGCCGAAAACGAAGTTCAGGATGCCGGCACCCTGGAACGGGTTGTCCTGGTTGGGTGCGAACGGCAGGCAGTTGATGTCCTTGAAGCACGCCGCTCCGACCGCCAGCCGTTCTTCGGGGTCGCTGGGGGTCGAGAGCGGCAACAACGGTTCGGGCTCCGGGACCGGCAGGCCGCGCTCCTGATGGATTCGGCTCCACTCCTGGTCGACGATCATGTTGAACCGGGAAGCCTTCGGCCAGCCGGCGTACACCGCGAAATGCAGCACGGTTTCCCGGATTTCGAGGATGGTGATGTCACCACTGTTCAATGCCGCATAGACGTGCGCGCGTAACGGGTCTTCGGCATCGGCGTCCGCGACGCAGGGGAGGGTGATGAATCGTCGTTCCCGCCGGGTCAGCCCCGGACGCTGCCACACGTCGGCGAAGACGAAATCCCGCAAGTGGTCGTCCACCGGTGTGGATTCCGGTGGTGCGGGAACGGTCATGACGTCGGCGTACGCCAGCTTGCCGCGCTCCATACGGTCGGTGTCGAGTCTGGTCATGCCCGTCCTTTCTGGCTCACCGAATGGTGACGCCGGCATCGACCTTGAATTCGAGGCCTGTGACATATCGGGATTCGTCGGACATCAGGTACAGCACTGCGTTGCTGATATCGATGGCTTCAGCCATGACGATCGGTAGTGCATTGGCGAAAAGCGGTGCCAGATCGGGCCGTTTGTCCCGAAGCAGGCCATGTAGGGACGCCGGCTGCATTCCGGTCGCCACCCCTGTCGGATGCACGGTGTTCACGCGAACGCTCTGCGCGGCAAGCTCATTGGCCAAACTCTTGCTGAGCCCCACGATCCCGTGCTTGGAGGCCGTGTAGGGATGGTGAAGGGGGGTTCCTTTGGTGCCGGCGGCTGAGCTGATGTTGACCAGGCTGCCACCGCGGTCGACCAGATGGGGCAGCGCCGCCGAGCACGTGTTCCACGTCCCGATCAGGTTCACGTCGACAACGGTGCGCCATTGTTCGGCGGTGGAGGTATCCCACGTTCCCGCAGTGAGCACACCGGCATTGGCGACGGCCCCGTCGAGGCCGCCCAACTGTCCGACGCCGTCGTCGACCGCGGCTCCCAATGCGTCGGCATCGCGAACGTCGACGGCGAACGTCACGGCGCGGCGGCCGTATTTCCTGACGAGCCTGGCGGTTTCGTCGAGGTCTTCGCGGGTGGCCAGTGGGTACTCCAGGACGGAGAGGGACTGGCAGATGTCCACGAGGATGAGGTCTGCTCCCTCCTCTGCCAGACGTATGGCGTGGCTGCGGCCCATCCCGCGTGCTGCGCCCGTGATGAGGACTCTCTTGCCGGCCACGCGTCCGGTTGCCGCGCTCATAGCTTGTTGCAGAAGCCGGCGTCGACCGGGAGGGTGACTCCGGTGATGTACTGCGCAGCATCGGAGACCAGGAAGGCTACGGCGTGACTGATGTCTTCCGGCTCGAGTAACCCGACCGGCATGGGGTTCTGTAAGTGTGGTCCGCCACCGGGATAGTTCTCCAGGAACGCCGTCATCGCCGGGTTGACCGCCATCATGGTGTTGACCGCGGTCGGGTGCACGGTGTTCACCCGGATGCTTTGTGGGGCAAGCGCATTGGCCAACGTCCGCATGAGTCCGACGATGCCGTGCTTGGATGCCGCATAGCCCAGACCGCCGGCCTGCGAACCACCGAAGCCCTTCAATCCCGCAGTGGAGCTGGTGAAGACGATGGACCCGCCGCGTCCGCCGGCGATGATGTGGGGGATCGCCGCCTTGGCGGTGTGCAGAGCCCCGGTCAGGTTGACGTCGATGACGTCGGTCCACATTTCGAGCTCTTCTTCGATCGTCAGTTCACGGAACGCCATCGTGGCGATACCGGCGTTCGCACACACGATGTCGAGGCGGCCGAACTGCTCGACGCCGGCATCCAGTGCTGATTTGAGTCCGGCGAAATCACGGACGTCAGCGACGGCGGTGACGATCTTGCCGCCCACCGATTCGACGAGGGTCGCGGTTTCGGCGAGTTCGTCGCGGCTCGCCATGGGATAACCGTTCGATGCGATGTCGGCGCAGATGTCGACCGCGATGATGCAGGCGCCTTCTTTCGCCAGATGCACGGCGTGACTACGCCCTTGCCCACGGGCCGCTCCGGTGATGAAAGCGACCTTCCCGTCCAACAATCCCATCTGAACTCCTTGCTCGTCATGCACTCAAAGTTGGGCGTAAACCGTCTTGGTCTTCAGGAAGCTCTCGATGCCGTCGCGTCCCCACTCATGGCCCCAGCCGGACTGCTTGTAGCCACCGAAGGGCATCGAATGGTCGAACACCATCTGGCAGTTGAGGGTTACGGTGCCGGCGTCGAGCCGCTTCGCCAGCCGGTGCGCGCGGCTGATGTCCTTGGTCCAGGCGGTCGCGGCCAGCCCGTACTCGGAATCGTTGGCGAGGGCCACGACTTCGTCGTCGTCATCGAATGGCAGGATCGCGACCACTGGCCCGAAGATCTCCTGCTGGTACAGCCGAGCGGTGGGAGCGACATCGGTGAGAACGGTTGGGTGCACGAAGAATCCACTGCGATCCAGCCGGTTTCCGCCGGTGACCACCTCGACCCCGTCCCGGCGGCCCCCTTCGATGAAGCCCAGCACCTGGTCGAGTTGTTTGGCGCTGATGATCGGGCCGATCAGGACGCCGTCCTCTGCCGGTGCGCCGAGCTTCACCGAGTTCGCGATGTTCGCGACGCCCTCGACCACCTTGTCGTACACGTTGCGCTGGGCGAAGATTCGCGATCCGCTGATGCAGCCCTGCCCGGAATGGATGAAGATGCCCATCGCGGCCATCGTGATGGCGGTGTCCAGGTCAGCGTCGTCGTAGATCAAAACCGGTGACTTGCCGCCCAATTCGAGCGCGACTCGCTTGAGGTTGCCGCTGCCGGCGGCCTGCACGATCTGCTTACCCACCACGGTGGAGCCGGTGAACGCGACCTTGTCGACGCCGGGATGCGCGGTGATCGCGGCCCCGACTGTGTGGCCGTATCCGGTGACGAGGTTGACCACGCCGTCCGGCACCCCGGCTTCGGCCAGGATCCGCTCCAGCAGCAGGGCCGAAAGTGGCGTTTCTTCAGCAGGTTTGACGATACAGCTGCACCCCGCGGCGAGGGCGGGCGCGAGCTTGGTGCAGGCGTTGAACACCGGCCCGTTCCACGGGAAGATCAGCCCGACGACGCCGTAGGGCTCCTTGAGCGTGTACGCGTGCATGTTGGTGAATGCGCCGGTGATGCCGCCGGTCTGTTGCACGTCGTGAGCGATGCCGTTGAGCTTGGTGCACCAGCCCGCGTAGTAGCGGAAGGATTCGGCGCACGTCGACATGATCATGAACGCCTGGAAGTACGGCATTCCGGTATTCAGCGAATCGATCTGGGCGAGTTCGTCGGCGTGCTGGTCGATCAGATCGGCCACCCGCCACAGCACTTTGGCGCGCTCGCTACCGGGCAGTCCACTCCACACTCCGGACGTGAAACTCTCGCGCGCACGGGTCACGGCTGCGTCGACGGCTTCGGCGCCGCCGTCCCGGAACTCGGCCAGCACTTCCTCGGTGGCGGGGTTGATGATCGGGATGACGTCGCCGGCTCCGGGCCGACTCGCGATGTCGTCCAGGACCGACTGCACCGTCATCGCGGCACCTCGGTGAACTCGATGTGCAACTCGGTGAGGCCGCGCAGCAGGAAGGTCGGCTCGTAGCCGTAGCTGCGGTTGTTCGGGCCGCCGTGCTTGGCCTCGCTGATGCGGATGTCGCGCGTGCGGTCGAGCAGTCGGCTGATGGTGACGCGGCCCTCGACCCGCGCCAGGGGAGCGCCGGCACACGTGTGGATGCCACGCCCGAAGGCGATGTGCTCGCGTACGTTCTTGCGATCGAGGTGGAAGTTGTTGGGGTCCTCGAACTTTCGGGGATCACGGTTGGCTGCGCCGAGGCACAGCATCAGGACCGTGCCGGCTTTGATCGGCACGCCACCGAGAGTGGTGGACTTGCGGCAGAGCCGGAAGTCCACCTTGGTGGGGCTCTCGAGGCGCAGCGCTTCCTCGATGAAAGGGGAAATCAGATCACGGTTTTCCCGGAGATGGTGCTGCAGCTCCGGCTGGTCGCCGAGCACCTTCACCGCGGAGCTGAGCAGCTTCGTCACTGTTTCCTGCCCGGCGGCGAAGAGGAATGTCGCCGGACGTACCACCTCCAGCAGCGGAGGGACGGAGCCGTCGGGATAGGTGGCGGTGGCGAGCCCGGTCAGCACATCCTCGCGGGGATTCGCCCGGCGGTCGGCGATGTACCCGCTGAACAGATCATCAAGGTACTGAAGGGGATTGGAGCCCACGGGCTCGTGGTCGAGGGCGCCGACCCGGGAGCCCGGGGCGTTGCCGGCCCCGAGGTTGCGCCGGATTTCCGGACGGTCCTCTTCCGGAACCCCGAGCAGATCCGCGATAGCCAGGGTGGCGAAAGGCTTGCCGTATTCGCCGAGGAACTCGCACTGGCCGTTCGCGATGAACTCATCGAACTGGCGGTCGGCGAGGTGCCAAATGTAGTCCGCGTTCTCCTGCAGGCGGCGCGGCGTCAACAGCCGGCTCAGCAGGGATCGGGCATTTTCATGCTGGGGTGGGTCCATCACCACCATGTGTTCGAAAATCGGGAACTCGTGCCGGTGCGCCTCGATGAGCTCGCTGATGTCGTCCCCGTCCGGGGTGAACGGGAGCGGCGGGAACGGGCCGCCGATGGCGTTGACGGCGGAAAACGAATCGACATCCTTGAACGCCGCCTGGACTTCCTGGTACCCCGTCACCGCGACCACGCCGTAGTGCGGTTCGCGCACGACGGGTCCCTGCTGACGCAGGTGGTCCCAGTACGCGTACGGGTCCTGGGCGATCTCGGGGTTCGTGAAGTAGTCGACGTCGGCGATGTCGGTCACGGTGGACTTGGGCTGCATGACAGCAACTCCTGATCGATCGATCAAATGTTAGACTGCCGTATGCCTATCACGCGCCGCGAGCGCCGGTCAAGCATTTCGGGGCGGACTCGTTGATGACTCAGGGGCGCAAATCGAAGGCCGATGACGGCGGTGCCCGGCAGCGCCTGATCGAGGCGGCGGTGCAGATCATGCATGACGAGGGGTATGCCGCGGCCACCTCGCGGCGGGTCGCGGCCCTGGCCGGCGTCAAGCAGGCGCTGGTCTATTACTACTTTCCGACCATGGACGACCTGTTCGTCGAGGCCCTGCGCGCCGGTGGGGAAGTAGCGCTGGAACGGCTGCGGGAGGTGTTGCTCGACGAGGATCCGCTGCGTGCGTTGTGGCGTATCAACAGCGACCCGCGGCAGACCGTGTTGAGCACGGAATTCATGGCATTGGCCAACCACCGCAAGGCTGTTGGCGCCGAATTGAAGGCGTATTCGGAGCGCGTACGCGACATCGAAACCGCGGCGGTGACGCTGGTTTTGCGGGCGGGCGGCGTGGATTTGAACGCCTACCCGCCGGTGGTGATGTCGATGATCGTCGCCCAAATCGCTCGCAGTGTCGGCAATGAGGCTGCGGTCGGTGTGACCCGGGGGCATGAGGAGCTCCGCGCGTTCATCGACCGGCAGATCGATCTGCTGTCGAAGCCTTCGGAAGTCGTGCGCGACTGATCGTCGGGCGGTTTGCTCGGCGCCCGCCCGTTGGGCGATCCCGCGATCTTCCTTGCATCTCGTCATTGACAGTGCGCTGCATCGCATGTCATGGTTCCTGATCGATCGACCAAATTGTGAGTCGACGAGCCGAACCGTCCTTTCCGCGGCGGTGGCGACAACCAGACAGTGAGGTGGACTCATGGTGGGACGGGTAGCAGGCAAGGTCGCGTTCATCACCGGCGCGGCACGCGGTCAGGGGCGCAGTCACGCCGTGCGGCTCGCCGAAGAAGGCGCCGACATCATCGCCATCGACATCTGCGGACCGGTCAGCAGCAATCCGCAGATCGCACCGGCGACCCCAGACGACCTCGCCGAAACGGCGGACCTCGTCAAACAGCTGAACCGGCGCATCGTCACCGCCGAGGTCGACGTGCGCGACTACGCCGCGGTGAAGGCGGCCGTCGACAGCGGGGTCGAACAGCTCGGCAGGCTGGACATCATCTGCGCCAATGCCGGCATCGGCAACGGCGGCCAGACACTGGACCACACCAGCGAAGAAGACTGGACCGACATGATCGACGTCAACCTATCCGGCGTCTGGAAGTCGGTCAAAGCCGCAGTGCCACACCTCATCTCGCAGGGCCAGGGTGGCTCGATCATTCTGACCAGTTCAGTGGGTGGCCTGAAGGCCTACCCGCACACGGGTCACTACATCGCCGCAAAGCACGGCGTGGTCGGACTGATGCGGACCTTCGCCGTGGAGCTGGGGCACCACTCGATCCGGGTGAACTCGGTGCACCCCACGAACGTGAACACCCCGCTGTTCATGAACGAGGGCACCATGAAGCTGTTCCGTCCGGATCTGGAGAGCCCGGGTCCCGACGACATGAAGGTCGTCGCGCAGATGATGCACGTGCTGCCGGTGGGCTGGGTCGAGCCGGTGGACATCAGCAATGCCGTGCTGTTCCTGGCGTCGGACGAATCCCGTTACGTGACAGGCCTTCCCATGACCGTCGACGCCGGAAGCATGCTCAAGTAACCCTCTCGCGCCACCGAACGGCAACCAACTGAATAGGAATCAACCCAACGGCAACGGAGCCAAAGCCCATGGCCAGTAACAGTTCTCGTGTCAACCCCCTGTTCGCCGCAGGCACACCAGACGTGCCTGCCCACCACTCATCTCAGCGAGCCGCGAAGATCAGCGGTTATGGCGGCCTGGCGGTCGCGGCCTGGCTGGTCACCGCGGTGGCGACGGGCCACGGGGTCGCCGTCGCGGATACCGCCGGCGGATCGGCGAGTTCGACGTCAGCGAGTTCGTCAAGCTCGTCGAGTGGTTCGACGTCCTCGGGTTCTCCTGGTTCGTCCGGCGGGACATCGGGTACCGCGAGCGGTGCGGTGTCCGGGTCGACGGCAACCACCGGCGCAACCGGCACGGCGGGGACCACGGGAACGACCGGGCCTACCGAAGCGACGGGCGCCACGGGCAGCTCCAGCGCCAACGGGTCGTCATCGACATCCGCGACATCGGGATCGACTTCGTCGAGCACCGACGTGGCCTCGGGGGTGATCGTCAGCAGCAGTGGCGGAGCCCATACCGGCAGTTCGTCCACGACTCCGAAAGACGGCACCCACGAAAGCGCCGGTGGCAGTGAGACATCCGGATCGAACAAGGCCGGCGCGACTGCCAAGCCCTCGTCCAAGTCGAGTATGAGCCCCAAGTCCTCGGCCAAGCCGACGCATGCGGAGACCACCAGCGCCGCCCCGAAGACCTCGGGGCAGACGACGGTGAGCGCCGCAGCCGTCAGCACGAACGTGACCACAAAGACCTCCGCGGTGACCGCGGCGGCCGTGGCCCCCACGGCACAGACGATGCCGGTGGCCGCGACGACGGTCGCACCGGCCGCCGTCGCAGTACCGGCCGCTGTGACTGCTCAGGTTGTCGCTCCGGCAACAGGTTTGGTGGGCTTCCTCAACAATGTGGTGACCAACCTCCTCAATCCGTTCCTCAAGCCGGTACCCAACACGCCGGACCCGTTCGCCCCCGCCGTGTGGGCGGTGCTGTCCTGGGTGCGGCGCAACGTCTTCAACCAGGCGCCGACCATCGCCTACAACCCGGCCACCACCGTCCAGACCGGGCAGACGGTGACCGGCAACCTCGGAGCATCCGACGCCGAAGGCGACGCCATGAGCTACAAGGTCACCCAGGGACCGAAGTACGGCACACTGACCATCGATCAGGCCACCGGCAACTTCACCTACACCCCGAACGACATCAATTACACGGCGGTGCAGACCGATTCGTTCTCGGTGTCGGTGAGCGACGGCAAGTTCAACCTGCTGGGCCTGTTCAGTCCGCACAGCGCCAAGGCAAACATCGGAGTGTCGGTGCTCAACCCCGACGTTCAGCGAGTGATCCTGAATCTGCCCGATACCGTTGTCAGCCCAGCTAATCCGCGCTACTCGGCCGACGGCAAATCCATCTTCTTCGCCGGTCAGCCAACTGCCGGGGGCCGCTCGGAAATCTACCAGATCAAGACCGACGGTACCGCCCTGCAATGTGTGACCTGCGGCGTCACTGCCAGCGAAACCGGCAATCTGGCCAAACCCGTTCCCGTCGACGATGGTTCGGGCCGAGTGCTGGTGCTGGTGAACGTCACCGGGCAGTCGCCGCGGTACTCCATGCTGGAAACCGGAATCAACGGGGCCCAACTGGTGCCGATCACCACGCCGGCCGGCGGTGGATACGCCATCGACCCGCAGCGCGAGATGCGGGTGTCGCCGGACGGTACGCACGTGCTCTACACCCGAATCGTGATCGGGCCCAACAACCTTCTGCAGGCCCTGCCGATCGTCGGCACGCTCACCCGCACCGATACCGGCTACTCGGTCACCGATGCCCGGGTGGTGTACCCCACCGGCGAAGGCAAGCAGTGGACACCGGACGGCAAGGGCGTGGTGATCCTCGGCGGTCAGTTCGATGCGGGCAATGTCGACGACATCGAAGTCGACCTCGCCACCGGCAAGGTGACCAGGGTGACGGCCAGCCTCGACTACGACGAGGACATGGACTACTCGCCCAATATGCAGTGGATCGCCATCGGCAGCACCCGCGGGCTGAATGCGCTGACTCCGATGACTCGGATCATCCGGCAGAACTTCCTGCCGGTGTACGTCGGCGCACCCGTGTACCTGGAGTGGGCCGCCCCGATCAACGTCTCCAATCAGGAATGGATCGTCGCCGTCGGCGATGAGCTCAACCGGGAGAACGGTATTCCGCTGTTCGACACCGGCGACGGGTACGCCGCCCGCAGTATGCCGAGCTGGAATCCCGATGGCACCGCCGTCACGTTCTGGGAGTCCAGCGTCACCGATCCGACGGTGTCCCGACTGGTCATCGCGAACCTGAAGTACACCACCAGCGTCGGCCCGGTGGCGACGGACCGGTCGACCCCGAGCTCAGCTTCGTGGGCCCCGGCCCTCGGCAGCTACGTCGCCGCAACGACACCGCTGCCGGCCACCGGAACCTATTCGGGCGTGGGTGGTGGCACCGCGGTGGTGACCGAGGCGCCGGACCAGAACGATGCCACGCGCACGGTCCGCACCGTCACCTACACCAACTACGTGAACGAACTTGGTGAGATTCTCAACGGCACCGAATCGGCCGACTACAACTCCAGCCAGACGACGGTCCACTACCTGGCCGATATCACTGTCACCGGAGCCCACACGGGCTATCTGACTGCTGACGCGAACATCAACGCGTTCCAGCAGTCGTTGACCGGCACCATCACCTCCAGTGTCGACGGCGATGTGCAGTCACTGCCGGACCCGGATGCGGCGCACCAAGCGCAGCAGGACGCCTAGCAGCCGCATCCCGGCGAATGAAAGGACCGCATCATCGGAACCGGCAGCGAATTACCCAGTGGTGCATTGCTTCTGGGTGAAGACCGGGTCACGGGCTCCTCCGGCGGATTGCACCACCACGTCTATCCCGGTACCGGTCGCGTGAACGCCATCGTCGAGATGGCTGGATGCGCTGAGGTCGACAGAGCGGTTGGCATAGCCACGCAGGCTCAGCGGAGGTGGATGTCGTACCCGCCCGACCGGCGCCGCGACATCCTGTTCGGCCTGGCGGATCTCATCAGCGAGCACCACACCGAATTCGCCCGGATCAACACCCACGACTACGGTGTGCCGACGGCGTTGGCAGCGACGTCGGTGCTGACCGAGCGGTTCCTCCGTTTCTACGCCGGGTACGTCGATAAGGCCGATGGCGCAAGCACTCCCGTGATGGGTGGCTTCGACCTCAACTTGGTGGAGCACGAACCGTACGGCGTCGTGGGTGTGATCGCGCCGTGGAATGGCGCCCTCGTGGTGATCGGGCTGGCGGTCGCTCCAGCCCTGGCCGCGGGCAATGCCGTCATCGTGAAGCCGTCGGAACTTGCGCCGCTGGCGGCACTTCGGTTCGGCGAGCTGTGCCTGGAGGCCGGCTTGCCTGCCGGGCTCGTCAATGTGCTCCCCGCGGGAGCGGACGGGGGCGAAGCTCTCGTGCGGCACCCTGGAGTGGGCAAGATTCATTTCACCGGAGGCACTGCCACTGCCCGGCGGGTGTTGACAGCTGCCGCGGAGAACATCACCCCGGTGGTCGCCGAACTCGGGGGCACTGCTGCCGCCGTCATCTTCGACGATGCCGATCTGGATGCGGCCGCGAGTCTGTCCGCGCACCAGGGCCCGATCATGCAGGCCGGCCAGAGTTGTGCCTGTAGCAGCCGAATCTTTGTCCACGACAACGTATATGACGCATTCATGGAGAAGTTTCTCGCTGCCGTGACGCGCGCCCCGATCGGCGACCCGCTGCGCTCCGATGTGCTCTTCGGCCCGGTGATCCACCAGGCCGCCGTCGACCGCATCCTCACGACCATCGAGCTGGCGGTCACCGAAGGGGCCGGCGATCTCGTGCTCGGTGGCAAGCGGATCGACGGCGAGCTGGCCTCGGGGTTCTACGTCGAGCCGACGGTGTTCTCGGAGGTTGACAACCGGTCACCACTGGCCCAACAGGAGACGTTCGGGCCGGTCGTATCGGTGATGCGGTTCAGCGACGATGCCCAGGCTGTGGATCTGGCCAATGACACCCGGTACGGGCTCAACGCTTTCGTCCACACGACGAATCTCCAACGCGCCCATGCCGTGTCACGGCAGCTTCAGGCCGGGTCGATCTGGGTGAACAGTCGAAGCGACATCCAGCCCCAAGGTCCCTATGGCGGATACAAGCACAGCGGCATCGGCCGGTCGGGAGGAACCGAGGGCCTTCGCGAGTTCCGGCAGACCAAGAACATCCGGATCAAGTTGTCCTGATCAGCGTGTCAGGCCTCCAGCCTGGCCCGGACGCTCGCGAGTCGTTCCCGCAACTCGGCTTCGCCGATGACGCCGCGAGCGACGAGCGAGTGCGCGAGCGAGACCAACTGGCTCTCGGGGTACGGCAGGCCGGCGTACACGGTTGCAGAGAGGGCGTCTTCCTCGTCGCGGCGTTCCTTGAAACCGAGCACTTCGGTGTCGCACGCCGAATGGTCGAGCGCGTCGCACAGGCCGTCGAGGCTGGTTTTCCATGGGGGAACCGGGTTTTCGACGCCCCACTTGGCGGCCATGCGCGACCAGACCTGGTCGCGTGCCACGATCTCTCGCAGTGGCGCGATCTCGCTCATCCGGCCGTCCCCGGGTGCATCGCCGGGCGGGTTGTCACGATCACGTTGGTGGTCACGCCCGGCTTGGGGAGCGCCACCCCGATCAGGCAGTCGCGCGTGATGATCTCGACGAGTTGATCTTCGGTCCACCCGTCGGTGCCCTCGGGGCGCATCGGCATCACCATGAAGCGATGCTTCTGGTTGGAGTCCTCGACCCGGACCTCGATGTCGTCGGGCAGGTAGAGCCCGAATTCGGCCAGCACCTGACGAGGCCAGCGGACCAGGCGCCGCCGGTAGTTGGGCGTGCGGTACCACTCGGGCGAGTTCCCCAGAATCGGCCGCGGATAGCACGAGCACAGCGCGCAGACGATGACGTGATGCACCGTGGGCGTATCGGCGAGGATCTGGAAGGCGACGAAATCGCTTGGGGTGCCGAAGCCGGTGGGCTCCAGCCAGTCGACGCCGACAGCCCTGCTGGCGGCCAGTGAGTCGTTGACGGCGAGTTCGGCGAACTCGGGATCGAGCCAGGCGCGGGCGACCAGCCGGGCAGCGGGGGTGGGGCCGATCTGCTCGGCGAACTCGGTGAAGCGCCGATGCTCCTCGGCGGTGAAAATGCCCTTCTCGATACACAATTCGCGTAGCGCGATCTCGAGCACCTCGAAGTCGGTGATCTCGTCGACCATGGGCTTCACCGTGCGGGCGTGATCGTGGTCATGATCATGGTGGTGATCGGAGCCGTGATCCGACATGCAAATCCTTTCTGGCAATAGTGAATTGAGCTAGGTGGCTGCTTGGAGCCAGCGTTCGGGGATTTCGGTGCGCAAGGTGTCCTTCGTCGTCCCGGTGTAGTCGTGCCACAGCTCGGACTGGTTGAACTCGACGACGTAGAACCACTCGGGAGGCGCTTCGGGGATGTCCCAGGTCTCGTCCTCCGGCGCCGGGCTTTCGTATGCCTGCGCGGCGATGGTGCCGGTCGCGCCGCGCACATATTCGGGAGTGCGGGTGTAGAAGATGACGGGCAGCTCCCGCACCGTCACCTTGTCGCCGATCTTGAATTTCGGCGTGCCCGCCTTACCGGCATAGATCTGCGGATCGCCGATGCCGACTGCCTCGATGTGGTGCTTGTTGCGTTTGACGTTCGAACCGTCGCCTTCGGACTTCGGTCTGGCCTCCAGGGTCTTCCCGTCGAGCCCGCCCTCGTACCGGCCCTTGACCTCGGCCATCCGCTCCATGAGTTCGCCGAGGCTGATGTGGTGCTTCTCGATCAACACCCGCGCTACCGACAACAACCAGCGGCCGTAGTAGGGCAGGCCCAGGTATTCGGCGCGGCCCACGTCGACGTTGCCGATCCGGCGCCGTTCCTCCGACAGCCAGATCCCGCGCCAGGCCAGCACCTCGCAGATCACATACGTCATGTGTTCCCACAGTTCGTACTGCTTGTTGACGTACTCCATGGGCGCATCAGGCTCGCCGCCCACATCGTGGACCGGTTTCAGGTACGCCGCGATGCGGGCGGAGTCGAGCATGTCGGGGTAGGGGGCGTCGGGAAGTTCCGGATACGACGATTTCAGTCGGGACGTCAAGCCCAGTTGGGCTGCGCGCTCGGCCGCTGTGCTCATGACAGCTCCTCGGGTTGTGCAGACGCAACAATCTGACGCGAGGGGCCGATTCGGCATCCAACACATGCTGAGGAACGAACGCACCCCCGGCGTCCTCGCTCACATGACTACGTGACGACCATAGCCCTGCGGTGCGGGTCGTGTGCCGCTTTGCGTGCATTGATCAAAATCGTTGGAATGCAACAGTATTCGACATCGATCTAGTCCTGTCCGGTTGTGTTGGCTGGGCGCCTCCGGTCTGGCCGTCGAGCCCATCGGCTTCGCTGCCCGGCAGCTAGCAAATCCCGTCTTTCCCCGCGGGGCCTGACATGTGATGCTGGGCTCGGCGACCGCGGCGGAAGGGCCTGAAATGGACGTGAGCACGATCAGCGACGAAATGCGGGAACTGCTGGAACGCGCGCTGGGCCCCTTGCCCGATCCGTGCGATCTGCCGCTTCCGCCCATGGGCCTGTCGCTCGAGGAAGAACGAGAGCAGCGCAAGCGCGACCTCGCGGTGGCGTTTCGCGTGTTCGGCAAGCTCGGGTTCTCCGAAGGCGTCGCCGGGCATATGACAGCCCGCGACCCGGAGCACCCGGATCTGTTCTGGGTCAATCCGTTTGGCATGAGCTTCAACCACATTCGCGTCAGTGACCTGATCTGCGTGGACCACCACGGCCGAGTCGTGCACGGCACCCGGCCGGTCAACGCCGCGGCGTTCACGATCCACGCGCAGGTGCACAACGCCCGGCCGGACGCCGTCGCCGCCGCCCACACCCACTCGCTGTACGGCAAGGCGTTCTCCGCGCTGGGCATCCCGCTGGAGCCGCTCACCCAGGACGCCTGCCCCTTCTACGAGGACCAGGGTCTCTACCTCGACTACCGCGGGGTGGTCCTCGCCGAGGAGGAGGGCAAGAACATCGCCGCCGCGATCGGTGACAACAAGGCCGCCATCCTGCGCAACCACGGCCTGATCACCGTCGGCACCTCGGTCTCGGCGGCCGCGTGGTGGTTCGTCACGATGGAGCGGTCATGTCAGGCGCAGCTGCTCGCGATGGCTGCCGGCACACCTACTGTCATCGACCACGACACCGCCAAGCTGGTGCACGGCCAGATCGGCAGTGACCTGGTCGCGTGGTTCCAGTTCCGGCCGCTGTGGGAACAGATCGTCGCCGGCCAGCCGGACGTCTTCGACTGATGGGATTTTTCCCGGGCTTCACCGACGAGCGGCTGGCCGTCAACGGGGTCGAGATTCAGGCGGTGATCGGCGGGTCGGGTCCACCGCTGCTGCTGCTCCACGGCGCACCACAATCGCATGTGATGTGGCATCACATCGCACCCCGACTGGCAGAGCGGTTCACCGTGGTCGCGACCGACCTTCGCGGCTACGGTGACAGCTCAAAACCGGCCGGCGGAGGCGACCACGCCGACTACAGCTTCCGGACGATGGCGGCCGATCAGGTCGCCGTGATGAACCAGCTGGGGCACGACTCCTTCAGCGTCGTCGCCCACGATCGTGGTGCGCGCGTGACGCATCGGATGATGCTCGACCACCCCGAGGTCGTGACCCGGGCTGCGCTGCTCGACATCGTTCCCACCAAGTACGTCTACGACCACGCCGACACCGCGCTCGCCACGGCCTACTTCCACTGGTTCTTCTTCATCCAGCCCGCGCCGCTGCCCGAGCTGATGATGCAGCCGACGGCCGCACTGCTGCTCAAGGCGTTTCTGGGGGCCTTCGGTGGCACTGACTGCTACGACCCCGAGGCCATGGCCGAGTACGAACGCTGCTTCGCCACACCGGAATCCATCCATGCCATGTGCGAGGACTACCGCGCCGCGGCGACCATCGATCTCACCCACGACGCCGCGGACGAAGGACGCACGGTCGACTGCCCGTTGCTGATTCTGTGGGGGTCACGCGGCGTCGTCGGCCAGCTCTACCGGCCGCTGGAGGTATGGCGGCGGTACGCCAGCGACGTGCGTGGCCAAGGCCTCGACGCCGGCCACTACCTGGCGGAAGAGTGCCCGGACGACGTGCTCACCGCACTGGATGAATTTCTCGGTACCAGTTGACCGCGGCTGCGCGCCCAGCGTCTTCATATCAATATCTGAGCTGATTCATTGCTGGGCCGTTCACTGTGGGCTCATGTCCACTACAACTCGTGCGCGGCGCTACGGCGTCGTCACCCTCGCCGGATTCGCTGCGCTCTCCCTGTCGGCCTGCGGATCATCGAACACACCGGCGCCCAGCTCGAAAGCTGCCAGCACCTCGTCGTCGTCGCCCTCCGCCAGCCCGGCTCCCGGAGGTCCGGGCGGCAAGGACCGGGTGTCCGGGCTGGTCAACTCGGTGTCGGGCGGCACCGTGTCGGTCACGGGGAAGGACGGGCCGGGCACCGTGAACATCACCTCCTCGACGCGCATCACCCAGCTCGCCCCCGGCCAGCTGACCGACGTCACCGCCGGCGAGTGCGTCGCCGTCCGCCCGGTCACGGGCAACGACAACAACAACAGTCCCGCGGTGACCGCCGCGAACGTCCTCGTCGGCCAACCGCGCAACGCGCAATGCGGCGAGAAGGGCGGGAAGCGCGAACATGGCATCAACGGCACGGTCGCCTCGGTGAACGGCAACACGATCACGGTCACCGACGCCGACAACAGCCAGATCACCGTGACGGTGACGCCCGATACCCGCTACACCAAGAGTGCCGGCGCGGACGCGAAGGCGATCGCCGCAGGGATGTGTCTGGGCGCGCGCGGTACCAAGGACGGCAGCGGTGTCCTGCAGGCCACGTTTGCGATGGTGCGGCCCGCGATGAACGGTGCGTGTGGCGGCGGAGGCGGCGAGCACCAGCACCGCTAGCGATCACCCCGGCGGCGCGAAGAACTCCAGCGCGATGCCGTCGGGGTCGCGGAAACTCAGGCCGGACCCGTAGGGCGCGTCGATGACGCCGCCGTGCGTGACGCCCAGCTCCTCGAGCCGGCCGGCCCAGTCGACGAGGTCGGCGCGGGAGGCGCAGCCGAAGCCGACGTGATCGAGGCCGGCCCGGAACTCGCTGAACTGGCCCGGCTCGATGGCGCGGTCGTGCTGGTGAATGCCGAACAACGTGCCGCCGGGCAGTGCCCACACCAGATGTCGGTAGCCGGCATCGGTGTGCTCGTCGAGCACCGGGTCGTCGCCGATCAGGGCGCGATACCAGGGACCGCTGACGGCCATGTCACTGACCGTCACTGCGACATGGTTCAGTGCTGCGAACGCCATGAGATGCCTCCTGATTGTGAATGTTGGGTCATACCACCGGTTTTCCGCGCCGCGCGCGGGCCCGCATATCCCACAGGTACAGCTGGTAGCCGAACAGCCACACATCGCGCGGGATCACCCGGTCGGCCAGCCGCAGCGCCGTCATGAGCCGGTCGAACCAGCGCTGGTGCGCGGGCGTCCAGGCCAGCTTCATGTGGGTGCGGAACTCGGCGGGCAGGAAGCCCGTCGTCGCGAACAGGTTGAAGGGACCGGCCAGCTGCCGCAACGGGGTGGGCAGGAACGCCAGCGACGCCACGCCGTGCAGGTGTTCGCGCACGGGTTCGTCGATCTGCAGCTGGTCGAGCGTGCGTTTCCAATACTCGTCGAAGGCGAGCCGGTCGGCCGGCCACATGCTCTCGCGCACCTGCAGCGTGGTGCCGAGGGTGCGGGCGTCCTGATAGATGGCGTCGGCGGCCTCGGGGCTCAGCGGGCCGTACAGGAACTCGTGCTGATCGATGTAATAGCGGTACAGGCACGACGCCACCCACAACTGCAGCTTCGGATCGAACGCGCTGTACTTCACCGGGCTGGACGCCGTCGACCGCACCAGGGCGTGCACCCGGTCCACCTCGCGGCGGATCAGGGCGCGGTCGTCGTCGGTGCCGTACACGGCGGCCGCCAGATAGGTGCCGGTGGTGCGGGCGCGTTTGAACGGGTGCTTGTAGACATTGCCGCTGTCGACGGGGCTTTCCAGCACGCCGTAGCCCACTCCGGGCAGAGCCAGTTGCATGATCACGTTGGCCGCCGGTGCCAGGGCAGCCGCGGGGTTGATGAGGTCGACAACCCGCTTCGGGTGCCGAGGAGGACCGAGCCGCATGATGCCGAGTAAACACCCTGTGAGACGCTGCCCGGCGTGTTTGACAGAAGCGCCGCGCGTGCGGCCGGTCTGGCGCTCGGCTACCTGGCCGATGTGTGCTGGGCCGACCCCCGCCGCGGCCATCCCGTAGCGCTGTTCGGAACGGCGGCCGCCGCCCTGGAGCGCCGTACCTACCGCGACAACCGGCTGGCAGGTGCCGGTCACACCACGGCGCTGCTGGTCGGGCTGGGGGCACTGGGTTTCGGGCTGGAACGCATCGCGCGGGGTCCGGTCGCGAAGACCTTGGTCACTGCCGCGGCGACCTACACGGTGCTGGGCGGCACGTCGCTGGCCCGTACCGGCGCCGACATGGCGGCCCGGCTGGACCGCGATGACGTGACCGCGGCCCGCGAACTGCTGCCGTCGTTGTGCGGGCGGGACCCGGCGTTCCTGGACGCCGACGGGCTGGCCCGGGCCGCACTGGAATCGGTCGCGGAGAACACCTCCGACGCGCAGGTCGCACCGATCCTGTGGGGCGCGATCGCCGGAGTGCCGGGCCTGCTGGTGTACCGCGGCGCCAACACCCTGGACGCGATGATCGGGCACCTCAACCCGCGCTACACCCGGTTCGGTTGGGCGGCAGCACGATTCGACGACGTCCTCAACTACGTGCCGGCCCGCGTGACGGGGCTGTGCGTGCTGGCGGTGTCCGGCCGGCCCGCCGCGGCGTGGCGGGCCTGGCGGGCCGACGCGCACAAGCACCCGAGCCCCAATGCCGGTGTGGCAGAAGCGTCATTCGCCGGTGCGCTCGGCGTGCAGCTCGGGGGACCGACGCAGTACGCGCACCGTCTGGAGCTGCGGCCGACGCTCGGCGACGGTCCTCCGCCGGCCGTCGCGGATCTGAAACGAGCTGTGCGGCTTACCCGCCGGGTTCAGGCGCTGGCAGCGGTGGTGGCAGTCGGGCTCAGCGCCGCCGGCCGTAGCGGTCGGCCATCTTCTCCTCGGCGGTGAGCGGTGCGGCCGGTTCGTCAGGGTCGGGGCCGCCGGAAGTCTCTGTGCTCGCACCGGATTGGGCCTTCTCCAGCCGGCGCTGCCGCATCTCGGCGACCACGAAGTAGCCCAGGCCGATCGGCGCGACGATGCCGAACGCGATCCATTGGATGCCGTACGACAGGAACGGGCCCGCGTCCAGGTGGGGCAGCGCGATGACCCCGAGACCGCCCGGCTGACCGTCGACGAGCTGCAGGTACTCCGAGGTCAACGGCACGCCGGTCAGCTGCGCGATCTGGGTCGTGCTGATCGAGTACACCTGAGTGATGCCGTCCTGTTTGAACGGTTCCTTGCCTGACATGACGGGTTCGGCGTCCCGGAGCCGCCCGGTGATCGTGACCGTTCCCGGCGGCGGCGCCGCGAACGGCGGGACCCCTTCGCCGGCCTTTATGTAGCCGCGGTTCACCAGCACCGTCGGGCCACCGTCGACCGCGAACGGCGTGAGGACTTCGTAGGACGGGTCGCCGTCGTCCGTCCGCAGCCGGACCAGCACCTGCGCCTCGGGGCGGTAGTGGCCCGTCGCCGTCAGCCGTCGCCACTGCGCGTCCGGGGCCGACGAATCCTGGTGCGGCAGGACCGAAGTCAGGGGCACGGGCTCGGTGTTCAGCGACGACGCGATCTGGTTGTTCTCCCGCGAGGTGCGGGTGTTCTTGCCCAGCTGCCACGGCGCGAGGACCGTGAAGCACAGATAGGCGAACGCGATCACCACGACGAACAGGGCCAGCCACTGCGGCCGGAACAGGAACCCGAGCCGGCGCATCAGTCGCCTCGCTCCGCCAGCTGCTTGTCGACCCAGTCGTGCAGACCCGGCAGCGAGGCCTCGATCACCACGAAGGTCTCTTCGAAATCGTCGATGCCGCCGTAGTACGGGTCTTCGACATCCAGCGCGTGGGCGCCCGAACGCGGGTCGAACGAGCGCATCATGCGGACCCGGTCCGGGTCGGCGCCCAGGTCACCGAGGATGCGGGTGTGGTTGCGGCCCATGGCGACGACCATGTCGGCGGCCAGGTGCTCGTCGCTGATGGCCGCCGCGGCGTGCGCGGTGGGGTAGCCGTGCGCGCGCAACACCCGCTCGGCCCGGCTGTCGGCAGGGTCACCCGCATGCCAGCCGCCGGTGCCGGCGCTGGTCACCCGGACCAGGTCGGCCAGCCCGCGCTCGTTGATCTGGTGGGCGAACATCTTCTCGGCCATCGGCGACCGGCAGATGTTGCCCGAACAGATGAATGTCACGTGCACGGGATCAGACACCCAGCACCTCCCGTAGTTCGTCGACGGTGGCGACCCGCCGGACCGTCGAGTCGTCAGTGAAATCGGTTGCGCCGTAACCCCAGTCGACGACGACGGTGTCGATGCCGTGGTGTGCGGCACCGTGGACGTCGTGCGAGCGGTCGCCGACCATCAGCACCTCGTCGGGCACCGGGGCCAGCTGGGCGAGCGCATGGGCGACGACGTCGGCCTTCGCCGACCGGGTGCCGTCGATGCTGGCGCCGGCGACGACCTCGAAATGCTCGTCGATGCCGAAGTGCTCGACGATGCGCCGGGCGGTCGGCTCGGCCTTCGACGTCGCGACGGCCAGGCGCACCCCGGCGGCCCGGAGGTCGGCCAGCAGGTCCTCGATGCCGTCGAACATGCGGTTCATGGACCAGCCGCGGGTGGTGTAGTCGGCGCGGTAGGCGGCGATGGCCTCCTCGGCCTTCTCACCAAGGCCGAGGGAACCCAGCGTCACATGCATCGGCGGGCCGACGATGCGTTCGACGAGGTCACCGTCGGGCACGTCAGCGCCGATCGCGCCGAGCGCATGGCGGAAGCTGGCGACGATGCCCTCGGCGGAATCGGTCAGCGTCCCGTCGAGGTCGAACAGCACCAACTGGGGGGTCACGGTGTCATTGTCCCCGATGAACCTGGGGAGCTGTGCCGCGCACTAGGGTCTAGCTGTGGAACCCGGGGCGCGCTATCACGGTGATCAGGCCGTGGCGCCCGGCATGCTCGACTTCGCGGTGAACGTCCGCGGTGCCGGCCCGCCGCAATGGCTGGCCGACCGGCTCGCGGCCCGGCTGGCCGATCTGGGTAGCTATCCGACCTCCTCCGACGTGGCCGGCGCTCGCGCGGCCGTGGCGGCCCGGCACGGGCGTGACCTCGACGAAGTGGCCCTGCTGGCGGGCGGAGCTGAGGGGTTCGCGCTGCTCCCGCAGCTGCGACCCCGCCTGGCGGCGCTGATCGCGCCGTCGTTCACCGAGCCCGAAGCCGTGTTCGACACCGCGGGGGTGCCCGTCGCCCAAGTGGTGCTGGGGCCGCCGTTCCAGCTGTCGAACGCGTCGGTGCCGTCCGACGCCGATCTCGTGGTTGTGGGCAATCCCACCAATCCGACCGGGGTGCTGCACCGCCGCGACGAGATTCTGGCGCTGCGGGCCCCCGGACGCCTCATCGTCGTCGACGAGGCCTTTGCCGACGCGGTGCCCGGTGAACCGGAGTCGCTGGCCGGCCGGTCACTGCCCGACGTCGTGGTGCTGCGCAGCCTGACCAAGACGTGGTCGCTGGCCGGGCTGCGGGTCGGCTACGCGCTGGGTGCGCCCGAGGTGTTGGCGCGGCTGACCGCCCAACGGCCACACTGGCCGCTGGGCACCCTGCAGCTGGAGGCGTTGACGGCGTGCAGCGAGCCTGCCGCGGTCGCCGAGGCCGAGACCGGCGCGCGACGGTTGGCTGAACTGCGCACCGAGATGGCGGCGGGTCTGACGGCCGCCGGCTTTCCGGTGGCCGACGGCGTCGCACCCTTTGTCCTGTTCTCGGTACCGGACGCCGAACTGGCCCGGAAACACCTGGCGGAGAAGGGGATTGCGGTGCGCCGCTGCGACACGTTCTTCGGGCTGCCCGACGGCTACCTGCGTGCGGCGGTCCGTCCCGAGTGGCCCGTCTTGGTCGAGGCATTACAGGAGGTGCTCTGGTGAGTGTGCCGTTGCGCGATGTGATCGCCGTGCTGGACCGGGCGTATCCGCCGGCACTGGCGCACAGCTGGGACTCGGTGGGCCTGGTGTGTGGTGACCCGGCCGAGGCCGTGGAGTCGGTGACCGTCGCGGTCGACGCCACCGCGGCCGTCGCAGCGTCGGTGCCCGATGGCGGACTGCTGCTGGCGCACCACCCACTGCTGCTGCGCGGGGTCGACACCGTGGCTGCCGACACCGGCAAGGGTGCGCTGATCCACTCGCTGATCCGCCGCGGCGCGGCGCTGTTCAGCGCGCACACCAACGCCGATGCCGCCGCACCCGGGGTGTCGGACGCGTTGGCCGAGGCGTTGGGACTGCAGGTCGACGGCGTGCTCGACCCCGCCGAGGCGCGTGCTGACCTGGATAAATGGGTTGTCTTCGTGCCCCATGCGAACGCCGATGCGGTCCGGGACGCGATGTTCGCCGCCGGTGGCGGCCAGATCGGCGACTACTCGCACTGCAGCTGGATGACGATGGGTGTCGGCCAGTTCCTGCCGCACGAGGGCGCGACGCCGACCATCGGCATGGTCGGTGCCATCGAGCAGGTGGCCGAAGACCGGGTCGAGGTGATCGCCCCGTCCCGGCTGCGTCGGGCAGTGCTGACGGCGATGCGCGCGGCGCACCCCTACGAGGAACCGGCCTTCGACGTGCTCACCCTGGCGCCGCTGCCGTCGGACGTCGGGATCGGGCGAATCTGCTCGCTGCCCGAGCCGGAACCGTTGTCGGCCTTCGCTTCCCGCGTCGCGCGCGGCCTGCCCACCACGTCGTGGGGGGTGCGGGCGTCAGGCGATCCGGACGCGCTGGTGTCGCGGGTCGCGGTCTGCGGGGGAGCGGGCGACTCGCTGCTCGGCGCGGTGACCCGGTCGGGCGTCGACGTCTACGTGACCTCCGATCTACGCCATCATCCGGCCGACGAGCACCGCCGCGCATCGGACGTCGCGCTGGTCGATGTGGCGCATTGGGCCAGTGAATTTCCATGGTGCGAGCAGGCCGCCGGGGTCTTGCGTGCACAATTCGGTGATGCGTTGCCGGTGCTGGTCAGCCAGATCCGTACCGACCCCTGGAACGTCGAGATAACCTGCTGAGAGACGTGAACATGAAAGCTGAAGTGTCGCAACAACGTTTGTTGCTCGAGGTGGCCGAAGTGGACGCCGCGCTGACCCGTTTGACGCACCGGTCGACGCACCTGGTCGAGCAGCAGCGCTTCGACGCAGTGCAGGCCGAGCACCGCGAAGCCAACGACCGGCTGGCGGCGCTGAGCATCGCCGTCGAGGATCTGGACGCTCAGATCGCCAAGTTCGAGTCCGAGATCGACGCGGTCCGCCAGCGTGAGACCCGCGATGAGCAGCTGATGGACAGTGGTTCGGTCGGGGCCAAGCAGGTGGCCGAACTGCAGCACGAGCTGGAGACGCTGCAGCGCCGGCAGGCCGCGCTCGAGGAGCAGCAGCTGGAGATCATGCAGCGTCGTGAAGAGCTGCAGGGCGAGCAGGCCGAGGAGTTGGCGCTGATCGACGCGCTGCAGGGTGATCTGACCACGGCGCAGGTCGAGCGCGACAACGCACTCGTGTCCATCGACGAGGCCCGTCAGGTGGCAGGTGACCGCCGCGTGGCGCTGCTGGGCTCGGTGGCGCCAGAACTGGCCGAGATGTACGAAAAGCAGCGCAAGCTGGGCGGCCCTGGTGCCGGGCTGCTGCAGGGGGCCCGCTGCGGTGCGTGCCGCATCGACCTGGACCGTGGCGAGCTGTCCCGGATCTCCGCGGCCGACGACGACGATGTGCTGCGCTGCCCAGAGTGCGGGGTGATTCTGGTGCGGGTCAAGGACTTCCGCGCCGGGGCTAGTGATTTGTGAGTGCAGGGTCTGTGAGAGTTCTGGTCGAGGCCGACGGCGGGTCGCGCGGTAACCCGGGACCCGCGGGCTATGGCGCCGTGGTGTTTTCGGCCGACCGTGCCGAGGTGCTGGCCGAACGCAACGACTCCATCGGGGTGGCGACGAACAATGTCGCCGAATACCGAGGGTTGATCGCCGGCCTGGAGGCCGCAGCCGCCCTGGATGCCGATGACGTTGCCGTGTCGATGGATTCGAAGCTGGTGGTCGAGCAGATGTCCGGCCGCTGGCAGGTCAAGCATCCGGACCTGATCCCGTTGAACCGGGAGGCAGCCGCGTTGGCCCGGCGGTTCGGGCAGGTGAGCTACACGTGGATTCCGCGGGCGCAGAACTCACACGCCGACCGGCTGGCCAACGAGGCCATGGACGCGGCGGCGGCTCCGGCTGCTTCGGTTCCCGAGCCGAAAGCCGCTGCGGCACAACCGTCCCCACCGGGTTGGACCGGCGCCGTGGGGGCGCCGACCCGGTTCCTGCTGCTGCGGCACGGACAGACCGAGCTGTCGGTGCACCGCCGCTATTCGGGCCGGGGTAACCCGCCGCTGACCGAGTTGGGTCGTCAGCAGGCCGCAGCGGCCGCCGCGTATGTCGGTGGTATCGAAGGAATCTCGGCCGTGATCAGCTCGCCGTTGCAACGGGCGCTGGACACCGCGAAGGCGGCCGCCGATGCGCTCGGGCTGCATGTCACCGTGGACGATGACCTGATCGAAACCGACTTCGGCGATTGGGAAGGCCTGACGTTCGGTGAAGCGGCCAAACGGGATCCGGAGCTGCACAGTCGCTGGCTGGGGGACACCAGTGTCGCGCCACCGGGCGGCGAGAGCTTCGATACGGTGACGCACCGGATCCGCCGGGCCCGCAACCGGATCATCGCCGAGCACGGCGCCACGACGGTACTGGTGGTCTCGCACGTGACGCCCATCAAGACGATCCTGCGGCAGGCCCTCGATGCCGGGCCGGGCATCCTGTACCGCCTGCACCTGGACCTGGCGTCGCTGAGCATCGCCGAGTTCTTCGGCGATGGCGGCTCCGCGGTGCGGCTGGTCAACCAAACCGCCTACCTGTAGACGCTCCCTCCGCACAACACTGGGGTTTGCTGATTCACAGGTTTGTTGCGTCAGGACAGAGCGGGACGGGTAGTTCTCGTTTTTTCGTCGGTTGCGGACATAGTCCGAAAGCTGTCGCCCGCGCAGAATCTGCGTAGCAACATTCCGAACGGTTGTTGAACGCGATTTGACCGCAGCTGGGCAGAGCTGCCGGCGCTGCCGACCCGTTTGGCCATGGACGTCATGGAATTTGTTGGCATCAGTCATGATTCGACCTCAAGGCAGGGGAGTGAATGGTCACGGTCATCGCCGGGCGCGCTGAGGTGACGACAGACGCAAACCACCTGGTCCAGCCGGTCCGCAAGCATCATGGATCTGGCCTGCATCGCCAGTTGGATCGTCAATTGGATTGCCTTCGGCACCGCCTCGAACGGCAGCGCGCTGCCGGTGGCGCGACCGAGGACCTGTTGGCCGGGGTCCAGCGGCTCCGGCGGGAGCTCAATGGTCGTGGGGCGGCTCGTGGGGTCGGGCGCGTGAATGCCATTCGCCACGCCGTCGATACACTGCGCGGCACGTCGTCGCGGGAGACCATCAAGACCGCGATGACGCTGTTGTGCCGGGACTTCGGATTCACCCGGGTGATGGTGTCCACCGTTCGTGAGCACGACTGGCTGCCACGGTATCTGCATGGTCGTGCTGCGACATCTGGCTTCTTCCAGGGGTTCTCGGTGGGCGTGCCCGTCCGGTTCGAGGATTCCGAGGCGGAGGCCGCCCTGGTCCGAGGGCGACACGGGGTCGTCGTGTCCCGCGCGACCGCATCCGCTCGGCAGGACTACCTCGCGGCGCCGATCACCGTGGGCGGCACGGTGATCGGGATGCTGCATGCCGACTTCCCGGCGGCCCCCGACACCACGGTCATGGATCAATTCGATCTGCTCGAGGCGTTCGCCGAGTGCCTGGCAGTGGTGTACGAGCGGGCCGCACTCGAGGAAAAGGTACTGCAGCAGCGCATCGAGGTCGACAAGCTGTGCGCCACGATGGATCAACTCATGACGCGATCGGTGCCCGGGGGTGCGTCGGCGCCGGCGGCGGGTGACGCTGACGCGGCGCCCCAGCAGGCCGGTGATCAGCCCACGTCGCCCGAGTTGACCCCGCGCGAGCGGGAGGTCATGTCCTACGTCGCGACCGGCGCCACCAACCGGGACATCGCGCGGTGCCTGCTGATTTCCGAAGGCACCGTGAAATCGCACCTCAAACGTATCGCCGAGAAGTTCAACACCACCAACCGGGCGGCGGCGCTGGCGATGTACCTGGCGATGGACGCCGGTGTGGGGAGCGGACGGCCACGATGACGCGCCGGGCGATGGTGACCAGACTCAACCAGATTGACGGACACCTGCGCAGCGTGCTCAACCTGCCGCGGCCGACCAAGGCGACCACTCTCGAGCAAGCCATCGCCAACTCGGCGGCTACGACCGAGGAGGTGCTCTTCGGTGATGACGGCGAAGGCATCGCCCTCATGCCGGCCGTGGCTCAGCGGCTCCTGATGGCATCGCTGCAAGCGCAGGTCGAGGCGCGCCTGGTCAGCGGCGACGACTCCGGCGCGACGGCGCGTTCGGTGATCGACAGCATCAGGCGGTTGAAAGCGGCCCCGTCCATGCAGGCGCTCGAGCGTCAGGTGTGCACAGAGTTGTGTCACACCATCGGATTCAGCAGCGCGGTGTTGTCGTCGATAGCGCCCGACAAGTTCATCCCCGTGACATCGCACGGCACGCGCGGCACCGGAAACCCGCTGCCGCGCAACGCCTGCATCGCCGAACAGGACTGCGTCAGGTTCCGGCGGATCGTCCACGCCGACGGCGGTGAGGTGCCCGCCACCGAAGGCTTCTGCGAAATCCTCGGTGCCCCGGACTATCTGGTCGCACCGATCGTCGTCGAGGCGAAGGTGGTGGCACTGGTCCACATGTCGCGCGCCCGGGGCGCCATCGCCGAAGGTGATGTCGACACGCTCGGACTGCTCCTGTCGGTGTACTCATTCGTCTACGAACGATTGCTGAATTCCCAACGGGTGGACCAACTTCGGGTCTCGATCATCGGAGCCGCCGCCCGGCTGGCCGAGGAAGCCGATCGCATTGCGGGAACGGCCGTCAGCCTCGACGCCGGCGGCGACGATGACGGGTTCGAGGCGGTCGCGGCCGTCGACGCGTTCACCGCGACGTTGTCCAACCGCGAGCGTGACGTGTTCGCCAGGATGGTGCTGGGCGACTCCAACGCGGAGATCGCCGATGAGCTCGTCGTTTCGGTGGAAACCGTCAAGACGCACGTCAAGCGGATCCTGCGAAAGATCGGCGCCGCCAATCGGTTGGAAGCCATCACCCTCTATATGGACGCGCAATCCGGATTCGGTGAACAGGCGCAATAGTCCCGCGCCAATTTCTGTGGTGGCAATTCTTCGGCATGCCGTGAATTTTTGCCGACGTCGTGAATCGAGTCGTGCGCAAAATGGTCCTTCTGTCGCGGATTCAGCTATTTCCTGATATGGATTATTTGTGGTGCCATCGCGGAATTCTGATTCCGGCACGCAAGGTGTGGCGCAGGACACAGATGTCCCTCCGATGGGGGGTACCTCACAGGACTAGATCCCTCCATCTGGAGGTGTCGGGCGATGACCTGCATTGATAGCGTCTCCACTCATGTTGGCCGCAGCGATCGCTTATCGACCATATGTAATGGATTACGCGCAATGGTTGGAAAGCGCAGGCGATAAATGGTAGCGATTGCTCGCACTGCGGCTAAGCCGGTCACCTCATTGGGGGGCTTCTTCGCCATGACTTTCGACACCTTTGTGCAAATGTTCCAGCCGCCATTCGCGTGGCACGAATATGTGATGCAGACATGGTTCGTCGCGCGGGTATCGGTGCTGCCCGCCTTGCTGCTGACAATGCCGTTCGCGGTGCTGCTGACATTTACCTTCAACATTCTGCTGACCGAATTCGGCGCGGCCGATTTCTCGGGCACCGGCGCCGCGATCGGCACGGTGAACCAGATCGGCCCGATCGTCACGGTGCTCGTCGTGTCGGGGGCGGGCGCCACGGCAATGTGCGCAGACCTCGGGGCCCGGACCATCCGCGAAGAACTCGATGCGCTGCGCGTGATGGGCATCAACCCCATCCGGTCCCTGGTGGTGCCCCGCGTGCTGGCCGCGACGACGGTGGCATTGGCCCTGTCCGCCACGGTGATTCTCGTGGGTCTGATCGGCGCGTTCCTGTTCTGCGTGGCGGTTCAGCACGTCTCGGCGGGCGCGTTCGTCGGCGGGCTGGACCTGCTCACCGGCCCCGGGGACATCATCGTCGCGTTGATCAAAGCGACCTTGTTCGGCATGGCGGCCGGCCTGATCGCCTGCTACAAGGGCACTTCCGTCAAAGGCGGCCCTGCAGGCGTGGGCAACGCGGTGAACGAAACCGTGGTGTTCACCTTCATGGTGCTGTTCGCCATCAACGTCATCGTGACTGCGGTCGCGATCCAATACACGGTGTCGTGAGGTGAATCGATGACTGTCGACGTCCCCAGCCGCATGCACCCGCGGCTCGACAAGCTGAACAAGACCGTGGTCAATCGGTGGAACAGGTTGGGCGAAGAGGCCGCGTTCTACGTGAAGACCATCACCGCGATTCCGGACGCGGTGATGAATTACCGCGCCGAGCTGCTTCGGCTCATCGCCGCAACGGGTTTGGGCACGGGCGCGCTCGTCGTCGTCGGTGGCACCGTCGCGATCGTCGGCTTCTTGACGATGACCACCGGTGCCCTCGTGGCGATCCAGGGCTACAACCAGTTCTCATCCGTCGGCTTCGAGGCCCTCACCGGCTTCGCGTCGGCGTTCCTCAACGTCCGGATGATCGTGCCGGCGACCACCGCGGTGGCGCTGTCGGCCACGATCGGGGCCGGTGCCACCGCGCAGATCGGCGCCATGCGCATCAACGAGGAGATCGACGCGCTCGAGGTCATCGGTATCCGCAGCATCACCTATCTCGCCTCGACGCGGGTGCTGGCGGCGGTGGTCGTGGTGATCCCGTTGTACTGCGTGGCGGTGATGATGGCGTTCTTCGCCGCGCGGATGGGCACCACCACCATCTACGGGCAGGGCGCCGGCGTGTACGACCACTACTTCAACACGTTCCTCAACCCGACCGACCTGATGTGGTCGTTCGCGCAATGCGTGGCCATGACGGTCGTAATCATGCTGGTGCACACCTACTTCGGGTTCAACGCCTCCGGCGGTCCGGCCGGGGTCGGTGAGGCGGTCGGCGGTGCGGTGCGCTTGTCCATGGTGATCGCGGCCATCGAGATCGTCTTCATCTCACTGGCCATCTACGGGCAGACCGGCAACTTCAACATGGCGGGTTAGCGGGTGGAAACGCGCAAGGGAGATCGACGGATCCCGAACTCATGGTGGGCACTGGCGCTGGTCGTGTTCACGGCAATGTTCATGGTGGTGACCGTGGTCATCTTCACCGGCGCGGCGAAGTCCTACGTGCCGGTGACGGTGATGGCCGACCGCGCGGGACTGGTGCTGGAGAACAACGCGAAGGTGAAGATGCGCGGCGTGCTGGTGGGGCGCGTCAGCCAGATCGACGTGAACAAGTCGGGGGCGACCCTGCAACTCAAGCTCGATCCGGATCAGGTGAAGTACATTCCCGCCAACGTCGGCGCCCAGGTGAGTGTGACGACGGCGTTCGGCGCCAAGTTCGTGGATCTGGTGTATCCGCAGACACCCAGTAGCGCTCGCATTGCCGATGGCACTGTGCTGCATGCGGTCCACACGACAACAGAGGTCGACACGGTCTTCGAGAACATCGTGAATCTGTTGGACATGGTCGATCCGGCGAAACTGAACTCGGTGTTGAGCGCCGTCGCCGACGGCGTCCGCGGCCAGGGCGAGCGAATGGGCCAGGCCACAACGGATCTCAACGAGGTGCTGACCGCACTCAACGCTCGCTCGGACAAGATCAAGGACGACTGGCGGTCGTTCAAACAGTTCAACGACACCTATGGCCAGGCCGCGGACAACATCGTGAAGATCTTGAATGCCGCCAGCACCACCAGCGTCACGGTCACGAACAAGTCCAAGTCGCTCGACAGCCTGCTGATGAACGTCATCGGATTCTCCGAGGCCGGCACCGACCTGCTGGGGCCGAGCAAGGACAACTTCGTCGACGCGATCAACACCTTGGAACCCACGACGAACCTCTTGCTGAAGTACAGCCCGGGATACACCTGCTGGCTGGAAGGCACCAAGAAGTTCCTCGACTCGGGTGCCTGGGGAGTGTTCGGTGGCGACGACGGTCGGTCTCTGATCCTCGACGCGACGCTGCTGCCGGGCAAGAATCCGTACGTCTTCCCCGACAACCTGCCGATCAACGGGGCGAAGGGTGGACCGGGCGGAAAGCCGGGTTGCGGTTCACTGCCCGACATCGCCAAGAACTTCCCGGTGAGACAACTGATCACCAACACCGGGTGGGGCACCGGGCTCGATATCAGGCCCAACCCCGGCATCGGGAGCCCGTGCTACGCCCAGTGGTTCCAGACCACCCGTGCCGTGCCGGAAGCGCCCAGCGTTCGGCAGTGCCTGCCCGGTCCGGCTCCCGGCCCTATCCCGTACCCCGGGGCGCCGCCCTACGGCGCGGCGCTGTACGGACCCGGCGGGGTGCCGCTGTGGCCGGGCGTGCCGCCTGCGGCGCCCAATCCCGCTGACGCACAACCACAATCGGCTCCCGGACCCGCGGCGGAGGTCCCGCCGCCGGTAGACGCGCCTGCGTTGCCGGCCGAGGTGGGCGGGAACTGACCATGACGATCAACCAACGACCGAGACAGGAGGAGTGCCGTGGAGAGTCTTAAAGGCACGATGGTGCGTCTGGCCATCTTCCTGACGGTGTGTGCGCTCGGCACGGTGGCTCTCTGGGCCGTTTTCGCCGATCTGCGATTCGAGAAGGGCCGCAACTACTTCGCCACGTTCGCCAACGTCTCGAACATGAAGAAGGACAGCCACGTTCGCATCGCGGGTGTGGAAGTCGGCCAGGTCCAGAGCGTGAAGATCAACCGCGACTCGACGGTGACGGTGGAATTCAGTGCGGACAGTTCCGTCGTGCTGACCGAGGGCACCCGTGCGGTGATTCGGTACGACAACGTGGTCGGCGATCGGTTCCTGGCTCTGGAGGAAGGTGCCGGCGGTACCAAGAAGCTCAACGCGGGCGACACGATTCCCGTCAGCCGCACCCAGCCCGCACTCGACCTCGATGCCGTCATCGGTGGGTTCCGTCCGCTGTTTCAGGCCCTCAGCCCGGACAAGATCAACGATCTGAGCGGACAGCTGATCCAGGCACTGCAGGGGCAGGGACCGTCGATCGGATCGTTCCTGGCGCAGGCCGCGGTGGTCACCAACACGTTGGCCGACCGCGATCAGTTGATCGGAGAGGTCGTCGTCAATTTGAACTCGGTCCTCACCGCTTTCGGTGGCAAGAGCGACAAGCTCGACAAGGCCGTGGTCTCGCTGTCGGAGCTGGTTGACCGTCTGGCACAACGCAAGACGGACATCTCGAACGCGGTTGCCTACACCGACGCGGCCGCCAACTCGATCGCCGGCTTGCTGACCGAGGCCAGGCCTCCGTTGGCCAAAACCGTCCACGAAGTGGACCGGGTCGCGGGCCTCGTGGTGGCCGACCACGAGTACTTCGACAACTTCCTCAACACCCTGCCCGACAAGTACCGCGCGCTGTCCCGGCAGGGCATCTACGGCGACTTCTTCAGCTTCTATCTGTGTGATGCGGTGCTCAAGCTCAACGGCAAAGGCGGACAACCGATGTACGTCAAGGTCGCCAGCCAGACCACGGGACGGTGCACGCCCAGATGAAACCTTTTGCCGAGCGAAGTCATTTCGCCCTGGGCGCCATAGGAATCAGCGCCGTGGTGCTGGTCGCCACGGTTGCGCTCCTGTTCCAGAAGATTCCGTTCGTCAGTGGCACGACCACGTACTCGGGCTATTTCGAAGACGCCAGTGGCCTGCATACCGGTGCGCCCGTGGATATTTCGGGATTCCCGGCGGGTCGGGTCGCCAGCATCGACCTTGACGGTCCCAGGGTGCTGGTCAAGTTCAGCATCGACGACAACGTGCACCTAGGGGAGCGCACCGAGGCCGCGATCAAGACCAAGGGCATCCTGGGCAGCAAGATGCTCGAAGTCCTGCCCAAGGGCAATGGGGACCTCACCGGCACCATCCCGCTGGAACGGACAACGTCGGCCTATCAGCTCCCCGATGCGCTGGGCGATGTGACCACCGCCATCAGCGGACTGGACACGCATCAGCTGTCGGACTCCTTGGCCACCGTCTCGGAGGCTTTCGCGAACACCGCACCGGACCTGAAGGAAGCGGTGAACGGCATCGCGCGGTTCTCCAAGACGCTCAACGACCGCGACGCGCAACTGCGCACCCTGCTCGAAAATGCGTCGAAGGCGACGACGGTGCTGGCCAAGCGCAGCGACCAGGTGGTGGGCTTGGTGCGGAACACCAATGCGCTACTGGTGCAACTGCGTTCGCAGAGCGCCGCGGTCAGCCAGCTGTGGAACAGCCTGTCGTCGGTCTCGCAGCAACTCAAGGGATTGATCGCCGAGAACCGGGCTCAATTGCGGCCGGCGCTGGACAAGCTCAACGGGGTGCTGGCGATTGTCGACAACCGCAAGGAACGTCTGACGCAGGCCATGAAGGGCCTCAGTCAATACGCCATGGCGTTGGGTGATGCGGTCGGTTCGGGCCCGTTCTTCAAGGCGTACATCGTCAACCTGCTGCCCGGTCAGTTCGTGCAGCCGTTCGTCGATGCCGCGTTCTCGGACCTCGGGGTGGACCCGAACACGAAACTGCCGTCGCAGCTTCAGGATCCGCAGACCGGGCAGCCGGGCACCCCGCCGTTGCCGGTGCCGTTCCCGCGGACCGGTCAAGGCGGCGAGCCGCATATGACCATCCCCGACGCCATCACCGGTAAGCCCGGCGACGCCAATTGCGGCCCCCAGCTGCCCGGTCCCGGTTGCTACCCGTACCGCGAACCGTTACCGGCACTGCCTCCCGGTGGGCCGCCACCTGGACCACCGGCGCTGGCGCCTGGTCAGACAGCCATGCCGGAACCACCGAAGGCACCGCCAGTGAACGTGTCGGACCCGGTTGAAATCCCCAGGGCAGGAGGACAACAATGAGCAAGCTGCCCACACGCGCGCTCATCGTGGCAGCCGTGGTGGCCCTGGTTCTCGGCGGCGGCTACTTCGCGCTGCAGGCGTTCGACCGCATGTCACACACCGAGGTCGTCGGCTACTTCGACAACAGCAATCAGCTGTTCGCCGGCGACGACGTGATGATCCAAGGCGTGCCCGTCGGCAAGGTCGAGAAGATCGAGCCGCAGCCGCAGCGGGTGAAGGTCACCTTCTGGTTCGCCGACAAGTACAAGGTGCCGGCCGAAGCGAAGGCCGTCATCCTGTCGCCACAGTTGGTGACCGGCAGGGCGATTCAGCTGATCCCGCCCTACCGGGGCGGGCCGACAATGAGCGGCGGCGCCGTCATCCCGCAGAGCCGGACGGCAGTTCCGGTGGAATGGGATCAGGTTCGGTCGCAGCTGCAACGTCTCGCCGAGCTGCTCAAGCCGGACCAGCCGGGTGGGGTGAGCACCCTCGGCGGATTCATCAACACCGCGGCCGACAACCTGCGCGGGCAGGGCGCCAGCATCAGGGAGTCGGTGATCAAGCTGTCGCAGGCGGTTTCGATTCTCGGCGACCACAGCAACGACTTGTTCACGACGTTCAAGAATCTGTCGACCTTGGTGTCGGCGCTTCAGGACAGCACCGGACTGCTGGAGCGGCTGAACGGCAACCTCGCCGAGGTGTCCGGACTGCTCGCCGACGATCCGACCAAGATCGGTCGGGCGTTGAGCGACATGGGTTCGGTCGCCGACGATCTGCGGACCTTCGTCGCGGACAACAAGGAAGCCGCGGGAACGGCGTCGGACAAGCTGGCCTCGATCAGCACCGCGATCGTTGGCAGCCTCGATGACATCAAGCAGGTATTGCACGTGGCGCCAACGGCATTGGCCGATCTCAACAACATCTACGAGCCGGCGGTCGGCTCGCTGACCGGCATCCTGGCGGTCAACAACTTCGCCAACCCCGTCAGCTTCATCTGCGGAGCGATCCAGGCCGCGTCCCGCCTCGGCGCAGACCAGTCCGCGAAGCTGTGCGCGCAGTACCTGGCGCCGATCGTCAAGAACCGCCAATACAACTTCCCGCCGCTGGGCGAGAACCTGTTTGTCGGCACCCAGGCCAGGCCCAACGAAGTCACCTACAGCGAGGACTGGATGCGGCCCGACTACGTGCCACCGTCCCGGCCGGCAGCAGCTCCGGTAGCGCAACAGGCGGCTCCCGCGCCCGAGCCACCGGCAGCCCCGACAGTGACCACCGACGCCAACGCCGGGTTGGCCGGGATGATGACGCCAACAGCTGGAGGTGGGTCATGAGCCGCCGTCTGCGCTCTGCGGCCGGCTGCGCCCTGGCCGCTCTGACGTTGCTTGCTTCGGCCGGCTGCTCGGGGTGGCGCGGCGCGAACAGCCTGCCGCTGCCGGGCACCGAAGGCGGGGGACCCGGGGCGTTCGAAGTCCAGGCCCAGATGACGGACGTCACCAACCTGCAAGAGAATTCGCGGGTCCGGGTCGCTGACGTCACCGTCGGCACGGTCACCAAGATCGAGCGGCAGGATTGGCACGCGCTGGTCACCATGAAGCTCAACGGTGATGTGGACGTGCCGGCGAACTCGATCGTCAAGCTTGGACTGACCAGTCTGCTGGGCACGCTGCACCTCGAACTGCTGCCGCCCAAAGATGTTCGGCCACAAGGCAAACTGCACCAGGGGTCGGTGATTCCGCTCGCGAACAGTGGCAGTTTCCCCTCGGTCGAGCAGACGCTCTCCGCGGTGTCGATGGTGCTCAACGGCGGTGGCATCGGCAACGTGCAGGACATCACCGAAGCGCTCAGCACGGCATTTCATGGGCGGGCGGAAGACCTGCGAAGCCTCATCAAGCAGCTCGACCAATTCACCGGGAACCTCAAGGACCAGACCCCCGACATCATCGCCGCGTCGGAGAGCCTGAACCAGGTGGTGGGCAAGCTCGCGGCGAACCAGCCGGTCCTCGATCGCGCGATCGACACCATCCCGCAAGCACTGGCGGTGGTCAACGGTGAGCGCGAGAACCTGGTCACCGCGGCGGACAAGCTCAGCAAGTTCGCCGCGCTGGCGACGGACACCGTGACCAAGTCAAGGGAAAATCTGGTCAAGGAACTGCGGGAGTTGGGGCCGACGCTGGAACAGCTCGCCAACGCCGGACCCGCCATGACCCGGGCGCTGAGCTTCATTCCCACGGTGCCCTTCCCGAGCGACACCATCGAGAAGTGGCAGCGCGGTGACTTCGCGAACCTCACCGCGGTGGTGGACCTCACCCTGAGCCGCATCGATCAGGCGTTCTTCACCGGCACTCGGTGGGAGTGCGACCTGACGGAGATGGAACTGCAGTGGGGCCGGACCATCGGCCAGTTCCCGAGCCCGTGTACCGCGGGCGGTCCGTTCAACCCGGGCAATCCGCTGACCATTCCGTACCGCTGGGATCAGGGGCCGTAAATGCATCTAGACAAACGCGTGAGAATTCAGCTCGCGATCTTCGCCCTCATCGCCCTGATCGCGGTGACCATGATGAGCCTCATCTACATGCAGTTGCCCGCCAAGCTGTTCGGCATCGGTCGCTACGTGGTGAAGATGGAGCTGCCCGAGACCGGCGGCCTGTACGCGACGGGCAACGTCACCTACCGCGGCACCGTGGTGGGCCGGGTGCAGTCCGTGGGTCTGACGCCGACCGGCGTGCAGGCGGAGCTGTCGCTCAATTCGGGCACCGACATTCCATCGGACGTACAGGCCGACGTGCACAGCCAGATGGCGATCGGTGAGCAGTTCGTGCAACTGACACCACGCGATGCGAACTCGCGACCGCTCAAGGACGGCGACGTGATCCCGCTGGCTCACACTTCGGTGCCAGTGGATATCAACACCGTGATTGACTCATTGACCAAGGGCCTCAAGGCGGTTCCCAAGGACAATCTCAAGACGGTCATCGATGAATCGGCCACGGCGGTCGGTGGTCTGGGGCCGGAGCTCTCGCACATCGTCAAGGGTGGTAGCCAGCTGGCCATCGATGCGCGCGCGAACCTGGATCCGATGCTCAAGCTGATCGATCAGGTCAAGCCGGTGCTCGATTCACAGTCCAACACGTCCGGCGCGATTCAGGCCTGGGCGTCCAATGTCGCCACCGTGACCACCGAGCTGCAGGCGCAGGACAAGGCGCTGGGCACGGTTCTCGACAAGGGCGGTCCGGCGTTCGGTGAGATGGGGCAATTGTTCAACCGGCTGCGCCCGACATTGCCGGTGGTGCTGGCGAACCTGGTGTCCATCAACAAGGTGGCGATCACCTACCAACCCAACCTCGAACAGCTCCTGGTGCTCCTGCCGCGCACGACGGAAGCAGCCCAGGGCGTCACGATCGCGAACCGAGATACCAAGCAGGCCTACAAGGGTGCGTACCTGAGCTTCAACTTGAACGTCAACCTGCCGCCCGTATGTAGCACCGGCTACCTGCCGGCCCAGCAGATGCGCAATCCCGCATTGGAGGACTATCCGGAGCTGCCGGCCGGCAACCTCTACTGCCGGACTCCGCAGGACGGCATGTTCAACGTGCGCGGTGCCAAGAACCTGCCGTGCGAGACCGTGCCCGGCAAGCGTGCCGCCACCGTCAAGCAGTGCGAGAGCAACGAGCCCTACGTGCCGCTCAACGACGGCTACAACTGGAAAGGCGATCCGAACGCCACCTGGACCGGGCAGGACGTACCGCAACTGCCGCCGGGTTCGCCGCCGCCGGCTGGTGGGGCACCACCGCCGCCGGTCGCGGTGGCCGAGTACGACCCGGCGTCCGGGACATACGTCGGTCCAGACGGAAAGACCTACACCCAAGCCGATTTGGCGAATACAGCTCCGAAGGAGAAGACATGGCAAAGCATGATGACGCCGCAGCCGGGGAGCTGACGGAAGGTGGTGGCGTCGCTGTCCTCGACGGCGACCGCGACCACGTGGACGACGACCTGGATGAGGTGACCGAGGATGACCTCGGTACCGACGAGGTCGTGGAGGACAGCGCGAAGCCGAAGTCGGTTCGCCGGCTGGTGGCGGTGCTCGGGCTGATCCTGGTGGTCGCATTGAGCGCCCTGGTCGGCTGGCTGGTGGTGCGGACACACCGGGCGACGCAGGTCGACGACCGGCAGAGCCAGATCGTCCAGGCCGCCAGGCAGGGCGCGCTCAACCTGACGACCATCGACTGGCAGCGCGCCGATGCCGACGTGCAGCGCATCCTCGACAGCGCGACGGGCGAGTTCTACGACGACTTCGCCAAGCGGTCAGCACCTTTCATCAAGGTCGTCAAGGAGGCGAAGTCAACATCCAGCGGCTCGATCATCGAGGCCGGGCTGGAATCGGAGTCGGGCGACGCGGCGCAGGTGCTCGTCGCGGTTGCGGTCAAGACCGCGAATGTCGGTGTGCCGGCCCAGGATCCACGGGAGTGGCGGATGCGGATAGCGGTACAGAAAGTCGGTGATGCGATGAAGGTGTCGAACGTGGAGTTTGTGCCGTGAAACTGATCAAGTCCCGCGGCGACAACGCCGCAGCTGAAAAGTCCCACGAGGCAACGGCTTCGGTGGACGAGCTCGACAACGCGGTCGAGTTCGACGCCGCAGAGACCACCGACGCGGCGCCTGCCGCCGGGCGGCGCCGCGTCGCGTGGGCGAGCGTGGCGATCTACGGCCTGCTGCCCGCAGTCGTCCTCGCGCTCGGCGGAGCGGCCGGCTACCTGCAATGGAAAGACGTGTCCCTGAGCGAGACCGACACGGCCAAGAAGGAATCCACCAAGGCGGCCACCGATGGCACCATCGCCCTGCTGTCCTACAAGCCCGAGACCGTCGACAAGGATCTGGAAGCCGCCAAGAAGTACATGACCGGCAACTTCCTCAATTCCTACACCTCGCTCACGCGCGACGTGGTGATCCCCGGGTCCAAGCAGAAGAAGATCTCAGCCGTCGCCACGGTGCCCGCAGCGGCGTGGACCAAGGCGACCCCGAACCATGCGGTGGTGATGCTGTTCGTTGATCAGACGATGATCATCGGCGAAAGCGCACCGACCAGCACCGCGTCGAGCGTCCGGGTGACCCTCGACAAGGTTGAGGGGCATTGGCTCATCTCGCAATTCGATCCGATGTGAGTCGCATGACCAGACGGTGGACTTGTGGGCTGCTCGCCGCGGCGGTGGTGAGCGTGCCGACGGTGTTCGCGCCGGTGTCGCATGCCGACGCGACCGCGTATCTGATCGGCGTGACGGTGCGGCCCGGCTACAACTTTCCGAATGCCGATGCCGCCCTGGGCTATGGCTACGGCATCTGCGACAAGGTGGCAGCCGGGCAGCCGTTCGGCCAGGTGATGGGTGACGTACGAGGCGATTTCGGTACCGACGATGACTACCAGGCGTCCTACCTGATTTCGCAGGCCGTCAACGAACTGTGCCCCGCGCAGATCTGGCAGCTGCGCAAGTCAGCCGCGCACTACCAGTCGCCGCCAGGTGTCCATCCATGAAAATGATTCTCACGCAAAGGATTCCAACATGAGATGCCGGCCGCTGGTGCTATCTGCGTTGGCTGTTGCGCCCGTCAGCGCTGTGCTCTGCATGCCGCTCGCGCACGCTGACAACGGGAACACTCTGATTCCGAACAACAAGCGGCTCAACGATTCCGTCGTGTCGAACGTCTACACCGTGCAGCACCAGGCCGGTTGCACCAACGACGTCGCCGTGAACCCGCAGCTCCAGCAGGCCGCCGAGCGGCAGGCCAAAGACATGATGGCCAACCGGGACTTGGACGGGGACATCGGTTCTGACGGATCCACGCCGCAGATGCGGGCCGAACAGGCGGGGTACCGCGGAGGGTCGGTGGCGCAGACGGTGGCCACCAATCCGGCGCTCGCGATCAGCGGCGTCGAGCTCATCAACCAGTGGTACTACGACCCCGCCATCAAGGCGATCATGGCCAACTGCGCGAACAACCAGATGGGCGTGTGGTCCGAGAACAGTCTGGACCGCACCGTCGTCGTCGCCGTCTATGGTCAGCTGCCGGAACCGCCGCACCGGTCGGAAAAGGAGGGTGGCGGCAACAACGGCTTCGACCCGAGCCCCGACTACGACGGCAGCGACGAGATCGAGCACTTCTTCACCTGGTTCCCCTGGATCCTCCGCGGGGTGAACCCGCCGCCGGCATATCCGGCGAACTAATCAACCGGGCGCCCGGTCCCGGAACCGGCTGTGCAGGGCCTGCTTGGTGACGCCAAGAACCCGCGCCACTTCGGCCCAACTCCAGCCGGCCTTGCGGGCTTGCGTGATGGCCGCGTCGTAGCGTTCTTTCGCGGCGGCCAGCCCGTCCCGGGCTTCGGCCAAGGCGCGCAAGCTGTTTCCGCTGTAGAAATCGGCCAACACTGGATCGGGTTCCGGCTCGCGCTCCTCGAACAGGTCATCGTCAGGCAAGTCGAGGTCGAGGCCGTTGAGGGCTCGGTGGGCACCGTCCTCGCCCAGCAGGTCCACCAGTGCCCGACGGCCCAACTCCCGCATGTACGGATCATCAGATGGCCCACCCATGTCTGTCCCTCCCCAGGCATTTCGGGAAGTATGCGCTGTGGCACCGACAATGTCGGAGGGTCGGGGACCTGTCTCCAGGACATGTTTGATTCGGGGCCGTCAGCTTTCCTTGACGTCAAGGAAGATCTCAGTTGCGCACGTGCAGCTTCTCGCCGTGAGGCCCGAAGATCGCGATTGCCTCGACGGGGCCGTCGACGGTGCCGAACCAGTGCGGTGTCCAGGTCGAGAACTCCACGGCCTCACCGGGTTTGATGGTGAAATCGCGATCGCCCAGCAGCAGCCGCAGGTGCCCTGACAGCACATACAGCCATTCCTGGCCGTCGTGCACCGGCAGCTCGGCAGGTGGCGTCCGACGCCGAGTGCTGACGCGGATCTTGAACGTGTGCAGACCGCCGGCCGGGCCGCCGCGGGTCAACGGCCAATAGGTGATCCCGTCGCGGCTGTGTGACGCCCCACGGACCCGCGGGTCCTCGGCCTCGGGGGCGCGCATCAATTCGTCGGTGCTGATCGACAGCGCCGCGGCGAGCCGGGGCAGGTGGTCGAGTGCGAATCGGCGTTTGCCCGACTCCAGGCGGCTCAACGTCGAGATGTCGATATCGGCCGCGCGCGCAACGTCTTCCAGCGTCATGCCGCGTTGGATGCGCAGCTCCCGCAACCGCCGCCGGACCCGCGCTTCGATGTCGTCGTCCTCAGGGTTTGCCTGCATGGCAAATCAGCTTGGCATTTTCGGCACCACCCGGCAAGGTCGGTGTCATGAACAACGAATGGGAATGCGCCATCGTCGGTGGCGGGGCGGCGGGACTGAGCGCCGCATTGGTGCTCGGCCGCGCCCGCCGCCGCACGCTGGTCATCGACGCCGGCGAGCAGAGTAACCGCGCGGCACACGGCATCGGGGGACTGCTGGGCCACGACGGGCGGCCGCCGGCCGACCTCTACGCCGACGGCCGCCGCGAACTCGCCGAGTATCCGTCCGTGCAGGTCATCGACGGTCAGGTCACCGGCGCCACCACGGACGACGGCCCCACGTTCCGACTGGAACTCGCCGACGGCTCCGTGCACCACGCGCAGCGGATACTGCTGGCCGGTGGCATGCAGTACGAGACCACCGACATCCCAGGATTGGACGAGCACTGGGGCCGCTCGGTCTTTCACTGCCCGTTCTGCCACGGCTGGGAAGCGCGCGACCAGGCGCTGGCTGTCCTCGCAGACGGGGACCGGGCAGTGCACATGGCGCTGATGCTGCGGGGCTGGACCGACGACATCGTCGTCGTGACCAACGGCCCCTCCGGTCTGGACGACGACCAATACCGCGCGCTGACCGCCGTCGGTGTGCGCGTTGACGACCGCAAGATCATCGAATTCGCCTCGCACGATGGCACATTGGCATCCGTGGTGTTCGCCGACGGTGACGAGTTGAAGCGCCAGGGCGTGCTGGTCGCCAGCGCGCTGCGGCAGCGTACCGACCTGGCGGCGCAACTCGGCGTGCGGATCGCGCCGCCCGGCCCGGCCGTCGTCGACGCGGTGATGGTCGACCAGATCAACCGCACCTCGGTTCCCGGCGTCTTCGCCGCGGGCGACGTCTGCGCGCAGATGCCCCAGGTGGCGTCGGCGATCGCCGCCGGTTCCGCAGCCGCCGCGGCCATCGTGCAGAGTCTGCTGCACGACCAGTTCGGCCTACCCGTCATGCCCTGGCCCGTCTTCGATCAGCAGGAGGATTGATATGTCCGCGACTGAAACACCGCAGGAACACTGGGAAGGCCGGTACGCCGAGAAGCCGCAGATGTGGAGCGGACGGGTCAACGCCCATCTCGCGACGGTCGCCGGCGGCCTGACCCCGGGCCGCGCTCTCGACCTGGGATGCGGCGAAGGTGCCGACGCGATCTGGCTGGCCACCGCGGGCTGGCAGGTGGTGGCGGTCGACATCGCCACCAATGCCCTCGATCGGGCCCGCGCCGCGGCCGCGGACAGGGGAGTGGCCGAGCGCATCGACTTCCAGCACCACGATCTGTCCCACAGCTTCCCGGCGGGCAGCTTCGATCTGGTGTCGGCGCAGTTCCTGCATTCCACGGTTCATCTGGAGCGCCGGCAAATACTGCAGCACGCGTCAGCTGCCGTCGCACCGGGCGGCACACTGCTGATCGTCGACCACGGTGAGGCGCCGCCCTGGGCCTCGAAACACATCCATGACCACCACTTTCAGTCCGCGGACGAGGTCGTCGCCGAGCTCGGTCTGGCGGACGACGGCTGGCACACGGAACACGTCGGTACGCTGGAACGCGAGGCGATCAGCCCTGCTGGCGAATCCGCCGTTTTGCGGGACAATCTGATTGTCCTGCGCCGCACGCCCTGATCGGAGGTCACCAGGTGGTCAAGCACCGGCTCGACATCCGGCTGGTTGCCGAGTCGATGCTGCTGGTGACCGCTTGCCTGTGCCTGTTGTTGGGCAGCGTCAAGGCGGTCCACCTTCTGACCGACGCCATGGGCAACTCATTGGCCACCTCCGGTGACTGGTCGCTGGGACCGGCTGCCGCGCTACTGATGTACGGGCCGCGGCAGGTGTGGTCCGAGTGGGCCATCACGGTGCCGGTGATCGTGGTCCTCGGCATCGGCCTGGCTGTCGCCCGCACCCGCCGCGACGGGCCGCGATGGCTGAAACAGGTGCTCTTGGCGTACGGCGCGATCGTCGTCCTGGACTCGCTGGTCGCGGCGCTCTGACCAGCTGATATGGTATCGGCGCGGACGAGTTGGCCGGGCGGCCGCGGGACCGAGAGGTTTCGAGGAAAGTCCGGACTTCACAGAGCAGGGTGATTGCTAACGGCAATCCGAGGTGACTCGCGGGACAGTGCCACAGAAAACAGACCGCCGTCGCAAGACGGTAAGGGTGAAACGGTGCGGTAAGAGCGCACCAGCATTCCGGGTGACCGGAGTGGCTAGGTAAACCCCACCCGAAGCAAGGCCAAGAAGGCCGCAACCTGGTTGCGGTTGCGCAGGTGCCCGAGGGCTGCTCGCCCGAGCCTGCGGGTAGGCCGCTCGAGGTACCCGGCGACGGTGTACCCAGATGGATGGTCGCCGCCTCGCCACCAGTGATGGTGGCGGGGAACAGAATCCGGCTTAGAGGCCAGCTCGTCCGCCCCGCTACCTCTTCACCTTGCGCATCGCGCGGGCCAGCGCCTTGAGCGAGGCATCCAATTGCAGCCGGGCGTACTCGGCGACCTCCGCCTCCTGCTGATGCAGGATGCCGTACGTGAAGGTGTCCTCGCCGGCGGCGTGGGCGGCCTCGGCCTGCTGCACCAGATGTCCGCGGCTGACGTAACTGTCCTGATGATCGCCCAGCAGCGTCTGGATGTCCTTGGCGCAGTCGGCCACCTTCGACTCGCCCATGGCGGCGGCGGTGTAGCGAAGACGCTTGGCGCCCTTGCGAATCCGGTGCAGCGCCTCCTCACTGTCCTCGGCGCCGGCAGCCTCCGCGGCCTCGGCCCGCCGCACCGACTTGCGGACCCGGCGGTAGGCGCCGGTGACCGTCACCGGCTGCGCGTCCTCGTCGGCGGCGGCCGGCTGGGTGTTGTCGACGACGATCGCGTCGAGTGCGTCGAGCAGCCGGAAGTACCGCTCCGAGCGCATGGCCGTGAGCGACCGCCGCAGCCCGGACTGGTAGCGCCGCTGCGAACCGTCGACCAGCCGCTCGTGCACCTGCCCGCGAACCAGCTCCGGTGCGAGTCCCTTCAACGCTTCTTCGTACCGCTGGGCGAGCACCTCGGCATCACGCGCCGTGCCCAGAATCCCGGCCAGCAGCTTCAGCTCCTCGAGCACCCACTCGCGGTCGCCCAGATCGCCCGTCTCCTGCAGCAGGCTGCGGATCTTGCGGATGGTGACCCGCATCTGGTGCACCGAATCGAAGGTGTCGGCACGCACCGCGCGATCCCAGTCGATCAGTTCGGACACGTGCGCCGCGATGGCGCGGTGCACCTTGTCCGTCGGCTCGGGGGATGGCTCCGGCGCGTCCTCGCCCCGGGCCGCCGCGAGGACCTTGGCCAGCTTCGACCCGTGCCCGGCCGGTTCCGCGCCCGCGTCGAAGAGCCGGTTGGCCAGCCGGTCGAGCAGCTCGGCACCCGAGTCCGCGCCCTCCGAACCGGCACCGACCAGTTCCAGCTCCCACTCGCGCCAGTTCTGCAGCGACTCGCCCGCGGTGGCGGTCACCCGGTCGTCGCAGAACTCGGCCAGCTCGGTGTCGTCGGGCGCGTGCAGCATGGAGACGGTGCGCTCGGTTTCGATCCGCGCGACGGGCTGCAGCGAGCGGTCGCGAACGATGGCCAGCACGATGTCGCGCAGTTCCTCGGGCACGCTCTCGCGCGCTGCGGTGATCGGCAGCCGGACCTCGGTGCGCGCGTCGGCGCCGGCGGGCAGCTTCAGGTGCCAGCCCGCGTCGGTGCCGCCGGTGCGGCGGCGCAAGGTGATCTTGTGTGCCGCGAGATCGTGGTTCGGGGTGTCGAAGTACACCGCGTCCAGGTGCGCGACGGGCAGCTGCTCGACCCGGCTGACGGCGGACAAGCCGTCGAACGACGGGGATACCGTGCTGTCGACCACCGCGAACTTGCGTTCAATCTCGGTGTGGCGGGACGGTTTACGCTTGCCAGCGGCCATGTTCACCTTCGTTTGCGACCCGGGACGGGCAGTACCAACGCTGCCATTAGCGTGCCACATCGCAGTGCGCGACCGGCTGCCGATAACGTCTTGACCCGTGACCGAATTCGAGACACTGAAGTTCGCCCAGTCCGGCGCCGTCGTGAATATCGTGCTCGACCGGCCCGAGGCGGCCAACGGCATGAACGACGTCCTCACCCGCGACCTGGCGGTGGCAGCTGCGCTGTGCGATACGCCCGCGGTGAAGGTCGTCACCCTGACCGGTGGTGGCCGATTCTTCTGCGCCGGCGGCGACCTCAAGGCGATGGCTGCCGCCGCTGACCCGGGTGTGTTCGTGAAAGGCATGGCCGACGATCTGCATCGCGCCATGTCCACCTTCGCCCGCATGGACGCTGTGCTGATCACCGCCGTCAACGGCGTCGCCGCCGGCGCGGGCTTCCCGCTGGGTGTGTCCGGTGATCTGGTGCTCGCCGCCGAGTCCGCGTCGTTCACCATGGCGTACACCAAGGCCGGCCTGAGCCCAGACGGCGGATCGTCGTACGTGCTGCCGCGGCTGATCGGCCTGCGACGCACCCAGGAACTGATGATCACCAACCGTGTGCTCACCGCGGCCGAGGCCGCCGACTGGGGCCTGATCACGCGCGTCGTGCCCGACGCCGAGCTGCCCGCCGCGCTGGACGCCCTGGCGGCCGAGGTCGCCACGCAGGCCGGTGGTTCGAACGCCGCGGTCAAGCAGCTGCTGCTGACCACCTGGGGCGCCGACTACGAGACCCAGCTCGAGCGCGAAGGCCGGCTGATCGCCAAGTGTGCGTCGTCGGCCGACGGCAAAGAGGGCGTCGGCGCTTTCGTCGGCAAGCGCAAGCCGGAATTCGCCTGACGAGTGTGAGGGCTGTGCACGCAACTTCACGGATTTGCGTGCACAGCCCTCACCGTCGCGCTCAGTAGGAGTGCTCCTCGGCGGGGAACACGCTCGAGGCCACCTCGGCGGCGTATTGCCGTGCGGCGCGGCCCAATTCGGCCCCGACATCACCGAAGCGCTTGACGAACTTCGCCGTCTTGCCGCTCGTCATACCGGCCATGTCCTGCCACACCAGCACCTGCGCGTCGCAGTTGGCGCCGGCGCCGATGCCGACGGTCGGGATGGTCAGCTTGCCGGTGATCTGGGTGGCCAGCTCGGCCGGCACCATCTCGAGCACCACGGCGATCGCGCCGGCCTCGGCCACCGCGATGGCGTCGTGGATGGTCTGGTCACCGGCATCGCCACGGCCCTGGACGCGGAAACCGCCCAGCCCGTTGACGCTCTGCGGGGTGAAGCCGATGTGGGCCACGACGGGGACGCCGGCCCGGGTCAGTGCGGCGATCTGCTCGACCATCCGCTCACCGCCCTCCAGCTTGACCGCGTGGGCACCGGTTTCCTTCATGAAGCGGGTCGCCGTGGCGAGCGCCTGCTGCGGGCCGGCCTCATAGCTGCCGAACGGCAGGTCGGCGACCACCAGCGCGTGCGGGGCACCCTTGACGACCGCGCGGGCCAGGGGGATCAGCTCGTCGATAGTGATGGGCAGCGTGGTGTCGTAGCCGTAGACCACGTTGGCCGCGGAATCGCCGACCAGCAGTACTGGAATCTCGGCGTCATCGAAAATGCGGGCGGAGGAGTAGTCGTAGGCCGTGAGCATCGCCCACTTGTGGCCTTCGGCCTTCCATTTCGCCAGGTGGTGAGTGCGGACCTTGGTGCGCGGGGTCGTACAGGCAGACTCCGGGGCAGCGCCGTAAAGCTGATCAGACATCGTCGTCCTCAAATGTGTTGGTCGGTTCGAACCTCGAGGCCCAAATCGGGTCCCCGGGACGTATGACGGGGTCAAGTCTGCCACCACCAGACCCCGAAGGTGAACGACACGTGAAGTGGAATGCCTCACATTGGTTCAAGACGGCCGCCTACGATCACGCCCATGCCCGGATACCAACGGCTCAGCGGCCTCGACGCCAGCTTCCTCTATCTGGAAACGGCGGTTCAGCCCCTGCATGTGTGCTCGGTGCTGGAACTGGATGCCGCGACCATCCCGGGTGGCTACACCTTCGACAAGATGCGGCAGATGCTCGGCGAGCGCATCGCGGCCATGCCCGAGTTCCGCGAGAAGCTGGCGGACTCGCCGCTGAATCTCGACCACCCCGTATGGGTCGAGGACCCGGATTTCGACATCGACCGGCACCTGCACCGGATCGGGCTGCCCGCCCCGGGCGGCCGTACCGAGCTCGCCGAGATCTGCGGGCACATCGCGGCACTGCAGCTCGACCGCAGCCGCCCGCTGTGGGAGATGTGGGTGATCGAGAACATCGCGGGCACCGACGCTCACAACGGCGGCCGGCTGGCCGTCATGGTCAAGATGCACCACGCGGGAATCGACGGCGTCACCGGCGCCAACCTGATGTCGCAGCTGTGCACCCTCGAACCTGACGCACCGGCGCCCGAGCCCGTCGTGGGCAGCGGCACCGCCTCCGAGCTCGAGATCGCGGTCGGCGGCGCGGTCAAGTACTTCAGCCGCCCGCTCAAGCTGGCCAATGTGCTGCCCTCGACGGCGACCAGCGTCATCGACACCGTCCGCCGCGCCGCGAAGGGCCTGACCATGGCGGCGCCGTTCGCCGCGCCGAAGACCGCGTTCAACGTCAACGTCACCGGGCACCGCAATGTGGCGTTCGCCCAGCTGGACCTCGACGACATCAAGACCGTCAAGAACCACTTCCACGTCAAGGTCAACGACGTGGTGCTGGCGTTGGTGTCCGGCGCGCTGCGGCGCTACCTGCTGGAGCGGGACGCGCTGCCGGAGTCCACCCTGGTGGCCATGTGCCCGGTGTCGGTGCACGGGAAATCCGACCGCCCCGGCCGCAACCAGGTATCCGGCATGTTCTCCAAATTGGAGACCACCATCGAGGACCCGGCCGAGCGGCTGCGCGCCATCGCCGACTCGAGCACAGTTGCCAAACAACACAGTTCGGCGATCAGTGCGACGCTGTTGCAGGACTGGTCGCAGTTCGCCGCACCGTCGGTGTTCGGCGCGGCGATGCGGGTGCTCGCGGTGACCAAACTGGCCGAGGCCAAGCCGGTGCACAACCTCGTCGTCTCGAACGTGCCCGGTCCGCAGGATCCGCTGTACATGCTGGGCGCCGAGGTCAAGGCGATGTACCCGCTGGGCCCGCTGTTCCACGGCTCCGGGTTGAACATCACCGTGATGTCGCTGAACGGCACGCTCGACGTCGGCCTGATCTCGTGCCCGGAGCTGGTTCCGGACCTGTGGGCCATGGCCGACGAATTCGCCACCGAGTTGGACGAGCTGGTTGCTGCCGCCACCGCATGACGGCGCGCGGCAACGCCCTCATCAGGTCAGACCTGGGCACATGGCACCATGGTCGACCATGAACCTCAGACGGGGGAGTCTCGCCTGCGCATCGGGACTGGCAATGGTCCTGGTGCTCGCGACGGGCTGCAGCACGGTGATCGACGGGCGCGCCATCCGCGCGGTGCCGAAGCCGGGCGCGCCCCTGCAGTGGTCGCCGTGCCAGACCACGTCCCCGGACTCGCAGTCGCGCATTCCCAAGGGGGCCGAATGCGCGATGCTGTCGGTGCCCGTCGACTACAGCAAGCCCGACGGCGATGTCGCGCAGCTGGCGTTGCTGCGGATCAAGGCGACCGGCGACAAGATCGGTTCCCTGGTGATCAACCCCGGCGGTCCGGGGGAGTCGGGCGTCAGCGCGGCAGTGTCGTTGCTCAACAACATTCCCGACTCGGTGCGGCAGCGCTTCGACCTCGTCGGCTTCGACCCCCGCGGCGTCGGGTCCTCCAAGCCCGCGGTGTGGTGCAACTCCGATGCCGACAATGACCGGCAGCGCGCCGACCCGCAGGTCGACTACTCGCCGGCCGGTGTCGCACACATCGAATCCGAGACCAAGGCGTTCGTGCAGCGCTGCGTCGACAAGATGGGCAAGGACTTCCTCGAGAACGTCGGAACCGCCAACGTCGCCAAGGATTTGGATGCCATCCGGGCCGCGCTCGGCGACGACAAGCTGACCTACCTGGGTTACTCGTACGGCACCCGCATCGGCGCCCAGTACGCCGAGGACTACCCGGACAAGGTGCGCTCGATGATCCTCGACGGCGCCGTCGACCCCAACGCCGATCCGATCGAAGCCGACATCAACCAGGCGGCCGCGTTCCAGACCGCGTTCAACAACTACGCCGCCGACTGCGCGACCAGCCCGGACTGCCCGCTGGGCACCGACCCGGCCAAGGTCAACGACGTCTACCACAGCCTGGTCGACCCGCTGGTCCAAAAGCCCGCTGCCACAAAGGATCCGCGTGGTCTGAGCTACAGCGATGCGTTGGTCGGCACCATCCTGCCGCTCTACTCGCCGGCCATGTGGAAGGACCTCACCGCGGGCCTCACCGAGCTCAAGGAAGGCCACGGCGACATCATGCTGCGGCTCGCCGACGCCTACATGGGCCGCGATTCCGATGGCCACTACGACAACTCGACCGACGCCCGGGTGGCGGTCAACTGCGTCGACGAGCCGCCGATCACCGACCGCACCAAGGTCATCGCGGAGGACAAGCGCACCCGCGAGGTGGCGCCCTTCATGAGCTACGGCCAGTTCACCGGCGACGCCCCGCTGGGCACCTGCGCGTTCTGGCCGGTGCCCCCGACGTCGAAGCCGCACGAGATTTCGGTCAAGGACCTGGCCCCGCCGCTGGTGGTGTCGACGATTCACGACCCGGCCACGCCGTACAAGGCCGGCGTGGACCTGGCCAAGGAACTCGGTGGCAGTCTGCTGACGTTCGACGGCACCCAGCACACCGTGGTGTTCCAGGGCAACAGCTGCGTCGACGACCATGCCAGCAGCTATCTGGTCAACGGGACCCTGCCCGACGCCGGCGCGAAATGCTGAGTCGCGAAATGCCGAGTGCCGTCGCAAGATAACTGTTTGGTCACCGTCTGATTGCCGGGTTGTCTCCCTCCCCGGCCAGGCTTCGACTCGGCTGTGCGCCGTGCGACCATGTTTGCCATGTTGCGGGCGGGCAGTCGAGGACGACGGTGTGCGGTAGGGGTCGTCGGATTGCTGGTGGCCATCAGCGCCGCACCGGGATCGGTCGCGCACGCGGCCCCCGAATCCCTGCAGTCCTACTACGAACAGGCGCCGGCCTGGAGTGGTTGCGAGCCGTTCATCGGTGACACCACGGATCTGCCGACGGCGCGGTGCGCCAACATCAGCGTCCCCGTCGATTACGCGGATCCGCAAGGGCCGCAAGCGAAGCTGGCCGTCATCCGGGTCCCGGCCTCGGGTCAACGACTGGGTGTCCTGCTGGTCAATCCCGGCGGTCCGGGTGCGTCGGCCGTCAATACCGTCGCGGGTATGGGCTCCGTCCTGGCCGATACCGAGATCGGCCGCAGCTTCGATCTGGTCGGCTTCGATCCGCGCGGCGTGGGGCATTCGACGCCGCAACTGCGGTGCCGCAGCGACGCCGAATTCGATGCCAATCGCCGGGATCCGATGGTCGATTACAGCCCGGCCGGGGTGGCGCACATCGAAGCAGTCAGCCGCCGCACGGCCCAGGACTGCCTGCAGCAGATGGGCAGCAGCTTCCTCGCCAACGTCGGAACCGCTTCGGCGGCAAGGGATATGGACGTGGTCCGGGCCGCGCTCGGAGAGCCGCAGATCAACTATCTGGGCTTCTCGTACGGCACCGAGCTGGGTGCGGCGTACGCCGAACGGTTCCCGGACCGGGTGCGGGCGATGGTGCTCGACGGCGCCGTCGACCCCAACGCGGACCCGGTCACCGAGAACCTGCTCCAATTGGCCGGATTCCAAACGGCTTTCAACGACTATGCGGCGGACTGCGCGCAGGCGCCCGGCTGCCCGCTGGGCACCGACCCGACGCAGTTCGTGGCGCGGTACCAGCAGTTGGTCAATCCGCTCGCCGTGCGCCCGGGCTTGACGTCCGATCCGCGTGGCCTGAGCTACTCCGACGCGATCACCGGCACCATCAACGCGCTCTACACGAAGAAGTACTGGAAGTTCCTGACCAGCGGGCTGCTCGGCCTGCAGCGCGGCGGCGACGCCGGCGACCTGCTGCTGCTGGCCGACGATTATCAGCACCGTGATCAGAACGGTCACTACGCGCCGCTGCAGGACGCGTTCACCGCGATCCGGTGCGTCGACGCGCCGTTCCCGACCGATTCCGCGACGTGGGCGGCAGCCGACCAACGGGCGCGCCAGCTGGCACCGTTCATGAGCTACGGCCAATTCACCGGCTACGCGCCGCGCGACGTGTGCACCATGTGGCCGGTGCCCGCGACGTCCCGTCCGCACGCGCCGGCGTCGCCCGGTCCGGGCAAGGTCATCGTCGTATCCACCACGCATGACCCGGCCACGCCGTACCAGGCCGGCGTGAACCTGGCGCGCGAACTCGGCGCCTCGCTGATCAGTTATGAGGGCACCCAGCACACCGTGGTGTTCAACGGCGACCGGTGCGTAGACACGGCCGTGGTGGCGTTCCTGACCCAGTCGGTGCTGCCGGCGGCGGGATTGCGGTGCTGACCACAGCGTCTCACCGGTGATACATGCCGAACAGAGTCCACTTGGTAACACGGATTTAACAGCCGCTGCCTACGCTGCGGACATGGATCGCCAGAAGGAATTCGTGCTGCGCACGCTGGAGGAACGCGACATCCGTTTTGTCCGGCTGTGGTTCACGGACGTGCTCGGATACCTCAAGTCCGTGGCGATCGCGCCGGCCGAGCTGGAAGGCGCCTTCGAGGAGGGCATCGGCTTCGACGGATCCGCGATCGAGGGCTTTGCCCGGGTCTCGGAAGCCGACATGGTGGCGCGTCCTGATCCGTCCACTTTCCAGGTGCTGCCGTGGACCACCAAGAGCGCCGGCAAGCACTACTCGGCTCGCATGTTCTGCGACATCACCATGCCCGACGGTTCGCCGTCCTGGGCGGATTCGCGCCATGTGCTGCGTCGTCAGCTGTCCAAGGCCGGCGATCTGGGCTTCTCCTGCTACGTGCACCCGGAGATCGAGTTCTTCCTGCTGCAGCCCGGCCCCAATGACGGCTCGGTGCCGGTGCCGGCCGACAACAGCGGCTACTTCGACCAGGCCGTGCACGATTCGGCGCCCAACTTCCGCCGGCACGCCATCGACGCGCTGGAGTCGATGGGCATCTCGGTGGAGTTCAGCCACCACGAGGGCGCACCCGGCCAGCAGGAGATCGACCTGCGCTACGCCGACGCCCTGTCGATGGCCGACAACGTCATGACCTTCCGCTACCTGGTCAAGGAAGTCGCGCTCAACGAAGGCGTGCGCGCCACCTTCATGCCCAAGCCGTTCAGCCAGTACCCCGGCTCGGCGATGCACACCCACATGAGCCTGTTCGAGGGCGAGACCAACGCCTTCCACAGCGCCGACGATCCGCTGCAGCTGTCGGACGTCGCCAAGTCCTTCATCGCCGGCATCCTGACGCACGCCAGCGAGATCAGCGCCGTCACCAACCAGTGGGTGAACTCCTACAAGCGGCTGGTGCACGGCGGCGAGGCCCCGACCGCCGCTTCGTGGGGTGCGGCCAACCGCTCGGCGCTGGTCCGAGTTCCGATGTACACGCCGCGCAAGGCCTCGTCGCGCCGCATCGAGGTGCGCAGCCCCGACTCGGCATGCAACCCGTACCTGGCCTTCGCGGTGCTGCTGGCCGCCGGCCTGCGCGGCATCGAGAAGGGCTACGAGCTCGGGCCGCAGGCAGAGGACAACGTCTGGAACCTGACGTCCGAGGAACGTCGCGCGATGGGCTACAAGGAACTGCCCGGCAGCCTGGGTGTGGCGCTGGCGGAGATGGAGAAGTCCGAACTCGTCGCCGAGGCGTTGGGAGAGCACGTCTTCGACTACTTCCTGCGCAACAAGCGCGCGGAGTGGGAGACCTACCGCAGCCACGTGACACCGTTCGAACTCAAGGAATACCTGTCGCTGTAACGGCATGACAGTGCGCTAACGTCGGGTAGTGCCCAACCCCTCGACGCAGCGCCCCACGCAGCCCAGCGTCGGCCGGCTCGGGTTGGTGGCGCCGACAGCCCGGGCGGACCTGGATCGGCTCGGCTGGAACACCGACGCACACGTGGCGTTGTTGTGGTCGCTGTCGCGCGCCCCGGACGCCGACAGCGCGCTGCGCGCCATGGTGCGCATTGCCGACGCCCTCGAAGCCGACTGGGCCGAGCTGAGCGCACTACTGGTGACCGACACGTCCCTGCGGGGCCGGCTGTTCGCCGTGCTGGGGTCATCGCTGGCCCTGGGCGATCACCTGGTGGCGCACCCCCTTTCGTGGCGCCTGCTGCACGGCGACGTCACGCTCCCGTCCCGCGCCGAACTGCTGGACGACTTCGAGCGGTTGGCGGCCGAAGTCGCCGGTACCGCAGGGGCTTCGCACGTGCTGCGGACCTACTACCGCGACCGGATCCTCGTGTTGGCGGCGCTGGACGTCGCGCCCACGGTCGAGAACGAACCGGTGCTGCCGTACGTCACCGTGGGGGAGCACCTGTCGGACCTCGCCGACGCGGCGCTCGGCGCGGCGCTGGTCGTCGCGACCCGAACCGTGTGCGGCGACGATCCCGGTCCGCGGCTCGCAGTCATCGCGATGGGCAAATGCGGTGCGCGCGAACTGAATTACGTCAGCGACGTCGACGTCATCTTCGTGGCCGAGGCGGCCGACTCGATGACCACCAGGGTGGCCGGCGAGATGATGCGGTTCGCCGGCGAGACCTTCTTCGAGGTCGACGCGGCACTGCGACCCGAGGGTAAAGCTGGTCAGCTGGTCCGCACCCTGGAGTCGCATGTCGCCTACTACCAGCGGTGGGCGAAAACCTGGGAATTCCAGGCACTTTTGAAGGCCAGGGCTGCGGTGGGCGACCCGGAGCTGGGTGAGCAGTACATCGACGCACTGATGCCGATGGTTTGGACCGCTTGTGACCGTGAGGATTTCGTGCCCGACGTGCAGGCCATGCGCCGCCGCGTCGAGGAACTGGTGCCCGCCGGGGTGCGTACGCGGGAACTGAAACTGGGCAAAGGCGGTCTGCGGGACGTCGAGTTCGCGGTCCAGCTGCTGCAACTGGTGCACGGCCGCAACGATGATTCGCTGCACGTCGCCTCGACCGTAGACGCGTTGGCGGCACTCGGCTCCGGCGGTTACATCGGCCGCGACGACACCGCGAATCTCACTGCGTCCTATGAATTTCTGCGGCTGCTGGAGCACCGGCTGCAACTGCAGCGGCTCAAGCGCACCCACCTGTTGCCCGAGGAGGGGGACGACGAGGCGTGGCGCTGGCTGGCACGGGCGGCGCACATCCGGCCCGACGGACAGCACGACGCACTCGGGGTCCTGCGCGAGGACCTGAGGCGGCAGAACACGCGGGTGTCCCGTCTGCACGCGAAGCTCTTCTATCAGCCACTGCTGGAAGTGGGCAACCAGTTCGGCCCGGGGCTGACCACCGCCGCGGCCGAAAGACAGTTGGCCGCACTCGGTTACGAAGGACCGCAGAGCGCGCTGACCCACCTGGCCGCGCTGACCAGTTCCAGCGGTCGCCGCGGCACCGTGCAGCAGGTGCTGCTGCCGACGCTGCTGGACTGGCTGTCGGACACCCCGGACCCGGACGCGGGCCTGCTGGCGTACCGGCGCATCAGCGAGGAACTGGGGGACCAGCGCTGGTTCCTGTCCACGCTGCGCGACGAGGGCGCCGTCGCCAAGCGGCTGATGCGGGTGCTCGGCACTTCGGCCTATGTGCCCGATCTGCTGCTGCGGGCGCCGGAGGTCATCCGGCAATACGCCGACGGTCCGCAGGGTCCGAAACTGCTTGACGTGGAACCGGATGCGGTGTTCCGCGCGCTGGTCGCCTCGGCCGGCCGGCATCCAGACCCCGCCCGGGCCATCGCCGCGGCGCGCACCCTGCGCCGCCGGGAACTGGCGCGGGTCGCCTCGGCTGACCTGCTGGGCCTGCTCCCGGTGGTCGACGTCTGCCGGGCGCTGACCTCGGTGTGGGTTGCGGTGCTGCAGGCCGCGCTGGAAGTGGTGATCCGCGCGAACTCGAGCACCGACGGTCCGTTGGCGCGCATCGCCGTCATCGGGATGGGCCGGCTCGGCGGTGGCGAACTGGGCTACGGGTCCGACGCGGACGTGATGTTCGTGTGTGAACCCACGGAAGGCGCGGGCGCAGCCGATGAGTCCGCTGCGGTCCGTTGGGCAATCGGGGTGGCCGAACAGGTGCGGACCTTGTTGGGGCAGCCCAGTAGCGATCCACCGCTCGAGGTTGACGCGGGATTGCGTCCGGAAGGCCGAAATGGCTCTCTGGTACGGACTTTGGCGTCGTACGAGCAGTACTACGCGCAGTGGGCGCAGCCGTGGGAGATTCAGGCCCTGCTGCGGGCACACCGGGTGGCCGGGGATCTGGAACTCGGCGAGCGCTTCCTGCTGATGGTCGACCGCACGCGGTACCCGGCCGATGGTGTGTCGGCGGATACGGTGCGCGAAATCCGCCGCATCAAGGCCCGGGTCGACGCCGAGCGGCTGCCCCGCGGCGCGGACCCGAACACCCACACCAAGTTGGGCCGCGGTGGCCTGGCCGACGTGGAGTGGACCGTGCAGCTGCTCCAATTGCGTTACGCGCACAAGGTTCCCACTCTGCACAACACCTCGACGCTGGAAGCGCTCGATGCCATCGAGGCGGCGCAGCTGATCGAGGGCGACGAAGCGGACACACTGCGCCAGGCCTGGCTGACCGCCACCCGCGCGCGCAACGCGCTGGTGCTGGTCCGCGGCAAGCCGACCGACCAGTTGCCCGGGCCGGGCCGTCAGCTCAACGCCGTCGCGGTGGCCGCCGGGTGGCCGAGCGGCGATGGCAGCGAATTCCTGGACAACTACCTGCGGGTGACTCGTCGTGCCAAAACGGTGGTACGCAAGGTGTTTGGGGAGTAAGCAACGTGAGTGATTTCCCGGTCGACTCGATCAGCGGTGCGGAATACGAGCGACAGCTGGCGATGTACCGGCCATTCACCGAAGCGGTGCGCAAGTTGATCGACGCGGGCATCCGGACCGGTGTCGACGAGGCCACCATCGCCGAGGCGCAGGCCGCGATCGAAGCGGTCACCGAGCGGCTCACCGCGGTGCAACGCGTCACCACCTCGACGTTGCGGCACGAGGAAACGGGACGCCCGCTGGCCTACACGAATCCTGCTGTGGGCGTGCGTAATGCGATCTCGCCGCCGATGGAGATCATCCACGAAGATGGCGAAGGGGAAGGCCGGCGGTGCTGGGCCGAGTTCGAACTCGGCCTACCCTATGAAGGACCACCCGGCCTGGTGCACGGTGGCATCTGCGCCCTGGTGCTCGACCACATTCTCGGCGAAGCGGCCAGTGACGGGCTGACGAAGCCCCACTTCACCGGAACCATCACGCTGCGCTACGTGCGGGGCACCAAACAGGGGCCGGTACGGGCCGAGGCCTGGATCGACCGCGTCGACGGCGTCAAGACATTCGCCCGCGGCACGCTGTCCGATGTCGACGGCGTCAGCGTCGAGGCCGACGGTATCTTCATCCGGCCGTCCTGGGCGCGCGAGTGAAGTTCTACGTCAGCCTGGCCTTTTTGGATGTCGGTGAGCTGGTCGAGATCGCCCGGGCCGCGGACGAACTCGGCTACGACGGCATCGCGATCCCGGACCACGTGGTGAACCTGGAGACGCTGAGCACGCCCTACCCGTACACGCCCGACGGGCAGCGGCGCTGGCAGCCGTTCACGCACTGGCCGGACCCGTGGGTGCTGGTCGGCGCGCTGGCGCAGGTGACGAGCCGGGTGAAATTCGTGACGACGGTGTACATCCCCGGCATGCGCGACCCGTTCTCGGTGGCGAAATCGGTCGGGACCGCGGCCTGTCTGTCGGGCGGCCGCGTCGAATTCGGTGTCGGCGTGGGCTGGTGCGCCGACGAATTCGCCTTGATGGGGCAGGCTTTCGAGCGCCGCGGCAAGCGCACCGACGAGATGCTGGAGTTGATCCGGCAGCTGTGGCAGCCGGGGTGGACGTCGTTCGACGGCGAGTTCTACCAGGTGCCGCGGCTGGAAATGGAGCCGACGCCGCCGCGGGTGCCCATCTACGTCGGCGGACTCAGCGAGATCGCGCTGCGCCGCGCGGCGCGCAACGACGGCTGGATCGGCGACCTGATCACCACTGACCAAGCCATCACCGCGGCGACGCGGGTGCGCGAGATACGCGCCGAAAACGGCTTGCCGCTTGAAGGTTTCGAGATCCTGACGCCGCTGGCCGACGCCTACCTGCCGGAGCATTTCGCGCGCGCCGAGCAGGCCGGCATCACCGGCAACATCACGATGCCGTGGATGTTCTACAGCGGTCCGTCGGCCACACTGGCCGAGAAGATCGACGGACTCAAGCGCTTTCGCGCGGACCTGGGCCTCTAGCTAGCGTTTGCGTAGCGCGTCGAGGCCGATGGCACCACCGCCGGTGAACACCAGCAGGAACAGCGAGAAGCAGTAGAGCACGGCGGGCTCGCCGCCGTTTGCGATGGGTAGCAGACCCTGCGGCTGGTGAGCCATGAAGTAGGCGAAAGCCATCTCGCCGGAACCGATGAAGGCGGCGATGCGGGTGGCCAGGCCCGTGACGAGCAGGACCCCGACGATCAGCTCGATCGCGCCGGCATACCAGCCCGGGAAACTGCCGAATGCCGGTGCGGCCACACCGGGATTGGTGTCGACAGGCCACTTGAACAACGTGGTGACACCGTGCACCGTGAACAGGAAACCGATGACGATCCGGAAAACGGACAGTACGAGTGGGGCGACAGCGTCGAGCCGGGATTCGATGTCAGTCTGAGCCATTGCTCGATCCTAAGGGGCAGCGAGACATGGCACAGATGTGCGTCAGCCTTTTCGGCGCATCGCGTCGAGCGCGTAGGCACCCCCGCCGATGAACACCAGCAGGAAGAACGCGAAGCAGTAGAGCACCGCAAGCTCGCCGCCGTTCTCGATGGGCAGCAGGCCCTTGGGCTGGTGCTGGGTGAAGTACGCGAAGGCCATCTCGCCCGACGCGACGAAGGCGGCGATCCGGGTGAACAAGCCCGTCAGGATCAGCAGACCGACGACGAACTCGATGAGGCCGCCGTACCAGAACGGCCAGGTGCCCACCGGGACCGCGGCGCCGACGAGCTCACCGGCCTTGTTCGGCATGCCGACCGGCCAGGCGAACAGTTTCTGCGCGCCGTGGATCGTCAGGAGGAACCCCATGACGACGCGGAACAAGCTGATGACAGCGGGGGACTGCGCGGTGAGCCGGGCGTCCAGTTGAGTCGTCATGAACTGACGGTACGACTCGCGGTCGATGTTCGGTGGTGGCGTTATCGGACCGTCACGGTTGCGTGCCCAAGTATTGGGTGAGCAGACGTCAAAACCCCCTGAACCGCACGGTTTGAAGTGCTCCCCAGAAGTTGGACTGAGAAGTTCAGTTCCTTGTTCTGGGGAGTACTTTTTTGCATCCTCGTAGTTCGTTGACCGAGGGGCAGCGTGGTGCGGTTGTCGCGTTGTTCGAGCAGGGGTGGCGGTATCACGCCACGG
>NZ_JBFUJW010000017.1:0-85476 GCF_056555145.1 Mycolicibacterium sp. P4_G11
AGTCACAGCTGTGACTGCCGCGTCTCGGCATTCCCTACATCTTGGCGAGCATGCCGTTCATCGTGGTGATCTCACCCTGCTGCGCAGCGATGATCGCTTCCGCCATCTTCTTGGCGTCCGGGTTGGTGCCGTTCTTCAGCTCGTCGTTGGCCATGGTGATGGCGCCCTGGTGATGCTCGACCATCATCTGCAGCCACATCTTGTCGAACGCCGCGCCGGACAGGCCCGTCAGCTCGGTCATCTGCTGCGGGGTCATCAGGCCCGGCATCGAGTGGCTCATGGTGGCCGACGGCGCGGGCTTACCGAAGCCGGCCAGCAACGTCGTCATCTGCTGCATCTCGGGGGCCTGTGCCCGCTCGATGGCCGAGGCCAGATCCTTGACCTGCTGGTTCTGCGAGCGGGTCGGGACCAGCTTGGCCATCTCGACGGCCTGGGCGTGGTGCGGGTACATCATCTGCAGGAACATCACGTCGGCGTCGTTGAAATTGGCAGCCGGCGCGGTGCTGGTGCCCGACATACCCGGCATCGAATGCCCGGGCATGTTGTGGCCCGACATCGGCATGGACGAGCTGGTCGCGGGCATGGTCGAGGCGTGCTCGCTGGGCGGGCTACACGCCGCGAGTGCGATGGCAGCAGCGGTTCCGGCTACAGCAACGGTGGCGATTGAGGCGATTTTGAACATGGTTGAACTCCTTGAGAATTGGATGGGTTGACGCGGGGCGCGGCCCATCAGATTCGGAGTAGGGACAGTTCCGCGAGGGTGAGCACCGTCCACGGCGGGGCTCTTTGCCTGCGCCGCAACGCCTGTCGAATCCGCGCCTGCACATTCTGCGCAGGCGCGACGCCGAGCCAGTACAGCAAAGCCAGACCCAGGATGGTCAGCAGTTCGGTCATGACGAAGACGCAAGCGTGAAAGCCGTTGTGTCCGTTGCAGTCGCAGGCATCCGACAAGGAGGTTTGCGCAGCCGGGGCACTCGCGTGCTGATGCACAGCCGCCTGCGAATGATGCGACGGACCGTGACCGGGCGTGACGACCAGCGAATGCATGCCGATGATGCCCGCGATCAAGACCAGCAGCCCGACAACCCGCCAGCCGACATGGACGCGCGTGCTGCGATGCGTCACGTCGGCCTCCGGTTCGGGTATCGGTTTCTCAAACTATAGTACCCGAGGGGGGTATATCTCCGGGAATAAATTCGCGGCCGGTGCATGCGGGACCGCGTCCCACGACAAATCACCGGTGGGCCGCATCACATGCGTCATTCGCAGTGGCGACTTTCACCGTTGTCAGACTCGCCACTTAGTTAGACCCGCTACTAGTGTCGACATATGGGTCGGGAAGCCTTGAGTCACAGCATTATTGGGGCGGCAGAGTCGCTGGAGCAATACGTTCAGCCGGACGGCAGGATCGTCATACCTGACGGCATCACGCTGACGTCGTTCCTGGAACGCAACCGCGCGGCGATGGGCGACAGCCCGTCGTACCGGTTCATCGACTACGCGCAGAACCCCGACGGCGAGATCATCGAACTCAGCTGGAACGGCCTCTGGGCTCAGGTCAACGCCGTCGCGGCCCGGCTGCAGCAGGTGACCAAGCCCCGCGACCGGGTGGCGATCCTGGCGCCGCAGGGCGTCGACTACGTGACGGCGTTCTTCGCGGCCGTGCATGCCGGAAACATCGCCGTCCCACTGTTCGCGCCCGCCCTCGCCGGGCACGCCGAGCGACTGGCCGCGGTGCTGTCCGACGCCAAGCCCTCCGCGGTGCTCACCACCACCGCAGCCGCCGAAGCGGTCCGCGCATTCATCAAGACGCTGCCCGCGGCCGAGCGCCCGAGGGTCATCGCGGTCGACGCCGTTCCCGCCACCCTGGCCGAGATGCACGTCAGCCCGGAGACAGGTACCGACGACGTCGCCTACTTGCAGTACACCTCGGGCTCGACGCGCACCCCCGCCGGCGTGGAGATCACGCACCGGAATGTGTGCACCAACGTCATTCAGATGATCCTGGCCGGCGGCCTGGACACCGACATCCGCAGCGTGAGCTGGCTGCCGCTGTACCACGACATGGGCTTGATCATGATCATGTTCCCCGCGCTGTGCGGCGGGCAGATCAGCCTGATGGACCCGATGGCGTTCGTCCGCCGGCCCTACCGCTGGATCCGGCGGCTGGCCGACGAGGCCGCGCACGGCCGGACTTTCGCGGCCGCACCCAATTTCGCCTTCGAGTTGTGTGCGCAGCGGGGCCTGCCGCCGGCCGGTGAGCCGCTCGACCTCAGCAATGTGGTGACGCTGCTCAACGGATCCGAGCCCGTGACGCTGCCGTCCATCGAGCAGTTCATGGAAGCCTTCAAGCCGTACGGGCTGCCCGAGACGGTGGTGAAGCCGTCGTACGGCATGGCCGAAGCCACGCTCTCTGTGGCCAGCATCGCCGCGGACGAAAAGCCGTGCGCCACATATCTGGACCGCGAGGAACTCGCCGCGGGCCGAGCCGTCGTGGTGGGCCGGCATGCCGACGGCGCGGTCCCCCACGTGTCGTGCGGGCGGGCCATCCCCGACCAGTGGGTGGCCATCGTAACCCCCGACGGCGACGAGGCCGCGGACGGCACGGTCGGCGAAATCTGGTTGCACGGCAACAACATCGGCCGGGGCTACTTCGGCCGGCCCGACGAGTCCGAGCGGGTCTTCGGCAACAAGCTGCAGACCCGCCAGACCGTCAGCCACGCCGACGGCGCCGAGGACAACGCATTGTGGTTGGCCACAGGCGATCTGGGCGTTTACGTGGGCGACGAGCTGTTCGTCACCGGCCGGATCAAGGATCTGGTGATCGTCGACGGACGCAACCACTACCCGCAGGACATCGAGGCGACGGTCAGTCGCGCCTCGTCGGCCGTGCGCTCCGGCTACGTGACAGCCTTTGCTGTGCCTGGTGATTCGGGCGAGCAACTGGTCGTGGTCGCCGAGCGCGCGGTGGGTGCCGGCCGCGCCGAATTGGAGCCTGTGGCCGAGGCCGTGCGGGCCGCGGTGTCGCGTCATCACCAGGTTCGCGTCGCCGAGGTGCGACTGGTCGCGGCCGGCCGCATCCCCCGCACGACGTCGGGAAAACTGGCCCGCACTGCCTCGCGTACGGAGTTTCTGTCCGGTCAATTCGACTGACGGCCGGCGGGTCGGGCGCGGTTGCGGCACTTCTGTTTTGGGGCGCCTAGGCCCACTGGGGCACGAGTCGTCTCCAGTTAACAGAACGTTATTTGTCGATCATGCCAATTTGCACCGTCGCGGTCGCTGCTCGTGTTGGATGACGCTGTAGCCCACATAGGCCAGTCCTCCGACGGGAGCACCCAGATGACGCCGCAGCGGCCCGACATCGTCATCCTCATGACGGACGAAGAGCGCGCGATCCCGCCGTACGAGGCCGACGACGTTATGGACTGGCGCCACCGCACCCTCACCGGCCGGCGCTGGTTCGACGAGAACGGTGTGCGCTTCACTCGGCATTACACGGGCTCGCTGGCGTGTGCCCCCAGCCGGCCGACCCTGTTCACGGGCCAGTACCCCGACCTGCACGGCGTCACGCAGACCGACGGTCTCGGCAAGCGGTACGACGATTCGCGGCTGCGGTGGCTGCGCCGCGGCGAGGTGCCAACATTGGGCAACTGGCTGCGGGCCGCGGGCTACGACACGCATTACGACGGCAAGTGGCACATCTCGCACGCCGACCTCGAGGACCCCAAGACCGGCAAGCCGCTGGCCACCAACGACGCCGACGGTGTCGTCGACCCCGTGGCCGTGCAGGCCTACCTCGACGCCGATCCGCTGGGGCCGTACGGCTTCTCCGGCTGGGTCGGACCCGAGCCGCACGGAGCGGCCATGTCCAACAGCGGTTTTCGGCGCGACCCGTTGGTCGCCGATCGGGTCGTCTCCTGGCTCGAGGACCGCTACGCCCGGCGGCGCGCCGGCGACCCGGATGCGCTGCGGCCGTTCCTGTTGGTGGCCAGCTTCGTCAATCCCCATGACATCGTGCTGTTTCCGGGGTGGGTACGCCGCAGCCCGCTACTCGACTACCCCGTCCTCGAACCGCCGCATGTGCCCGCGGCGCCGACGGCCACCGAAGACCTGAGCGACAAGCCGGCCGCCCAAGCCGCCTTCCGTGAGGCGTACTACTCCGGCTACGGCCCGGCGGCGGTGATCGAACGGACCTATCGCCGCAATGCCCAGCAGTACCGCGACCTCTACTACCGGCTGCACGCCGAGGTCGACGGCCCGCTGGACCGGGTCCGTCGGGCCGTCACCGACGGCGGGTCCGAAAACGCCGTGCTGGTGCGGACTTCCGATCACGGCGACCTGCTCGGTGCGCACGGCGGGCTGCACCAGAAGTGGTTCAACCTGTACGACGAGGCGACGCGGGTGCCGTTCGTCATCGCCCGGATCGGCGCGGACGCGACCGCGCCCCGTGAAGTCGAGGCGCCGACGTCACACGTCGACCTGGTGCCGACGCTGCTCGGCGCTGCCGGGGTCGACGTCGACGCGACCGCCGAAACCCTGGCCGCCACGTTCAGCGAGGTGCATCCGCTGCCGGGCCGCGACCTCATGCCGGTGGTGAATGGCGCTGTGGCCGAACAGGATCGGCCGATCTACATCATGACCCGCGACAACATCCTCGAGGGCGACACCGGGGCGTCGGGCGCGGCGCAGGCCATCGGCGCCAACACGAATCCGCCTGCGCTGCTGCGCATCAAGGTGCCTGCGAACGTCGCGGCCAACTTCGAGGGGCTGGTCTCGCGCGTCACCAATGCCGAGGCGTCCGGTGGATCCGGACATCTGTGGAAGCTCGTGCGCACGTTCGACGATCCGGCGACCTGGACCGAACCGGGCGTGCGGCATCTGGCGGCGAACAGCCGGGGCGGCGACACCTACCGCACCGACCCGCTCGACGATCAGTGGGAGCTCTACGACCTGACCGCCGACCCCATCGAGGCCTCCAACCGCTGGGCCGATCCCAGCCTGCACGAGCTGCGCCAGCATCTGCGGACGCAGCTCAAGCTGGTCCGGACGGCGTCGGTACCGGAGCGCAACGATCCGTGGCCGTATGTGAGCCGGCGGCCACCAGAGCCGGGCAGCGCCGTCCGCCGCCTGCTGTGCCGGTTCCGCCCGTAGGCAAACCTGCAGGTCACGCCGTCGCGATTACAGGTTTTACCTGGTCGGCCAATAGCATGTCTGGTGCTATGACCGACACCGCCCCCGCCAGCGATACCCGCGCCACCGGCCGGGTCGCAACCGAAGCCGCCCGTCGCCGTACCTTCGCCGTCATCAGCCACCCTGACGCCGGTAAATCGACGCTGACCGAGGCACTGGCCCTGCATGCCCGGGTGATCACCGAGGCGGGCGCGATCCACGGCAAGGCGGGCCGCAAGTCCACGGTGTCGGACTGGATGGAGATGGAGAAGGCCCGCGGCATCTCGATCACGTCGACGGCGCTGCAGTTCCCGTACCGCGACTGCGTCATCAACCTGCTGGACACCCCCGGCCACGCCGACTTCTCGGAGGACACCTACCGGGTGCTGACGGCCGTCGACTGCGCGGTGATGCTCATCGACGCCGCGAAAGGCCTTGAGCCGCAGACCCTGAAGCTGTTTCAGGTGTGTAAGCACCGCGGCATCCCGATCATCACGGTGATCAACAAGTGGGACCGCCCGGGCCGGCACGCGCTGGAGCTGATGGACGAGATCCACGAGCGCATCGGGCTGCGGACGACCCCGCTGACCTGGCCGGTGGGCATCGCCGGCGATTTCAAGGGTGTGATGGACCGCCGCAAGGGCCACTACATCCGCTTCACCCGCACCGCCGGTGGCGCCACCGCCGCGCCGGAAGAGCACATTCCCGCGGACAAGGCGCACGATGCCGCCGAGGGTGACTGGGACACCGCCGTCGAAGAGTCCGAACTGCTGTCGATGGACGGCTCGGACTACGACCGCGAAACCTTCCTGTCCGGCGAGTCCTCGCCGGTGCTGTTCACCTCGGCGGCGCTGAACTTCGGCGTCAACCAGCTGCTCGACGTGCTGGTCGACCTGGCTCCGTCGCCGGGCGCGATCATCGACGTCGCCAAGGAGCCGCGTCCGGTGGATTCGCCGTTCAGCGCGTTCGTGTTCAAGGTGCAGGCCGGTATGGACAGCTCGCACCGCGACCGCATCGCCTACGCGCGGGTGTGCTCGGGCACGTTCGAGCGCGGCGATGTGCTGACCCACGCCGGGACCGGCAAGCCCTTCGTGACCAAGTATGCGCAGTCGGTGTTCGGCCGGGAGCGTTCGACGCTGGACGACGCGTGGCCCGGTGACGTGATCGGCCTGGCCAACGCGGCGGCGCTGCGCCCCGGCGACACGCTGTATCGCGATGCGCCCGTGGAGTTTCCGCCGATCCCGAGCTTCTCCCCCGAGTACTTCTCGGTGGTCCGCGGCAAGGATCCGAGCAAGCACAAGCAGTTCCGCAAGGGCATCGAGCAGCTCGACCAAGAGGGCGTCGTCCAGGTGCTGCGCTCGGACAAGCGCGGTGAGCAGGCGCCGGTGTTCGCGGCCGTCGGCCCCATGCAGTTCGAGGTGGCGGCGCACCGGATGGCGACCGAGATCGGCGCGGCCATCACGATGGAATCGCTGCCGTACCAGGTGGCGCGGGTCGTCGACTCCGAGGACGCCGAGTTCATGAACAAGCAGGTGTCCTGCGAGGTGCTGACCCGCTCCGACGGCGTCCTGCTGGTGCTGTTCTCGACGCCGTGGCGGCTCGAAGGGTTCCAGCGGGATAACCCGTCGGTGAAGCTGCGCTCTCTGGTGGCCGCAGCCGAGAGCTAGCGGCACGCCCTGATAGCGGGCGCACGTCGGTCCTGAGCCCTTACGGTGTAGAGCACCCGTAAGAGAGAGGACGACGAGTTGGCCGTCGCGACCCCCGCCACCCCGACCCTGCGTGAACTGACCGTCCGCGGGGTTCTGCTCGGCGGTGTCATCACGCTGGTGTTCACCGCCGCCAACGTCTACCTCGGACTGAAGGTCGGTCTGACGTTCGCCACGTCGATCCCGGCCGCGGTGATCTCGATGGCGGTGCTGCGCAGCTTCGCCAATCACTCGGTTGTCGAGAACAACATCGTGCAGACCATCGCCTCGGCGGCGGGCACGCTGTCGGCGATCATCTTCGTGCTGCCGGGCCTCATCATGATCGGCTGGTGGACCGGTTTCCCCTACTGGATCACCCTCGCCGTGTGCGCGGTCGGCGGCACCCTCGGCGTCATGTACTCCATTCCGCTGCGGCGTGCCCTGGTCACCGGCTCGGACCTGCCGTATCCCGAAGGAGTCGCGGCCGCCGAGGTGCTCAAGGTCGGTGACAGCACCGGCGGCGCGGAGGCCAATCGCACCGGGCTGCGGGTGATCATCTTCGGTTCCCTGGTCTCGGCGGCCTTCGGGTTGCTCGCCAACATGAAGCTGCTCGCCAATTCCGTTACGGCGTATACCCGTATCGGTGCCGGCGGGACGATGTTCAGCGCCGGACTGTCGATGGCAATGATCGGCGTGGGGCACCTGATCGGGATGACGGTCGGTATCGCGATGCTCGTCGGGCTGGTCATCTCGTTCGGGGTGCTGCTGCCGATCCGCACGATCGGGGCTTTCGGGACCGGAGAGCCGATCGGCGACATCATCGACGGCATCTTCGTACACGAGGTCCGGTTCGTCGGCGCCGGCGCGATCGCCGTCGCCGCCATCTGGACGCTGCTGAAGATCTTGCGGCCCATCATCAAGGGCATCACCGACGCCTTGACGTCGGCGCGCAACCGGCGCCAGGGCCAACTGGTCGACCTCACCGAGCGCGACATCCCCTTCCCCATCGTCATCGGCACCGTCGTGCTGCTTCTGCTGCCGATCGCCGTGCTGCTGTGGGATTTCGGTCGCGGCACTGCGCTGCAAGGGCATTCGGCCGGGATCATCGTGGCGAGCCTGGTCTTCATCTTCGTCATCGGCATGGTCATCGCGTCGGTGTGCGGGTACATGGCCGGGCTCATCGGCTCGTCGAACAGCCCCATCTCCGGCGTCGGCATCCTGACGGTGCTTATCGCCGCGGTGTTGATCAAGGTGGTGTTCGGGCGTGCCGACGATGGCCAGTCTCTGGCGCTGGTGGCCTACACGCTGTTCGCGGCGGCCATAACCTTCGGCGTTGCGACCATCTCCAACGACAACCTGCAGGACCTCAAGACCGGCCAGCTGGTCGGCGCCACGCCGTGGAAACAGCAGGTGGCGTTGGTGATTGGCGTGGTGTTCGGATCCGCGATCATTCCGCCGGTGCTGAACCTGATGCAGCGGGCGTTCGGGTTCCTCGGCGCGCCCGGTGCCGGCGACCACGCGCTGGCGGCTCCGCAGGCCGCATTGATTTCTTCACTGGCCAAGGGGGTTTTCGGCGGCTCTTTGAACTGGGGGCTCATTGGGTTGGGCGCGGTAATCGGGGTGGTCGCGATTCTGGTCGACGAGACCCTCTCGCGGACATCACGATTCGCGCTGCCACCGCTGGCTGTCGGGATGGGCATGTACCTGCCGATGAGCCTGACGCTGATCATTCCTTTGGGCGCCGTCCTCGGGTACTTCTACAACCACTGGGCTGACCGAACGGGCGGAGATGTCGAGCGCAAGAAGCGGATTGGCGTGCTGCTGGCGACGGGCATGATCGTCGGCGAAAGCCTGTACGGGGTGGTGTTCGCGGGGTTCGTCGCTGGGACTGGTTCCGACGAGCCGTTTGCGCTGTTCTCTGGGTTCAACGGGTCTGTTGCCGAAGTCATTGGCGTCGTGGCCTTCGCGGCGGTGCTGACGTGGATGTACAAGCGGACGCGAACGATTGCGGGTAGCGAGCCGGTTTCTGCGGGTTGACGGTTTCGAGCGTGCGGGTAGTGCGTGGCTGAGACGGGTTTCGCGATCCCTGCGCACGCTCGCTGCGTTGGCTCGGCGAGCTCTCCTGACATGTTCGATTTGGAGCCGTCAAGTTTCCTTGACGGCTCCAAATCGGATGTGCTGCAAGAGAGCTGACGTGCCACTAGCCGGCCTCGTCATACCCCCAAAGCTCTCGCGCCTCGGTCAGGATTTCGTGCCGGTAGCTCGGCCGCAACTCGTCGATCACGGCAAGGGTTTTCGACGTCAATTCATCCCGAATACCACTCTGCGCGTGCGCGTATGGGATGAACGCACGTAGCAGATCGGGAACGTCCAGCGCCACCTCCACGGGCGTGCCGTCGTCGTAGTAGGACGGGTTGCGCATCACGTCGCGGACACGTGTTTCACTCCACCGCAGCGGGTCTTCCGCACCGGTCTCGAAAAGCTCCAGCAGCTGATCCCTGTAGACAGAGCCATCGAACGTAGCCGACAAATCACTGGCGAAGAACGCGTCGCAAAGTTCCTCTGCCGCTTGCCAATCCACAGCCGCGGACCGATGCTCGCCGCCTTCTGGCAGCCGACGCACCAGCCACCGAACCAATGGTTCGTAGAGCGGCCAATCATCGGTTTCGCATGCAAACGTCGGTCTGGCGAATGCGTCTTGAATCCAAGTTCGAGCGTCGGCCGGCGACATCTCGACGACCTCGAGTTCGTCATCGGATTCGGCCATCAACGCGACAGCCTCTTCGATCGGACCTGCAGCCGCGGCGGCGCTGACAATTCCCCCGAATCTGTTGTAGTCAATCAGCACCACGATGGTCAGCTCATGCCCACCATGGAGTCGCGCACCAAGGAAGAGTTCGTCGGCATCTCCGAACACGTCGGTTCTGCGGACCGCACGGTACACGTCAATCCGGGGTAGCTCGGCAATCCATCGCGGCAGATGCTCACGGCGTTCTGACAGCTCCTCCCTGCATCGCAGCTGCAGTTCTGGCTCGTCAACGAGAAGTTCCGCGATCACCGCGAGCACCGCCGTCGTCTCCCGATTCCGCACACCAATCAAGGCATTCAGAGTCCGATCCAGCGGCAAGGGATCGCGGCGAACGGATTTCAGAAACGCCAGCTTGTCGGGCTTGGACAGGTGGATCAAATCGCTGGCCAACCGGAGTAGGCCGAGCGGATGGCCACACGACATGGCGCGTCTCATGAACTCCGTGGCCCGTCTGCCTGCCGCGCCGCCGGCATTGCGCTTCTTCGCTCGCCGCACATCGCGTCGAGCCTGTTTGAGGCTCCGTAAACGTCGTTTGTCGGTCATGTCGCGGACGCTACGCCCGGGCTATGACAAGTAGGCAGCCGCCGTTTTCGCCCCCTGGCTGACACTCGGACGTACATCTCGTGACATCACGGCAAACAAGCTCGCGTGCACGCATCGCGACCCGCGCGTCGACGGATAGTGATGGTGTGGACGCTGTAATTCACCCGAACACCGCGTCAAGGGTTCCGCCCTCACACCCGGTGTCATCGAATGCCGCTGAACAACACGGTGCGGTCATCGCAGACCGGCACCCGCGAGAAACCTCATCCACCAACACAATCGATGCCCGCGACGAGTTGATCCTCGAGGGCCAGGCCGTGCCGGGCGCATGGGTCACCGTGTCGTTCAACGGGGACCCGGAGGACACCGACGTCTTCCAGCTCGTTCTCCCCGCCGACGCCAAGCCGCTGGGCGACACCTGCTCCGTGGAGTGCCCGCTGGGCAAAGCACTCGTCGCCGCTCATGTCGGCGAAACACGGAGATACGTGACAGAATCCGGTCGGAGCATGGCGATCACGGTTCTCGCCGTCGACGGGGTGAACCCGAAGGAGACGGCGGGACGCTGACCGCTCCCCGACCAATGTTGTTCGGGGAGCCCAAGGCACTACTCCGCTGTGCGACCGCCGACCACCGCGTGAATCCGGCCCTGCGGGTACGGCAGCGCGATGCCGTGCTCGTCGTAGGCGCGCAGAACCTCGCGGCGGAGCCGGCGCTGCACTGCGCCTTGCGTGTTCGGCCGGGTTTTCACCGACATCCGCAGGATGAGCAGATCAGGCGAGAGTTCCTGCACACCAAGCATTTCCGGATCGCCCAGCACGTTGGCGGCGACCGCCGGATCCAGGATGGCGGCCTCCGCCGCTTCGATGGCCACCAGTTCGGCCCGGTCGAGGTCCGCGGTCAATGCGACCGGAACCTCAACGTGCGCAACGGCGTAATCCTGGCTCATGTTGCCGACCCGCTTGATCTCACCGTTGCGGACGTACCAGAGGGTGCCGTCGCCGTCGCGGACCGTGGTGATGCGCAAGCCGACGCTCTGCACCTCGCCGGTCACGTCGCCAAGGTCGACATTGTCACCGACGCCGTACTGATCCTCGAGCAGCATGAAGATGCCGCTGACGAAGTCGCGGACCAGGTTCTGCGCGCCAAAGCCGATCGCCAGGCCGACCACACCGGCCGAGGCGATGAACGGCGCGATATTCACGCCCAGCACGCTCAGGATCGCCAGCACCAGCCACACCAGCAGCAGGATCGACACCGTCGACTTGAGTACCGACCCGATGGTCTGGGCGCGCTGGCGGCGCCGCTCGGCGGCCTTGCGCGCGTTCGACGACTGGGACCGGTCGCGCAGGTAGCGCAGCAGCGGCGGGCGGTTGGCCTGCGACTGCTCGTCTACCGCCTCAGCCTTGCCGGCCCGGCCGGTGGTGGCGCTGTCGATCAGGCGGTGCAGCACCAACCGGGCGATGAGGGCGATGACGCCGTAGGACACGATGCGGATCGGGACCTCGATCAGCCAGTGTCGGTTCGTATCCGTCCATTCGAAAGCCAGTTGGTAGACATGCACGGGTCCGACCCTACGAGAGGTCGCGGTATCCCCTGGCCACGGCGAATCTTGGCTGCAGGCGGGACCAGCGGGTTCTCGTCGGCGAGAGATCCAGTCGGTGGATAGGGCTGGTCGTTGCCCGGCTCACACTGGCGGGCACTCGGAGTGAGCCGATCCTGCCAGCAATCTGGCAGAAACCTGTCTAAAACCTGTGAGCGGCAAGGAAATTCGTGTCGGCGACCCCCTGGCGCCCTCGGTAAGCTCCATTCGTCAGCCAAACGCGTTGGGGGTATCGCATGGCCGAGTTACAGGTCGAACCGTCGGAGTTGGTCGCGGTGTCACACGAACTGTCCACCGTCGCGGACGGGCTCCGCACTGGCATCACGTCCCTGGACAACGACGTCTCCGGCCTCATGGGCACCGGATGGACGGGGTCAGCGGCCTCTGCGTACGCGGGTGTCTGGAAGGAATGGCATGAAGGCGCGGCCCAGGTGGCTGCCGGCCTGACGCGCATGTCGGCGCTGCTCAACGATGCGGCGGCCAAGTACACGAGCACCGACGCCGAGGGCGGCGCCCACATCGCGGGATCGGGCCTCTGATGAGCGAGTGCAGCGTCAACCCCGCGGCACTGGCGGCCGTCATCGACCGGATGACGGCGTTCGATAGCGATCTGGAAGCACATCTCGCGCAGGCAGCCGGTTCGGCCGCTCGCCTGGGCTCCAGCTGGTACGGCGACGCCGGCGAGGCGGAACGGTCAGCGCAAGCTCAGTGGAACGAAGGCGCCCGGGAGATGCGGGAAGCACTGGCACGGCTCCGACAGATCGCTGAGGGCGCCCACGAGAACTACTCGTCCGCTGCGAGCAAGAACCACCAGATGTGGTCCTGATCTGTGGCCGGGCCCATCACGGTCGACCCGACGGCGCTCAACTCGGCGGGAGCGTCGGTCGGCGCTGAATCCAACGCCGTCACCAGTGCCATCTCAACTCTGACGGCTGCACTATCTGGGCACGAGTCCGGGTTCGGTCATGACGCTGCCGCCTTCGTCTTTTCCCGCAGCTACACCAACGCGGCGAACGCACTGCTGCACACGGCGGCGTCGGCCGTCAACGCGTCACGGCGCACGGGGCAAGGCATCCAGATGTCCGCCTACAACTATGGAACCGCGAACGCCCACTCAACGGTTGGAGGCGGCGAGTCGCCCGTGCCGAAACCGGGCGATCCCGGAAAATTCTCGGCGCCGGGCGTGCCGTCGGTGTTCGGCGGTGCCATCGCCGCTCCGATCGGCTGGGGCATTGTCGAGGCCTTCGTCGGCGGGGTGTGGCCGGACGGCGATCCTGCACAGATGCGCGCGACGGCTGGCGCGTGGCGAACCTTCGGCTCGTCGATCAGTGGCGGTTCGGGCGCAATGACCGCTGCAGGAACGACTTTGGGCGGGTTTCTGATTCCCGAAGCGCCGCAGATGCAGAAGGCAGCCAACGACATCGGCGGTGGCCTGACCAACATCGACAAGCAGGCGCAAGCGCTGGCCGGTCAAATCGATTCGTTCGCAACCACTGTCGAGAACGCGCAGAACGCCATCCGCGATCTGCTCCACCAATTGAGTCCCAGCGGCATTCTCAGCACCATCGGCGGCATGTTCGAGGGTCACAACCCCATCGAGAAGATCAAGCAGATCGCCCACGACATCGACACCGTCCTGAACAACATGAAGCGTGAAGCCAACGCCATGGATCAGGCTGTCAGCCAAGGCATCAACGATCTCGACGGGTTGACCAACAAGCTGGAGGCGTGGGCGAACAAAGAATTCGTCGAGGTGTTCGGACAAGAGGTCGGCGGCGCGCTGGGCGCGGATTTCACTGCCCTCGCTGATATCACCGAAGGAGGATTCAAATTCGTCGCCCAGACGGCAGAAGGGCTCGAACAACTTGATCCGACCCGCTTCCTGTACGACCCCGAGGGTGCAGGCAAATCGTGGCTGGGCACCGCCAAGGCTCTAGGCGAAATGGCGCTGGTCGGCAATCCCATAACCGCTCCAGCCGCGCTAGCGAATCCTGCCATCCGCAACGACGTGATGAATCTCGGCAAGTCGATGCTCGACGTTGAGGATTTCAAGAACGGTCACCCGTTACGCGGACTCGCATACGACGCAGCACAAGTCGGGTCATTGATCATCCCCGGCGTTGGCGAGGCGGCCCCGGCAGCCGACGCCGCCGGCGGGGCGGCGCGCGTCGGCGCGGCCGGCGCTGAAGCGGAGACGCGGGTGGGTGGCACCGTCGCACGCGATACCGGTGCCGTCGCGTCTCGCGGTGGTGCGGCCGCAGCAGGCGCCGACGAGGTGGCCAGCCGGGCCGGAAACATCGCTAAGAACCTTGACAAGGTTGGCGTACCCGAGGCAGCGCCCGGGCCAAGTGCTGCGGGGAAGGCGCCGGTGGAACCGCCGGCTGCTGCGCCGAAGCCGGAGGCGGCGCCGGTCCCCAAGCCTGAACCTGCGCCTTCCCCGCCACCGCCTCACGAGGCGCCCGCGCCGCACACTCCGCAACCGACCGCGCCCAGCGAGCCGCACACTCCGCAGCCCACGGCGCCCAGCGACCCGCACGGTCCTGCACCGGTCGAGCATCAAGCAGGCAGTCCGGCTAGCCCACACGCCCCGGCCGAGCCGTACCCAGCAACCGCTGCTCCAGGCGCATCGCACCCGGCGCCGGAACCACACGCCGCTCCCGCTGCCGCCGAACCCCATTCGGCGCCACCTACACATTCCGAGCCAGCACCTCAACACGCGCCCGCCCCCACCTCGGAGCCGACCGGGCCAACTCCGCACGAACCTCCACATAGCCAGGGACCGCACACCGAACCGCACGGCGGCGGCGAAATGCCTTCGCCGCGCGAGAGTGAGCATGGCAGCGATGGTCCACATTCGGGCGGCGACCACCATGGCTCTGATTCAGACGTCAACGACGGTGGGCATGGAGCCGGCAATGGACACGACCCCGTGCACTCCGGTGAACAGTCTGGCGACGGCTGGAACCGGCTGCCCGACGGGCCGTTGGACCCGCATTACGGGGAACCCTTAGAGCACCACTGGCCGTTTGACCACGACCCTGTCGACCCCGCGCACGTTAATCCCAAAGTGCAGGACTTGATTCGCGATCCTGACGCACCGTTTGGCCGCGATCCGAACGGCCACGCTTTCAGCGCGCAGGAATACGCCGAGCGCTTCAACCTAGAAGGACCGAACGGCCAGCATTGGAACAACTTTCCGCCGAATGACGGTGCCGTACCTGGCACGAAGGTGGCGTTCGATGATCTCGATCAATACATCAAGCACTACGGCGATGTGCTCGACAGAATTGGAGATGACGGCAAGTATCTCGGCGTCATAGAAGACGGCCATCCCGCATCGTGGGAAGAACGCGCACTCCATGTTGATTCACTGAAGTCTCCTTACAATAGCTACACATTGCAGCAATTGCCCCCTGGCTGGAAGATTGAGGTGTCCGAAATCGCGCCTGGCGTTGCCCAACCAGGAGGCGGCCTCCAAGTACGAATACTCGATGAGACGGGTAAGGTCATGACGGTAGATCAACTGCGCCGGCCAGGCATTGACGTACTGAAACGGCGGTGAGTGTGACGATTCCGATCTCTCAAGAGCTCAAAGATTGGGCAGATCTTGCCGGCTATACCCTGACACCGGATTCAGAGGACGGCCGCGCAGACATTTTCTGGAATCAAGGCGGCGAGATTCGATTTTTTATCCGGAATTCGGCCGACGATTGGATCAACGTCACGTGTTCCGATCGTCTGCAACCGGAGTATTTCTACTTCGCCGGCAAGAACATTGACGTGGTCGAGAAGTTCTTTTTCGGTTGGTTCGGCAACACCATGAGGTCCAACCGCGGTATGCCACTGTTGAATACGCCGATATCAACTGAGCAACTCGCGACCGGATACCAAGTCACACCACGTCAGATTGACGGCATCGATCGGTATGCGCTTATCGACCACGACGGCGTCGCGGTAGCGGTCGCGAGCGGTGGGAAGATTTCAGCCGCAAGTGATCTCGTTCCGCTGTCGATCTACTTACACGTACCGCCAACAGAGATAGTGCGTTCGTTCACAAATGAAAGCGGAGAGCCACTCTTCAGCGTCCTTGACTAATTATATGACAGACGTTGTTTCCTATACTCAGCCAGTGCATCTGCATGCCGCATAGCAACGTCGATGCGCTGAATCCGTATGGCCTGGGCTCATCTGGTCGGCTCGGATGAGTTGCAGGACATTTACGTAGAGGAGAATCGGCGTGCCTGAATGGTTCGTGTTCCAAAAGCTGCTCGCCGCTCCAATTTCACGTGCCATCGTGGAATCGGGACTCGATCAGGTTGGTGGGTACGTCACCGAGGCGTCCGCGGTAGTCGGTCTGAGGACGCCGGCAGAACTGTTGGCGGAGTACGGCATCGACGCCGCTCCCGATTTCGCCGATGTGGTCCGATTTGAGCAACCTCGACTGGCGACGTTCACCAAGCCGAGTGACGCAGAGCGGCCCTGGCGCGACTTCCCCCATGGTTTTCTCCTCGGCGGCTCAGTAGCGCCGGTCTGGCGCATGAGCCGCACCCGGTTCTCGCATGGGGCCGAGTACTGGCGAATCCGTTCCGACGGTGAGCAGAAATGCTTGTCGCACTACGCGGGCGCGGGCCGTGGCTGGGTGGGCGCCAAACGCTGGCGGCCGCCGAGCCCGATGGTCGGCACACTGGCGCGATGGCAGGGCCGGGAGTTCTTCGCCGACGTCATTGCAGAGACCGTGTTGTTGACTGCGCTTACCGAGAATGGCCCAACGGGTTTCGAGCGAGTCCGCCCACAGGCATGGTCCGCGACCGTGCCGGTGTCGGAATGCGAAGTGTTCGAACGGGTTTTCACCGCACAGGTCGACGGCGTGCCCGTGCGCATACTGCGTCGCGCCGGTGAAACCGTCGAGGTGCTGCTTCTCAGCGATGACCCCGCTGATGCCGAGCGAGTTGGCGCCGGACTGGTTGAGGCCGGAGTGTTCGAGGCCGTGGTCGACGCCCGTCGACTGACAAACGTGCAGGGTGTAGAGAACCAGTGGGTTCCGAGCGCGGACGGGTAGGTCGTGAATGAAGCTCAACAGGCCAACCCACGTGCAGGCGACGAATCGATCGTCCGGATGGATGAGCGATTTCACCGAAGAGATTCCTGGCCAGATCGCTGCAATCATAAAACGGCTGGGAGACGGCCGGTACACGTACATGTCGATCTATCCCCTGCCGGCTGACGCAGGTATCTACGACGATGTCCGCCCGACCGAATGGATGCAGACCACCGGCGTCGCGCCTGATCGGCTCACCGTCGAGATCAAACAAGCCGACGCCACAGGGGTGCATCGGCTGTACACCATCGGCCGAGCAGACTCTGCCGAAGCGTCAGCCAAAACTGAGTCAATTCAGAACGGCGACAACACATATCTGGTGCGCCCCACCGAGGTATTGACAGCCACCGACGCCATCGAGCTCTTCCGGCACTACTACGAAACCCACTCCGTACCCGCAGGCTGGAGTCTGCGCGAACAACCCGAGTTCTCCGACACCACGGTCGCAGAACAACACGGCGAAGGTGAGCGGTGCTCAACGGAGACAAAGGTGCCATGACGTACGCCGTCAGCGAATTCGCTACGGTCGTGCTCTCAGACCAGCCGGCGCGAGCCGAGATGCAGCTCAACCATCTCGTCAGCCTCATCGGTGAGCGAAAGCTCTTCATGCTCGTGTTCGAGCTGCCCGGGAACTACCAGACTTCCGACTACGTCGAACCGACTGACAATTACGTGCAGACCACCGGCACTCAGGCCGGACTGACGGTCGAAATAATGAAGAACGGGAAGCTGTTCACCCTCGGACATCCCGGCGGCACGGGGCCGCTGGTATCGCTTGCACGAAAGGATGGCACCTCGGTCGAAGTGAACCAGAACGAAGTGCTCATGCCGGACGAAGTGGGGCGGCTCCTCGTCGAGTACGTCCAAACCAGTTCGATCGACACGTCCGGCTGGGCACTCCGCGATATCCCCTTGGCGGACGACAACCACACAGTCCTCGCAGACTGGAGTCTGCGCGAACAGCCCGAGTTCTCGGACGCAGCAATCGCCGACGAGCGCGCCGATGATGCCTCAGGGCGCCAGGACGAGCGCTAGGCCCGAGGATAGCGTGAGATTCAGCGACGCGTTCGCCTCAAGAGAAGACCGCTACTCGATCGGTGCCGAGCTCGATTCGGGGAGCCACTACGTCGCGATCCCAGTCAGCAACGGGGTGGTGGATTACGTGGAGTACTACGCCATTTCACCCGAGCAGTTCGACGTGTTTCTGGCTGACAGGTCTGCTGCAATCGAGTTTGTCGAGGCCTGCCGGCGGCGCGAGCATGATGATCTGTTGATCCTGAAGCCTGGCGCCAACCGAGGGACGCCCGTCTGATGCGAGCAACGGAAGTTCCTTTGACGAAGGACGGGTTGGCATACCGGCTGTTCGGCGGAATGCCAGAGGAACTTCGCTGCGAGAAATCACGGCCACCCTCCACACTGGAGCCTCCAAGCTGCAGCCGGGACGCGACCGCGAAACCCTCGGAAGGAGGCCAGCATGTCGGCTGACATCGCGGCAACCCTTGCCAAATTGCCCGCGACACCGGGCATTACCTACCGAGGCCTGTCGGGCGCACCCGCGACATCGGCGATCACCTTGACCCAGGTACTGCCGACGTCAGCTGACCCGCGTGTGGCCACCGAGAATTTCACGGCGGAACGCGTCGTCGCCATCGTGACCATCACCGGGCGATTCATCGGGCCACTGTCACGGTATCCCGACCAAATGGAAGTCGCGTTGCTCCCCGCCGCACTCCTGGTCCCCGTCGGTTCTGTCGCGGTCCCCGGGATTGCCAATGACGTCGTCCTCCTTGCCGAGACGGGAACCGCCCCAGGATTACCCGCGGACTTACCGGAGCTCAAGCGAGTCGTCAGCGCACAGGTGTCCGCCGCACTCCAGCGTCCGCCAGCGACCATCCACTCCCCCGGCCGATTCTCGACGCCGCGCGCTCAGCGACGCTAACCGCGTGGCGGTGCCGCCCTCGTCACGACGAGTCGCGCACCGGCGCTGCCGCAACAACGCACGCCGCGCCGCCATTCCCAGCGCTCGTGTCACGAACCGCACACATCACTAGGGGTCACATTCGTCGGCGTCGATGGTTCTATCTCAGTAACGAATCCGTTATTCAGATCGAGAGGAACAAGACATGACCGACGTGGCAGGCAAAGTGGTTCTGGTAACGGGCGGCCGACGGGGCCTGGGCGCAGCCCTGGTCGACGAGGTACTGGCCCGCGGAGCGCGCAAGGTGTACTCCACCGCACGAACCGCCTTCACCGACGACCGCCCCGAGGTGGTCACGTACGGCCTTGAGGTGAGTTCAGCGGATTCGATTGCCGCACTGGCCGATATCGCCACAGACGTCGACATTGTGATCAACAATGCGGGCGTCTCCCACCTCGACGACCTGCTGACCGGCAGCTTCGACGACATCACCGACACCTTCGACACCAACGTGTTCGGACCGCTGCGGGTGACACGCGCCTTCGCGCCGATCCTGGCCGCCAACGGCGGCGGCGCGCTCGTCAACGTGCACTCGGTGTTGTCCTGGCTGGGTGGTGCCGGCGCCTACGGCGCCTCGAAGGCCGCGATCTGGTCGATCACCAACTCGCTGCGCCAGGAATTGCGGCTGCAGCACACCCAGGTGGTCGGGGTACACGTCGGGTACATCGACACCGACATGACGGAGGGCATCAACGCACCCAAGCTCCCTCCGGCGGAGGTCGCCCGACGCATCATCGACGGACTCGAAGCCGGCGCTTCCGAGGTGTTGGTCGACGAACTGTCGACTCAGGTCAAGGCGGCGCTGTCCGGACCGGTCGAGAACCTGGCCTTCACCCGGTCCTAGTGAAAGGCTTTGATCTGCCGCCGTTTCTCGTCACACAAGCGACCGGAACCACCGCCGGGCAGACGGTCAGGAACCTGCTCGACGCCGGCCATCGAGTGAAGGCGTTCGTCCACCGCGCGGATTAGCGTAGCGACGCACTCCGTCGCGGCCGGAGCCGACATCGTGGTCGGTGACATGCCGACTTCAACGCCGTCAGTGCGGCGATGACCCACGCAGAATCAGCCTGCGGGTATTTGAAGGTAATTCTCTACCCGGACAGTCGACTCCCCCGACCACCGATATGCCGTCAGCGCCCCTCCCTTCACGGCGCTGAAGTCCACGCAGGCGGTGCGGTCGGTCCAGTCGAGACCGTGCTCCGGTGTGCCAGTCCGCCAGTAGTGGCCATAGACCACCGGCACATCGCCGCGGTAGACGTGGTCGTCATTGGCCATCGATAGGGACGGCAGCTCCGGGTATGGCGCGCCGTCCGGCGTGGTGAAAGTGCTTGTCATCTCAGCCAGCTCGTTCAGCGTCGAACCAGTGCTCCACCACCGCAGCCGGGCCTGGTCGCGGGTGTGGCCGTCCTTGTCTAGGTAAGGCTGCTGGCCGTGGTCGGTCAGGCTCAGCTCCGGTCCTTTGATGAGCGTCTCGATGGCTTCGTACAGCGGGTGGCCTTTCGTCGACGCGTCGGCGAACTGCGCATCGTTACTAAGGGCATTCGAACCCAGTTCCTGCTCAACGATTTTCATCGAGGGCTCATGCCAGCAGGCATGAACGATCCGCACACCACCGAGGTCCAACCACAGCGGGATGGTGCGGAACCAGTCCAGGTAGTACCGCTGCTGCTCAGCAGTCAACTGCTCCAAGAAGGCGCGGTGCTGATGGGCATTCTTGCCCGAGTGCCGGCGCAAGTAATCACCGTCGGCACGCGGGATGCCGTAACAGATCGCGTTGAACTCGTGGTTGCCCATGGTGATCTGCGCGCTACCAGCGTCGACCATGGCCTTGACGGTCTTCAGGACACGCAGCTGGTGCGGACCGCGGTCGACCAGGTCACCGACGAACACTGCTTGCCGACTCGGGTGCCGAAACGCGCCGTCAGTCTTGCGATAGCCCATGGCAACGAGCAACGAGCCCAGAGGATCGGCGCAGCCGTGGATATCGCCGATGATGTCGTAGCCGGTCACGGGCTGATCATCGCACCTCATGCCCGCGCGGTGCAGACCTTGAGCCCCCAATGCTGAACGTTCCCGGAGAATGGACCACATGGGCGCGGCAAACCGGCTTTCATCCAAACTCACAGACGCGGTAACGCCTGGTCAGCCAAACCAGGCTTAGTCCAAGAGCCACTGAAACCTCAATGCAGTTGCCTGACTCGCGCCACAACAGCAGAGCATTTCAGTGGCATCGAAGTGTCGTTAGGGACACAGATGACCGCGTGGCAGAATGCACTCGTGGATAGCCAAGTCGAGTTGCAGCTCCGCAGAATGATCTTCGAGCGTCTCGAAGAAATCGTTGCTGACCGCGGCGTTGTTACCCGCGCAGAGCTCGAGTCCGTAGTAGTCGGCGGCGATGTCTATAAAACGGTCGATCGAAGCAGTGGAATTTGGAATCCGAGCGCTTTCATGGCGACACTGTCTGTTATCTCGGATCCGAAAGGCAAGTACGATGACACCGATATCGGCGACTCGTTGTTTTCGTACGCTTACGAGGACACGAGCCTCGACGGCAAGAACATCAAGATGCGCCGGGCCCTCGAACTGAACTTGCCTATCATCCTCCTCCGCAAGATCGAGCCAGGTGTTTTTGTACCGACATTTCCCGTTTATGTTGTTGCCGACGACATAAAAAACAGACGCTTCGTGCTAGCACTTGATGAGAGCCTTCGACTGATCCCAGACCCGCTCCATCTCAGGCCGTCAGAACGCGATTACGCCGAACGAATCGTAAAACTTCGCCTCCACCAGCCGGAGTTTCGCGGGAGGGTTCTTGTTGCTTACGAAAAACGTTGCACTGTATGCAATTTGAAACACGGGCGGCTGTTGGACGCGGCCCACATCATCGGCGACAACAAGCCCCACGGACTGCCCATCGTCCAGAACGGATTGAGCTTATGCAAGATCCATCATGCTGCATATGATGCAAACCTTCTCGGCATCTCGCCGGACTATGTCGTACGCATCAACCGCGAGCTGATGGACGAAGTCGACGGTCCAATGCTGCTACATGGCCTACAAGAGATGGACGGGCGGACGCTTACCCTCCCGAAGCGCATCGGCGACCACCCCGCGCGAGATCGTCTTGAGGAACGGTTTAACGAGTTTCGCGCAACCGGCTGAAGATGCAGCCGAGCAAGTTTCACTCCGACATCCAGCGATCCGTCGGAGTGTTTAGAATTATTCCGCCTTCATTCGAGACTTAACGGACTCAGTACGCTGCGGCGTATATAAACTGCACTAAGGTCCCCATATTCCGTTTCAGGTTGTCGGTCTCAGTCACCCCCCAGAGCTCGCTACGGCCTGCTTCCCAGTCTGCCGCCGAAGTTCAGTCGCGCCACGGGCGCGATGTAAACGGCGACTAGCCCCTCTACGCAGCAGGCACACATAGGGGCATCGTTGGCAGGCCGTAGTCCACCGGGCCAATTCGGCCTATCAGCGCAGCCCCTGACCGAGTCGAGGCCAAGGGTCTTCCACCACTCGACGAGGGTTCCATAGACACAAAGGACATCGCAGATTGCCGAACTGGTCCGGCGGTCTAATTCGATACAAGCGACCAATCGGTATCAAAAGTGCGCACCACAACTCTGGAGCGCGAAGGCGCTATGGAATCGCCGGGGTTCCATCGGAGATCTCTGTGTCTGATTCCGCCGTGGCCCGAAGGTATAGGCGTAGCTCGCGCATGGCACGGGTGTCATCCTCGTTGTAATCGACGAGTGTCTGCCATGCGCCATTATCGCCAGCGCAAGCTCGATCGACCAGCTGAAGGACGCCGGCGCCGTCCAACTCCGCAGTGCGCCAGATAAACCCACTAGTCAATGCAAGGCGCTTGAGTCCGTAGCCAACGCCTGAGAAGTAGTGCGCGCGGATCGTTGCCAGCAAGTCAGTGGCAATGTCCAGCAGTTCCGCGGAATCCGCGCCCAGGAGTCGGACAAGAAACGTCGGTTCTGTCGAGCCATAGTGGAATATGCGACACGTCCGTCCATGAGCGTGCGCGTGGTGCACGATAGCTTTCAATTCGGCACACAGCTGTTTGGCGAGGCTTTGATCGTCGGAGCCAGCGTCGGGTGATCCGATAGACGTATACGTTGACTCGCCATCAACGGTGACCAAGTACCCCCAAAGGCAAGCCTGGCCCTTGCTGTCATGTTCGAGGTCGAGATCAATCTCAACATCAGCAGCGATGTCAAGTGCGCCAGTAGTCAATCTCACCAAGCCCGTATAACTCACGACGACATCGGTTGCCTCGTCTGGTTCACCGAGAAGCTCACGGACGAGCTTGTCAAGCTGTCTGCCGTGCTCCGATTCTTGAATCACAGCTCGGAAGTCTTGTCGCACAGTGATGTAATTAACCGAAACTAGCTCACGTTGACTAAAGAACTTAGCCAATTCCCGAGACACTTGACTGATACTCGTGTGCAGTGCGTTGTCTGGGTCAAAGTCGGGGATCGGCAGTTTCCAGATCTGTTTGCAAACGTCGCGCTCATCCTTTCCGTAGGACATGAGTGGCCGTACGAGCGTCGTGAGCACAGGTGCGTTCAGGATTCCGGTCAAGTAGTGGGCTTCAGACTCGGTCGACACCGCGCACCAGTAGAGCTTGTAGTCGATCACGATGCGAGGGTCAGTGACGATTGCGGCGTGAACGTGCATACCTGCCGAGGGGTACACAACTCTGATCGGCCCGGCCGGGAGTTGGTTGGTGAGATCGCTCATGTAGTTGAGCCGTTCAGTAAAATTCATGGTTCCTGAACTGTTTTTACGCCATTCCTCATCAACCGTACGCATCCACTTCGCCAATCCGTGATAGGTATCGATCTTGGATTTGCCGATGTCGAGTAGCTCGCCACGCGGTGTGAGCGGCAGAACAAAGGTGTCTGGCGCCAAGGTACGAAAGGGCACGACGTGTTCACCGAGGAATACCGGGTGAAGAAATTGGCGCTCCACAGTCCCGACATAGTCGGGCAACGCTTTCCATGGCGCCTTTTCGGTTGACGACCGTACTGAACGCACAGACGCCGATCCACTCGGGACACCAAGTGGGGCTTGAACTTCCTGGACTCTGACGAAGATCCGCGGGAAGAGCGTTGCCCCAGTGGAGAATCGGCGATGATATGGCGAAACATCGTCGTCGCCGCTGGAAATAGTTAAAAGTTCGAGATTTTGCGTCAAGCCGATAGCGTCCGCCGACGCCAAATGGCGATGAGGTGCCCGGCCTCGCCATACAACCGCTTTCGCGGGCATCGTGCTGTAGTTGGGCGTACGGCTACCATAGACGACGGCTGCGCCGCGAGGGAACAGGTGCGGGCGGATGCGCCGAAGATCCCACGGAACATCGAATTTGACTCCGGCCCCGTCGAATACACCTCGGCGAAAGCCATCCCAGAAGTCTCGGTCGATCACGGAGTTCGGCACGACGAATCCAAACCTGCCTCCGGTCTTGAGATAGCGCTCGACAGCGCATGCGGCGAAAACCCCGGCCAGGTCTTGGTGAGTTGCCGTTGACGCCTTGTGCCAAAAATTTCGAGCTTTAGACATAGCCTTGAATTCGGCCTGCATGCCTTTGGTCATGAATCGGTAACTCAGCCACGGCGGATTTCCCACAAGGCAATCCACCCGGTTTTCTTCACGGGATAGCCATGCGGGACGCGACAGATTGCGGACATAATAGGACCAAATGTGGTTTTGATCGGCCTCGTGAAGCTGTTTGAGGCGCAAAAAGTTCTCATTGAGCACAGGTACATCGTCCTCGCTGAGTGCAAGTCGTCGGATCGTACCTTCACTGAGACGGTTTCGGTTCGTTCCCCTCGCGCGGCCACTTTCATCGACGAGCTCTGAAACGATCTGATCGAAGCGGGCCGCATCTGCCAACAGGTGCTCGGGGAACAACAGCGGAGGAGACTCGAGCTGGTCCCCAACATCCGTTGGGATCACGAGCGTGTCTACTGAAAGTAGTTCCTGCTGTTGCTTCCATCCAAGGGAGTCACCGAGATAGATGGGCACCGCAAGAGTGCCGCGATTGTCTTGTGCGAGGCGGTCGCGGCCGAGAGCCAGCAGATACGTAACTCGAGCGAGTGCCACGGCGACGGGATGCAGGTCAATACCGATCACGCGCGAACTGACCAACGCCATTGCTTCGGTCAACGGCATACCTTCAGCCTCGGCCGCGTCGAGAAACCGTCGAACGGAGTAGAAGATGAATGTGCCCGAGCCACATGCCGGATCGAGCACTCGCTGATTGACCGGATCGGTGACGACCTCTTGCACCACTCTGTTGGCGAGCCAATCCGGCGTGTAGTACTCGCCTAGCGCTTTTCGTACGTCTGCACTGATGACTGATTCGTACAGAACCTTGAGAACGTCGTGCTCCACGTGCGACCAGTCGAAGCGCGACAGGCGTCGCGCCAGAGACGAGACGAATCCAGTTCCTCCTGGTACCTCAATTACCCAGTCGAAGAAATCGCGATCTACCACGCCGTACACACCTGCTGCGACGAATAAATCGCCGGCCAGCAGTGTTTCGGCGGCGATGTCGGTCACCTTCAGACCGAGCACCAAATGCGCAATGATCTCGGCAGAGTTAACTAGCAATGTGTGCTCTAGGAACAATTCATCGGTGTTGGTGAACTGCGTTCCGAGCGCGGACGTCAGTAACTTGGCCCATAATTCGCGCTTCAGCACAACTGTGGGTTCGTGGCGGTGCTCTTCGTATATCGCTCGTAGCGTCGCATAGTCGAGTGCGTGGGACGAAGAGCTCGCACCAAGTCTGTGTCGAATCTCCTCGGGGGTAGGTGCAATAGTGCGCTTAGTGGCCAAAACTCCTTCGAGCCAGTTCAACAGCGCGGTCGCGCCGCCCTCGCCCGTCGATGCGCGGTGGCGGGTTGCTTCTGCCAATTGCCCGTCGATTTCGTGGAACGCGATCCACAGAGCTCCGTCTGTCAGGATGCCAACATAGCGTTGCCCCATCTCCATTTGCCGGGTGCATACGTAGTCGGACAGTTGCCCCGTAGCCGCCAAGACCGCTGACGGCGAATCGAGCGACTTCTTGACCTCAATGACGGTGCAGCCGACTTCCACGTCGATCCGTCGGTGCTTATCACCGACATGAGCTTCCAGCTGCACTTCGTACAGGCCGAGCGCACTGTCAAGAAGGAGCATGCGTACGTCGGATTGGATCGTTGCCTCAGACCGTACTGCTTGTGTCTTCCCAGCCAGTCTGTCCATCAGAGCTACGCGATCCGTCATGAGTGCGACAGTAGCGGGCCGCCGACTTCCTAAAGCCTGTTCTTCCTCTTGGGCTTCTCGGCATGTCTGCAACGGAGGCCAGAAGTGATTGCCGCCATTGTGCACATGGAGTACTCGCACTGCATATTGCACGCGCTAGTCTCAGCTGAGACAACCCGGAGGGGACCACGCTCGAAACCGAGCACAGTGATCGAGGTTAGGGACCTATAGAGTCTAGGACGCTGGTCAAATCCGCCGGGATGCCCGCCACCGTGGGTACCCGTTATTCTCCTAGCCCATCTGCGCGGCCTTATGGGGGCAGCCAGCGGTCCATGTCGACCGGACGAATTGATGTGCCGTAGCCGCCGGTTGACTGGGCTTTGTGGCCCGTTTGGACCACTCGGGCCGCACACGAGGATAAACCGCTATGCAATAGCCGCCGGATCTATACCCGTAGCCTTGCACATCCGGTCGAAGTGCTCCTCATCTGCGGACTTCAGGAACTCCATGCATCTACGGATCTGCCCATGGACGACGCGGCCGTCGAGCACATCAACGCTCTCGTTGCCTTCACCATGTGAGTAGCGGTTGCAGAAGTCGTAGACATCGCGGTAGGGATTAGACGCAGTGTCACCCATCAGAGCTGCAAGACGCTGGTCGAAGTTACCCAAATGCGGTGCCTTGTAGCTCGTGAATACCTCCAAAACGCGGCGGGCTGCGTTCGGTAACAAGAAGAGGCTATCGTGATCGCTACCGTTGGCCACTCCGGCCATGACGTTGCTGAATAGGTACGCGTACTCGGTGGTGTGCTTCGACAGCATCGAAGGAAGAGGCGTCACCTTCGTGCGGAGGACACCCTGGTCTGCCGCAGCGTACATCTCGAGGAAAGCGACCTTCGGAAAGCGCGCTTCGTCGGCGTCGCCGCTACCGATTTTTTTACGCGAGGTGTCCCACGCGTTCTTATGCGACTTGAGGAAGAGCCGGAGGAGGCCGAAGTCGTGCGTGAGCACGATAATTTGGCCGAAACCGTTGAGTGTGTCGACTAGCCACTGGTGTGTTGCGAATAGCGACTCCCGATCGAGGGAGCTCGACGGGTCATCAATGACCACGATCCGCGTACTCTTGTCGCCACTGACAGATTCGTCCTCCAACTTGCGCAGAAAATAGAGCAACGACAGAGTGGTGCGCTCACCGTCACTCAGGTGGGTGGCTGCCGACCCGCCACGTCGACATGCGTACGACTTGCCATCGTCGGTTATCGCAACACTCAGATGGTCTTTTCCATATACCCTTGCCAAGTCGTTGGTGAGGGTCTCCGCCATCTGACTATTTGAAAACTGCTTCTGGCGAAGCGCAGCCAGAGTACGTTCCGCAAGTTCGGCCGCATCATTTGCTGCTTTGGCCTCTCCCTCTGCCGCTGCACTCTGAGCTTCGCAGCTGCGGAATGCTTCAGAGCGAGAGCCAACGATGTGGTTGAGAACACTCTCATAACGGCCTTCGACGACGACTGCATGGTCGGCAACCTGCGTGTTGTGTTCCGTGACCGCCTGCTGTAGCGGTTCCGCGGAGAAGCTCGCGTTCAGCATCGTCCACTCCGGCACCACCGGAGTAGCGCTTGGATCGTCAACCTTGACACGGATCGCTGCCTCGACCTCGCCGAGCACCTCCAGACGAGCCGTGATCACATCTTGCACGGATGCGACGTGCAGGGCGTACCCGTCTCGCAATTCGCAGGACAGGTCCTTTGGGTTTGGGACGCCGCTTAACCAGCCGGATACGGCCGACTTAGCTCGAAGGACGTCCTGTAGTAGGGACTGCGCACGCTCGCGGATCTGCAGCCAGCTCTGATCGAAGTGCATCGCAAGTTGGTCGCGCCGCGCGTCTGTGAATGGGCCGCCACAGAACAGGCATTCGTCCAAATGCTCGTGAAGTTGTAGTCCGCTCTCGACCCAAGCCTGTCGATCTTGTTCTAATGTAAGCGATTCGAGGGCCACCCTTGATGGGGTTTCCGCGAGTATCGACTCGAGGCTCGAAAGGGTGGTGAGGCGACCTGGCGGCGCTGGAATAGGAGTCACCTGTTCGGCGACACCTTCTCCAAGACGCTTAAGCGCCTGAGCATGCGCATTCTCGTCGGGGAACTCACCTCTGTACTCGCGGAGCTTTCCCTCAACCACCGGCAGCGAGTAGCGGTTCTTCGAAAAGCGCTGGTAGTCGAACTCTCGCAGTTGGTCAGCTATCGAATCTTGGGCTGCTGTCGCGGTCTTCTTTGCCCTGGCGGTGTGATCCTGCCGCTTCTTTTCGGCCTCCTTCGCCTTGGCGCGGAGATCCTCGATCTGCCGAGTGAGTTCTAGTTCCTGTTCCTTAGCCTCAATGGCATCTTCACCGAGGGTAACGATCGGCGATGCACCCTCTCCGTCGAGAAACTGCGACAAGTTCCGCCTTACCCACTCCTTGGTGAAAACGGCCATGGTGGGTGACGGCCCACCATGGCCGGACATTACTTGGTGACTGTGGCCGTACTCGTCCTCCCAGAGCACATCGGTGGACGCCTCGTCTGAAGCAATCTCAAGCAGAAGCGATGCGAATGATGATTTGCCGCTGCCGTTGTGACCGTAGATGACTGAGCGCTTGCCCAACGGCACGCCATTGGGCCAGAACCCATTAGTCAGAGAGCGGTAAGAACGGACCGGTTCGATGCGGCGGAGCATAGACCGACTGTAGCGAGCGATGCCGACACAAAGCGGTAGCTAGATCGCGACCACAGCCAACATCAATACGCCCAGACCAGAGGACCCCAAGGGCGTACCGCGAACTAGAGCAACTGACTTTCCGAGCCGGATACCCTGCATTTTCAAATCGTCTGCAGAGTCCTGCACGCCAGACTGAATCGATTTGCGTGGTCGCCGCGCTGCAGTCGACCCCCCCGATACCGGCCTATTGTGGGAATTGGACGACCTAGTCAAATAGGGCGGACCGTGACGACGAGGCGGCACACACCGGCCCGGGGACCACCCGGGACCGTCAGCCAAGCGCATCGCAAAGCCCCTCGCCCACAACCAATTCCAGACCGTCGCATCGAAGACCGGGCCGGCAAATCGCGTCCATTTCAACCCAGTAGGCTCCACCATGGCTGATGCAGAATCGCTCCAGACCAACATCTCCGGCGTCACCGCCAACGGCATGCCCGAACCCTGGCGTGGGGTCCTCCTGGTCTACGTTGGCGCGCTGGCGGAGCTGGAAACGGAGCGCTTCGCCACTGGATCCCACATCACCAATTTCGGCGACGCGGTCTGGTGGGCGATCACGACCATCACCACCGTCGGCTACGGCGACATCTACCCGGTCACGACCACCGGACGCTTCATCGCCGTCCTGATGATGATCGGCGGGATCAGTCTGGTCGGTTCCATCACCGCGACCATCGCTTCCTGGGTCATCCACACCGTGTCGGTCGAGGACAAGGCCCACAACGCCGTGACCGCGGCGCAGATCGACGGGCTGCACAACGAGCTCACCCAACTACGAGAGTTGTTGCAGCAGCGCGCCGAATCACCGCCGGCCCAGTGAAGGTGTAGAACAGATCGCTACGCCACCTCGTCCGCCCACACCCGGAAACTCGTCAACGTGTTGGCGCCGAACGCGTTGCTCAGTGCTACGTCGGCGGCATCACGGCCACGCGCGATCAACACCCGGCCGATCCGCGGTGTGTTGTTGCGGGCGTCGAAGGTGTGCCAGTGGCCGTCCAGGAACACCTCGAACCAGGCGGCGAAATCCATTGGCCCATAAGGCGGTGGCGTTCCGGTATCGGGGAGGTACCCGGTGCAGTAGCGCGTCGGGATGTTCATGCAGCGGCAGAAGGCCACCGCCAGGTGCGTGAAATCACGGCAGACACCGACCCGACCCTCGTACGCCTCCAACGCCGTCCGCGCACTGTCCGCCTGCAGATAGTCGAACGTGATGTGTCGGTTCACGTAGTCACAGATGGCCTGGACGCGGGCCCAGCCCGGCGGTGTCTGCTCGAACAGGTCCCACGCCGTCTGCGACAGCCGATCGGTATCGCAGTACCGGCTACCCAGCAGGAAGATGAGCGTCTCGTCGGGCAGGTCCGGGACCGGTGTCTGGCGCGCCCCAGGGACCAGGACGTCGGGGAGTCCACTGTCCCTGACGATAGCGTCTCCCGAAATGCGAGTGGTCCCCTTCCGCGCAACGATGCGAGTGCACCAGTTGCCGAAGTCGTCACGATAGGCCGTCATCGGCACCGGCGGGTCGGCCACCAACACGTCGCGGCCGATCAGATCGGAGACCCGGGTGAAGTGGACGTTGAGGTTGAAGATCATCGGGGTGGGTTTCGGGCAGTCGAAGACCATCTCGTAACCGACGTTGAGTTTCATGGTGTCTCCGTTTTCGCTGTGGCGCTTTGGTTTACGCGGTTGGATCGGATTGGGGTGCACAAGCCGCGGACAGGGAGTCGATCAGCACGCCGCGCAGCGCTGCCCAGGGCTGTCCGGCTGCGGCCACGATGCGCTGATTGATCTCAAGTTCGATCCCCACATACTCGTTCTCCCCGAAGCGCTTGCGCAGGTGTGACGTCAGGCCGTCCGCCTTGCCCGCGTATGGATAGTTACGGCGCACCCGAAGTTCCGGATGAAGTGCCGCGAGCGACGCCTGCCAGCGCGTGCTCAGCCGCGCCTCTGCGCGGCGACGGGGGTCGTAGAGCAACCCGACGTCGGCTTGGCGCACCACCCCGTCCAGTTCTGGCGTGAAGCTGTGGGAGGCGATGTGTATCACCCGATGTCCAGACGAGATTGACTGCCTGACATAGTCTTCCACTGCATCGCGATGCGGCCGATAGTGCTGCGCGACGATCTGCGCTTTGACCTCCCTCGACGCGGCCCGCGTCATCGGCGAGAAGAGCTGCGGGTGACCGATCGACCGGTTGAGATCGACGAGGAGCCGGCTGGTGGTCGATGCGACCAACGGTGCCCGGGTCGCCGCGGCGAGCGCCTCAGCCATCACCAACGCACCGGTGTCCCATCCGCGATGGGAGTTCAGCAGCGCCCGATGTTCGGCAAAGAGCGGTCCGAACGGCGCCGGTATGGCGTTGCCGCCGTGTTCGCAGGTGATGAGCTGGACGTCCGGCACGACGCGGTCACCAACGGAGGTCGGGTAGCTTGCTGAATACCGTCCGGGTGCCTTCGCTCCACGCCTCCTTGACGGCCGTGAAATAGGGGTCTTCGTCATCGAATCGCCGCCGCCACGGCACCTGGAGGCTGTCCCGTTCGTAGCTGATCAAGTCGATGGGCATGCCGACCGACAGGTTGCTCCGCATGGTCGAATCAAAGGACACCAGAACGCATTTCGTGGCGTCGGCGAGCGACGTTTGGGGCGTGAGGACCCGGTCGAGGATCGGCTTGCCGTACTTCGTCTCACCGGTCTGCAGGAACATCGTGTCGGTTCCAGCTTCGATGAAGTTGCCCTCCGCGTAGATGCGGAAGAGTCTCATCGGCTCACCGGCGAGTTGCCCACCGACGATGAACGAGGCGTTGAAGCCGGCCGGGTTGCCGTCCAGATAGCCCGCGTCGCGCTGGTCGACCTCGCGCATCGCATCCGACACCAATCGGGCAACGTCGAACATCGTCGCCGCTCCGAGCAGGTTGGTTGTGGCGGGGCCGTCGGCACAACGCTGCCGCAGCACGCTGACGATGGCCTGGGTGCCGGCCAGGTTGCCCGAACTCAACAAGGCGATCACGCGGTCGCCGGGCGTCTCGAACACCGTCACCTTGCAGAACTTGGCGAAGTTGTCGACGCCTGCGTTGGTGCGGGAATCAGCCGCGAAGATGATCCCGTCGTCGAGCAGCACACCGATGCAATAGGTCACGATAAGTGCCTGCCGCACATCTGAATTCACCGATCCTAGAACGGGTGAATCTGACTCGTGGCAGACGCGGGGCGTACTGGTCCACGTCGGGTATTGGGCCCGGCTGAACGCCGCCGATGCCTCAACCCTACGCCGCGTGGCGCCAGGGCGCGCGTCGGCTCAGCTCACCACCCGCGTGTAGTCGACCGCGCTCCAGTACGGGCCTATGGTGGAAATGGACGTCCCGGTCAAAAAGGGCAGACGATGGTGAACGACGAATCGGTTCCGATGACGATCCCGGGAATAGCACCCGAGGACCGCGGATCGCCCGTACGACAAAAACCGTTCGCCGACAAGGTATTCCAGCGCGGCACATCCGGTGGCGTCCTACCCCACTACAAGGAGGCGCACCATGGCTGATGCAACATCACTCCAGACCGACATCTCCGGCGTCACTGCCAACGGCATGCCGCAGCCGTGGCGTGCGGTCCTGGCCCGCCATCAACGCAACATCGGCGACATCGTCGACGACCCCAACCGCGGTCCGTGGAACTCCGTCCACAACGGCCAGACCTACCAGGGCACCTTCGACGCCTTCGAACAGCAGGTGACCACCGCCGAGCAGATCGCCTGGGTGCACACCTTCAGCGACGGCATCACCCGCGACAGCGGCGACGTGCTCATCGAGCTGATGGAGTTCGCCATCCAGTGGCGCAAGGCCAACAACCTGCCCACCACCGCGAAATGAGCTGAGCGATGACCACTTTCAGTGATGTCGCCGCCAGCATCTCCGGGGTCTTCCACGTCCGCCACGCGGTACTGACCTTCGCCGGCACCTGGGCCGCACCCGGCACCGGCTATCCCTCCGACGTCGTTCGCGCCGCCGACCCCGACCTCGTCTTCGAAGTCCCGATCCAAGCGCCGTGGACCTTCGGACCCATCCCACCCGGCGCGCCGCTGTCACCCAGCTACGCCGAGTCGGTGCGGATCGCCGTCACCAACGCGATCGCCTGGATCAACACCTACCCACGGCAGACATTCGCCCTCGGCGGCTACAGCCAGGGCGCCGAGGCCGCCTCCCGGGTCCTGGCCGAGATCATGACCGGCGCCCTGCAGTGGGCCAAACCGAACCTGATCGGTGGCTACACCTTCGGCAACCCGTGGCGGCTCACCGGCCACACCTTCCCGGGCGGCATCGACCCCGGCGGCCGCGGCATCGCCGTCACCCGCCTGACCGCAGCGCAAATTCCCAAGGACGCCAACGGCATTGACACCTGGTGGGACTTCGCCAACCGCGGCGATCTCTACGCCACGACGCCGAACAACCAGGCCGGCCGCGACATCACCGCCGTCTACAAGGCCGCGGTCCAACTCGGCATCAGCATCAACGCGGCCATCACACTGATCGCCGGACTCACCGGCCAGGGCAGCCTCGCCCAGCAGGTGCTGGCGCTCGTCACCGACCCGATCGTGGGCGGCCCCGCCCTCGTCGAGGCCATCGACCGGGCCGTCGCCTTCTACGCGACCAACCCGCCGACCCTGCCGCACATCACCTACGAGTACGTCGACGCGCTCCCCCACCAGAGCTCGGTGCAGGTGGCCACCAATCACCTCAATCAGATCGCCGCGGCCACCTCAGCGCGGATGGCGGCATAGCGAGGCACACACACCCAACCGCCGCAGTCAGGGCGTAGCGGCAGCCCCAACACCGACAGCCCGGCGCCGCGTCGCACCCCATAGCCCGACACCGATCCCGACGACGGCACCTCCGAGACCGATGTACTTCTGCGATGGCCTCATCTCATGATGAATACCCATGCCGCCCAACAGATCTGCCGCATCCGCACCACCGGAGGCCAGGAACCAGCCTCGGGTGTCTCGGCCACGCAGTGCCGCCGAAGCGAGCAGCCCGCCGATCAGCGCATCGCGGTAACCCATTGAGTGCAGCAGCAGCCACGTTGATCCCGTCGGCTTCTCGGGGTCACCCCACAGCCGATTCGCCCGGGCTGGGTCGACCAGGAACGAGACCCCCGACGCAAGGCGGATACAACCGACGACGAGCCCAGCACGGTCAACAGACATGGTTCGCAGCGTAGGGCGTCACTTCACTGCCCGTAGGCAAGTTGAGAGTCCCGCCCGGGACCCGCGAGAGTCGCGTCCTACCAAGGACTCTTCGCGTAGTCCTTCAAGAAGCACCCGTAGATGTCCTCGCCCAATTCGCCTCGCACAATCGGGTCATACACGCGCGCAGCACCATCCACCAGATCCAGCGGTGCGTGGAAACCTTCCTCGGCCAGCCGCAGCTTGGTCGGGTGCGGGCGTTCGTCGGTGATCCAGCCGGTGTCGACGGCGGTCATGAGGATGCCGTCCTGCTCCAGCATCTCCCCCGCGCTCGTGCGGGTCAGCATGTTCAGCGCGGCCTTGGCCATGTTGGTGTGCGGATGCCCGGGCCCCTTGTAGCCGCGGCTGAACTGGCCTTCCATCGCTGACACGTTCACCACGTACTTGCGCCGAGCGGGCGAGGCCGCGAGAGCCGGACGCAGCCGACTCACCAGAATGAACGGCGCCGTCTGGTTGCACAGCTGCACTTCGAGGAGCTCCATCGCGTCGACCTCGTGCACCCGTTGGGTCCAACTGTTGACCGACGCGGTGTCCGGCAACAACCCACCCGCGTCGATCGCGAGGCCGGCGGCGATCCGCTCCGGCGACGCGCTGCGCGCGGTCAGAGCCAGCTCGGTCAGCGCGTGCGCGGAGGGGTGCTCGCCGAGACTCCCGGCCAGGGCATGCGGATGCGCATCACTGACGTGGTCGAAGGTGATCACATCCACCAACTCCGGCGGCGGGGTCCGCTCGGCCTCCACCAGCGCGGCGTACGAGCCCGGCGGGCGACGCACCGTCTGCGCCGCGTTGTTGATCAGAATGTCCAACGGCCCCTGCGCGGCCACCTCGTCGGCCAGAGCGACCACCTGGGCCGGGTCACGCAGGTCGATTCCCACCACCCGCAACCGGTGCAACCAGTCGGCGCTGTCCTCCATCGCGGCGAAGCGGCGTACCGCGTCATTGGGAAACCGGGTGGTGATCGTGGTGTGCGCGCCGTCGCGCAACAACCGCAGCGCGATGTACATGCCGATCTTGGCGCGCCCACCCGTGAGCAGCGCGGTACGACCCGTCAGGTCGGTGCGAGCGTCCCGCTTGGCCCGGTTGAAGGCCGCGCAGTCCGGACAAAGCTGGTGGTAGAACGCGTCGACCACGGTGTGGTGGTTCTTGCAGATGTAGCAGGCCCGCGAGCGCAGCAGCGTGCCCGCACTGGCCCCGACCGTGGTGGATACCAGCGGTAGACCCTGGGTTTCATCGTCAATCCGTCCCGGCGCACCCGTGGCGGTAGCGGCGATGACGGCGCGGTCAGCGGCCGCAATCGCGTCGCGTTTGGCGGTCCGGCGCTCCTTCTTCAACGCCTTGAACATCTTCGCGGTGGCGAGGCGCACAGCAACGGCGTCAGGGTGCTCGGGCGGCAGCGCGCTCGCCTCGGACAGCACCCGCAGGCAGGTGCTGAGCTCGTCGGGATCGATCGCGGTCACCGTGGAAGGGTACGGGGACTGGGCCTGAACAGGCCAATTAGCGAATCGACCACAGGTCGGTGCAGGCCGACCGTCGCCGCGGTTCGGCAGCCAGATTCTGTCGGTGCCCGCTCGTACGGTGGTGTCTATGAGCGAAGACACGACTCCCCGAATTGACGTGTTGGCCGCCGAGGCACTCGACCTGTTCACCGCTTCGGTGCGGGAGATTCCCGCACAGCGCTGGGATGATCCGTCGAACCTGCAGAAGTGGACGGTGCGCGAATTGGTCGGGCACGCAACGGGTAGCGCCACCAGGGTCATCGTGCTGGTCGAAGACGGCGAGCTGTGGGACGGACCTTCAAAACCCTCGGACTGGATGTACGACGACCCCGCCACGCACCTGAGCGAGTTGGGCATTCGACTGCGCGACGCCCTCCCCACGGCGGACCTCGATGCCCTACGCAAGTCCCCGCAGGGCGAGGTTTCGCTGCGCCGGGCGCTGATGTTCCCGGTGGCTGATCTGGCGCTGCACAGCTGGGACCTGCACCGCTCGTTGGGCGAATCGATCGAGCTGCCCGATGACCTGCTCACCCTGTCCGAAGCGCTGGTCGAGTCCGTGCCGGAACCGATGCTCCGACGGCCCGGCGCTTTCGGGCCGGCTCAACTTGCGCCGGCGGATGCGTCACGGACCACCAAGCTGTTGGCGTTCCTCGGCAGGACTGTCAGCCCCAGTGCGTAAGGCCGCCCCGTCGATGACAGGGGCGGCCTCAGCGGTGACAGAAAGTCTCAGCGGTGGTTGTGCTGGTGGTGGTGATGCACCGGGGTGCCCGGCTGCGGGGCGTTCTGCTGATGCGGGAACGCGTGGTGGGTACCGACCGGGGTGTTGTTTGTCGAGACATCGGCGTGCGCGGTGGCGGCGCCCAGGAAGATGACGGCCGGGGCGGCGGCGAGGGCGAATCCGGCGGCGATGCGGTTGGTGAGGTTCATGTCGACTCCTTTGTGCGGGAAGGCTTTTCAAGTTCTTTCCGGTGTGTTCCGGTGTTGAACTAAGAATGCCGTCCGCCGAGGTCGACGGGTATCCGCCAACCGGCCCCTGCACCGGTTGAATCCCGTGTCCCCCAATCGGGGGAACCGCGCCCAGCCCGGGCGCGAGACCGTCGGTTCACCCGAGCTGTAGAGAAACGTCGTACGTCGAACGTGCGGCTTTCTGTGTCGACACGCCGACGCGGATCACGCCATGGCCCACGCTCGACGTAGGAAGCCCGAACGCATCCCCTTAACCGGGCGCCACGGTCTCCCTGACGCCGCAACGCACGAGGCCGCCCCGTCGAAGAACGGGACGGCCTACCGAGGTGGGATCGTCGCTACTGGCCAGCGCTCAGGCTGGAATCCGGCTCAGCCAATCGTCGTCGTCGATGATCTGGCCGTCGATCACGACCTGCGGCACACCGGGGTTCGGAAACTCGTGCAGGAGCTTGAGGTTGTTGGCGGCGATCGCCCGGGAGTCGTAGCCGACCGGCAAGCCGACCCGGATCAGGTCCTGGGCCTGCTGCGGCGCACCGGCATCCCCCGCCAAGACAGCCAGCTGATCGTTGCTCAGGTCCGTCGGCCCGCCCTCTTTCGGCTGGTGCTCTTTCGAGAAAATCTGCTGCACGAAGCGCCACGCCACGTCACTCGATTTCGACTCGCCGGCCACGGCGAACGCGGCGTAGATCGCCCGGCGATCGTATGTGCCACTCGCCGAATACTTTTCGAGGAAATTCACCAGCCGTAGGTTCACCCGAATTGCGCCGTTCTCGATACGACGGCCCAGCTCGTCGCCTTCTTTCTGGATCAGCTTGCCGCTGTACGGGCACAGCGGGTCCAGGTAGAGATCGACCTGACCGAGGGCGTTGGGGTCACCGATGGAGATGACGTCGCCCGCCGGTGCCGCGACCGCCGCGCGCGCCGTCCCGGCGATCGGTCCGCACAGCAGCGACACGACCACCGCCGCGACAGCGCCCAACGCGCGAACCAATCGGGTCAGTCGTGTCCAATCCATACGTCCATCATGCCCGTGCCACCCGGCGAAGTCCGCCAGTTTCCCGTGTCTGGCAATCAGCTCGACGTCAGCGTCGCGCGAGCAAGGCCGTCATTGGGCGCCGGATTCGATGAAGCACCCAAGCGTTCACGCGCCCAACCGTCCCGACGTCCGGTTCAGCCGACCCAAGCTTGCGTCGTCAAGTCCGTTGAACTGCAAGGCCTTTCCTCCGGCGAGGTTGGCGTCGAACGGAGAGGCGACCGATTCGCGCGCCACCTCAGTCGGCGATGCAGCGGAACCCGATGTGCGACGTCGCGCTGTCCTGTGACTGCGACGACCGCGCCGCCGGCCGGTACCGATGGCAGTACTCCGGCGCGCACAGATGCGAGCCACCCTTGAGGGTTTGCATGATCGCCGGGTCGCCGGACGGTGCCGGGCAGCATCCGGAGACCTCGGGATTGTTCTGATGCCGCGGCGCGTACCGGGTGGTGGTCCACTCCCACACGTTGCCGATCATGTCGACCAACCCAAAACCGTTGGGCGGGAACGTGCCAACGGGTGTCGTGCCAACCCAGCCCAGCGCACCGGTGTTGCGGTACGGGAACTGGCCTTGCCAGGTGTTGGCCATCAATTGCCCGTCGGGCCGCACGTCGTCGCCCCAGGCGTAGGCCGTCGTCGCGCCCGCGCGGGCGGCGTACTCCCACTGCTCTTCACTGGGTAGTCGCCGGCCCGCCCACGCCGCGTACGCCGCCGCGTCCGGATAGGCGACCTGGATCACCGGGTGGTCGAGCCGGTCGGCGATCGACGATTCGGGACCGAAGGGATGCTGCCAACAGGCGCCGGGCACCCATGTCCACCATTGCCGCCAGTTGCGCAGATCCACCGGGCCCGCGGTGGGATGGAACACCAGCGCACCGGGAATGAGGTCTTCGGCGGGCACGCCGGGAAACGCTGACGGATCGAGTTGTTGCTCGGCAACAGTGACATAGCCGGTCTCGGAAACGAATTCGGCGAACTGCCCGTTGGTGACCGGATGCCGCTCGATCGAGAACGGCGCGACTGTCACGTCGTGGACCGGCGCTTCCTCCGGGTAGAAGTCCTGCGAACCCATGCGGTACGACCCGCCGCTGAGGGCGATCAGTTCGGTGAGCACCCCGACAGGTTATGCATTCGCGCGCAAAAAAGGGCGCCCGAGTGGGGTTCGGAGCTTTTACTCGCCGGGATAGACGACACTAGACACATGACGGATACCGCTGCCAGCCGCGTAGCGGTCTACCTCGACTTCGACAACATCGTGATATCGCGGTACGACCAGGTCCACGGCCGCAACTCGTTTCAGAAAGACAAGGCCAAGGGCCTCGAACAGGACAAGCTGACCCAGGCCACCGTCGACGTCGGGGCGGTGCTGGATTTCGCGTCGTCCTTCGGCACGTTGGTGCTCACCCGCGCCTACGCGGACTGGTCCGCGGACGTCAACGCCGGCTACCGGCAGCAGCTCGTCGGCCGCGCCGTGGACCTGGTGCAGCTCTTCCCCGCGGCCGCGTACGGCAAGAACGGCGCCGACATCCGGCTCGCCGTCGACACGGTCGAAGACATGTTCCGGCTGCCCGACCTCACCCACGTCGTCATCGCCGCCGGCGATTCGGACTACATTCCGCTGGCCCAGCGCTGCAAGCGTCTTGGCCGGTACGTGGTGGGTATCGGGGTGGCCGGGTCGTCGAGCCGGGCGCTCGCGGCGGCCTGCGACGAGTTCGTCAGCTACGACGCGCTGCCCGGTGTCCCGGCACTCGAGCCGCCCGCCGAACCAGCGCCACCGAAACGTGCCCGCCGCACAGCCGAACCCACCGAGCCCACCGAGCCCGAACCCCCGGACCCTCAGATCTCGGCGACCGCCCTACTGACCCGCGCGCTGCAGATCGGGCTGGAGAAGGACGACGTCGAGTGGCTGCACAACTCGGCGGTCAAGGCGCAGATGAAGCGGATGGACCCGTCGTTCAGCGAAAAGTCGCTGGGATTCCGGTCTTTCAGCGATTTCCTGCGCTCGCGCACCGATGTCGTCGAGCTGGACGAGAGTTCGACGACGCGGATGGTGCGGCTGCACGTCCCGCAATAGGCCGCTTAGAGGCGCAGTACCGCGAGTAGCTCCGTCAGCGGCACCGTAGCGAAACCGATTGCGGCATCGCCGATACCGTAGGGCAGCACCAGGGTGTCGCCGTGCACCATTGCGCCACACGAATACACGACGTTCGGCACGTAGCCGTCCTGCTCGTCGCTCTCGGGGCTCAGCAGAGGCTCCGGTAACCGCCCGATGATCCGGGTCGGGTCATCGAGGTCGAGCAGAATCGCGCCGATCGAGTACGTCCGCATCGGACCGACACCATGGGTGAGCACGAGCCAGCCCGCATCGGTCTCGATGGGTGCCCCGCAGTTGCCCAATTGCAGTGTCTCCCAGGCCTCGACCGGACGCTGGCAGGTCGACGCATCGCTCCACACTGAAAGGTGGTCGGAGTAGGCCAGGGTGTTCGATTCCCGGTCCGACCGGGACATCGCGGCGAACCGTCCGGATATCCGGCGGGGAAACAGCGCCAGGCCCTTGTTCGCGGCCGCCGCGCCGACCATCGGCATCGACGTGAACGACCGGAAGTCGTCGGTCGTCAACAACTGCTGGCGGATCTGCGATCCGCTGTACGCCGTGTAGGTGGCGTGGTAGGTGGCGGTGCCGTCGTCGTCGACGAAGCGGACGAAACGCGCGTCTTCCATGCCTGCCGCCTCGGCACCAGTCGCCGGCCAGAGCACATGCTCGGAAATGTCTGTGGCTGAGGAGAATTCGACAGCGTACGACCGATCGGCGATATCCCGGATCAGCGCGATGGTCGCCGGCGCGTGCTTGCGGGTGCTGCGGTGGAGCAGCAGCTTGTCCAACTGTTCATCGAGGTCGGTGCGGGTGAACTGGTCGCCCAGCGCGTCGAGCACATAGTCGGCGGCCTCGCCGGCGTCGTCCAACCGGGCCAGCTCGCTGCGAAACACCACCGCGTCGAGCAGCGTCGGCACCACGGTGCCGACGGTGGCGACCGGAGCTCGATCGTCGATCGTGACGCAGCCCGCATGGTCCACGGTGCCCGTCCGAAACCCGATCGAGGACCGATGCCCCTCCCCGATTCCCCTGACACTCAGCACAAATCGCAGACTGCCCGCGGCCACACCCGTCTGATCAGGGTGCGCGACGATGCTCGGATTGCACAGTGCCGCCCCCTCGATCGCGAACTCACTGGTGAATGTCGCACCCACCAACAACATTCGGGTCTCAGAGATTTTCGTGCCGGGCTCGAGGCGATCAGCGAGCTCGCGTGCATGACGCCGAAAGGTGCCGGCCAGATCGCGGTGCCGGTGGTCGAATCGACGGACGACACTGTCGAGCGCTGACCGCACGTCGGCCTCGTCCAGCGCCAGCACCCGCTGCAGCACCGCACCGGCACGGGAATCCTGGACCTCGAAGCCTTCCTGCCCCGGAACGAACAGCCGGGTGATCACCCGTGCCGGGTCTGCGGTCAACCGCAGCCTGCTGCGTGTGACCAGCCCCGACCGCACCGCGGTCATTGGGACACCGCGACCAGGCGGCGGGCCTGCTGGAACGTGGACAGCACCGCGAGCGTCGACTCGGCGCCCTGGTTGAGGTTGACCCCGTCGGCCTGCAGTCCGTCGAATCCGCCACCGGTTGCCGGATTCCACATCGTCGCTCCGACATCGTTCGTGCCTTGGAACCAGGCCGCGGCTGCCCGGACGGTGTTCGGCCAGAGCGCGCTGGCGTCCACGTCGGAGGCGCGGGCGCACGCATCGGCCAGCGTGGCCACCTCGATGGGTTGCTGGTCGAATCCGGGCCGAGGATCGCCTGCCGCCCAGCCCCCGGCCGGGCTCACCGACAGGTGCCCGTCGACGGTCTCGCCATCGATCAGCCATTCCAGCAGGTCCAGGCCGTGCTGGCACAGCTCCGAGTCGTCCCGGGCGACGCCGGCCGCGATCATCGCCTCGGGCAGCAATGCATTGGCGTACGACAGCCGCGCCTCAGGCCATGGCCAATCGCGGTCGCCGTTCGGCTCGGCCACACCCGCGGCGTAGTCATCGATGAGGTGACGCGCCGCCGCATGGTCAGGATCGACGCTGAGTAACTCGGCGGCGCCCAGCGCCGCGAACGCCATCGCGCGCGGCCATACCGACCGGCCATGTGCGGCTCGCTCGAACTGGACAACCGACAGACTGCGGACCAGACCGACATCGCTGTGCGCGGCGGCCGTGCCCAAGCCCCACAGGCAGCGTCCCCAGCAGTCCTCGAACGCGAAGTCGTCGGTCCAGCGACCGTGGCGGTCCATCCGGTTACGGCAGCCGCCGGCGAACGCCTGCGCCTCGTTGAGGAACTTCACGGCCAACCTGGCCAGTGCATGCACGGCGTCCCCGGCGTCAGGTTCGCGACTGGCAACGACCAGAACTCTGGCCATGTCGTCCGTGCAGTAACCGTGTTCCAGGCGCGGCTCGGCGCCACACGCATGCTCGAAGGTGCCATGCCGGTCGGTCAATGCGAGCAGATGGTCGAACTTCGGGGACGGCACTATTGCAGCCACGTCCGCTCCGGTCGCTTGGTCAGAATCCGTTGTGCCAGAGCTTGATACGACCTGGCGATGATCGGCCAGGACATCGACGGTGCCAGCCGGCGCGCCTCTGCCGACATCGCGCCGGCCAATCGAGGCTCGGTCAGTACCGTGCGCAGCGCCGTGCGGAGTGCGTCGGGATCATCGTGCGCCACCACGATGCCGGCCCCGGTCGACAGCAACTCGACCGCATGCGGGAAGGCCGTGGCGACAACCGGCCGACCACTGGCGATGGTGTCGACCAAGACGCCGGACGTGGTCTGATCGGTGGAGTCATACGGCAGCACAACCACTGCTGCGGACAGCATCAGCGCGATCAGCGACGGGATGTCGCGGTAGCCGGCATCGAAGTGCACCGAATCGGCCACCCCGGTGCACCGTGCCTGCTCGATCCGGGCGTCGCGGTAGGCCTCGCCGTCGGCGGCGATCACCTTTGGATGGGTCTCGCCGGCGACCAAGTAACGCGGCCGGCTGTTGAGCTGGTGTAGCCCGCCCATCGCATCGATGACGCGCTCGACCCCCTTGCCCGGCCCCAGCAGGCCCCAGGTCAGCAGCGTCGGCCGGCCGCCGCGCTTGGTGTGGCCACGAACCGGAACGGTCGCGCCATGCGGAATCGTGCTGATCTTCCGCCGGTCTACGTCGAACCCGTAACGCAATTGCGCGCTCGCGGCGTCGGACAGCACCACCACCTGGTCGGCGAGCGTCACAATGGCCTCGAGTACCGACCGCTGATGCCGCGTCGGATGTTTCGGAATCGTATGCGCGACAACGATCGACGGGACCTGCAGCGCGCCGATGATGTCCACGACTTCATCGCCGTCGGGGCCGCCGTAGATGCCGTACTCGTGCTGGATCACCGCGACATCACTCTGGCTGAGCAAATCCACCGCCGCTGACGCTGACGACGCCGATCCGTTGGTCAGTTCCCCGACGACACGAGCGTCACTGGTGGATGACCCGTCTGCGACGCGAACCACACTGACATCAGCGCCGTTGACGGCCAACCCGCGGCTCAGTGCGGCGCTGAAGGTTGCCAGGCCGCATCGGGTCGGTGGATAGGTGCTCAGAATCCCGAAGCTCGGCAGGCCGGCACTCTGGTGACTCAGTACCGATGTTTCTGAAAATTGAAGACTGGCTTGCGATTTCATGGTGATCCCGTCGCGTGGTTGTCACCGAGGCGTGTCCGGCGCGAGCGGCTGCTCGGGGGAATGCAAGCGGCAAAAGGCTGACTACGCCCGCACTGACTGGGTTCCCAACCTCTTCCACGCTACACCCCCGAGCCCCTCCGAGCGGAGCGAGCAGCGGCCCTGTTGACCAGTCGTTGCAGTTCACGGCAGCAAACGGGTGTAGTGTGACAGGTGGACAGAACTCCAGTTGTTCGAGCCCAACGTATCGGTGACCCTTGATGCCTTCGGATCACCATGGCCGACAACTTGCCGACATGCCCGTCTGGGCGGCCGAATGCCAGAACCGAAGGCATACAACGTGTTACGCCAATGCGCCTGAGCCCGTTGCCACCGAGTAGCCCACGGCGACAACGTAATTCGGCTGCGGTTGACAAACCGGACCTGAAACCCAGCGCGGACCAACGCGCTGCACTGAACTGACAATAGAAAGACCAAACATGAAATTCGCAAAAACCATGGCCCGCAAAGCAAAACGTGCGTCAGACGCCACCAAGAGCTACTTCGGCTTCAGCGTCGGCAACAATGGACCGTACGACGACGGACAGGCGCATCAAGCCGCCGCCGACACCGGACAGATGCGAGCCAAAATCCAACGGGCCTTCGACGTTTGACGCATTGCCGGTCATCGGCGCTCATCCGTGACTGACAGCCGTTGCGCCATCCGGGAATGCCAGCCGGCAGATGGTCCGCACGGTCTGCAGGTACTGCCGAGTTAGCGAGCCGGTGGTGTAGGGCAGGTCGTACTTGTCACACAGCTGACGCACCCGAACACTGACCTGCGCCAACCGATTGCTCGGCAGATCCGGAAACAGGTGATGTTCGATCTGGTAGCACAGGTTTCCGCTCGAAAATGCCAGCACCCGACCGGCTTTGAAGTCCGCGGCTCCCAGCATCTGACGCAGATACCACTCCGCTCTGGTCTCGGACCGCAGGACCTCCGGGGCGAACGTCTGCACGCCATCGGGAAAATGCCCGCAGAAGATCACCACGTACGACCACAGGTTGCGCAGCAGGTTGGCGGTCGCGTTGGCCGCCAGCGTTCGGCGCCAGCGGCGCAGGCTGAGCGCAGGCACGAGGAGGTAGTCCTTGGCGGTCTGCCGAGCGATCTTGATCAGCATCGCCTTCTTCACCACCTGCCGCGCGTCCTCTGTGCTGGCCCGTTCGGTTTCGGAATGAAATCCGTGGCGCGCGATACCCCATTCGAATACCAAGGCCAACAACATGTTTCGCAGAGGCTGCCACAGATATGCGGGCTTCCAGGGTTGATCGCGGGTCACCCGGAGTACCCCGAATCCCAGGTCGTCATCCACCCCGACCACATTGGTGAACACATGGTGGCGGTAGTTGTGCGAGTACCGCCACTGCGCCGACGGCCCGACCATGTCCCACTCCCAGGTGCTTGAGTGGATTTCCGGATCGTTCATCCAGTCCCATTGACCGTGCGAGACGTTGTGGCCAATCTCCATATTCTCAACGATTTTCGCGTACGCCAACGCCGCCGAGCCCACTGCCCAACCGACCCTGGACCGACTCCGGGCGATCTGGAGCCGAGCCACGACGTCCAGAATCCGCTGGAATGTGATGACGCGGCGGATATAGGCCGCGTCCTTCGCGCCGAGGGAGTCCTCGACATCGGCGCGAATGGTGTCCAGTTCAGCCCCGAACGCCTCGACGTCCGCTGGGGTCAGCCGCGCGTACGCGGCAATATCATTGATAGACAAAGGAATTCCCGGTCCGTCTACGCGCGGCAGCGGGTCTTGGCCACCTAGGGTGTGTGTCACCACCAGCCTATGCCCCAGCGCGCAACGGCGCCACATGGGCCGTCAGCAGCATTGACTACTGCATTGCCCGCCTGTCAACGGTGCGCGTATGGTCGGGTAATAGGGACCATCCAGGCCCCCGAACAAAGGGGCCAGTCATGTCTGACAAATCTCCGCGCCAGAGTATGTCCAAGAAGCCCGGCAAGTCGCTCAAAGAGAAACGCGCGGAAAAGCGCGCCAAGACAGACCCGGCGCCGACCGAAGGCATCCTGCACTCCAAGAAGCGCTGACACAGGGAACAACAAAGCAGGCCAACGCTTTTCGTAGGGCGTCGCTGACAGCCTGGCCGCCGGACGCGGTAGTTTCACCGCCGTCGAACCAGGCCAGGACGGGCGGCCTGCGGTGAGCTCGTCAGCCCTGCCAGAGTCGGGTGGTCCAATCAGGCCCCACCGGCAGGTCAGGCGCAGAAGCGGCAAACGCCGGGCTCGCCCGAGCCGATAACTCGACTCAATGAGTGCGGGCGGTGGGACTCGAACCCACAAACTCTCACGAGCACCGGCACCTAAAGCCGGCATGTTTGCCAATTTCATCACGCCCGCAACACCCCGAGGATACCGGTACCGAACAGCTCCCGACTTGTCGGATGTCCGTCATACGTTGGTGACAACGAAGGACGGAGGGCACATGCGCGACCTCGACGAGTTTGATCAGGTTCGATCCCTCGTCGCGGCCGGTATGAATGACTGCGCCGTTGCGCGTGAGACCGGCGTCCCGCGCACAACCGTCCGCGGTTGGCGACTGCATCCACCGACAAACCTCGTGAAGCGGGATCGGTCGTCACCTTGCGGGGTTCTGCACGATTTCGGCGGGCTTCCTGCCGGGCCGTACGCGTACCTACTCGGTCTCTATCTCGGCGATGGCAACATCTCGCGCGCCCGAGAGATTTGGAGGCTCCGCATCACGCTGGACAGGAAGTACCCGTCGATCGTGCAACGTTGCCGTGAAGCGATGGCAGCTGTGATGCCGGGCCAACATGCGGGAATCGTCGGGAGGGTGGGGTGCGTAGATGTCTCGATGCACTCGAAGCACTGGCCCTGCTTGTTCCCGCAGCACGGCCCCGGCAAGAAGCACGATCGGCTCATTGCACTCGAGGCATGGCAGCGTGACCTCGTCGACCAAGCCACCGAAGAATTCGTCGTCGGCCTAATCCACAGCGATGGGTGCCGCATCGTCGCCGACGACCGCGGCGTCATGAGCGTCCGCTACCACTTCTCGAACATGTCCGAGGACATCGTCAACCTGTTCACCGGCGCGCTCGACCAACTCGGCATCCACTGGCGGCGCTCGTCGAGAAAGCAACTCTCGATCTACCGCAAAGCAGACACCGCTCGTCTCGACGAATTCATCGGCCCGAAGTCCAGGCTGGTGCCGTGGCCGTGTGTCCAACGTCCGGCGTCGTAGCCCGGCCGCGAATCGCAAACCGCACGTCACGCGCGGTACCGTTGCCTTATGTCCACTACACGGCGTAGGAGGCCGGCGCTCATCGTGCTGGTGACCGTCGCTGCCCTGGGCTGCATGGCCCTGGCCTGGTGGCAGTGGTCGCGGTTCCAGTCCAGCGCCGGCACCTTCCAGAACCTGGGCTACGCGCTGCAGTGGCCGATGTTCGGCGCATTCTGCTTCTACGGCTACTACAAGTTCGTCCGCTACGAAGACGAGGGACCCGTCGCGCCGTCGACCGATGGGCCCACCGAGATCCCCGAGGGTCTGCTCCCCGAGCGCCCCAAGGCCGCCAAAGACACCGCGGACCCGACCCTCAACGAGTACAACGCCTACCTCGCCGAACTGGCCGAGAACGACAAACAGGACAGGACCACCACATGACCGAGTCGCAGCCGACCACCCTGTCGAAAGACACCATCCGCAAGGCCCTGATCGCCTACCGCGTGATGGCCTGGGCGACCGGCATCTGGCTCATCGCCCTCTGCTACGAGCTGGTCGCGCATTACATCTTCAACGACGCCAGCCTGAACTGGATCGGCATCGTCCACGGCTGGGTGTACTTCGCCTACCTGCTCTGCACGTTCAACCTGGCGGTCAAGGTCCGCTGGCCCCTCGGGCAGACCATCGGCACTCTCTTTGCCGGCACGGTCCCGCTGCTCGGCATCATCGTCGAGCACTTCCGCACCGAAGACGTCAAGAAGCGCTTCGACCTCTGACCCGTATCAGCCGAGGTGCTTGAGGACCTCGGCTGCCAGCTGCTCGCCCCGATCCTCCTGCAGGAAGTGCGACGCACCTTCGATCCGCACCTGCTCAGCCACGGTCGGGATCAGGTCGACGAACGCCTCGCCCGCACGCGGATACGGGAAAACCGGGTCCTGATCGGAGAACGCCACCAGCGCGGGCTTCTCCCAGCGCGACAGCGCATCGGTGACCGCGCGCATCTCCGTCGCACCCGCGGCGTCGTCGGTGATCGGCACCAACAGCGGGAACTGCGCGGCGCCGGCTTTGGACTCCGCCGTGGGGAACGGCGCGTCATAGGCCGCGACGATCTCGGGTGACAGCTCCGTCGTCGTCGCGCCTTGGATCACAAAGCCGACGGGCAGGTCCGGATTGGCCTCCGCGAAGGCGCGCCAGGCCATGAAGCCCTTCGATACCCGGCCGGTGAACAGCCCCGTGTTGAAGATCGCCAGCGCCCCAACCTGATCCGCGTTCTCCGTCGCCCACCGCAAGCCGATCGGCCCGCCCCAGTCCTGCACGATCGCGGTGGCGTCGTGCAGATCCAGACCACCCAGCAGCCGGGTCACCAAGTCGACGTGCCGGTCGTAGCTGTACCAGCGCCGGTCAGTGGGCTTGTCCGAGCGGCCGAAGCCCGCATAGTCAGGCACGATCACGCGGTGCCCGGCGTCGACGAAGGCGCCGATCATCTTGCGGTACAGGAACGCCCACGTCGGTTCGCCGTGGAAACAGACGATGGGCTTGCCGTCGCGCGGTCCCTCGTCGAGGTAGTGCAGCCGCAGCCCGTCGATGTCGACGTAGTTCGGCGCGAAGTCATAACCCGGCAGATTCGCGAAACGTTCGTCCGGGGTGCGGAAAATCTCAGTGGTGGTGGCGGTCATGTCGTCAAGCTAGCCATAGTTGACCGACCGGTCAACTATTAATTACGATTCTCAGGTGCCCCGAAGTTCAGATGCCCGCGACCGCCTCGTCGCGACCGCCGCCCGCCTCTTCCTCGAACGCAGCTACCAGGCCGTCGGCGTCGATGAACTCTGCCGCGCGACCGACATCAAGAAGGGCAGCTTCTACCACTATTTTCCGTCGAAATCAGAACTCGGCAAAGCCGTTATTGACTTACACGCCAAGGCCTTTCAACGTCAGCTGACCGGCTCCCCCACCGCGACGCCCGCCGAAAAGCTGCACGCCGTTCCCGACGCCATCGGCGTCATCCAGTCCTCGCTCGAAGCGCAGTTCGGCCGGGCGGTGGGCTGCCCCTTCGGCAACTTCGCCGCCGAACTGTCCACCACCGACGACGATCTCCGCGCCCATCTCGCGCACACCCTGGCCGCGATGCAGCACCACATGGCACTCGTGTGCCAGGAAGCCGTGGCCGACGGAACCCTGCGGCCGAGCACCGATCCCGAGCAGCTCGCCCACGCGCTACTCGCGCAGTATCAGGGCATCATCCTGCTGGCCAAGCTCAACGATTCCGGCGTCGCGCACCTCGCACCGGCACTGCACGCTTTCATCGACGGCTACCTGACCAATCCAGCTTCCGCCGACCGCAACTAGGCGGCGGTAATTCGGCCCTTGAAAACCGCCCTGCGGTTGCGGTCGGATAGCCCGGAGCCATCGCTACGACGCCCGCATCTCAGTGGGCCACAGTCTCTCCGCCTCGTCCCGTGGGAATCGCCAGGCAATATCGTCAACCGCACCCCGCGAAGCACGACCGTTGATGAGCCGATGCAGTACGGCGCCAGCCGGGTCGCGCGCAGTCACCCGAATGACGAGCCAACCCACCTCAACCATGCACTCGATCCTCGCGATGTCTCGACGAACCGCATCCGGATCGGTGTGGTGCACGCCCTCGTACTCGATTGCGATCTTCAACTCCGGCCACGCGAAATCGACAACCCCGATCAGCGCTCCATATTCGTTGTAGATCGGGTGCTGACTCTCCGGCTTCGGAAGCCCGGCCCGAATGATCAACAGCCGCAACGCCGTTTCCCTGGGCGACTCGGCTTTCGAGTCAACGAGTGCAATCGTCTTCCGCGCCTGGCGAATCCCCCGCTGTCCACACTGACGCTCCGCTGCCGTCTCAATATCAGCCACCGTCAGTCGTGCTGCGCGAGCCAATGCATCAATGGCAGCGACGGCAGCATCCTCCGGAAGTCTTCGGGCCAAATCAACCGCGGTGCGTACTGGAGTCGTCAGCCGCATCTCGCCGATGCAGCACACCTCATCGTCGGGTGGGATGTCTCGCCACAACACGACACCGCGCTCACTGCGGCAGTAGCGGTCACAGATGTAGGCGGGTACTTCAGGCCCGATGAACCTGGCCCCATGCAACGCGGCCGCCGAGAAACCCGCGAGCACTCCCCGGCGTTTGGATCGCAGCCACACCGCCTTCGCTCGCATGATCGCGGTCGGCCTCGTACCTCTCGGCACGTAAACGTCCTTGTGCACAGCCACAAAGTTCGTCCGTAACTGATGACGAGTCAGGCGGCCCGCAGATAGGGCTTCGCTCCCGATAAATGGCTCCCCCACCACGGCAGTGTGCCCAGCGGATCGCGAATCTCGCCAGCATCGGCGGGCGCAGCCTGTGGATAACCCGCGGACGGTTCCCCCAACGCAACTGTGTGGCGGAAAAACAGCCTGAAAATCGCCCTGCAATTGCGTTGGACGACGGCAGTGCGCCGGCCGGCCGCAGCTAGCCCGCAGCCAACTCCCGCAGCGCCGGCACCAACTGCGCCAACGCCCGCCCGCGATGTGACGCCGCATCCTTCTCGGCAGCAGTCAGCTCTGCCGCGGACACCGAACCACCGGCAGGGACGAACACGGGGTCGTACCCGAACCCGCCCGAGCCCCGCGGCTCCCGCGCAATAGCGCCGGGCCACTCACCGCGAACGACAACAGAACCCGCGGCGGAAACCAGCGCGCAGCACGACACGAACGCCGCGCCGCGGCGCGAATCCGGCACATCCTGGATCTGGCCGAGAAGCAGCGAAAGGTTCGCCGCGTCGTCCCCGTGCCGCCCGGCCCACCGGGCCGACAGCACTCCGGGCATGCCGTTCAACGCATCGACCGACACCCCGGAATCGTCTGCGATACAAGCGATTCCGGTGGCCGCAAAGCCATCACGAGCCTTGGCCAAGGCATTCTCTTCGAACGTCGCCCCGGTCTCGGGCGCCTCGGGATACTCGGGCACATCAGACAACGACAACAGCCTCAGACCGACGACACCCGCGGCATCGAGAACGCGCTGCAACTCCACAAGCTTCTTCGCATTGCGGGAAGCAACGAGTAGGTCAGGCACCAAATGCCTTCTTGGCCGGGGCCGAAGACTCCGGCAGCACGCCCGGGTACGGCAGCTCCAACGCCTCACGCTGCAGCGCGAACAACTGGTCGCACGCGGCCAGCGCGGCATCAAGCAGCTTGTCCAGCGTCGACCGCGGGAACGTCGCACCCTCGCCGGTGCCCTGCACCTCGACGAGAGTCCCGGTATCCGTGGCGACGACGTTCATGTCGACCTCGGCGCGCGAGTCCTCGGTGTACGGCAGGTCCGTGCGGACCCGGCCGTCGACCACACCGACCGACACGGCGGCGATCGCACACGACAACGGGCGCGGATCCTTCAAGCGCCCGGCCGCGGCCAGGTAGGTGACGGCGTCGGACAACGCCACGTACGCGCCGGTGATCGCCGCGGTGCGGGTACCGCCGTCGGCCTGCAGCACGTCGCAGTCGATGGCGATGGTGTTCTCGCCGAGGGCGCTGAGGTCGATGCACGCGCGCAGCGAGCGGCCGATCAACCGGCTGATCTCCTGGGTCCGTCCACCGACGCGGCCCTTCACCGACTCGCGGTCGGAGCGGTCATGCGTGGCGGCCGGCAGCATTGCGTATTCGGCGGTCAGCCAGCCCAACCCGGAGCCCTTGCGCCAGCGTGGCACCCCTTCGGACACCGAGGCGGTGCACATGACCCGCGTCTCGCCGAACTCCACCAAGACCGACCCTGCCGGGTGCTTGGTGAATCCTCGGGTGATCTTTACCGGGCGGAGCTCGTCGTCAAGGCGACCGTCTTCTCGTCTGGACACCCGACAACCCTAGCGGGCCGCCGAATGCGGGGTCCCGACTTGCCCAAGTCTTACCGGCGGGTGATGTCGAACGACTCGTTGCAGACGACGCCGTGCACGGGTCCGTCGAACTCGGCCTTGGCCTCGCTGATGACGTCCTCGCGGGAGGTCCACGGCGGGATGTGGGTCAGCAGGAGCTCTTTGACCCCGGCTTCGCGGGCGGCGCGTCCCGCCTCGGTGCCGGACAGGTGCAGCTTCGGCGGGCGGTCGGGCGAGTCGGTCCACGACGCCTCGCACAGGAAGACATCGGCACCGCGGGCGAGGTCAACCAACGCGTCGCAGTAGCCGGTGTCAGCCGAGTAGACGAGCGTCGCGCCGGACGGATCGGTGAACCGCATGCCATACGACTCCGTCGGGTGACACACCAGTCGCGGCGTCACGGTCAGCGAGCCGATCTCGACGTCTTCGCCGTCGACCCAGACCTTGATGTCGAAGATGTCGGTGATGTCGTCGATCTCGCCGCCCTCGGGCGACGACGCCGCGCCGAGCCGGTGCCAGGTGGCCGCCGGACCGAACATCAGGGCGCGACCAACGGGAGGATTCGGGTGATACCGACGCCAGACGAACAGCCCGGGCAAGTCCAAACAATGGTCGGCATGCAGATGTGACAGCAATATATTTACGGCGCCCGGATCAGCATGCCGCTGCAGTGCTCCGAGTACCCCGCCGCCGAAGTCGATAACCATCGGTGTGGTGTCCGGAGCGGTCAGCAGATAGCCCGAGGCCGGAGAATCCGGCCCACCCACGCTGCCGGAGCAACCGAGAATGGTGAGGCGCACACCCCTAGCTTGCCACGTCAACACGTCCTGCGACGAAAAGACGGCACCTTTAGGCGGTCAGTTTCTCGATTGGTCCCGAAAGCGATACCGATCACGCTTCGGGCATCACCGCGCGCGGCGAATTCCAAATTCAGCAAATTACGTCGGAATCGACGGCAGGGCTGAACCCTTACGCCGTTCGCGCGCTTCTCTTTCCGGACTACTCAGCAAATACGCAGCAAGCACGCCGGCGAGGCCACCGCACAGATGGCCCTGCCACGACACGCCGAATGTGCCCGGCAGCGCGCCCCACAGCACACCGCCGTAGACGAACAACACGATGATGCCGACGATGATCTGCCACGCGTGCCGAGTGAAGAACCCGAACACGATGAGGAACGTCAGCCAACCGAAGATCAGCCCGGACGCCCCGATGTGGACGGACTCCACACCGCGCGGCGCGCCGATGTTGCCGATCAGCCAGGTACCGAATCCGCCGAGAATCCAGATGATCAACGTCGCCCCGAGGAACCGGCCCATGCCGGCGAGCGTCACCAGGAACCCGAGCACCAGGGCCGGGCCGGTGTTGGCGATCAGGTGCGCCCAGTCGGCGTGCAGCAGCGGCGCCCACAAGATGCCCCAGAGCCCATCGGTCTCCAGCGGCCGGATGCCGTCCTGATTCAGTCGCTGCTGATGCAGCGCATCCCAGCCCTCGATGAGCCAGAGCAGCCCGACGAAGCCGACGATGGTGACGCCGCCAACCTTCCACGTCGCAGGCGGCTGCGGCTTGGATGAGGTGGTCGACAGGTCCGAAGTCATGCGCGATCCGCTCCGCTACTCGCTGACGTCATACCCCCAGGCTACCGGCGGAACGCTTCAGCCGAAGGCTCCTGGCAGCAGGTCGCGGTAGGTCGGTATATCGGCGATCGACTCGGCGGCCAGCACCCCGACCATCACGGCGGTGGCGAGCGCGTCGGCGGCGGCCGCCCCGATCTCGGAGATGAGTCGCGTCTCGGGGTTCATCTGTTCCGGCGTCGCGGGGTCCGGCTCGATGCGGACCCGTCCGGTCGCGAGCGCGAAGACGGTGTCGCCGTCGACGGCGGTGTGCGCCGGACGGATGGTGTGGGCCAGCCCGTTGTGCGCGGCGACGGCCACCTTCTTACAGCCGGCCGGGCTGAGCGCGGCGTCGGTCGCGACGACGGCGATGGTCGTGTTGAGCGGCTTCGGGTCTTTCACCCGCGTGCGGTACGCCTCGATCTGGTCGGGCGGCGGAGACTGCAGCCCGAACCGGGCGATCTGGTCGGCCGACCACGGCAGTCCCGTCTGCGGGTCGACGACGTGGCCGGCCGCATTGACGATGACGAGCGCACCGACGGTGACGCCGTTGTCGAGCGTCACCGAGGCCGTCCCGAGCCCACCTTTGAGCGCGCCCGCCCGCGCACCGGCGCCCGCACCGACATTGCCCGTCGACACGTCGGTGCCGGCCTGGGCCACCGCCTGGTAGCCGAACTCGGCCGTCGGCCGGTTGGCCCACGCCCCCACCGGCAGATCGAAGATCACCGCGCCCGGCACGATCGGCACCCGTCCGCCGGGCATCTTCACTCCACGATCGTGTTCCTCGAGCCAGGTCATGACGCCGTCGGCCGCGGCCAGCCCGTAGGCGCTGCCGCCGGTGAGCACGATCGCGTCGACGTGCTGCACGCTGTTGGACGGGTCGAGCAGGTCGGTCTCGCGGGTGCCGGGCGCTCCCCCGCGGACGTCGACCGCGCCGATCGTTCCGGGTGGGGCCAGCACGACGGTGGTGCCGGTGGCCCAGCCGCCGCCCAGGGTGGCGTCTTCGATGCGGTGGTGATTGCCGACCAGCATGCCGGCGACGTCGGTGATGGAGCCCGTCACCGCTCGTCCAGCAGGCTCAGCACCAGGTACTCCTGCAGATACGTCAGCCACTGATACACCTCCAGATGCCCCGCCATCGGATGGTCCGGCGAAAGCCGTTGCGGCCCATCGGGTCCGATGTCGAGCATCGCGCCGAGGGCCAGCCGGACATCGTTGATCGCGGACGCCCAGCCCTCCGCCTGCTCCTCGGTCAGCTCGAACTTGCCGGCCGGTTCCGGCAACGAATCCAGAAGCCGTTGGGCGGCTTGTCGTTTGGCGTCGACGATGGTCGGCTCGTGCAGGCTGCGGAGGGCGCCGTTGAGGCTCTCGCCGGCGGCGCGGCCATCCGGATGCGTGGCCGGATCGTGGTAGAAGTCCGGCAGGAGGCGGCGCATGGTGTCGTCATCAGGGGCCTGCGACGGCCCGATCTTCATGCCGGTCAGCTCGGCGAGTTCGTCACGCGGTGAAGCGGATTCGCGATCGTCGAGCATCTCGACCAGCGAACCGACCAAGTTGCGCAGCATCATGACTTCGTGCGCTTCGAGGCCGGACCTGATGCGCACACCCGACGACGTGTTGACCCGCTTCCACTTGCGCATCGGTCAGTGGTCCTGCTGCATGGTTGCCCACAGTCCGGCCGCGTGCAGTTTGGTGACGTCGACCTCCATCGACTCCCGGCTGCCCGCCGAGACGACGGCCCTGCCCTCGGTGTGCACCTGCATCATCAGCTCGGTGGCGCGCACCTCGCTGTAGCCGAACAGCTTCTGGAAGACGTAGGTCACGTAGGTCATCAGATTCACCGGGTCGTCCCAGACGATGGTCACCCACGGACTGTCGAGGCTCGCCGCCTCTTCGACGTCAGTCGCCGGGCTTGTCCGCGCGACCGGGGCACCCAGAACCATGAGCCCAGAATAGCCGGGTGGTTGCCAGTCGCAGAACCAGTACGGTGAGCTCTGTGACCGCAGCTCTGCTGACCGACAAATACGAGCTCACCATGCTCGCTGCTGCGCTGCGCGACGGCACCGCACACCGCCGCGCGTCGTTCGAGGTGTTTGCCAGGAGACTGCCGTTCGGGCGCCGGTACGGCGTGGTCGCCGGCACCGCCCGGTTCCTGTCCGCGCTCGCCGAGTTCCGGTTCGACGACGACGCGCTGGCCTCGCTGGACTTCCTGGACCCCGAGACGCTGCGCTGGCTGGCCGACTACGAGTTCCGTGGCGACATCGACGGCTACCCCGAGGGCGAGCTCTACTTCCCCGATTCGCCGGTGCTGTCGATCCACGGCACGTTCGCCGAGTGCGTGATCCTCGAGACGCTGGCGCTGTCGATCTTCAATCACGACACCGCGATCGCCTCGGCAGCCGCTCGCATGGTCAGCGCGGCAGTCGGTCGGCCGCTGATCGAAATGGGCTCGCGGCGCACCCATGAGCAGGCCGCGGTCGCCTCCGCGCGCGCCGCGTACATCGCCGGCTTCACCGGCACCTCGAACCTGGAGGCGCAGCGCTCGTTCGGCGTGCCCGCGCTGGGTACCAGCGCGCACGCCTTCACCCTGGTGCATACCGCGACCACCGGTCCCGACGAGGTGGCCGCGTTCCGGGCCCAGGTCGACGCGTTGGGCGTCGGGACGACGCTGCTGGTGGACACCTACGACATCACCCAGGGCGTGGCCAACGCCATCGCCGTCGCGGGGCCCGAGCTCGGCGCGGTGCGCATCGACTCCGGCGACCTCGGCGTGATGGCCCGCCAGGTCCGCGACCAGCTCGACGGGTTGGGCGCGACCGGCACCCGCATCGTGGTGTCCGGCGACCTCGACGAGTACTCGATCTCCGGGCTGGCCGCAGCCCCCGTCGACGTCTACGGCGTCGGGACGTCGGTGGTCACCGGTTCCGGTGCGCCGACGGCGTCGATGGTCTACAAGCTGGTCGAGGTCGACGGCATGCCGGTGGCAAAACGCAGCAGCCACAAGGAATCTCACGGTGGACGCAAGGCCGCACTGCGGTTGGCGAAGGAGTCCGGAACCATCGTCGAAGAGGTGGTGCACCCGGCTGGTACACCACCAGTTGACGACGGACGCGTCTTGACGGTGCCGCTGGTGCGTTCGGGCTCCGTCGTGTGCGACTCGTCGCTGGCCGACGCCCGCGCACGCGTCGCCGCCGGACTACGCAGCCTGCCCTGGGATGGGCTCAAACTCTCCCGCGGCGAGCCGGCCATCCCGACCCGACTGGTGGGCGCGTGAGCCGCAAAACCGATCCGACCGACGTTTCCGCGCTGCTGTCCATCGCGGTATCCGCCCTCGGCGGAGCCGAGCGCAGCGGGCAGATCGAGATGGCCGAAGCCGTCGGCCACGCCTTCGACAAGGGCGAGCACCTGGCGGTGCAGGCCGGGACCGGCACCGGAAAGTCGTTGGCGTACCTGGTGCCGTCGATCGCACACGCCGTGGCGTCGAATCAGCCGGTCGTGGTGTCGACGGCCACCATCGCCCTGCAACGCCAGCTCGTCGACCGCGACCTGCCCCGGCTGGCCGACGCTCTGGCCCCGCATCTGCCCCGCCGGCCCGAGTTCGCTTTGCTCAAAGGCCGCGGAAACTACCTGTGCCTGAACAAGGTTCACAGCGGAGCGCAGGCCGACGAGGATCTCCCGCAGGAGGAACTGTTCAACCCTGTCGCCGCCTCGGCCTTGGGCCGCGACGTCAAGCGGCTCATCGAATGGTCGTCCGACACCGAGAGCGGTGACCGCGACGAGGTGGTGCCGGGCGTGCTGGACCGAGCCTGGTCGCAGGTCAGCGTGGGCGCGCGCGAATGCATCGGCGCGACCCGATGCCCTTATGGCACAGACTGCTTCGCCGAAAAGGCCCGCGCCAAGGCCGGGGCGGTCGACGTCATCGTCACCAACCACGCACTGCTGGCCATCGACGCCATCTCCGAGGTCAACGTCCTGCCCGAGCACCAACTGCTGGTGGTCGACGAAGCCCACGAGCTGGTGGATCGCGTGACCAGCGTGGCCACCGGCGAACTGTCGGCGACGTCCATGGCCGTGACACTTCGACGGGCGGCCCGGCTGGTGGAACCCGAACTGGCAGAACGCCTCGAGGCCTCCATCGCCACACTGTCGTCGGCCATCCACGACATGGAAGCCGGACGCATCGACGTGCTCGACGACGAGCTGGCCACCTACCTGACGGTGGTCCGCGACTCGACGGACAAGGTCAAGATGGCGATCGATACCGCGCCGTCCGACCCCACCGCCGCCGCGGCGCGCAGCGAGGCCGTCACCTCGCTGACCGACCTGAGCGACACCGCGTCCCGCATCATCGATTCGTTCGTGCCAGCCATCCCCGATCGATATGACGTGGTGTGGCTGGATCGCGAAGAGTCCAGGGGCTCGGTGCGACACATTCTGCGGGTCGCCCCGCTGTCAGTGGCCGGGCTGCTGCGCGGGCGGCTCTTCGGCGAGGTGACGGCGGTGCTGACATCGGCAACGCTGACCATCGGCGGGCGCTTCGAGTCGATGGCCCGGGCGTGGGGCTTGTCGGTGCCTGAGGACAGCACGGCGACGCCACCGAAGTGGAAGGGCATGGACGTGGGATCGCCCTTCTCCCATGCCAAGTCGGGCATTCTGTACGTCGCCAAGCATCTACCGGCACCCGGCCGTGACGCCGCTGCTCCGGAACAACTCGACGAGATCTACGAGCTGATCACGGCAGCCGGCGGCCGCACCCTCGGACTGTTCTCGTCGATGCGGGCCGCCAAGGCCACCGCCGAGATCATGCGCGAGCGCCTGGACACCCCGGTGCTCTGCCAGGGCGAGGACTCGACGTCAACTCTGGTGCGCCGCTTCACCGAAGACGCCGAGACGTCACTGTTCGGCACGCTGTCGCTATGGCAGGGCGTCGACGTGCCAGGACCGTCGCTGTCGCTGGTGATCATCGACCGAATCCCGTTCCCCCGCCCCGACGATCCACTGCTGACCGCACGCCAGCGCGCCATCGCGGCCCGCGGCGGCAACGGCTTCATGGCCGTGGCCGCGTCCCACGCCGCGTTGCTGTTGGCGCAGGGCGCCGGGCGCCTCCTGCGCAGCGTCAATGATCGCGGCGTCATCGCGATCCTGGATTCCCGGATGGCGACGGCGCGCTACGGCGGCTTCCTGCAGTCGTCGCTGCCGCCGTACTGGTCGACCACCGATCCGGTCCGAGTGCGCAGCGCGCTGGAGCGGCTGGCTGCGTCGAGCTGACGGGCCCGCCGTCGACGCGGCTGCTGGAGCTCTCTCCCCACCACATCGCGCTGGGAGCTGTCAGCAGTGGCTGACATTGTCACCATGTGCTGACCATGTCATCGCATGGTGACGGGTCCGGGCCACACATGTCCTAGAGAGAGCCGACACGCCCGACGTTGTTCACATCCCGCGCAACCGCGCGACATGTTCGCGCTGCAGTTCGGCTGCCCGCGTGAGGAATTCGGTGATCAGCTCCAGCTGTTTGGCGTTGTAGCGACTCAGCAAAGTGCGTTCCCCCTCGGCCACCAATGGACCGATGAGAGCGAAAGCACGCTCCCGCGCGATAGCGGTGGCGTGGACCAGGAGCTTGCGCCGGTCACTGGGATGCGCTGAGCGCGTCACGTAGCCGACCTTCTCCAACCGGTCGAGCATCGTCGTGGCGCTGCCGGTGGTGAGGCCCAACTGGTCGGCCAGCTCCCGCGGAGTGACGCCGTCGGGGGCTTCCTGGAGCAGAATCTCCAGGCACCGTGCATCCGTCGCATTGACGCCGAGCAGGCGCGCGACCTCGCGGTCGAAGTCGTCGACCGCGGCCTGGTAGCCCTGCACCGCCGTACCCAAGCGGTCAGACATCGGATTTTCGCTTGACAATCGAGCGATCCACCTTTCAGGATATTGCTTGACAATCAAGTTATCTGATCATCGAGCCAGGTGGCGACAAACCGAGGAACAGGCATGACCAAAGCGCTCATCATCGGCGCCGGCGTGGCCGGCCCCGTCCTGGCCATCGCGCTGCAACGCATCGGTATCGATGCCCACATCTATGAACGCTCCCCGTCCGGCGCCGATCTCCGCGGCGCGTGGTTGAACTTTCAGGCCAACGGCATGGATGCCCTGCGTGCCGTCGATGCCGCAGGGCCGCTCGAGAACCTGGGCTACCAGAACGACACCATCAGCTTCATCACCGGCAGCGGCAAGAAACTGGGGCGTATCCCGATGGCCGCACAACGCCCGGATGGCCAGCTGTCGATCATGATGCGCCGAGCCGACCTCTACCGCGAACTGAACACGCTGGCCACAGCCCGTGGTGCCCGGTACAGCTACGGCAAGGAATTCGTCTCCGCAACAACAACTTCCGACGGCCACGTCCACGCGCAGTTTGCCGACGGCAGTGCCGCATCCGGTGATCTGCTGATCGGCTGCGACGGTGTGCATTCCGCGGTACGCCGCGGAATCGACCCGGCGGCACGGGCTCCGCGCTACGTGCCGGTACTCAATGTCGGTGGCTACATCCCGAACTTCACCGTCGATGTGCCGCCCCAGGAATTCCGGATGCAGTTCGGCACCCGCTGCTTCTTCGCCTGGTTCCCCACCCCGGACGGCGGCACCGTCTGGTTCGCCAATCCGCCGATGGCCCGCGAACCCGAACGCGGCGCGCTGTCTGGCATGACCGATGCCGAGTGGCGAAACTGGCTGCACCAGTTGATGTCCGGCGACGTCGGGCCGGCTCACGAGATCATCGACGCCGCGCCCGGTCCGATGGTCGGGTGGGCCACCTACGACCTGCCGGTGGTGAAACGGTGGCACAACCACCGCAATCAGATCATCATCGGCGACGCCGCCCACGCCACCGCACCGTCAGCGGGCCAGGGTGCGTCGATGTCCGTCGAGGACGCCGTGATTCTCGCGCAGTGCCTGCGCGATTGCCGCGATATCCCAACGGCCTTCACGACATTCGAATCATTGCGCCGGCGCCGGGTGGAGAAGATCGTCCGGCACGGCCATCGGTCGGCCAACAGCAAGGCGGCGGGGCCGGTCGGACGGTTCCTCCGCGACCTGATCCTGCCGGTGGTGTTCCGGCAGGGCGCGAAAGATGGTGGCCGCTCGATGATGTGGCTACAGGGTCACCACATCGACTTCGACAGCAGCGTCCAGCCGGTACCCGCCTAGACCGGCAGCCGCACCACGAACCCCGACTCCAACGCCACCCACAGCGCGCCATCACGGTCCACGGCCAACCCGTGCGGCTCGCTGCCCGGCGGTAGATCGAACGTCGAGACCTCGCCATCGGCGGTGACCCGTGCGATTCCGTCCGCACCCCACAGGCTCACCCACACGCCGTCGGCCTCATCGGCGACCACCGCGTGCGGCTTGCCCGGCAGATCGAGTTCCTGGATGGCGTCGTTGAGCGGGATGCGGCCCAGCTTGTCGGCGCCGATTGCCGTGAACCACACCGCATCATCGTGAGTGGCGCAGATGCCGACCGGCCCCGCCGACGGTGTCGGTGTCGGCCGGATCGACAGATCACCAGCGACAGTCAGTCGCCCGATGGCGGACTTCTGATTCAGCGTGAACCACAGCGCACCGTCCCCGCCAGCGGCGATCATCGACGGCATCCCGCGAGGCACGGCAACCACCTCGACCACGCCATCGGCCCCGACCCGGCCCACCGTTCCGGCGTCCATGGCGGTGAACCACACCGCGTCGTCGGGTCCCACAGTGATACCGAACGGTGCACTGCCCGAATCCAATTCGACGAACGTCAGCGCACCGTCACCGGCGATCCGGCCCAGCTGGTCTGTTCCGGAACAGGTGAACCACATGGCCCCGTCGGGTCCCGCGCAGATCTGCATCGGCCGGCTGTCGACACCGACCTCGAACAGCCGCACCTCACCGCGCGCGTCGATCCGGGCCACCGAACCCGCCGACACCAATGTCACCCACATCGCGCCATCCGGACCAGCCGCCAGCGCGTACGGTCCGCCATCGACCGCAACAGTCAGTGCACTCACGCCAGCGTGACCAGCCCGAGCTCGTTGTCAGCGGCCAGTAATGCGTTGTGCGGCAACACTCGCACGGTGTACCCGACCGGGCCCGCCACCGGCAGCGGCGTGGTCGCGGAGAACACCTCGACGCCGCCCTCACCGGAACTGGTGTGCGCCATCGGCACCGTCACCGGGTCCACCAACTGGTCGCCGGCATCGACCCGACCCAGAACCGCTTGCACCACAACCTCATCGGTGCGCAGCCCCGCCAGCTGCACGGTGGCAGTCAGCGACAACTCCGAACCCAGCAGCGGCGTATCGGGCAGCCCGAAGCTGTCCACGTCGGTGATCTGGATCTTCGGCCAGGCCTCCGTCACCCGCTGCCGATAGGCCGCCAGCGAGCGGGCCGCACCGTACGGCACCCCGTCGACCGGCTCGACCGTGCGCCGGAACGACTGTGCCGCAGGCGCGTAGTACTTCTCGGTGTAGTCGCGCACCATCCGCGATGCCAGCACCTTGGGTCCCAGGGACTGCAGCGTGTGCCGCACCATCTCCACCCAGCGCATCGGCACGCCGTTCTCGTTGCGCTCGTAGAACTTCGGTGCCACCGAGTTCTGCATCAGGTCGTACAACGCCGCTGCTTCGAGGTCGTCGCGGCGCGTCTCGTCGGTGACGCCGTCGGCAGTCGGGATTTCCCAACCGTTTTCGCCGTCGTACCACTCATCCCACCAGCCGTCGCGGATCGAGAGGTTCAGCCCGCCGTTGAGCGCGCTCTTCATGCCCGACGTGCCACACGCCTCCAGTGGACGCAGCGGGTTGTTGAGCCACACATCGCAGCCCCAGTACAGCAGTCGCGCCATCGACATGTCGTAGTCCGGCAGGAACGCGATCCGGTGTCGCACCTCGGGCCGGTCGGCGAACTTCACCACCTGCTGGATCAGCGCCTTGCCGCCCTCGTCGGCCGGGTGTGACTTGCCCGCGACGATCAACTGCAACGGCCGCGACTCGTCCAGCAGCAGCCGCTCCAGCCGCTCCGGGTCACGCAGCATCAACGTCAGCCGCTTGTAGGTGGGCACCCGGCGGGCGAAGCCGATGGTCAACACCGAGGGATCGAAAGCGTTTGCAATCCAACCGAGTTCGGCCTCCGTGGCACCGCGCTCCAGCCACGAGCGGCGCAGCCGGGCCCGCACGTCGGCGACGAGCATCTCGCGCAGCTGCGACCGAATCCACCACAGGTGACCGGGATCGACGTCGTGCAACCGCTGCCACAACTGCGGCTCCCCTGCCGCCTGATCGACGGCCGCCATTCCTTCCACGCCGACCAGCTCGCGGCCCAACTCCAGCCATTGCGGCGCCGCCCAGGTCGGCGCGTGCACCCCGTTGGTGATCGACCCGATCGGCACCTCCGACTGGTCGAAGCCCGGCCACAACTCGTTGAACATGCCGCGGCTGACCCGGCCGTGCAGCAGTGACACCCCGTTGGCCCGCTGCGCGAGCCGTAAACCCATGTGCGCCATGTTGAATTTCTCCGGGTCGTCCTCCGCGCCGAACGCGACCACCCGGTACAGCGGCACCTCAGGCAGCAGCGGCGAGGCGACGGTGTCATCGAAGTACCGGCGCACCATCTGCACCGGGAACCGGTCGATACCGGCCGGCACCGGGGTGTGGGTGGTGAAGACCGTCGACGACCGCACCACCGTCCACGCGGTCTCGAAATCCAGCCCAGACCCGCTGATGTACTCCCGAATACGTTCCACGCCAAGGAAACCCGCGTGGCCTTCGTTCATGTGGTAGACCTCGGGCGCGTCGATGCCCTCGATCTCGGTGAACGCCCGGATCGCGCGGATGCCGCCGATGCCGGCGAGCAGCTCCTGCTTGATCCGGTGTTCCTGGTCGCCGCCGTAGAGCCGGTCGGTCACCGAGCGCAGCTCATGATCATTCTCGGGGATGTCAGAATCGAGCAGCAGCAACGGAACTCGTCCGACCTGCGCCACCCATACCCGCGCCCGCAGCACCTGCGATTCCGGCAGGTTCAGCGACACCAGCGCCGGCTGGCCGTCGGCCCAAGTCAGCAGCCGCAGCGGCAGACCCTGCGGATCGAACGACGGATAGTTCTCGTTCTGCCAGCCGTCGGCCGTCAGCGACTGCTTGAAATAGCCGGACCGGTAGTACAGCCCCACCGCGATCAACGGCAGCCCGAGGTCCGACGCCGACTTGAGGTGATCGCCCGCGAGGATGCCCAGACCGCCCGAGTAGTTCGGCAGGACCTCCGCGACACCGAACTCCATGGAGAAGTACGCGATGCCCTTCGGCATCGCGGGACCGCCGTCCAGCGCATGGTCGGCCTGCTCCTGGTACCACAGCGGCCGGCTCAAATAGCTGTCCAGATCGGTGGCCCGGTGGTTCACCCGGCCGACGAAGTCGTCGTCGGCCGCCAGCTCATCGAGACGCGCCGGGCTGACCGCCCCGAGCAACGCCACAGGGTCGGCGCCGACCTGTTCCCACAGCGCCGGATCGATCTCCGCGAACAGCTCCTGGGTCGGCGTGTGCCAGGACCAGCGCAGGTTGATGGACAGCCGCTCCAGAGCGGCGAGGCGTTCGGGCAGGTGGGCACGGACGGTGAACCGGCGGAGGGCTTTCACACGAGCCAACCTTACTGACATTTCTTGCGTATGCAGGGTCAGTTCGGTGACAGCCCAGATGCCCATCCAACTGGTCACTGCCCATCGGGTGTCATGGGCTACTACGGTGGGTATGCGTAGTCCCGTAGTCCCGGGTAAGGAGTGATTTGGTGGCCGGTCGGATCGAGATCGACGACGTCGCACCAGTGGTGTCCGCAGGTCGATATCCCGCCAAGGCCGTGGTCGGCGAAGTGGTTCCGATCAGCGCCACCGTGTGGCGCGAAGGCCACGACGCCGTCGCCGCAACGCTGGTGGTGCGCTACCACGGCCCGGTCTACCCGCAGCTCGCTGACACCCCGCCGGGCGCGACGCCGGCGCCGGCCCCGTCGCGGGCCAAGGTCAAGCCGACCCGCATGCCCATGGCGCCGGGCTATACGCCCGACGTGTTCCACGGCCAGTTCACGCCCGATGCGGTCGGGCTGTGGACGTTCCGCGTCGACGGCTGGGGCGACCCCATCGCGACGTGGCGCCACGCCATCACCGCCAAGCTCGACGCCGGCCAGAGCGAGGCGGAGCTGTCCAATGACCTGCTGATCGGTGCGGGGCTGCTGGAGCGCGCCGCGACGGCCGTCCCCCAGGACGACCGCGCCCCACTGCTCGCCGCCGCGCGTCGGCTCCGGGAGGAAGGCGACCCGTTCATCCGCGCCGGAGCAGCCCTCGCACCCGACGTCACCGACCTGCTGCGCAAGTACCCATTGCGTGAATTGGTCACTCGCGGAGAGCAATACGGCATCTGGGTCGACCGACCGCGGGCCCGGTTCAGCGCCTGGTACGAGCTCTTCCCCCGCTCCACCGGCGGCTGGGATGCCGATGGTCAGCCGGTGCACGGCACGTTCGCCACGACCGCCAAGGCCATTCCGCGGGTTGCCGCAATGGGATTCGACGTGTTGTACCTGCCGCCGGTGCACCCGATCGGCAAAGTGCACCGCAAGGGCCCGAACAACAACGTGACCGCGGCGCCCGGCGACGTCGGCTCTCCCTGGGCCATCGGCAGCGACGAAGGCGGCCACGACGCGGTGCACCCGGCTCTGGGCACCATCGCCGAGTTCGACGACATGGTCGCCGCTGCCCGCGACAACGGCTTGGAGGTGGCGCTCGACCTGGCGCTGCAATGCGCGCCGGACCACCCGTGGGCCAAGGACCACCCGGAGTGGTTCACCGTGCTGCCCGACGGCACCATCGCGTACGCCGAGAATCCGCCGAAGAAGTACCAGGACATCTACCCGCTGAACTTCGACAACGATCCGGCCGGCCTGTACGACGAAGTGCTGCGCGTGGTCAAGTTCTGGATGTCGCACGGCGTCAAGATCTTCCGCGTCGACAATCCGCACACCAAGCCGGCGAACTTCTGGGCCTGGCTCATCGCCCAGGCCAAGAACATCGACCCCGACGTGCTGTTCCTGTCCGAGGCGTTCACCCGCCCGGCCCGGCTCTACGGGCTCGCGAAACTCGGCTTCACGCAGTCGTACACGTACTTCACCTGGCGCAACTTCAAGTGGGAGATCACCGAATTCGGTCAGCAGATCGCCGAGTACGCCGACTTCTACCGGCCCAACCTGTTCGTCAACACCCCCGACATCCTGCATGCCGGCCTGCAGCATTGCGGCCCAGGCATGTTCGCGATCCGGGCGGTGCTGGCCGCCACCCTGAGCTCGTCCTGGGGCGTGTACTCCGGCTACGAACTGTTCGAGCACCTGGCAGTTCGCGAGGGCAGCGAGGAGTACCTGGACTCCGAGAAATACCAGTTGCGGCCACGCGAATTCGAGGCCGCTCTGGCCGGCGGCCGGTCCCTCGAGCCGCTGCTGACCCGGCTCAACGAGATCCGGCGGGTGCACCCCGCGCTCAGCCAATTGCGCACCATCAAGTTCCATCACGCCGACAACGACTCGATGTTGGCGTACAGCAAGTTCGACCCCGTCACCGGCGACACCGTCCTTGTGGTGTTGACGCTCAACGCATTCGGCCCCGAGCAGGCAACGCTGTGGCTGGACATGGGCGCCCTCGGCATGGACGAGCACGACCGGTTCTGGGTGCGCGACGAGATCACCGGTGAGGAATACCAATGGGGCGCATCGAATTACGTGCGACTGGACCCGGGCAAAGCGGTAGCCCACGTACTGAACATGCCGCAAATCCCGTACGACAAACGGCTGAACCTCCTGCGGAGGCAACCGTGACGAGCCATCTCCGGCCACCCGTCGCCGAACTGGCCCGGCTGCTGGCCGGCGAGCACCACGACCCGCATTCGATTCTGGGTGCACATGAGTACGGCAAGAACACCGTCATCCGGGCGCTGCGGCCGCACGCCACCGGAGTCACGGCGCTGATCGGCACGAAGCGCTATCCGATGAAGACCGTCGAGGGCGGCCTGTTCGCGGTCGAGGTGCCGTTCACCAAGCTGGCCGACTACCGCTTCGAGGTCGAGTACCCGGGCGACGTCGTGCATTCCACCGCCGACCCCTACCGCTTCCTGCCGACGCTCGGCGACATGGACCTGCACCTGCTTGCCGAGGGCCGCCACGAACGGCTGTGGGAAATCCTTGGCGCACAACCCCGTTCGTTCACCACACCAGACGGCGTGGTCGAGGGATTCTCGTTCGCGGTGTGGGCGCCGAACGCCAAGGGCGTCAACCTGATCGGCGACTTCAACCACTGGGACGGCAGCGAGGCCCCGATGCGGGCACTGGGCTCGTCCGGGGTGTGGGAGCTGTTCTGGCCGGGATTCGAGGCCGACAGCCTCTACAAGTTCCGGATCCACGGCGGCAACGGCACCAACGGCGCCGTCACCGATCGCGCCGACCCGATGGCCTTCAGCACCGAGGTGCCGCCGCTGACCGCGTCGAAAACCTTTGTCAGTTCCTATGTCTGGCACGACGACACCTGGATGACCGCCCGCGCTACGTTCAACCCGATCGTCGAGCCCATGAGCACCTACGAGGTGCATCTCATGTCCTGGCGACCGGGGTTGAGCTACCGGGAACTGGCCGTCGAGCTCACCGAATACGTGGTGGCGCAGGGCTTCACGCACGTCGAGCTGTTGCCGGTGGCCGAGCACCCGTACGGCGGCTCCTGGGGTTACCAGGTGACGTCGTACTACGCGCCGACGTCACGGCTCGGCACGCCCGACGACTTCCGGTACCTGGTCGACACATTGCACCGGGCCGGCATCGGCGTGATCGTGGACTGGGTGCCCGCACACTTCCCCAAGGACTCGTGGGCGCTGGGCCGCTTCGACGGCACCCCGCTGTACGAACACGCCGATCCACGCCGCGGCGAGCAACTCGACTGGGGCACCTACGTTTTCGACTTCGGCCGGAACGAGGTCCGCAACTTCCTGGTGGCCAACGCGCTGTACTGGCTCGAAGAATTCCACATCGACGGCCTGCGCGTCGACGCCGTCGCCTCCATGCTGTACCTCGACTATTCCCGCCCCGAAGGCGGTTGGACCCCCAACATCTACGGCGGCCGCGAGAACCTCGAGGCCGTGCAGTTCCTGCAGGAGATGAACGCCACCGTCCACAAGCTGGTGCCCGGCATCGTCACCGTCGCCGAGGAATCCACCTCGTGGCCCGGCGTCACCCGGCCGACAAACCTTGGCGGCCTTGGCTTCTCGATGAAGTGGAACATGGGGTGGATGAACGACACCCTGGACTACATCAGCCACGATCCGGTGCACCGCAGCTATCACCACCACGAAATGACGTTCTCGATGCTGTACGCCTACAGCGAGCACTACGTGCTGCCGATCAGCCACGACGAAGTCGTGCACGGCAAAGGCACTCTGTGGACCCGGATGCCCGGCGACGACCACGCCAAAGCGGCCGGCCTGCGTCAGCTGCTCGCCTATCAGTGGGCACACCCGGGCAAGCAATTGCTGTTCATGGGACAGGAATTCGGCCAGCGCGCCGAGTGGTCCGAGGAACGCGGGCTCGATTGGTTCCAGCTCGGCGAGCACAGCTTCTCCACCGGTGTGCAGCAGCTGGTCCGCGACATCAACGGCATCTACCGCGAGAACCGCGCGCTATGGTCCCGCGACAGCAGCCCCGAGGGCTACTCGTGGATCGACGCCAACGACTCCAACAACAACGTGCTGAGCTTCCTGCGGTTCGGCGACGACGGGTCGTCCATCGCCTGCATCTTCAACTTCTCCGGCAGCGAGCATGCGCAGTACCGACTGGGCCTGCCGCACGCCGGGACCTGGCACGAGCTGCTGAACACCGACGCCACGGTCTACAACGGTGCGGGCGCGGGCAACATGGGCGCGGTCGAGGCCACCGACGAGCCCTGGCACGGCCGTCCCGCCTCCGCCGTCCTGGTGCTCCCGCCCATGTCGGCCCTCTGGCTCAAGCCCGCCTAGCGTTCGTCCGCGAGCAGACGTAAAACTGTCGATTTCAAGACGAAATCGACAGTTTTGTTGGGGGCACCTCCCTCTGGGGGACTGCTCGCGAAGTCAGGTGCGCAGGCCGTCGAGGAGACGACGCAGCGCGGCACCGATGTCGCGGCGCGCCCGGACCGGATCCGGCGCCCCCGCGATTGCCGCGACGGCTTGATTGCTGAGTCCCATCAGCAGCACTGCCAACGGTGAAATCGGCTGCGGCGCAAGCACACCCTGCTCCAGCAGGGTGACGAGACCGGCTTCGATATTGGCCAGGGTGTACCGCGCGTTGCGCTCCTGCCATTTCTGCCAGCCGAGTACGGCGGGCGCGTCGACCACGCGGATGCGCTGCAGCGGCGCGTCAACCGCGGTGTCCAGCGCTGCATCCCAGCCGGCAAGGAACACCGACCACGCGTCCTTCCCCTGTTCGGCAGCCGCCGCAGCGGCCGCGCGAACCCGGGCACTCACAACCTGGTCGGCGCGGTCGAAGACTTCCTCGAACAGCGCTCCCTTGTCCGCGAAATGGTGATAGAGCGAGCCGCGGGTCACGCCGCTGCGGCGGACGATCTCCTCGGTACCGGTCTGGTGATAGCCCTGCTCACCGAACAGCTCGGTGGCGACTGCGATGAGCCGCTCCCGCGAATCCCCCTTGACCGTGACCATACAAGTTGTATGGTATCAGCATACAGACTGTATGGAGGTCGCCATGACGACACTCGACGCGCACGTCCCCACCCGCCTCGGCGATCTGCACGTGCGGCGCACCGGAACCGGACCTCCCGCCGTCTTGTGGCACAGCCTCTGGGTCGACTCGCGCAGTTGGGGTTCGCTCGTCGACAGCCTGGCCGTCCAGCGCCAGGTGGTGACGATCGATGGACCGGGATACGGCGCGAGCAGCCCGATACGCCGAGACTTCACTCTCGCTGAATGCGCCTGTGCCGCAGGCGAAGTACTCGATGCGCTCGGCCTCGATGTGGTCGACTGGATCGGCAACGCCTGGGGCGGCCACGTCGGCATCACGCTGGCGACAACACAGCCGCACCGGCTGCGCAGCCTGACCACCATCGCGGCACCGGTCACGCCCGTCAGCCGACGCCAGCGCTGGACCCAGACGTATCCGCTGGCCGCGGCCTACCGGCTGGTCGGCCCCAATCCCCCGTTGACCAACGTGCTGTTCGACGTTCTCCTCGGTGGCGCCGGCGCCACCCATCCCGACCAAGCCGCCGAACTCAAAGCCGCATTCCGGGCAATGGACCGCGAATCAGTAAGACGCACAATCCGATTCATGCACCGCTGGCACGCGTTGACCAATAGTCTCCCTGCCGTCAGCGTCCCGACGCTGCTGATGACCGGCGATCTCGGTGATCAGGGTTGGTCCCCCGCGGCCGCCCAGGCCGCCGCCGACACCATGCCCGACGCCCGCGTCGTGCCCCTCACCGGAGCCGGACACGTCGGCCCACTACTCGTCGATACCACCGCGATCGTTCAGGCCGTCACAGACTTCTGGGCTTCGGTCACCGCTTCCCGCGAGCAGACATAAAACTGTCGATTTCAAGCCAAAATCGACAGTTTTATGTCTGCTCGCGGGAGGTCAGTAGAGCGCGTTGGCGAGGTTGCGCCGGCCGGCGATGACCTCGGGGTCGGCGGGGTCGAACAGCTCGAACAACTCGATGAGCCGGGTGCGCACGCGGGTCCGGTCGTCGCCCGCGGTCTTCTTGACGAGCGCGATCAGCCGGTTGAAGGCACCGTCGACGTCGCGCTGGAACAGCTGTACGTCGGCGGCGGCGAAGGCCAGGTCGATGTCGTCGGGCGAGGCGTCGGCGAGACGCACGGCCTCCGGACGCTGCGCCGACGCGCGCTGCAGAAACGCGATCTGCCGGACGGCGCCCTTGGCTTCGACGTGCGCCGGGTCGGCGTCGAGGATCGCCTGGTAGGCGGCCAATGCGCCGTCAAAGTCACCGCTGTCGAGGAGCTCTCGGGCCTGCGCGAGCGCGGGGTCGACCTGCTCCTCCTCGCCCTCGGCGCCACCGCCCAGCTTGCCGGCGGTCGCCTGCAACAGCGAGTCCACCCAGCGCCGCAGCTGGTCAGCGGGCTGGCCGCCCTCGAAGCTGGTGATCGGCTGCCCACCGGCCAGGGCGACGACGGTCGGGACGCCCTGAATGCCGAACATCTGCGCGATGCGCGGTGCGGTGTCGACGTTGACCGTGCCGAACGACCATGTGCCACCGTCCTCGGCAGCCAGCGCGGACAGCGTCTGCCCCAGCTGAACGCTCGAGTCGCTGCGCGGCGACCACAGCAGCACGACGACCGGCACCTCACCCGAGCGGATCAGCACCTCGGCTTCGAGATTGGCCTCGGTGATTTCGATGCCGCCGGGAGCACCATCGGGTGCGCCACCAGCCGCGGCAGCGCCTTCGGCGGGACGGTTCTTGAGCGCGGACAGGTCGACCGCACCGGACAGCGCGGGACCAAAAGGACGCGGACGAGTCACGCTGTCCAGTCTGTCACGCGACGGCCGATGCCTCCGGTTCGGCCTCGGTGGCAGCGGCCCCGACGGCCAGGGCCCCGTTGCGCTCGGCCCAGCGCAGGAAGATCACGCTGGCCAGCGGCACGATGCTGGCCACCGCCGCCGACACCCAGGTCAGCAGCGACCAACGCGCCGCCCAGCCGACGATCAGTCCGGTGGCCAGGAACGCCAGAAACACGATTCCGTGGACCATGCCGAAGATCTGCACGCCGATCTCGGTGCGGGGCGTACCGAGGTACTTGAAGTACATGCCGGTCAGCAGCCCGACCCAGCTGACGGCCTCAGCCAGAGCGATCAAACGAAACCAGCCCGCCACCCGGGGCACAACAGCGTTCATGGCGCCATTGTGCCCGAGTGACGGGCTGACTACTACGAGGCGTAGTTCACACCTCTTCGCCGCCGAGATGACGGTTGATGACGAAAATCGGCAGAAATCCGTCAGCAAGCGTCATGTCGGTGCCGCGAAAACTACGGACGACGCAGGATCAGGGCATCGCCCTGACCACCGGCGCCGCACAGTGCCGCGACGGCGTAACCCGAACCCTTGCGGGCCAGTTCCAGCGCCGCATGCAGGGTGATCCGGGCACCGGACATGCCGATCGGGTGGCCGATGGCGATGGCGCCACCGTTGACGTTCACCTTGGCTCCGTCGACGCCGAGTTCCTTGGTCGAGGCCAGCGACACCGCCGCGAAGGCTTCGTTGATCTCGATGACGTCCAGCTGATCGACGGTGATGCCCTCACGCTCGACGGCCTTCTTGATGGCGTTGGCGGGCTGGCTCTGCAGCGTCGAATCCGGGCCGGCGACGACGCCGTGCGCGCCGATCTCGCACAGCCAGGTCAGACCCAGCGACTCGGCCTTGGCCTTGCTCATCACCACGACGGCACACGCGCCGTCGGAGATCTGCGACGACGAACCGGCGGTGATGGTGCCGTCCTTGCGGAAGGCCGGCTTCAGGCCGCCCAGCGACTCGGCGGTGGTGTTGCCGCGGATGCCCTCGTCCTCGGCGAACTCGATCGGGTCGCCCTTGCGCTGCGGGATCGACACCGGCACGACCTCGTCGGCGTACACGCCGTCCTTCCATGCAGCCGCGGCCTTCTGGTGCGACTGTGCGGCGAACTCGTCCTGCTGGGCGCGGGTGAAGTTGTCCTGATCGTTGCGCTGCTCGGTCAGGGCACCCATCGGCTGGTCGGTGAAAACGTCGTGCAGACCGTCGTAGGCGAGGTGGTCGAGCGCGGTCACGTTGCCGTACTTGTAGCCCTCACGGCTCTTGGGCAGCAGGTGCGGGGCCTGGCTCATGGACTCCTGGCCGCCGGCCACCACGACCTCGAACTCACCGGCGCGAATCAGCTGGTCAGCAAGGGCGATGGCGTCGATGCCCGACAGGCACATCTTGTTGATGGTCAGCGCGGGCACGTCCCACGGAATGCCCGCGCCGACGGCCGACTGACGCGCCGGCATCTGGCCGGCACCGGCGGTCAGGACCTGGCCCATGATCACGTAATCGACCAGCGAGGCGTCGACGCCAGCCTTTGCCAGCGCGCCCTTGATCGCGACGGCACCCAGGTCGCTACCCGAGAAATCCTTCAGCGAACCCATCAGCTTGCCCACCGGAGTGCGGGCTCCGGCAACAATTACCGAGGTCGTCATTTCCATCCTCCAACAAATCTGTAACGGCTAATGTGGCCGATCACACAGGCGCAAATTCGGTCGTCTCAGGTTACCTTTACGTTATGACCACCGAACACGTCGATGCCCGTCCCGCGCTGGCCAGCGCCCTGGTGACCGCCATCGATCATGTCGGCATCGCCGTGCCGGATCTGGACGTCGCCATTCGCTGGTACCACGACCATCTCGGCATGATCGTCCTGCACGAAGAGGTCAACGAGGACCAGGGCGTCCGCGAGGCCATGCTCTCGGTCCGTGGCGCAGCGGTCGGTAGCGCCCAGATTCAGCTGCTGGCGCCGCTCGACGAGAAGTCGACCATCGCCAAGTTCATCAACACCCGCGGCCCCGGCCTGCAGCAGCTGGCCTACCGGACCAGCGACATCGAGGCCCTGTCCGAGCGCCTGCGCGCCGACGGCGTCCGCCTGCTGTACGAAGCCCCGCGCCGTGGCACCGCCAACTCGCGCATCAACTTCATCCACCCGAAGGATGCCGGCGGCGTGCTGATCGAACTGGTCGAGCCCGCCAAAGACTCCGCGCACTGAGCCTGATCTAGGACCACCTTCGGGTCGGTCCTCTGTTCCCCCGATTCCCCCAGCACGGCGTGTGCCAATGCCGGCGGTCTTCGGCATCGTCGACCCGTAGCACCACCACATGCGCTGTGCCCGGACGAATTTCGTGATCACATCCCGGGCACCGGTAGGTCTTGACGGCGCGCGAACCGGCCACCGGCCGCACCTCGTAGTCGTATCCGTCAGGTCCGGTCTCCACCCGGCGCGACGACAGCCCGAGCAGCGGCGGCGGGTCCCGCCGAGGCCGCTCCGGACGTCGCCGAGGCATCAGAACAACCGGAACTCGTCGTTGTCCATTCCGCGCATCTTGTCGTAGTCCAAAGTCACGCAACGGATTCCACGGTCGGTAGCGAGCGTGCGCGCCTGCGGCTTGATCTGCTGGGCAGCGAACACCCCGGCCACCGGCGCCAGCACGCTGTCGCGGTTCAGCAGGTCCAGGTACCGCGTCAGCTGCTCGACGCCGTCGATCTCGCCGCGCCGCTTGATCTCCACCGCGACCGACGCACCGGTCTCATCCCGGCACAACAGGTCCACCGGACCGATCGGCGTCGGGTACTCCCGGCGCACCAACGTGTAGCCGACCCCGAGCAGCTCCACGTGCTCGGCGAGGAGCTCCTGCAGGTGAGCCTCGACACCGTCCTTCACCAGACCCGGATCGACCCCGAGTTCGTGGCTGGAGTCGTGCTCGATGTCCTCGACGGTGATCCGCAACTGCTCGCCGGCCTTGTTCTCGACGACCCAGACGAGACCCTCTTCAGCCTCCTCGGTGATCCAGCACGGCGGCGTCATCCAGTTCAGCGGCTTGTAGGCGCGGTCGTCGGCATGCACGCTCACCGACCCGTCCGCCTTGAACAACAGCAGGCGACGGGCCGACGGCAGATGTGCGGTCAGACGTCCGACGTAGTCAACAGTGCACTGGGCGATCACGAGACGCACCCGACCCACCTTAGGGGCAGCGAATCCTCGTTCGGACTCGCCCCACGAACTAGGCTGACGACCAATGACTGCGGACCAAGCCGGGACGACGCGCCTGGTACGGATACGGGAAGCCATAACCCCGCGTACCACCACGCCCGAATATGGATCGTGGATTCTGGGGCGCGTCTCCGAATCCCAACGCCGACGCCGGATCCGCATCCAACTGATCCTGACCACATTCGTGATCGTCGCCAACATGATCGGTGTCGGCGTCTCGATTCTCATCGAGACCGTACTGTTCCCGACTCCAAACGTCTTCAGGGCTGACGTTTGGTGGATCACCACGATCGTGGCGCCCGCATACATCTTGCTGGCCTTCCTGATCGGCGTGGTGTGGGCGACCAACAGGGTGATTCAAAGCGTGCGATGGGCCATCGAAGGACGCGCCCCGACAATCGAGGACCAGCGCAACACCTTCCGGGCGCCGGGCCAGCTCACTCTCGTGCTGCTCTGCCTGTGGGGCGCCGGCGCCGCATTGCTGACCACGCTCTACGCCCTGCACGACACTCAGTTCATTCCCAAACTGCTGCTGGGTGTCACCTTCCCCGGCATCGTCGTCTCCACCAGTTGCAACCTGTACACCGAGTTCGCGCTCCGCCCGGTCGCCGCCGACGCGCTCCAGGCCGGACGACCGCCCTCACGGCTGGCACCCGGAATCATGGGCCGCACCATGGTGGTGTGGGCGTTCGGCTCCGGAGTGCCGATGCTCGGCGTGCTGTTGGCCGCGGTGTTCGCGCTGACCCAATCCACGCTCACCCCAACCCAGTTCGCCTTCGCAGTACTGGTCCTGGCGGTGTTCGCGTTGGTGTTCGGCGCATTGTTGATGTGGATCGTGTCGTGGCTGACTGCCAGCCCGATTCGCATTGTGCGACAAGCGCTCAGCCGGGTTGAGCAAGGCGACCTGACCACGGATCTGGTCGTCTTCGACGGCACCGAACTGGGTCAGCTGCAACGCGGATTCAACTCGATGGTGCACGGGCTGCGCGAACGCGAACGGGTGCGCGACCTGTTCGGCCGGCATGTGGGGCGCGAAGTCGCGGCGCTTGCCGAGCAGGAGAAGCCACAACTCGGCGGCGAAGAACGGCACGCGGCGGTGATCTTCGTCGACGTCATCGGCTCGACCCAACTGGTGACCAGCCGCCCGGCCGTCGAGGTCGTCGCCCTGCTGAACCGCTTCTTCGCCGTCATCGTCGACGAGGTGGACCGGCACCATGGGTTCGTCAACAAATTCGAAGGCGACGCGGTGCTGGCGGTCTTCGGGGCGCCGGTGTCGTTGCAGTGCACCGAGGGTGACGCCCTGGCAGCCGCCCGGGCCATCGCCTCGCGGCTGCGTGACGAGGTGCCCGAGCTGAAGGCCGGACTCGGCGTCGCCGCCGGCACCGTGGTGGCCGGCAATGTCGGGGCCAAGGAACGGTTCGAGTACACCGTGATCGGCGAGCCCGTCAACGCGGCGGCGCGACTGTGCGAACTCGCCAAGTCCGTGCCGGGGCATCTGGCCGCCGCCGCGACGATGCTCGACGCCGTGAGTGAATCCGAAAGAGCGAACTGGGCTTTGGGCGACACCGTCACCCTGCGCGGACTGTCCGAACCGACGCAACTGGCCATCCTGGCCTGAAATTCACATCTGCTTCACACAGATCCGGAGGATCATGGTGATCATGAAGCGACACACCGTCATGGCTGCTGCCGCCGGCGCACTCGCCGTGTCGCTGGTGCTCGCTCCGCTCGCCGCGGCCGACCCCACCCTCGACACCGGCGGTTCGGCAGCCGACGTCATCAACAACCTCCAGGCCGAGGGCTACCTCGTGCAGATCAACTGGACCAACGGTTTCGACGTCAAGCCGCTCAGCGTCTGCTGGGTCACCGGCGTGAACAACCCCGGCAACTTCAAACCGGGCGGGCCGGTCGCGGCGACGGTGTATGTCGACGTCCAATGCCCGAACCACGAATGGTGAGTCACACCTGCGGGTAGGGCGCGAACCTCTTGTCGAATCCGGCCTTGCGTGCGTCGAGTGCCGCTTGCCGTTGTGCCGCAGTGACATACGTCGTCCCGGCCGGCAGGACCGTACCGAGGTCGCTGAGCGCCACCACCTGTGAACTCACCTTCGGCAGATTGGTACCGGTGGTGTCGATGTCCTGGAAACGGATCGAGATGGTCCCCTGGTTGAGGCCACCGGTGGACACCCAGTTCGCCACACCGGGATCGGTCGGCGACACCACGATGGTGTAGCTACCGTCCGCGTTGGCCACCGACTGCGCGATGTTCAGGCTCGTCTGCTGATCCCAGTAGTTCTTGGTGATGGTCCAGTCGTTGGTCACCGGCACGACGAAATAGCCGGCATCGCCGGGCTTGATTGTCAGCACCAGCGCCTCGCTGTCAGCCAGTTGGTAGTACCCCGCGCTCTGCAACTGGGTCGACAAGAACGTGGCATTGCTCTCGGGATCCGTGAAGACGTTGGCCGCCTTCGTCTTTCCCGACGAATCCTTGGTCGCCACATCCATGTACTGCGGTTCCATCCGCAGTCCGAGCGCGAGGATCACCGACGCTTCCAGGCCCTGCAAGAACCGCGGCATCACCGGCAGCGGCGGGACGAGCGAGACCAGGTTTGTCAGGAACGGGTTGCCGGACACGGCCGGTCCCAGCCCGGGGATGTCGAAGCCACCGATCTGTGCGAACAGGCTGTCCCGTGGACCACTGACCCGCTGAATGGACAAGCTCATGGGTTCCTGAGCGTTCCAGTCCGACAACGTGTTCCGAGCCACGATCAACGTGGTGTCGGTCGGGATCTGCAGATGGTTGGTCTGTCCTGCTTCGGCCGGACGGGAACTCACCGTCACGGTGAAGGTGCCGTCCGGGTTGATCTGCATGTCCTTGGCATTGAGCACCGCGGCGGTCTTGCCACCGAGGCCCGTCAGCACACTGAACGTGGTCTCCGCCGGGCGCTCCCCCGGGCCGAACTTCCCGCTGATGACGTACGTCGACGTCGAGTTGACCGCCATCATCCGGTAGATGGTGTCCGGGTTGTCGTACAGGATGCGGGTGCCGGTGATCGACTGGCCGAACCAATTGTGCGGCGGCATAACCATTTCCAGCACCGTCGGTCGCATCGGGTTGAGCAGCTGGTACTCCATGGCGGCCTGTTGGGCGTATTCGTCGACTGCCTGGCCCAACTGGTCGACGTTCTCCTGATCGGGCCCACCGACCTGGGAGTACTGCTGCTTGGCATTCATCTGGAACGCAAACTTCAGGATCGCCTTCATGAACTGCATCGGCAGCGTGTTCACGATGGCGTTGGCTTTCCTCTCGGCAGCCAGCTGCTGTGCCGTACCGAGCACAGTGGGTGTGCTCTGCAGCGACGTCGGCGCGGCTGCCAATGTCGTTGTCGCCGAGGAGGATGCAGTCTCGCGACGGGTGGCGCCCAGCAGCGCGGACAACGCGGCATTCTGCAGCGGTGCCACCGGATTCCCGGACGCATTCGCCGTCCCGTTCAGCCCCACGGCCGCGAGCGCGTGCGACACCGCCGCGGTAGCCGCAGCGACCGGCGCACCGATTGCAGCGACCGGCGCGACGGCATGCACGCGCGGCACGGAGCGCGTGGGCGCGTCCTCCTTCGCCGCCACGCTCGCTTGCACTGTCGGGGGCTTCTTGGCCGCGGTCACAGTCGGCGTGTTGGCAACCTTCTTGGCGGTGGGCTTGGCTTCAGGCCCGGATGCCTTGTCGGTGTCGATCGCATCCTTCGCGGCCGACGGCTTCGCGACATCCGTCTTCCCCGACGGCCGCTTCGACGACTTCTTCGCCGAATTCAGGACGCCCGAACGCTTGTCCCCTTTGTCGGGCTTCGGCTTGCTCGGGTCGGCCTTGTCGCCGTCACCCGTGGCATGACCCTCGCCCTTGGCATGGCTGTCCGACGAGGACCCTCCGGCGTCGCTCGGGGCCGCAAACGCCACGCCTGGGCTACTTGCCACGGCCACGCCGATTCCCAGGGCGACTGCCAATGCACCAACCCGGCCGACGAATCTGGCTGCGCCAGTTGGCAACTGCTCACGACTGTTCATTGGCATGTGCTTCCCCTCGACCCCGACTAGAACGCGTTCCAGTTATAACAAAGCCCAACACACAAGTCAGTAGAAAACGAGACAAACGATTAAAATTGTCTCGCGAGCCACGTTGATGTCGATTTTCCGCTAGTACTCGGCCAGGGCGCATGCCATTGTCGAAGGCATGTATGACGACTTCGACCGCTGCTATCGGGCAGTCCAATCCAAGGACGCCCGGTTCGACGGTTGGTTCGTCACGGCCGTCCTCACCACGGGCATTTACTGCCGTCCCAGTTGCCCGGTCCGGCCGCCATTCGCGCGCAATGTCCGCTTCTACCCAACCGCCGCGGCAGCGCAGCGGGCCGGCTTCCGGGCCTGCAAGCGCTGCCGGCCCGACGCGTCGCCGGGATCGCCGGAGTGGAACATTCGCACCGATGTGGTCGCCCGCGCGATGCGCCTGATCACCGACGGCACCGTCGACCGCGAGGGCGTCACAGGGCTGGCCGCCAGGCTCGGCTACACCACCCGACAGCTCGAGCGGCTGCTGCAGGCCGAGGTCGGCGCAAACCCCTTGGCACTCGCCCGCGCCCAACGGAGCCAGACCGCCCGCGTCCTGATCGAGACCACGAAACTGCCCTTCGGCGACGTCGCGTTCGCTGCCGGCTTCTCGAGCATCCGTCAGTTCAACGACACCATTCGCGAAGTATGCGCACTGACGCCGACCGAACTCCGTCAACGAGCTCAAACCCGGTTCGAACCCAACGAAAACCCCGGCACGGGAACTCTTTCCGTCCGACTACCCGTTCGGACGCCCTTCGCCTACGAAGGGGTGTTCGGCCATCTTGCGGCCGGCGCGGTACCCGGCGTAGAAGAAGTCCGCGACGGTGCTTTCCGCCGCACCCTCCGGCTCCCCAACGGCACCGGCATCGTCGGACTGTCGCCGAGCGTCGACCACGTCCAGTGCACGCTGATCCTCGACGACTTCCGCGACCTGGCCACCGCCATCGCCCGATGCCGGCGACTCCTCGACCTCGACGCCGACCCCGAGGCCGTCATCGACGTCCTCAACACCGACCGGAACCTTGCGCCCATCGTCGCCAAGGCACCTGGGCAGCGCATCCCCCGCACGGTCGACGAGAACGAATTGGCACTGCGGGTGGTGATCGGCCAGCAGGTATCGATGAAGGCGGCAGCGACGCATACCCGCCGGCTGGCGGTCGCCTACGGCTCGACCATCAACGACCCAGAGGGCGGCTTGACGCATGTCTTCCCCTCCGTCTCGCAGCTGGCCGAGATCGATCCGAGCCACCTCGCCTTTCCGGAGTCCCGCCGACGGACCGTTGTCGCGCTGATCGGCGCCCTCGCCGCCGGCACCCTTGAGCTCGACGCCGGATCGGACTGGTTGCAGGCCCGTACCCAGTTGGCCGAACTGCCCGGGGTCGGGCCGTGGACAGCCGAGGTGATCGCGATGCGGGGGCTCGGTGATCCTGATGCCTTTCCTGCCAGCGATCTCGGGGTCCAGGCTGCGGCCAAACAAGCTGGGCTGCCGGATAATCCACGCAAATTGATCGAGCACAGTGCGCATTGGCGCCCGTGGCGCGCCTACGCCACGCAACACCTATGGACCTCCCTGGATCATGCGGTCAACCAATGGCCGCCGCTGACGACGCCATCACCCCGACAGGAGCAGGCATGACCGCCACCTTGCAGACCCGGACCATGCAGAGCCCGGTCGGCACCATCACCCTCGCCGGCCGCGACGGCCGGATACGACATCTGCGGATGCACGATCAGACCTACGAACCCAGCCATGACGGTTGGGAGCCCGACGAGACCGCATTTCCCGAGGCCGTCGACCAACTCACGGCGTACTTCGCCGGTGACCTCCAAGAATTCGACTTGGAGCTCGACCTCATCGGCACCGAGTTCCAGCGCCGCGTCTGGGGTGCGCTGTTGACCATCCCGTACGGCGAAACGCGTTCCTACGGTGAAATCGCCGTGCAGGTCGGATCGCCGGGAGCGTCACGGGCCGTCGGATTGGCGAACGGGCACAATCCGGTCGGCATCATCGTGCCCTGCCATCGTGTGATCGGGGCGAATGGCAGCCTGACGGGATATGGCGGCGGATTGGATCGCAAGAAGCTGCTGCTCAATCTGGAGAAGAGCCGGTCTGGCACTGAGGAGCCGACGCTATTCGATTGATGGAACGACGCCGGCCGGCGCCGTGGAATTCCGCGGCGCCGAAATAGAGGCCGAAATAGAAATGCGTCAAAACGCAAAAATGCCTCGACCCCCGATTTTCATCGGGGGTCGAGGTCAATTTGTGTTCGGCGGTGTCCTACTTTTCCGCCCGTGCAGGGCAGTATCATCGGCGCTGGCAGGCTTAGCTTCCGGGTTCGGGATGGGACCGGGCGTTTCCCTGCCGCTGTTGCCGCCGTAACTCTATTTAATTACGCCTCCACCGGCCGTTTAGCACCCTTTGGGGGTGTTATTTGGTGGTGGGGTGTGGTCTGTTCGACTTTTGTGTCGTGAATAGTGGTTGCGGGCACGATGTGCAATGTTCTTGTTTACACACAATTGGTTCTTTTTTGGTGTGTGTAAGTTTTCGGCCGGTCCTGGTCTTGGAAGAGGTTTCCCGCTTAGATGCTTTCAGCGGTTATCCTGTCCGAACGTAGCTATCCAGCGGTGCCCCTGGTGGGACAACTGGTAGACCAGAGGTTCGTCCGTCCCGGTCCTCTCGTACTAGGGACAGGTTTCCTCAAGTTTCTGACGCGCGCGGCGGATAGAGACCGAACTGTCTCACGACGTTCTAAACCCAGCTCGCGTGCCGCTTTAATGGGCGAACAGCCCAACCCTTGGGACCTGCTCCAGCCCCAGGATGCGACGAGCCGACATCGAGGTGCCAAACCATCCCGTCGATATGGACTCTTGGGGAAGATCAGCCTGTTATCCCCGGGGTACCTTTTATCCGTTGAGCGACACCCCTTCCACTCGGGGGTGCCGGATCACTAGTCCCGACTTTCGTCCCTGCTCGACTTGTAGGTCTCGCAGTCAAGCTCCCTTGTGCACTTACACTCAACACCTGATTGCCGTCCAGGTTGAGGGAACCTTTGGGCGCCTCCGTTACATTTTAGGAGGCAACCGCCCCAGTTAAACTACCCACCAGGCACTGTCCCTGGACCGGATATACGGTCCGAAGTTAGAAGCCCAATACGATCAGAGTGGTATTTCAACAACGACTCCACACACACTGGCGTGTGCGCTTCACAGTCTCCCACCTATCCTACACAAACCGTACCGAACTCCAATACCAAGTTGTAGTGAAGGTCCCGGGGTCTTTTCGTCCTGCCGCGCGTAACGAGCATCTTTACTCGTAGTGCAATTTCGCCGAGTCTATGGTTGAGACAGTTGAGAAGTCGTTACGCCATTCGTGCAGGTCGGAACTTACCCGACAAGGAATTTCGCTACCTTAGGATGGTTATAGTTACCACCGCCGTTTACTGGGGCTTAAATTCTCCGCTTCACCCCCGAAGGAGTTAACAGGTCCTCTTAACCTTCCAGCACCGGGCAGGCGTCAGTCCGTATACATCGTCTTGCGACTTCGCACGGACCTGTGTTTTTAGTAAACAGTCGCTTCTCACTGGTTTGTGCCACCCCCCACCGCTGCCCACCGCAAGGGTGTTGACAGTAAGGGGTCCTCCTTCTCCCGAAGTTACGGAGGTATTTTGCCGAGTTCCTTAACCATAGTTAACTCGTACGCCTTAGTATTCTCTACCTGACCACCTGTGTTGGTTTGGGGTACGGGCCATGTGTGCACTCGCTAGAGGCTTTTCTTGGCAGCATAGGATCACCGAATTCGCCTCACTCGGCTATGCATCACCTCTCAGACATATGAACGACGGATTTGCCTATCGTTCGTCCTACAGGCTTACCCCGGTATTACCACTGACCGGTACGGCTACCTTCCTGCGTCACCCCGTCGCTTGACTACTACCCACCAGGGTCCCACGCAGCCGGCAACACGTGATCCCCGAAAGGATCATCACGTGCCATTTGGATGGTTAGCACAATGGATTCATCACGGACGCACACACACGGGTACGGGAATATCAACCCGTTGTCCATCGACTACGCCTGTCGGCCTCGCCTTAGGTCCCGACTCACCCTGGGCGGACTGGCCTGCCCCAGGAACCCTTGGTCTTTCGGCGGGCAAGGTTCTCACTTGCCTATTCGCTACTCATGCCTGCATTCTCACTCCCACACCCTCCACAGCTCCATCACTAGGCTGCTTCACCGGATGCAGGACGCTCCCCTACCCATCCTTGCGGATGCCGCGACTTCGGCGGTGTGCTTGAGCCCCGCTACATTATCGGCGCACAATCACTTGACCAGTGAGCTATTACGCACTCTTTCAAGGGTGGCTGCTTCTAAGCCAACCTCCTGGTTGTCTTCGCGACTGCACATCCTTTTCCACTTAGCACACGCTTAGGGGCCTTAGTCGGCGATCTGGGCTGTTTCCCTCTCGACGCACGGAGCTTATCCCCCGCCGTCTCACTGCCACGCTTTTGTCTTACCGGCATTCGGAGTTTGGCTGACGTCAGTAACCTGGTGAGGCCCATCGGCCATCCAGTAGCTCTACCTCCGGCAAGAAACACGCAACGCTGCACCTAAATGCATTTCGGGGAGAACCAGCTATCACGGAGTTTGATTGGCCTTTCACCCCTACCCACAACTCATCCCCTCAGTCTTCAACCTAAGTGGGTTCGGGCCTCCACGCGGTCTTACCCGCGCTTCACCCTGGCCATGGGTAGATCACTCCGCTTCGGGTCCAGAACATGCCACTACACCCTTACGGGATACGCCCTATTCAGACTCGCTTTCGCTACGGCTACCCCCCACGGGTTAACCTCGCGACATGTCCCTGACTCGCAGGCTCATTCTTCAAAAGGCACGCCATCACCCCACGTAAACGAGGGCTCTGACGGATTGTAGGCACACGGTTTCAGGTACTATTTCACTCCCCTCCCGGGGTACTTTTCACCATTCCCTCACGGTACTAATCCGCTATCGGTCATCAGAAGGTATTTAGGCTTACCGAGTGGTCTCGGCAGATTCACAGCAGATTTCACGGGCCCGCTGCTACTCGGGAACACCATCAAGGCAGACATCGGGTTTTCACGTACGGGACTCTCACCCTCTACGGCAGGCCATCCCAAGCCACTTCCGTTAACCACGACATTTTCTTACTGCCCTCCAGCCGGATAGAGCTGAAAAGATAGGTCCCACAACCCCGCACACACAACCCCTACCCGGTATCACATGCATACGGTTTAGCCTCATCCGCTTTCGCTCGCCACTACTCACGGAATCACAATTGTTTTCTCTTCCTACGGGTACTGAGATGTTTCACTTCCCCGCGTTACCTCCCACACCCTATATATTCAGGCATGGGTAACACGACATAACTCGTGCTGGGTTTCCCCATTCGGACATCCTCGGATCAACGCTCGGTTGGCAGCTCCCCGAGGCTTATCGCAGCCTCCTACGTCCTTCATCGGCCTCTGATGCCAAGGCATCCACCATGCGCCCTTAAACACTTACGCACAAAAACCAATTGAAAACAAGAATCAAAATTGCACATCAACACACAAAAAACATCCCCGAACCCGAAGATTCGGAGTGCACATTTGCGCGTTAGATGCTCGCAACCACTATCCACAAGTCAAACACCACACCCCACCACCAAAACCGGTGAGGCAACAACAACCCCCACCACCCCCAACGGAGCGGTGTCTCCCACCCCACAAAGAGGGGAAGCAACGGGCCTGTTGTCTCAGGACCCAACAGTGTGTCTGGCCATTCTTCACGCCCCAGGATTTTCCACCGAGACGAACGTTTGTTGTATGCACCCACCAGCAAACCCACTACAGGCGCCGGCCATCTCCCAACCATGAACCCCGGCACTATTGCCGGCACGGGGGAATCGATAAATGGTGCTCCTTAGAAAGGAGGTGATCCAGCCGCACCTTCCGGTACGGCTACCTTGTTACGACTTCGTCCCAATCGCCGATCCCACCTTCGACGGCTCCCTCCACAAGGGTTAGGCCACCGGCTTCGGGTGTTACCGACTTTCATGACGTGACGGGCGGTGTGTACAAGGCCCGGGAACGTATTCACCGCAGCGTTGCTGATCTGCGATTACTAGCGACTCCAACTTCACGGGGTCGAGTTGCAGACCCCGATCCGAACTGAGACCGGCTTTCAAGGGATTCGCTCCACCTCGCGGATTCGCAGCCCTTTGTACCGGCCATTGTAGCATGTGTGAAGCCCTGGACATAAGGGGCATGATGACTTGACGTCATCCCCACCTTCCTCCGAGTTGACCCCGGCAGTCTCTTACGAGTCCCCGCCATAACGCGCTGGCAACATAAGATAGGGGTTGCGCTCGTTGCGGGACTTAACCCAACATCTCACGACACGAGCTGACGACAGCCATGCACCACCTGCACACAGGCCACAAGGGAACTGATATCTCTACCAGCGTCCTGTGCATGTCAAACCCAGGTAAGGTTCTTCGCGTTGCATCGAATTAATCCACATGCTCCGCCGCTTGTGCGGGCCCCCGTCAATTCCTTTGAGTTTTAGCCTTGCGGCCGTACTCCCCAGGCGGGGTACTTAATGCGTTAGCTACGGCACGGATCCCAAGGAAGGAACCCACACCTAGTACCCACCGTTTACGGCGTGGACTACCAGGGTATCTAATCCTGTTCGCTCCCCACGCTTTCGCTCCTCAGCGTCAGTTACTGCCCAGAGACCCGCCTTCGCCACCGGTGTTCCTCCTGATATCTGCGCATTCCACCGCTACACCAGGAATTCCAGTCTCCCCTGCAGTACTCTAGTCTGCCCGTATCGCCCGCACGCCCACAGTTAAGCTGTGAGTTTTCACGAACAACGCGACAAACCACCTACGAGCTCTTTACGCCCAGTAATTCCGGACAACGCTCGCACCCTACGTATTACCGCGGCTGCTGGCACGTAGTTGGCCGGTGCTTCTTCTCCAGGTACCGTCACTTGCGCTTCGTCCCTGGTGAAAGAGGTTTACAACCCGAAGGCCGTCATCCCTCACGCGGCGTCGCTGCATCAGGCTTGCGCCCATTGTGCAATATTCCCCACTGCTGCCTCCCGTAGGAGTCTGGGCCGTATCTCAGTCCCAGTGTGGCCGGTCACCCTCTCAGGCCGGCTACCCGTCGTCGCCTTGGTAGGCCATTACCCCACCAACAAGCTGATAGGCCGCGGGCCCATCCCACACCGCAAAAGCTTTCCACCACACCCCATGAAGAGCGTGGTCATATTCGGTATTAGACCCAGTTTCCCAGGCTTATCCCAAAGTGCAGGGCAGATCACCCACGTGTTACTCACCCGTTCGCCACTCGAGTACCCCGAAGGGCCTTTCCGTTCGACTTGCATGTGTTAAGCACGCCGCCAGCGTTCGTCCTGAGCCAGGATCAAACTCTCCAAACAAAAAC